>JBCBWI010000025.1:0-69209 GCA_039817185.1 Cyanobacteria bacterium J06648_16 | reverse complement strand
AAGCCTCCTATCTTCTGCCTTCTATCTCCTAAAGACAGAACCTTGGCGTCTTACCTTTAATTAGGTCAACCTACTTACATCACCAGCGCTGTCTTATCGCCAGTTTGCACCTTCCAAAGCGCGGCATAGAGGCTATCGCGGTCGATCAGTTCTTCGTGGGTACCCCACTCGACCAGCTTGCCCTGGTCCATTACATAAATGCGATCGCAATTCCGCACCGTACTCAGTCGATGGGCAATGGCAATCGTGGTGCGATTTTTCGTAATCTTCTCCAACGATTTCTGAATGGCCGCCTCGGTCTCGTTATCCACCGCCGAGGTCGCCTCATCCAGCACCAGAATCGGGGGATTCTTTAGAATGGCCCGCGCAATTGCCAGTCGCTGGCGCTGACCGCCCGACAGCTTCTGACCACGCTCACCCACGATGGTGTCGTAGCCCTGGGGCAGTCGGTCGATGAACTCGTCCGCCTCCGCCATCTGCGCGGCCATGCGAATTTCTCTTTCGGTTGCGTTGAATGTCCCGTAGGCGATATTTTCGGCCACTGTCCCATGAAAGAGAAATACATCCTGGCTGACCAGACCGATGGCTCCCCGCAGGTCCATCAGGTTTAGGTCTTTAAGGTCAATCCCATCCAGGGTAATCTGCCCGGACTCCACCTCGTAAAATCGCAGCAGCAGCTTCACCAGCGTACTCTTGCCCGAGCCCGTTGCCCCGACAATAGCAATGTTCTGCCGAGCGGGAATCTTCAGCGTTAGGTTCTGCACGACCGGCTCTCGCTCTGCGTAGGCGAAAGTGATGTCCTTAAAGACAATTTCGCCCTGGACGTTGCTAACGGGCAGCCGATGACTGCCGGGATGAATCACCACCGGCGTATCTAACAGGTTCATTACCCGGTGGGTCGAGGCCATTGCCCTCTGGTACTCGTCTAGCGTTTGTCCCAGGCGCGTTAGCGGCCAGAGTAGGCGCTGGGTGAGAAAAACAAGGACGCTATAGGTCCCCACGGCCAGCGTGCCCGCAACCGCGGCTAGCCCGCCAAACAGTAGAACGGCTGTAAAGGCAACCAAAATCAAAATTCGAATCAGCGGAATGAATGCAGCGCTAAAGCGAATCGCCTTGCGGTTGCTTTCGCGATAGGCATCGCTATCCTGGCGGATGCGCTCGATTTCGTAGGCCTCTGCCGTGTAGCTTTTGATGGTGGCGATGCCGCTGAGGTTGTTTGACAAGTGGCCGTTGAGTAGGCTGACGCGCTCGCGCACTTCGGCATAGCGCGGTGCGAGGAACTTTTGAAATGCGATCGCACCCCACACGATGAACGGCATCGGTAGAATCGTCATCCAGGCCATGCCCGGCGCCATGACCACAAAGGCCCCACCCACCAGAATGATGGTGGTCGTCACCTGCAGGACCTCATTCGCCCCGTGATCAAGAAACCGCTCTAGCTGGTTGATATCATCATTGAGAATGGACATCAGCCCACCCGTACTACGGTTCTCAAAGTAGGCCATCTCCAGCGACTGAATATGCGAATAGGCATCGAGACGCAGGTCATGCTCGATCGTCTGGGCCAGGTTTCGCCACAGACAATCATAGGCATACTGAAACACCGACTCCCCCATCCACAGCAAAAACGTCAGCACCGACAGCACAATATATTGCGCTCGAATGCCTTCAACGCCCCAAGCCGCAATCAGCGAGTCTTCTTGCTTGACAGCGATATCGACTGCCAGGCCAATCAAGACCGGCGGTGCCAGGTCGAATACTTTATTTAGAACCGAGCACAGGCTAGCCAGCCACAACTGACGGCGATACTTGCGTGTGTAAGCTAGCAGACGTTGAAATGGATGGGGGGCAGACATGGCGGATGCAGAACGGCACTATTTCTAGATTATCGAATTAAAACGTTAACGAAAGTGCTACGTATCCCCTTAGAAGACAGTCCTGAGGCAGCTATGAACAGAGGCGTTGCCTGTCAGCAAGGAGTGACGACAGAAATAAATCACCAAAACAAGCAATAGCCGATCAGCCCCTATCCTTTGCCTTCGATTACGAAGATCACGCAGTCAAGACTTGTTCTGCTGTCAACTTTAAGCCAGGAAGGAGAGGTGACTCAACTTCTCCCTGAGGACGAAGTACAACGTCTCGATATCTGCCTTCTTCCAAGACGCAAACCGTTACACAACTATCCAACGGGTCAACAATCCAATATTCAGAAATGTCAAGCGCGGCATACTCCACCCACTTTGCCCGGTAATCCGTGCTTTTAGTCGATTCACTCACCACTTCTACCACCATCAACGGCGGCGGCTCATGTAGGTCAATGACGCACTCGCGATTTTCCAGTGCCTTCAGCTGAGTCGCTGGCAGCACAGTGATATCAGGAATGCGGACCGTATCCCATCGCGTCCCTCTCGGGGAGCGGACTCCAACCATTACCGGTACCGCGACCCAATCTTGACCCAGTTCTTCAATTGCCTGATCCAGTCGCTTGCTTAACAGACGAATGATCGCGGTGTGCTTACCCGTGCCCAAACTCATCGGTAGCAGCTCACCATCGACCAACTCGTACCGAGCGTTCGTACCGTCGTCGTAGGCCAGATACTCATCAAGGGTAAGCTTTTGGGCGCTGATAACCATGGATAGACTCAAGCATGATTAGGCTATTCTAGCCTGCTGATGAGAGGGGTCAGCCGCCTGCAACTGCGGGTACGATGCTGACCTCGTCGCCGTCTTTTAGCGCAGTCTCTTTACCGTCTAAAAAGCGAATATCTTCGCTGTTGACGTAGAAATTGACAAACCGACGCAGCTCGCCCTTATCGTCACATAGGCGGGCTTTTATTCCCGGAAAACTGGACTCTAAAGAATCTAATAGCCCAACAATATTATTCGCATCGGTCTCAACCGTTGCTTCGTTGTTGGTGAATTTTTGCAGAGGGGTGGGGACGAGAACTTTAACAGCCATGTTCTAAAAGGGGAAAAAGAGACAGAAGTTCAGGCGGGCAATGCCCACCCGCTAGACAATAACGAAACGTGAATTAAACAAGTGTTTGCTGCCACTCCAAGCGGTTCAGCGTGTTGGCCCGCTCCCAGGCACGCTCAAAGCTATCGAGCTTGGGCTCAATCGTCAGGGGCTCGCCGATGTAGCCCTGTACCGCTTCTTGAGTTTTAAGGCCGTTGCCAGTGATGTAGGCGACGGTCGTTTCGTCAGGGTTAATTTTGCCTGCTTCGACTAGCTTTTTCAGCACGGCGATGGTGGTGCCGCCTGCGGTCTCTGTAAAGATGCCTTCGGTCTCAGCTAACAGCTTCATCCCTTCGACAATCTCTGCATCGGTCACCGCTTCAATATTGCCGTTCGTCTTCTTGGCAATCTCAACTGCATAGATGCCATCAGCCGGGTTACCAATGGCAATGGACTTGGCGATGGTGTTGGGCTTAACGGGCTTAATGAAGTCGCGGCCTGCTTTGAACGCCTCGTAAATGGGGGAGCAGCCTTCGGCCTGGGCGCCGCTGAAGCGAACGGGCTTCTCATCCACCAGACCCACTTTGACAAACTCGTTGAAGCCTTTGTAGATCTTGCCAAATAGCGAGCCCGAAGCCAGCGGTGCAACAATGTGATCGGGTAGCTGCCAGCCAAGCTGTTCAGCCACTTCGAAGCCCAGTGTCTTAGAGCCTTCGGAATAGTACGGGCGCAGATTGATGTTGACGAAGCCCCAACCATGGGTGTTAGCCACTTCAGAACAAAGGCGATTGACCTGATCGTAATTGCCCTCGACAGCCATCAGGGTCGGGTCGTAAATCAGCGTGCCCAGGATCTTCCCGGCCTCAAGATCGGCAGGGATGAAGACGCAGCACTCTAGACCCGCGTGGGCTGCGATCGCAGCTGTAGAATTCGCCAGATTTCCCGTACTCGCACAGGATACGGTCGAGAAGCCCAGCTCCTGAGCCCGCGTCAGCGCCACTGACACCACCCGGTCTTTGAAGCTCAGGGTCGGCATATTGACCGCATCGTTCTTGATGTACAGATCCTTGAGACCCAAGCGGCGAGCCAGACGATTGGCCTTGAGCAACGGCGTCATTCCCGTGCCCACATCAATGGGGGTATCGGTGGCTACCGGCAAAAACGCCTTGTAGCGCCAGATCGAGTGGGGACCCGCCTGAATGCTTTCGCGCGAAACCTGACGACGGATAGCCTCGTAGTCGTAGTTGACCTCTAGCGGACCGAAACACTCTTCGCAAACATGCTTAGCACCCAAATCGTAGGTCGTGCCGCACTCTTTACACCGCAGCTCAGTAAAGGTGGCAGACGTCGTGCTAAGGGAGAGGGGCCGATCAATTGCTTGGGTCATGGGTTGCGTGCCGAAACTTTGTCGGATGGTAGCACGCGCCAGAAAACAGGGTCAAACATACCCGACTAAAACAGTCGGGTATTTAGAAAATACTGAAAAACAAGCGTCAGAGCGATCTGTTCACGGTGGACACTCGGCCTCAAGCGCTAACCGTCAGAAACTTTGTCATCTGCGAATCCCAGCAAAAGACTATTTAACCTATAGATTTATATCTATCTTTAAGGCTGCAAGTATCCTAGATGCCCACTCGCTGATTTCTGAGATTGGCCGCTGAGTTCCAAGCTTGGCTGGTCCGATGCTCACTCAGCCACCGCTGACCGGAGGAATCAGCACGACCTCATCGCCGGATTGGAGGGGTGTATCAGCAGGGACAAACTGTAGGTTGACGCCAAAGCGCGTAACGGATCGCCATCGCTCGAGTTCGGGGTGTTCGCGACAGATGCGATCGCACGCCTGCCCAACCGTTGTCCCCTCCGGCATGGTCAGCGATAGCTCGGGCTGACCGTAGGCATCCTGGTAGGCAGCAAACAGCTTAATGGTCACGCGAATCATGCAGAATTACTCGAAGCGACTACCTCACCATAGCGGGTCGCACCGCGTTTTCTAGCGTCTTAAGCAAAGCCTGTTCGCGATAGGGCTTAGAAAAGTAAGCATCGGCCCCCAGCTTCATCGCCAGCTTACGGTGCTTTTCGCTAGTTCGTGAGGTCAGCATGGTCACCGGCAGCTGGCCGTAGCTCTGGCTAGCCCGCAGCTTCGCCAAAAATCCGTAGCCGTCAAGCCGCGGCATCTCAATATCGCAGACGACGGCCTGTACAGTTAATCCTGAGTCAAGCTTTTCGAGCGCGTCGAGCCCGTCTTTCGCCTGGGCCACCCGGTAGCCCTGCTTTTCGAGGGTCAGCGCCAGCAGCCGCCGCACATTGACCGAGTCGTCAATCACCAGAACCGTTGCCTGCTCCTGCCCAGGTAAAACTGGCTGTAGCTGGCTCAGGTCACCCGTCAGTAACGGATTCGCATAGAGCGACGCAGCAGAGCGAATATTCGAGCCTTCGCAGCTGAGAATCCAGCGAACCAGGTCCGGCACGTTAACCAGAGGCACTACCTGACCATCGCCCAAGATGGTGCAGTTGCTAAAGCCAGCGGGCAGGGCAATGTTGCCCTGAATCCGGCGGACCGCGACCTCTTGTTCGCCCCATGATCGATCGATCTGCAGACCATACAGCTGCCCGTTGTAGTTAAAGATCAGCACGCTCGGTACGGTAATGTTGGGCGTGTTTTCGAGCCCGTCAATCTGGCGAGGGCAGTTGAAAGCTAGCCAGCGCGACAGATTAACCAGGCGAGCGGGCTGATTGTTCCACCGAAACATCTCTAACCCATCCTGCTCGTAGCGGGCCTCGGGAGATAGCACGGTTACGCCTTCAATATTGTCGGTCGGGAAGGCTAACGGCATACGGTTGCTCTCGGCCAGCAGTACCCGCGTCACCGACAGCGTGTAGGGAACCGAGATGGTAAACGTAGTCCCTTCCCCCGCTTGGGTTGAAACGCTGATGTCGCCTCGAATCTGTTTCAGATTGTTGCGGACGACATCCATGCCAACGCCCCGACCCGAGAGCGTCGTCACCTGGTCAGCGGTACTAAAACCCGGCTCAAAAATGAGTGAGAGTAGGTCGGCCTCGCTAGCGTTGCTGAGCAAAATCTCGTCTAGCCCCATCGCCCGAGCGCGATCGCGAATCCGCTCTAGATCGATGCCGTTCCCGTCGTCGCTTAGCGTAATCAGCGTCCGGTTGCTGCGATGCTGGGCGCGAATTGTGATGGTCCCCTGTTCGGGCTTGCCCTGGGCAACCCGAGCGTTCGGCGGTTCGATGCCGTGATCAAACGCATTGCGAACCAGGTGCATGAGCGGATCGTTTAGCGCTTCCAGGACGTTACGGTCAACCAGCGTGCTGTCGCCCTCAACAACCAGCTCGACCGGCTTGCCATACTCCAGAGACAGCTCTCGAAGTGCGCGGGGGAAGCGATCGATCACATCAGCAAGGGGTCGCATCCGTAGCTGGTTGAGGTTGCGCTGTAGCTGTCGCGAGGTCCGATGAAGATTGCGGGCAGTCTGCTCGGTCGTGTCAACGCTCAGCTCAATATCATCGGCCACTTCCTGCAGCTGTACTACGCTTTCCATCATGTCTCGAAAAGAGATGTGGTGGGCGTTGTACTGGTCAAACTCTAACGAGTCAAAGCCCCGGCTGGTGACGGCTGAATCTGCCCAAACAGAGGAGACTGTCTCGGTAGCGGCGGGTAACAAAGGGGTAGCCCCCTGATCAAAGACGCCACTAACATCGGTACTCGTCTTGTCGTAGGCATCCCTTAGCTCCCCGTTGATGTCTCGCATAATCTGCAGGCGCTGCTGCAGCAGCGCAGCCAGGTCGCGGAGCCGCTTAGTTTCAGCATCCAGCTGGTGGCGCTCAGTGGTCAGCTCTCCAAAGTAATCATTCAGCGCATTGAGCTGTTTGACAGAAACCCGTACCGTCGCGTCCTGATCGTCTTCCGGCAGTTCCACCGTGGGCGTCTGCGAAAAACGAAACTCGGTCTGCCCCGTTTGTTTTGTAGAGGGGGACTTCGGAGAAGAGGGCCTTGTCGAGGAGGACTGTTCGGACGGGGGCTGTGGAGAGGGTTCTGGCTCGTCAAACTGTTCAAAAACAGCGGCCACCGCATCAAAATCAGCGTTCTCTAGCCGCACAGTCGGCGTAACCTCGGCGCTGTAGGAAGCCGGCACGTCGGCCACGCCAGTCCCTGTCGAGCCAGCGGCATCCGCATCAGCCTCGGTTGCCGTGTGGCTAAAAGTTTCATTGGGAACAACCGCATCAGCGGTCACAACCTCAATGGCGTCCGACGATGGGGAAATCTCCTCGACGACAGCCAAATCCTCGAAGGTTTCATCGGCTAGATCGACAAGACTTGTCTCTTCAGGAATCTCATCATCGCTGTCTAGCGGCAGGTCTGCCAGACTGTCGAAGGATTCGGCGACCTCAACCTCAGGAATTTCGAAACTGAGACCAGTCAGCCGATTCGGCATCGATTCGACGCTAGGCTCAAGAACACTGCGTTGCGCCTGCCGCCAGTGATCGAGCGCTAGCTGAGCGACTTCGCTGACCTGCTCAGCTGTGGCCTGACGGATAGCGACCTCGACCGAGCGACACAGCTGATAAAAGTCTCCCATCTGGAGCATTTCGCCCAGCCCGCCCAGCTCTTGCGAAAGGATATCGACTTCTTCGCGCAGTTGGGGATTGCCGGTTTGTAAAGCTGTTTCTAGCCGAACCAGACAGCCTTCAACCTCAGTTTCAAACAAAACGGGGATGATGTCTTGGCTGTCATCGCTCGACAGCATGGCACTGGCATCCTCGGGGTCGGCCTCACCCAGCTGATCGTAAAGCTGGTCAAATAAGGGGGTTACCTGGGCTTTTAGCCAGTCGGGATCGGGTGGTAATTGGGTGCGATCGCACCCGATTACCTGCCGAACTGCATCTACCGCTGCAAGCAATAGACGCTCCAGATCCGCGTCCACCGACTGCTCGCTCTGCCTCGACTTCAGTACCTTAAAGGACTCTTCCAGGCGGTGGGCCAGTTCACTTACCCGACCGTAGCCCATCAGCGCCGCGCCGCCCTTGATCGAGTGGGCTGCTCTGAGCGCAGCGTTGGCAGCCTCCAGCGCAAGTCCCCGCTCGGACACGCCCAACAGCGTCGACTCTAGCGTATTGAGATAGTCCTCTGCCTCGTCTAGAAACTGGAGCTTGATTTCAACTTCCTTGTCTACCATGCCGCCTCTGCCACCGTAAGTCTCAGTTTGTCCGGTCTAATCTCGGTCTCCTCTCGCCCTGCTTGACCCTGATTCCCTCAGCTCACCCGGAAGGTCGCCATCGATGACTCCAGCTCCTGCGCTACTTCAACTGTCTGCTGCAGCGCCTCCGACAGCTCGTGCGAGGAGCCTGATGTCCGCTCGGATACAGCAGCAATCTCCTGCATCAGCGATGACACCTGCTGGGCCGTATCGACCTGAGAGACCGTCGCCTCAGAAATGGTTTGGGCCAGCGCATCAATTTGCTGAGAAACCTCTAGGATTTGAAACAGACTGTGCTTGGCGGCTTCAACCTGCTGAGTCCCCTCGACCACCTGGGCCGTACTGGACTCGATTGCCTCAACCACGTCTGAGGTCTCGCGCTGAATATTCTCAACAATGCGCTCAATTTCCTGGGTCGCCGCCGAGGAGCGGGCGGCTAGCTCGGTGACTTCTTCGGCCACTGCCGCAAAGCCCTGACCCTCTTCACCAGCGCGGGCCGCCTCAATACCGGCGTTGATCGCCAGCAGGTTAGTCTGCATCGCAATCTGGTTAATCAGGGAAACGACCTTAGAAATCTGCTGGGACGACTCACCCAGTCGCTTCACTTTCTTGGCCGTCTCGCCGACCGTGGATCGCAGGCTCAGGATATTCTGCACGGTTAAATCCATGGCACTACCGCCATCTGCCGCCGTCTCTGAGGCCGTCTTGGCAACTGCTGCCGCCTGCTGTGCCTGGTCAGCGACCTGGGTAATCGACTGGGTCATGGCCTCGACCGAGGTCAGCGTTTGCGTCGTCTGATTAGCCTGCTGCTGCGCATCCTGAGTCAGGGTTCGAATCGCAGTTTCGTTATCGCCCAGGGCAGTATTCACACGTTGGGCCGAGTCCTTCACCTGGGTCACAATCTGGCGCAGGTTTTCCACAATCGAGTTAAAGAAGTCGGCAACCGTGCCAATTTCACCCGTCGTCACATCGGCCCGGACCGTTAGGTCACCTTCCGAAGCCCCTTCGACGTCTTCTAACAGATTGAGCAGCTGGAGCTGCAGCGTTTCCTGACGCTGCCGACGTTCTTCAGACAGGGCTTCCGCTTCAAGCCGAGCCTGCTCCCTCTGGTTAAACAGGTCAACCTGCTCCAGCGCAAAGCCCAGCTGGGTCGCCGCCTGCTGGAAGAAATTCACATCTAGGTCGGTCCAGTATCGGGAACCCTTGCACTCGTGGGCAATCAGCAAACCGAGCAGCTGGTCGTCGGCAAGAATCGGCGCCACCAGATTGGCCCGCACCTTGAAGGGATTGAGCTGGTTGAGGTGGCAGTCAGTCAGGCCCGCATTGAAAATATCAGGGGTCTTTTGTACCCGGCCCTGACGGTACTGCTCCACATAACGTTCAGCAAAGCAGGGATCTTTAATTTGAGCCCCCAGAGCAGCGGGCCAGTCACTATCGACCGACTCAGCGGTGATGGTCCCTTTCCACTCGTTATCAAACAGGAAAACCACCACCCGATCGGTTGCCAGGGCCGTTCGCGTCTCCTGAACAACGGTTCGGAAAATCTTTTCGCGATCCAGCGACTCACGCATGCGGGTGATTAGACTGGCCAGCTGCCGCTCCCGGCGGGCGGTCTGCTGTTGCTGCTGCAGTAGCGTTGCCTGCCCCAGGGCATACCCGATCTGGGTAGACAGCTGCTGCATCAGGTCCAGCTCTTCCTGCGTCCAGCGGCGCGAACCGCTGCACTGGTGGGCACAGACCAAACCCACCAGCTCTTCGCCCACCAAGATGGGCGCCACCATGTTGGCCTTAACCTCCAGCTCTCGCAGAATGCTGCAGTGACAGTCGGTCAGATCAGCCGTCTCCACATCTTCGACGTAGGAAACCTGGCCAGTCTTAAACCGCGCAATCGTTTCAGGCGTCAGCGGATCGGCTACGGTTTGCCCCTTTGACCGCAGCCAGCCTCGACCCACCGATTCCGCCGTGATCGTGCCACTCTGAAAATCGGCATTGAATCGGTAGATCACCACCCGATCCACATCCAGAACCTCACGCACCCCGTCTACCGAAGTGCTCAGCACCTGGTCAACCTCTAGCGTCTGACGGATGCGACTGGTCAGGTCTGCCAGCAGACGAGCCCGCTGAGCGGACTGCGTCTGGGTTTCGGACTGGTCAATCAGCGACGCTTCGGACTGGGCCATCGTGTTGGCCAGTTCGTTAAAGGCGGTGGCCACCTGACCCACTTCATCGCGAGAGTAAACCTCAGCGCGGACCCGACGATCCCCGGCAGCAAAGGCTTCTGTAGCCCGCTGCAGCCGCTTGAGCGGGCTGACGATCGAGCGGCCCAGTAGCTGGGCCAGGATGATGTCAACCAATAAAGCCAGGGCTGCGATCGCAAACTGCAGCTGCAGACTCTTGCTAATCAGCTGCTCCAAATTGCGCTCAGACGACCCCCGAATCAGGACGGCAACCGGCTCATCCTGGTTGTTCGTGATGGTTCGAGTCGCCATCGTGTAGGCACTGCCTTCGTCTTCGCCTATCTGCCCAACCAACCGACGGGTGATGATCTGACCATCCGCAGCAACGGCCTCATCCAAGAGCGTCAGGTCATCTAGGGGCTCAAAGGTCTCTAGCGAATTCTCACCCTCATCCCAGCCGGCAGAGGTGGCGAGCTGCCACTGCCCGTCTAAGTCTTTCAGATAAACCGCTGCATAGCCCGAATCATAAGCACTGACCGTCTCTTCCACAATGGGAAGCTTGCCGTTGACAATGTCGCCTGATACGAGTGCCCCGATCAGCGACTCGTCAGCCTCATCGTAGACGGGCGTCACCGTATACCGAATCAGCGCATCCTCATCGTTCACGCCATTAGGCAAGGGCGGATTTTCCTTCTGTAGCTCCTCCCAGGCGACAATCGTACTGACTTTGATCTGCTCACCACTCCTGAAAACCTTCGAGACCAGGCCATTCGGATCAAAGACTTCTCCTCGCCGATCGGTGTTGGCATTCGCAATAATCGTGCCATCTGATCCAACCAGCGTCGCATATTCGATATTGCGCGCTTCGATCTCGTTCTGCAGGACATCTATGACGGCATTGACCTGGCGTTCGGTGGGCACAAATCCGGCCGCAGCGGTCTGCGCTGCACTGACAATCGCCGCATTATCCGATTGGCCCCGAAAGCCAAATCCCATCTGATTGATCTTGATGTCGTACTCGATGGTGGTCACCGCTAGCTCTGCCCTGGCCTGCTGCCGCAGCTGCGCTCGCCCAGACGAAATAATCAGGAATGAGCCCACGCCCACGAGTCCTAAGACCGAGATCACCTCTGAGGTCACCAGGCCCATCACCTGTTTATTCCGTACAGGCAAGTCGTAGAACCACTGCAAGATCGGCAATCGGCTGCGACGAGTGGGCTTGACCTTATCGGGTGCGTAGCGAGCCTCACTATCTTTTATGTACCGCACCCCCCGGTAGGTCATCGGACGGGTGCCCCCATCGGTTACGATCTCGCTGCCACTGGCACTAACCGCCGGTAATTCGCGGGTATCGTCGCTTTTCCCGTTATTGACGGCCTCGCCTGGGCGTGAAGGTCGAACATCTAGCGTCATGGCGTTTCCTTAGGTCGAATGAGGGTAAATTTCAGGACGGATCGGGGCAGATGACCAGGATAGAAGCTTGAACACAAAGCAAGATTCAGGCTGACTGCAGCTCAGAAGATTGCAAAATGGCCTCCGCGTCTAGGAGCAGCAGAGTTTCGTTACGGTGAACGACGCACCCTCGCAGATAGGGCAGCACCGCACTGTTGGTATGAACCGGCGGCGGTTGAATCGCATCGGCAGGCAAACTGACGATGCCCTCAATGGCATCGACCTGTAGAGCAACGGGTGAAGTTCCCACCTGAATAATGACCAAGCTGTACTGCTGGCGATAACGGGTTGCCAGCGGCAATCCCAACAAGCGGACCAAACTGGCCACCCAAAAGACTTGCCCCCGCCGATTCGTCAGGCCCAGCAGGCAAGCAGGCATATTCGGCATGGCAGTAATGCGCCGGGCCGAGAGCACCGTCGCTTCCTGCACCACCTGGGCGGGCAAAATGGCCGTGATCTGTGGCGTTAGCTGAAATTTTAAGAAGGACTCCCCCGGCACAAAGGGCTGAGCTGGCTTGGGAGTCGGTGCTGATACCGAAAGGGCAAAGGGTTGCACAGGCACTCCGAGGAGAGGGAACAGAGCGTGAGTTAGGCTGAATGAATGAGGATTAGATGGATGGGGTTGGGTGGGATTGACTAGAGCAATGCAGACTTGACGACCTTTAGCAGCTCATCGCGGGTATAAGGCTTGGTCAAGTAGGCATCCGCCCCTTGCTTCATGCCCCACAGCCGGTCGATTTCCTGATTTTTAGAAGAGCAAATCACCACAGGAACCTTGGCGGTCTCCGTCGTCCGCTTCAGGCTACGGCAAAGCTCAAACCCACTCATGCCGGGCATCACCACGTCAGTCACGATGACGTTAGGAATTTGCTCAGTGGCCTTGTCTATCGCCTCGCGCGCGCTAACAGCATGAATAACGCTATAGCCTTCTTCTCTGAGGTAGTGGCTCATCAGCTCTAGCTCAGATGGCGTGTCTTCTACAATCAAAATGGTGGCCGTCTGGGTAGGAGTCATAGCTAAAGTTGCAATTAATGAGGATGGGCTGGTAGGAAAACGAAACCAGGGCAGTCAAGGCGATTAGCAGAGGGAGAACAACACAGCCCAACAGTTTCCCTGCGACAGGACACACTTGCCAGACCAGGCTGCAGCTGGCCTATATCTTGCCTACTCGGCGCTTACCGGCTGTCGGGTAAATGCATAAAGACCATCTTCAAGAGATCGGACTGGCTAAAGGGCTTGGTCAGATAGCCGGAGGCCCTGACCAGCTTGGCCTTAGCTCGGTCAATTAAGCCTGTGTTGCCCGTGACCATGATGATGGGCGTATTGCGAAAGCGCGGATGCCGACGCAGCAATGAGCACAGCTCGTAGCCATCCAGGTTGGGCATGGTGACATCCAGCAAAATTAGATCAGGCTTACTGCGCATGATCTGCATTAACGCCTTAACCGGGTCGTTAATCGGAATCACCGACAGACTTTTATCGTCTAGAAACTCTTGAATAGCAGCAAGGACGGTGGGGCTGTCATCAATACAGGCAATGGTATAGGTCGTCTTCTGGGCAGGCTCTGTAGCGGTAGGTCGATCGGCCAGCGGATGCAGCCGTGCCGCTGGTCGAAAGTGTAAAGACGGGTCGTAGGCCGGGATGGTTTGCCCTTTGAACTCGCTGGTACTGGTGCCCGCAGCATCACGATCAATGCGGACTTCAGAGCGATTGACCGTTGTCGCCCGGCCCGCAGCCCCTACGACAGCGGCAGGTGCCTTCGGCATCGGTGACAGACGCTGTCGTCGCTGCTTTTGGCAGGTTTCAACAATCGGTCTAAGATCAAGCTGACAGAACTGCGGGCATTGGGTAAAATCAGTCGCCTCAGACAGTTCGTAATGCCCTTCCTGCACGCCCAAGAAGGGATCTAAAACTTCGATCGCAATACTGCGAATTAGCTCGCCTGCCTGCTCAGGGGTAAGCTGATCTTGCTCAACCAACCAACAAATTGCTCGATAGTCAGGGCTCACCGTTTCGTTGCCAGCGCTGGACTGATCAAACAGTAGCCGCAGTTGCACCCGAACAGCGCTCACCAGCCCCGGTACGTCAGCACTAAGCTGGCGCAAGTGGCGGTCTAACCGATCAAAGGCCCCATCCGTATTTGTTGCGAAGGCTAACCGTCCCTGGGTCAAAAAAAGTGACCAGATCACCCCATCAACTGACAGCCTAAAATGACCGCTGACCCGCCGGCTGATTAGCTGAGCCAACAGGCTCAAAGGATGAAGCTTTTGAGCGGTCGCGTAGCCTGCGGCAGTCTGACTGTTCATAGGAACTCAAATAGGTTAATCAACAAGGTTGAAGTACGGCTTAATTTAGTCTTTCTAGCCCTTGACAACGAATACTGATGGATAGGTTGGCCGATTAAAGCCTCTTTTTTGAAATTGGCACAAAACATCATCGCCTTTCAATCGAGCGACAGCCACGTCCAGGATCTGAAAAACATATTTTCGGGAGTACTGACAATGGGCTCAGGCTGAGGACTCAGGCCCTGCCTATAACAGAACGAATTGGGCTTTCACTTCGCTAAATGCTCGCTCAGCAGAGCATCATGCTGGGTTCAGCTCAATCCTCTAATGCTCGCCCAAAAGTCCTCTTCACCTAACAGAATGCCACGCATACCCAAGGCACACCAAGCGTCTAACTTACATCTGTACTAAAGTGTCCATCTTCGCTAGAGCGCCCTCTGGCTTTACAGGTCAGAACGGCCCTTGCTCGCTGGTTAGGCTATCTCTGGTTAGGCTATCTAAGGACACCCCTCCAGTCAAAGAAACCTCACTTAGTATAAAACCACCCACGTATAGACCAACCACGCAGAGCTTATCAGATGCAGATGAACCAACCTCAGACAACCTATGGCTGACGCCGATTTACTGACTCACAGTGGACAGATAGCTTCTGCTTCATTCGTTCTACTTAACCTAGAGAAAATAGTACTCAACTAGCCAATCTCATTACTCTGACATTAAGACGGTCAGACTATCAGGAAAGTTCTCCGCTTTGGCCAAATCAATCAGCTTGATAATGCTATACCTTGCGATTCACGAGCAGATCATCAACCTCGGATGAAGAGTCAGGGATAACCCCAGGCGGGGTCCCTTCGATCAATTAGCTAGATCAATCAGATAATCCGATCAAGATTGCACGACTGTAAAGCATTACGAGCGTTTCGCAGATAGCCTAAGCAGATTTGACGATTTCCTAAATAATACCAGACAAAGTCCGTGCTTCTACACAAAGACTCCGTGAAGTATCGAGAAGTTTGCTCGGTCAAATGTAGCAAAGTCAGCTGGCAGTGCATGCAGATCAATCATACTTTGAAAAAGACTGTACGAATTTTCCTGATATTTTTTGACCTGATATCAATCGACCTATTCAAGACCTTCACGAAGAGCAGCTAAAGTCGCTTTATCGAGTTGGCCTCAGGTGTCCATTGATGTTCGCATTATCCAGCTCATGCCACACGGGATAAGGGCCCTGAATACGGAGATAGATGTAGTCTAGACAACAGAATTACAAAAGAAGCTGATTTTCTAGCCTGCCTGTATCAATTTTGACATTGTGTTTAATCAACAGTAAGTGCCTTGGGGAATGAGCTAAATATTTGGCTCCACAGAGCCGTCCTTATATCGATTTCGAGATGGTTTTCGCCTCTGTACTGGCGGAATCATACCTTCGATAAGTCATCGATTAACGGCTGCAGCTGACTGTTTTGTTCACCCGCCAGCACAGGTAGAAAAGTCATCTCTAGGGAGACGCGATAGCGGCTGTCATCGGGTTGACGATTGGGAGACAGTCGAGGCAACAGTTCCAACCGCTCCACCTGGGCCAGCAAATTAGGCGGCGTGGGGTCGTGCAGGCTGCGATAAACCCGCACTATCAGTACGGGTTGCCGCCCTTTTAGGGACTGCACGGCGGTCTCAGTCTCTCCGAATAGTTCGAGGCGCATCGTCTGCGACCCAATCTCAGTGATGGTTGCAGTTTGAACATGTCCGCCCCAGCCCTGCCAATATAGTTCAGCCACGGCGTTAACGCGCTTGCGTAGCTGGACGCCGCTGGCGGGGCGAAATTCTTTAAAGACGCGTCGGAGACTAGTGAAGATAAACTGCAGTGATTTGAGCGGGTGATCGACCTCGCTCCGCTGCTGTGAATACCATCGACTCACGTCCGAGTAGAGCACGACGGCAAGATCGTCTTTTTGAATCTGGGACAGCCCAATGAAGTCGACCGCTAGCTCAGTTTGTAGACGATCGTTAGCAATGGCCCGCACAACGTTGGCGCTCAATAGGACACGAGCATCGTAATCGCCGATAAGTTCGACCTGGATCCGATCGCTGATGTTTGGCCATTCGTCCAGCACAATATGCCCGCCTGTTTCGCTGACATTAAGGGTTGTGCCTGTCCACTGCTGATCGCCGTCATGGATAATCGCCGTCAGCTGCCGGGGTAGTCGGTGGGATCGGCGGACCTGGGGTTGTTCAAAGGCAACCAGACAGGCCGTTACCACCAGGATCAGATTGAACCCACACCAAAGCGCGTTGATCAAAACGGCCTGGGTATCTGCCGGGCTCAAAACTAGCCAGACAGGCACCGCTAGCAGAGACGCCCCGGTGAGGGCCCCCAGGATGACCAGGTAGCGAACGCTGTCAATATCAAAGTTCCGGTCTTCAACGGCCAGCCCCTTATCGGTTACGTTAAAGGAACCCAGCTTGGGGTTGATTAAGGCCAGCAAGGTCACAATACCGGCCTGAAACGACATGGCAAACTCGTAGATTTCGTTCCAGAAAGAGAAGCGGACGTGCTTGTAAGGGATGTGATTGGTGTGCATTGATAGCACGATGTGGGGTAAAGCATAAAAGAGCGTTTCCAGCCCCAAGCCCTGAACCGGGTTGATACCAAACAGCAAGAATAGATTGGGTGCGATCGCATACATCAATCGTGGGAACCCAAAGAAAAAGTGGGAGGTTGCGCTCACATAGCATAGGCGCTGGGAAAGCTGTAGCTTCAGCCGAGGGTTGAACAGCGGATTTTCGAGCCGAAGAATCTGCGCCATGCCCCGTGCCCACCGCACCTGTTGACCTACGTAGGCCGAAAATTTCTCGGGGGCTAGGCCAGCCACCATAATCTTGTCGTAGTAGACGGTCTGATAGCCAAGGGAATGCAGCCGTAGAGACGTATGGCAATCTTCGGTCACGGTCTCCGTAGCGATGCCGCCGATTTCAAGCAGGTAGGGTCTACGAATCACTGCGGCCGAACCGCAGAAAAACGCGGCGTTCCAAAAGTCGTTTCCTTTTTGCAGTACCTTGTAGAACAGTTCGTTACCGACCGGAATCTTGCCCCCTGTGAGCAGGTTGCGCTCGAAGGGATCGGGGTTGTAAAACCAGTGGGGCGTCTGTACTAGCGCCACATTGTCGTTGAAAAAAAAGCCGACCGTTTCCTGCAGAAACCCACGGACGGGAATATGATCGCAATCCAAAATCAGGACAAGCTCACCCTGGGTCTTGGCCAACGCCGTATTGATATTGCCCGCCTTGGCATGGTCGTTGTTGTCTCGGGTGAGCAGGCTACAGCCGAGCTCTGCGCACATGGCCTGTAGCGTGCGACGGCGGGCTTGGTACTTGGGCGCCCGACCATCGTCGAGGATGTAAACCTGTTTTTTGGGGGCTGGATAGTCGATGTTGAGCGCGCCCAGCACCGTTTTGCGAACGATATCCACATCCTCGTTGTAAGTCGGGATGTAGATATCTACGCTGGGCCATTGGTCCTGGGGCCAGGTATCCAGGGGAATCGCGCGACGCTCGCGAATCTTCAGCGTTTGGAAATAGGACAGAACCAGGGTTGCGATCGCATAGAGTTCGGCGGCATACAGCAACAGTGAAAACGTCAGGTCCAGGGCCGAGTCAAAGTTGATGGTGTAGCTGGTGCGGTAGTAGAGGTACCGCAGCGTCGTTAGACCGCTGAGCACCACCAGCAGTAGATGGAGATATTCGCTGGTACGGCTGTTTGTCTGCCCTTCTTCTAACCGCAGCAAAAACTGTCCCATGGCCACCAACCCCAAAGCCACTAGCCCCTGCTGCAAAATGGTGGGTCGCGCCATCACTAGCGGCATGGCCAGCATCAGCATCGCTAGCAGCAGAACCAACAATTCTCGCTTGCCCAACCAGCGAAACACCGGCTCCAGCCAGGTCGGCAGGGTTTGGGTGAGCCAGCGAGTGATGCTGGGTGCCAGCTGGCGCTGCCAGCGATCCTGGAGGTGAGATCGCACCTGAGTCCCCATCCGCATGCCAATCATCTTTCGTGGTTCTCCTTAGCTGCTAGCCTGATCGGGGGATGTCAGACGGCGCAGATAGGACTGGGCAATGCCATAAATCCCCAGCGACAGCACCATCATCCCTGGGACCAACACCAGCCAATTTCCCTTTAACAGCGACAGCAAACGACGCGTTCGACTGACCTCATACACTGCCCGCTGCGGCGATCGCTGGAGAAACTCCAGATTATAGGCATTTTGATCGTAGGGAGACGTTGCCTCGTTCGCGCTAATCAGTACCGTATCTCCCTCAAGCTGAAAGAACAGCGAGTCTGAATCGAACAGGTTCTGTACCTGGGCCAGACCCGCTGGCGTTTGGCCCGTCAGACTTAGGAGTATCCGACTATCGTTCCAGGGCGAAATCTGTTGTTGAACTAAACCTTCAGCATCTGGCAGCGTCTGCACGCGGCTCTCACCCCACTGACGGGCAAACTGCTGCTGCAAAGAAAACGCGGACTGTTCAAACGCTTCAGGGAACGGAAACCCAGAGCGCAGGCCAATCCCGATCAGGTGTTGCTCGGCCCTCACGGTTTCTGGCAGTTGGCTGACGGAATACACCGATAACCGCACCGTTTCAGCCCGGCTCAGCCGCCCCAGTCGCTCACTCACCTTTAACATTAGGGCCAGTTCCTCTGAGCTGGGTCGATCGCTCATCACGATGGCCGTGCGTGAAAGATCCTGGGGAGCCGCAAACGGATAGCCTGACTGCAGCAGTTTCAAATCGGGAAGTTGGGCGATTTGCTGTCGATTCAGCTTGAAGTGAGTATCGGCATGGACCGTTCCCCATAGCTGGTGGTCCGTTACTCGGCTGCAAGAGCGGCGCTCTCGCGGATCAAACCGCAGGAACACTCGCAGCTTAGAGTGAGGCGTAATGTGGTTTTCAGGTAGCTCTACCTTCAGCGTTTCACGGCGCTTCCCCTCGATAGAGCTCAGGCGGCGACCGTCGAGCGTAATCCCATCGAGTTGCACCTCGACCAGAGAGGTCAAGGGGTTGACCTGGGGGCCATAGGTGTAGCGCAGCGTCATCACGTTACCGGGCTCAAATTGATCGTCCGGCAGCGCCCGAAAATCAAACTCAAAAGGAGGGGCATGGGCCCCGCGAATGGTAACGTCCTCGAGCGGTTCACCGTTCAAGGCCGCTAAATCGCCTAGCTCAAAATCGTCTGACAGCGGCAGATAGCGAGGCCAATCACGCAGGGCGGGAGGCTCAATCTCTTCCAGTGTTTCAACCAGCACCACCTGACCGGCCCCAATCTTACGATCCTGGGACTGCACCAGAAAACGCACGGCCTTATCCACACCGGCGGCTCCATTGCCGGTGGCCACCAGCACCGGCACCTGCCGATCGTCGAGAACCGTCCACATTAAAACCCCCGTATCCTCGGCAATCACCTGCTGCTGAGCATCGAGCAATTTACCGTTCCGTAATTTGAGCGGCAGCGGCAAGTCTGCCAATATAGGCTGTTGGGTTGGGGTGCCCACAACCACCATCTTGTCGCCCGCCTGCGCCTCACTACTCGTTGTGATTTGCCTGATCGCTAGCGGACGATAGTCGGCTATCCGCCCCACAGACGCCTGAAGCTGTGCTGCCGCCGTCAACCAGGCCGGTTCAGGAGTATCGGGCACCACATAGTCTAGGCGGTTGGGCTCCAGACTCAGCACATCAATCAGGGGATAGGGATAGCTGTTGAAGTCCAGCGAAAAGGGAGCCTGGCTATAGTTGAACACCAGCTTGGAATCCGGCAGAATCTCGGTCCAAAGCGATGGGTCGAAGGGGTCTTGGGTACAGGTCGGCGAATTGTTTTGCAGGCCGGCAATAATGACCTCGTTGTAGTCCTGAATAATCCGCGTGGGAATGTCAAAGATAACCGTGCCCGTTTCGCCTTGCTTGTTGTTGAGGGGAACACTGCCTACATTGCTACCGTTAACTAACACATTGAGATTAGAACGGGTAGCATACAGCGCAGCCGAGTGGCGATAGCGCAGCAAAATTTTGACCGTATCTAAGTCCCAGTTTCGCGGTCGGGAAAAGCGAAGACGAGACTCGTTGTAGATGCCCTCTAGTCGCAGCCGACTTCCCACGATTGGACTGCGGTTAAATTCTAAAATGTACTGATTTTCACTGGTCTGAGTCAGCACAGCAGCGGCAGCATCTAACGCCGGATTCGTCTCTGAGGCGCTCAGTGGCTCCCGGTTACGCCGCTCACCTGACGAACCTGACTCGCCGCCAGACGCCGCATTAGGTGCCTGAATTTGAGTAGGCTGATCGGTTGGGGTTTGCGCCTGGACTCCCAAACCCAACAACAGGCTCAGGAAAAGGCCGCACAGAAACAGCCAGAGACGTTTCTGCCTCCTGACAAAGAAAATCATATGGCGGTAGTCTAAACACCCTGGAGAAAACAGCTGAAATTGTTAGGCTGAACACAAAAACAAAAGAGTCGTTATGCTAAGAGCAAACGCCAACGAGGGCAAGCTCTAATGGGAGAGTGAGTCAGGCTTTTGGATAGACGAACTGCTAAGCAAACAGTATCGATAGGGTCGCCCCCCTGATCAGGATACTGAGCATCCCTATCTGTAGATTGCAAGGCACTCAATAACTTGCAATCGCAACAAACCGTTGTACGGATAGCGGTATATAAAAAGACCTATGATTATTCTCTCATACATTGTTGCCTCGGAGAGCAGGCACGACCTACCAATCTTGCAAAAATTGCTTGCCTAAGTTGTCAAATCGGCATAGCTCTATTGCAACAAACCTATCGCTCTCCAAAATTCAGTCAGTAGCCTATGACAGCATGATTGAACGGTCATGGTAAGCGCCGAAATCGTAAACGCCGAAATCGTCTTTAGTGCGAGACCTGAAGGAAGGGTCTGTGTCTTGAGCTTAGGCACCCAACCGCAGGAAAAACATTACTTTGCCCTCGCCGACCGCATCGGCCCATGAAAATAGCGGACGAGGTGTTACGCTCAAATCAGCCACTGCAGGCAAACGAGCAAAATCGGGCAAAAACACCTGCCAACGATGGGGTCTTCAAGCGCCCAGATCAGGTGCTAGCACCAAGGCCCTAACACCCAACCTCTAGCACGATCGACAAACTCAATCTTTCCCTTCAAACATCGATTTTGTCTGTGATGCCTTTCTTCCTCAAAAACTTACGACCTAAAGCGCGATGGTCCCAAGCGTTATCGTCATTCAGGCGCTGGTGTCGATACCCAGTACCCACGGGCCTGTTGCTGTTGGCCTTATCCAGCTGCACCCAGAAGGGAGGCATTCCTCTACTGCCAGGGGAATTACCAGAAACGCAGGTAGACTTTCAGCTTGAGCCGGGCGACCAGCCCGGTCAGTATCGTTTGACCGGGGAGGCCAACTTTCCGAACAGCACAGAACTCAACCTGCTAGCCGTTCGGTTACTGGAGCACCAGCAAACTGACGCTGCGCCCAAGCTAACCTACTCGGTTTTGGATTATCAGGTGGTCACGGTAGAAGAGGGCACGTGGCAAGGGGATCTAGCCCTTTGGCAACAGGCCACGGATGGTAGCTGGAAAGAGACCTGGCAGCTAGATCAGTCAGCACTGTCATTGCAGGTAGAACCCGTAGAAGACGTTGTTTTTCTGGCAACCTTCACGCCAATTGACCAGCTCACCACCCTGGAAGGCATTTTGGTACAGCAGGGACTACAGCTATCGAGCGCGCTACTGCGAACGACAGCCGAAGGACAACGCTATCTCCACATGGAAAAGACACTGCCGCTGCCACTGCCGTCAGACATGGAGTCGAGTGAGCGACCCGCCCCTCATAACGGTGGGTGGGGAACCCGCTATCTGTTGATTGAAGAACCGCCCATGCCTTATCAGGTAGAGTTTCCCGACGAACGCCAGTCAGACCGTCCGGCCACCGTAGATGAGTTTTTGTACTAAAGTTTTTGTACTAAATTGAGTCAGCCGACCTAAAAAATAGCACCCCGTTCGGCTAGTGATGCGGAGGATGCTGCAGGTAAAGCCGCTCCGGTCAGGTCCGCACCTGTTAAATTGGCCGCAGTCAGGTTAGTAGATTGCAGATTTGCATCGCGCAGGTCTGCGCCGCTGAGGTCTGCGCCCCAAAGGTCGGTATCCTGCAGATTGGCACCGACCAAATTGGCGTGGCTGAGATTGACCCCCATCAAGCACAGCTCGCTGAGGTCTGCGCCCCAAAGAGAAGCATTCGGGCCGATGAGATAAACACCAGCTGCCTGCCAGTCAAACCCAGGTGGCCACAGCGTTGCACTATTACAAACAGCGCCCGCTAAGTCAGCTTGGTGTAGAAGACAGCTATCGAGACGGGCATCGAAAAGAGAGACTTTGGTCAGCACAGCATGGCTCAAATTGGTCGCCCATAGAACGGCCTGATCCAATCGAGCGGCGCTCAGATGAGCGTAGCTTAAGTTAGTTTGACTCAGCTTG
Source organism: Cyanobacteria bacterium J06648_16 (assembly GCA_039817185.1). GTDB lineage: Bacteria > Cyanobacteriota > Cyanobacteriia > Phormidesmidales > Phormidesmidaceae > CAWUKV01. Next base: position 46,625 of record JBCBWI010000025.1, on the reverse strand, counting down.
GCTCTTGTGAGATTGACACCCGCTAACCAGCTGCCAAAACAATTGCTGCCCTCTAACCGGGCATCGGATAAATCGCTATCCGTCAGGTCAATGCCACTTAGATCGATGTGTTGCAGGTCAGCGCCTGAAAGGTCACTTTCAGGGCAGAGCGCGTACATCCCTGCCAAATGAGGCTCAAACCCTTGAGGAAAAAGGGTATTGAGATCGTAATAGGCGCCCCTGAAATCGGCCCCCTGCAGCATTGCGGCCTGCAGTTGGGCACCGCGCAGATCGGCTCGCGCCAGCTGGGCGAACTGCAGGCAAGCGTGGTTTAACGTCGCATCTCGGAGAACAGCCCGACTCAGATCAGCACCGGTTAGGTCAGCCCCCGTCAGGTCGTAACCCCAAAAATCTACGGCGATCAGCGAACGCTGCGTGAGATCGAGTCCGGCCAGAGACTGTAGAGGTGAACAGGAAAGGGAAGTCATAGGAGTTGGGGTGGCCATTGCCGGCGCTCAGAGATTGGCTGGGCCGCAAATCAGGAGGCTAGGGACTGCGGGAGTGAATTGATCACTGTGCGTTGAGATAGAACAGTTAGATTATTCAGCGAACTATCACCGACAGGAACTGCGGCTGGCTGGTGCTGCCAAATTGCAAACAGCCCATCCTGCTGAGACAGCACGAAATCGATAGATTGGTCCGAAAATTGTTGGGCCCACTGCTGGGCCAGTGCTGAATGAGGCGTCGAACGAACGAGACAGTAGAAACTATGGCGGTAGGCGATGGCGAACGCAACCTGGCCCTTTGAGGTCACTGCATCGAGAGGGGGCCCCGGACTAGCAGGCAAAGGGCCGGTCGGTGCAGGGAGCCTGACATGTACCGGCGATACTTGGTCGGGAAAAGACAAATACTCAAACTGGTTGGTTGGCTCATTAGGAGTTGCAGAAACCAGGGAACCAACCGGATGGGGCTGAAACGGTTGAGTAATAGGCACACCCTCTTGGCGGGTAGCGATGTTCTGGGCCGTAAATTCTCTGGAAACCTCGGCTGCGTGAGCAAGTAACGCTTCGAAGGAGGGTTCATCAGCCATCGGGCCATTGACCGTTGTTACGAGCAAGTCCTCTACTGGCTTGGGCGCGTCCTCTGGGGCGAATGCCAAAGCCCCCGCCCGATTGGGAGGACGCTTTTGCGACCGTCGCAGCAGCTCGGCTGTGGCGACGCCTGCGGCTACACTCACCACAATCGAAAGGCCAATGTATCGAATAACCGGTTTTGTAGATCGCTCGGGAACGGGAATCGACTGACGCTGTAGCGAGCCTAGAGCGACCCAACGAGGAATCGATCGATTGAGCGAGAGAGGGAGCGTCACCGCTGCAAAAACCGCACCAGCCGCCAATATCGAAGGGATAAAAATACTTCTGAACGGAGACTGGCTCATATGATTCAGGGACTGTTTACACGGGCGGTCAACAGACTAAGGAAGCCATACTTAGGCTCAGCTTATGAATACCAACACACCCAAAACATCAAAACATTGACGCAGGAGTAGAAATTGAGCCCTACATCATCGCTACCTGGCTATCCCTCTCTAAACAGAGAAAACTGGCCGCTTGGCAAATTGGTAAAAAAAGATACCGATAAAGGGGCGGATCAAACCACTTCCATAACCCGGCAAATACGGATTAAACCAGACGACCTGCATACTAAATCTATCATCCTTATTCCGGAATCAATGCCTAAACCTAAGCTATTTATACGAAAATATCAGCATTTTTGCTGAGCCAGAATCAATAAATCCGTTTTCTAAATCGAAACTTTATCTGACTACTTATTTTCTTCAAAGTAGCCCCACCCCACAGATAGAAATAATTACGGAAAGCGTTTATTGTCATACCAGATGTTACCAAATTGACAGGACAGCCTCCGTGGTGAGTCGCAGTTGTCATTGACTGCTCCTTTGCATGAAGCTCTTTGTATGAAGCTCAATTTGTTGCTGAGTTTGTTAATTTTAGCCGGTGCGATCGCACCGCTCGTTTACCGCTTTGCCACAGCGGAGGCGCGTGAATCAGATGCAGAGCTGGCGGCGCTGACAGCGGAATCCGAGGTGGATGCGACTGCCGACCCGCAGCATCCTAACTTCACCTGTGTCGGCTGTGACCTGCGCGGCGAAGACTTTAGCGATCGAGACCTAAGCCGGGCCAACTTTTTTGGTTCGGACCTGCGCGGGGCAGACTTCAGCGGCTCGTTGCTGATCAATGCCGTCTTTCGAGAGGCTCAGCTAGACCGGGTCAACTTTGAGGGGGCTAACCTGCGGGGAGCCGATCTGGAAGCGGCCAGCCTGGTGGAGGCCAACTTTAGGGAGGCCAAACTGCTGCAGGGCACGCTGGAGTACAGCACCCTGGAGCGGGCTAATCTCACCAACGCCGAGCTGCGAGATGCCAATCTGTGTGCGGCCAACCTGAAGCAGTCGACGTTTCATTCGGCCAGCCTGTACGGCACAATCTTGCGGGCGACCAATATGCAGTCTGCTGACTTCAGCGATGCCTACATGCGCTACGCCGACCTGTACAACGCCGATACAGAGGGCACCGACTTTTCGGGGGCCGACATGGCCTTTGTCACCCTGCCGGATGGATCCACTAATCATGAAGGCTACATCAACTCGATCAACCAGGAGACCGACTGTAACCTGGAGGATGAGTCCAGCAGTTCGAAGTAGCTGCGGCCCGTCTACCGGCTCACTCCTCTGGCCAGACGAAATCGCCGATGGGGCCAGTGCCTAGCGTGGCAATATCCTCAGCGGGCGTAAGGATGACGCTGTAGTCAACCAGGTCGTCACCAAGCCGCCGCTGAACCCGGTCAGGAATGCCGTAGTCGAAGGCAATGTGGCCCTGCCCAGCCAGCACAATCACCTGGGTTTCGGGATTGGCCTCAGCAAACTCGGCGGTACCCGCTGCCATGGTTTCATCCCACAGCACCTGGGCGGAAAAAAAGTTATCAAAGTCGAAGCCGCCATGGGCGCTGCCGTGGGGGCTATCGCTATCGTTGAAACCAGTAATTTCGGCAAAAAAGGCCTGATAGTCCACGTTTTTGGTATCGATCTCCGAAATGGGCGGAATGTAGGTCAAATCATCGCCAGACAGGCTGGCCAATCCATTTCTCGACACCTTGCGGGTCACTTCTGCAGGCGTGTTGAGGGCGATCAGCGGCAGCTGGTTGGCTTGGGCATACCGAACGATTGGCGCGTACAACTCCCACGGAAAGCCCCAGCGGGTCTCATATTCGCTCTGGGCAACGAGCTCGTCTTCGGTAATCTCTCCAGCCAGGTAAGCATCGAGCACGGGTTGAAACGGGCGCTGAAACATCTCCATGGCGATAGCCAAGGGCGGCGCTCCGCGTTCCGCAACATCCCCACTCCGTTCATGCAGCGCCCGAATAATTTCTAACTGCGCCGCATGGTCGGCCTCACTGGTATGCACCTCAGCTAAGTAGACCACCCGTGCCATTACCAGCTGGTCTAAAATCTCTGCCTGGGTAAGACCCGCTTGGGCCGCCGACGGGTCTACGGCAGTCAATGGCGGTTCCGAAGCCTGGATAGGGTCGGCAATGGGTTGAGTTTTGGCCGAGCAGGCGGTCAGCAGCAGCCCTGAAAGCGACAGTCCAATCAAGGCAGCGGTAAAAGAAGGCATAGCAGCGAATTGAGAAGGATGAGATGAAAATGGCCTCATTCTTAGTAAACCGCGAGCATCCCTAAACTGGCAACGACCGCAGCCACTGGCGTCGAGTATCCCAGTCCGAGACTGAACCCGTACAGCGCTGCGGCTGTCAGGAACGCCTGACTAACGGGATCCTGCCTCAGACGAACGCGCACCGATTCGATCTCGGTTTGTCCGGCTTCGACCCATTCCAACAGCCGCAAAAATTTTGCCAGTAGCGTCATCGCCGATCTCCGTACTCCGCAGCCTGCCTTTGCAGCGTAGCCAGTGGAAGGGTGCGATCGCAGTACCTGAGCGAGTACCTTTTAGCCGTGTTAGATCGGGGCCAGAGCCGATAGAATAACAGGGCATTTTGCCGGACTAGAAAGGTTGCCCTATGACCGAGCCAACCCTCACGCTGCCCCAAATGGGGTGTGGCACCTGGGCCTGGGGCAACCGCCTGCTATGGAACTACGACCCCAGTATGGATGCGGGTCTGCAGCAGGTCTTCAATACCTGTGTCGCCAACGGGGTTACGCTATTTGACACAGGTGATTCCTACGGTACGGGTAAGCTCAACGGCCAGAGCGAACGCCTGCTGGGCCAGTTCTCCCAAGCCTACACCGGCCCCAATCGAGAAAACATCTGTCTGGCGACCAAGCTGGCCGCCTACCCCTGGCGACTGACGGCAGGCATGATGGTCAAAGCGGGTCAGGCGTCGATTGCCCGCATGGGCCGGGTGGATCTGGCCCAGATGCACTGGCCCACGGCAAACTACGCGCCCTGGCAGGAAGGTGCACTGTTGGACGGGCTGGCCCGTCTCTATGAGCAGGGCCAAGTAAAGGGCATCGGTCTATCTAACTACGGCCCCAAACGGCTACAGCAAGTGCATAAAAATTTCTCTTCTCGCGGCGTGCCAATCGTCACGCTACAGGTACAGTATTCCTTACTCTCCACTTACCCCGTAACAACTTTAAATCTCAAAGAAATCTGCGATGATTTGGGCATTCGCCTGATCGCCTATAGCCCGCTTGGGCTAGGTGCGCTGACCGGCAAGTATCGGCCTAAAGAGAATCTCCCCAGCGGCATTCGCGGCATTCTTTTTCGACAACTGTTACCGGGCATTCAGGTCCTGATAGACTGCCTTAAAGAGATTGCCCAAGCGCGAGACAAAACCATGGCCCAGGTCGCGCTTAACTGGTGCATCTGTAAAGGCGCGATCCCCATTCCTGGGGCAAAAACCGTCGAGCAGGCCCAGCAAAACATTGGCGCGTTAGGGTGGTCTCTCTCCGAGGCAGAAGTCATCGAATTAGACAGAGCCGCCGACAGAACCGACAAGAAAATGGTGCAGAATATCTTTCAAACCCGGTAACAGCTAGGGGCTGATATGGAGCTGGATCACCTATTCATCTGTACAGCGATAGATGCGCCTGCAGCAGAAACGCTGCGACAGTTTGGCCTGGTAGAAGGGACGCCCAACACCCACCCCGGTCAGGGTAGCGCCAACCGCAGATTCTTCTTTCGCAATTTCATGCTAGAGCTGCTGTGGGTGCACGATGTGGAGGAAGCGCGAACACAACCTATCCACCTAGCCGACCGTTGGCTGCAGCGCCATACCCACTGCCCCTTTGGCCTTTGCCTGCGCCCATCGGCCAACCGCCAGACCCCGGCTTTCCCGACTTGGGACTATCATCCACCCTACCTCCCCCCCCCCTCAGCATTCAGGTCGGGGACAACATCGCTAAGCTGGCTGAGCCCATGCTGTTTTTTCTGGCGTTTGGTCATCGCCCGGACCAGAACCCGCCGGAAAAGCAGCAGCCTCTGGACCACCGGCCCTCGCTGCAGGAAGTGACTCGGATCGCCTTTACCAGCCCGTCGTTCAACGCGCCGTCAGCCGCACTGCAGGCCCTGATCGCAACCCAGCTCATTACGTTAGAACCGGGCGATCGGTACGAAGTCACCCTCGGCTTCGACCACGAAACCCAAGGCCAGCAAACCCACTTTTTTTCCCATCTACCGCTGAGATTTAGCTGGTAGCGGCCCCACGGGCCATTCCGCACTACAATTGGGGGCGATGAATCAGCAGACTAGCAATGGCAGACACGACGGGTAAGGTGCTTTTAGTCGACGACGAACCTGGCTTGCGCGATGCTGTGCAGGCCTATCTAGAAGACAGCGGCTTTGACGTGCAGGTTGCCAGCAACGCTGCTGAGGGCTGGGAGTTGCTGCAGCAGCGGACGCCGGACGTGTTGATTTCTGACATCATGATGCCCCAGGTGAACGGGTACGAATTTCTCAAGCAGGTGCGTGGTGACGTCCGCTACAAGGCGCTGCCGGTGCTGTTTTTGACCGCCCGAGGGATGAAGAGCGATCGCATTCAGGGCTACGATGCAGGCTGCGATGCTTACCTGCCCAAGCCCTTTGACCCCGAGGAGCTAGTCGCTATCGTTGGCAACCTAATCGAGCGACAGGCTGCCCGCACCCCCTCCGGTGACGATCTGCCTGACATTGCCGCCATGGCCCGTCAAATTGAAGAAATCAAGGCCCTGCTGACCCAGCGCGGTACGATTCCCCAGAAGCAGTCGCCTATCCGCATTGACCTGACCCCACGCGAGCAGGATGTGCTGAACCTGGTGGCGGAAGGGCTGATGAATAAGGAGATTGCCAGTCGTTTAGGAACAACGGTGCGCAACGTCGAAAAGTACGTCAGCCGACTGTTTGGTAAAACGGGTACTAGCAGCCGCACGGAGCTGGTGCGGTTTGCGCTGGAGCATGGGCTGGTAACGACCTGAGCCCCCCAAAAGGCCAAGGGACAAGAGAGGCGACAACCTCCACCTAACCAAACAAATCCAGCGGAAAAGGACCATAGGTGCCGTTAACCTTGTCTAGCTCGGGTTCCGAGGTGTGAAACGACACCAGCACCCCGCGCGAGGGACCGACGTAATCATCCAGGTACCAGGCCCCTTTGAGGGTATTGAATTTGATGTACACAGCCCCGTCTCGGGGCGGCAGATCAAGCTGAATCGACCGGCTAAGCTGGGCGACATAGGCCTCTGTCGCGGCCTTTGCCTGTGCCAGACTGCTGGCACAGATGCCCAGGGTTTCGTACTCGGCCAGGTCACTAAACCAGAGCAGATCTTCCCGGAGCGACTGCTGCTGTGCCGGGTCGAGCGCTGGCGGAACTTCTAGGCGGCTGAACTGAGCCAGCCGCTGACGAACAGTCAAAATGGCTTCGGGGGTGGGGTCCAACATGCATCCATACCAATATTTGGGCTCACTAGAGAGTAGGTATAGCATTCGCTGTCGTCACATATCGCGGCTGCGGTGCGATCTCAATCTTTGTAACCGGTCCTTCCCTCTATTCATGCCGCAACTCCTCGACCCACCCCCGGCCCCCGAGCTCGTTCAGGACCCACCCGCCCGCTACAACCTGCGGGTCAAAGACATGCCCAAAGACCAGCGCCCCCGCGAGCGGCTGCTGACCTACGGGGCCAAGACGCTATCGGCGGCAGAGCTGCTGGCGATTTTGCTCGGGACCGGGCTCAGCGGGGGGACCAAGCTATCGGCAGTGAATCTGGGGCAGCACATTCTCAACGAGCTCAGCCAGAGCGGGCGACAGTCCCTGGAGGTATTGCGAAATATCTCCCCGGCTGAGCTGATGCAGCTGCCGGGAATTGGCGAGGCGAAGGCAGCGACGATTATAGCGGCGATTGAGCTGGGCAAGCGGGTACTGCAGACGCGCCCCAGTGAGCTGACGATTGTGGACGACCCGAGCATTGCGGCGGCGGCCCTGAGCCAGGACCTGATGTGGCAAACCCAGGAACGGTTTGCGGTAGTGCTGCTGGATGTGAAGCATCGGCTGCTGGGAACGCAGGTGGTCTCCGTAGGCACGGCGACGGAAACCCTGGCCCATCCAAGAGAGATTTTTCAGGCAATTTTGCGGCAGGGGGCGACGCGGGCAATTGTGGCCCACAACCATCCGAGCGGCTCACTGGAGCCGAGCTCAGAGGACTTGGATCTGACCCGGCGCTTACTGGAAGGGGCGACGGTGCTGGATATCCCGATCTTGGACCATCTGATTTTGGGCAATGGCGATTTTTTGAGCCTGCGGCAAACTACCGCACTGTGGGCTTGATTTTTTAAGCAGACCTGAGCCGTGGTTCTGGCTATATTTTTAATTCCGCCTGCGGTCTCGGTAATGCACGAAAGGCTTGCTCTCCAAAAGGCGTCACAGATACAAGAATAAGTTTTACAAACGGACAGGATGTATCGGCGTACATCAGTAATTTGTGCAGCCATCCCCGCACAAATCTACACAAAAACGCAACCGGCGATCCGATCCCCCCCCGGCACTGTATGCAGTTCTCCAGCTATTGCATACAGTGTGGCCCCATGCCCGACCAGCGCTGCCTTTTGCCCAAACCCTGTTTCAGTCAGCGCCAGCGTGAAAACACTGTTTTTTTGCCTTGCCCAAAATTTCCGTGCAAACCCCGATCGCTACCGTCTGTACATTGGAACTCTAAACCTATCAACCCCGTGCCTATTCGGCACAAACACAAGGAGCAAACGGAGAAAACCCATGCCACTCAAAAAGATCAGCTCACGCGCCTACAAAGAGGCACGCGTCCGCATCAGTCGAATCAAGGCCATCGAGCCCCAGCTCGACTTTGGCCCCAGCCTGACCGTTGTCAACTACCAAAAACAGATTGACCAGCTCAGCAACAAAATCACCGAGTACAACAGCCTGCTGTCCGTGCTCGACCGCATGCGCGGTGAGATTAAAATCGCTGAAACCACCCTCAGCGACACCTCCACCCAAATGCTCAAAGCCGTCGCCGTCCAATTCGGACTCGACAGCCTGGAGTACAAACAAGCCGGTGGTGTGCGCAAAAGCGAGCGCAAACGGCCTGTGAGGAAGGTGGAGGTGACGGTGACTGGCGTTTAGCTAGCCGTCGGAGCCCTCATCCCCCAGCCCCTTCTCCCCGCGGGGAGAAGGGGAGCCGGACTCTAGCCAGAATAATGGCCAAGAATCAAAGCCCCTCTCCCTGGGAGGGGCTTTGAGGTGAGGGCGAGCCTACGCCCCCACCTTCCGCCGACGCCCCATCGCCAGCATGCTACCGCCCAGCGCCAGCAGCCCCATCACCGTTGCCGGTTCAGGCACCTTCTCTACAGTGATCCGCGCCACCTGGTATCCATCAGCTGTAAAGTCCCCATTCGGGAACGCGGCCAGAATGCGGCCACCGTCGATAAAGCCAGGATGCTCGGTCACAACGCCACCCTCAGGGGTGCCGGAGTTGGGGACGGTCTGACCCAAAAAGGCCGTGCTGAACTCAGCCTCATCGTTGACCTCAGTACCGCCGTCCAGCACCTGAGAGCCAGCCACGATGAAGTCAGTGCCGACAAAGTTACCCATGTCGTCAAAAATCTCGAACGCCAGCGGGTTACCGTTAGCGATAAAGGCATCGTTGCTGGGCAGCACCATCGCCGCGTAGCTAAAGTACTGGTTGCTGGGGTCTACCTTAAACAGGGCGCTGGTCACATCGCCCGGCGCGATCGGCGGAATATCAGAGCCAAAGATAGTGCCATCTACACCGCTAGCCTGCTCGGATGCAAACCGAGCGGACAGCGGACCATTGTCGCCGTCCTCAACCAGTTCTTCCATACCGCCAAAGCCATCCAAAGAAACATCGCGGTCGTAGAGGTCGAAGGTGCCGTCGTGGAAGCCGACCCACGTAGGCGTGAGGAAGGTTCCTTCGATCGGGGCGAGGCTTTCAATCGTGACTTTTAGGGTTACAGCCAGCGCATCGGTAGAGACGGCGGCAACGGTGGCCAATGCTAGCGGCGCTGCCACAGCGAATTTTGCCACCAGACTAGATTTCAACAAATGCATGTTCATAGGATCGGTCAAGACAAGTGATTTGAAACGAACAGTGAAATCACGGATGGCTCGTTTCAGACCTTACGAAAACTTGACCGAATCTTTCCTGAGCCCTAAATGAGAGGGGGCTGAGAGCGTAGATTCTTGCTCGTATCTTCACAAACGGCCCTTTCACAAACGGCCTTATCTGCTGGGCTACGCACAGGCGGTCACCAACCGCTGCGCTCGCTGACCCATCGCCGCCCAGTTTTGTTCATCCACTTCTTGCTTTACAAACAGCCCACTCGACAGCCCCACCGCCGTTGCTCCAGCTGCCAGTAATCCCTTAACCGACGCCTCACTGACCCCGCCCGTTGGCACCAGCGGGATGTGACCAAGCGGCCCCTGCAGCGCTCGAATATACCCGGCCCCACCTAGCGTATTGATGGGAAACACCTTTACACTCGCCGCCCCTGCCTGCCAGGCCGTCACTATCTCGGTGGGCGTCATCACGCCTGGAGTCATCGGGACTTCGGCAACCCTGGCCCGTTCAATCATGGGCACCGACAGGTGGGGGCTGAAGCAAAACTCAGCACCCGCTGCAATTGCCATCTCCAGTGCTGCGACCGATAGCACCGTACCGACACCGACCCAACAGTGGGGCAGCGCCTGCTGCACGGTGCGGAGTAGGGTAATCGGCTCAGCACTGTTCCAGGTGATTTCGATCAGGCGGATACCGCCCTGGGCAGCGGCATGGGCCATGTGCAGCCCCTGAGCGATCGAGTCAGCGCGAATAACGGCGATGATGCGATGCCGCTGCAGGATGCTAACCCAGGTGTCGTAAGTAAGCTGGGGTTTGGTGACGGTGAGGGTGATGGGCATGAGCGCAGGTTCTACCCGAGAAGTCACCACATTGTCGATCTATCCATATCTTCCTAGTCCTTTACCTTCGTAAAACGACAAAAAGGCCGAGAGCAACCTCGGCCTTTCAGGACTTTATTTTGAACCCAACCTACGGGTGCCGGTTGGGTCAGGCAATGCTGGCCATCTTCACGTCGTTGCTCATGAGCAGCTGAGCCAGCTCTTCGGCGTCAACGGTTTCCTTCTCAACCAGCATGTCGGCTAGCTGGTCCAGTACCTTGCGGTTCTCGACCAGTACCTGCTTGGCACGGGCGTAAGCCTCATCTACCAGGCTGCGGACCTCTTCGTCGATAGCAGAAGCCGTCTCTTCAGAGAAGTCGCGCTCGCTGGCGATATCGCGACCCAGGAAGGGGTTGCCCTGCTGGCGGCCCAGAGCCACCGGACCCAGGCGATCGCTCATGCCAAAGCGGGTCACCATCTGCCGGGCCACGCGGGCCACCTGCTGCAGGTCGCCAGAAGCACCCGTGGTAACTTCCTCATCACCGTAGATGATTTCTTCAGCAATGCGGCCACCCAGGGCAACGGCCATCTGATTCTGCAGGTAAGAGCGGGAATATAGCCCCGACTCCAGACGCTCTTCGCTGGGGGTAAACCAGGTCAGACCACCGGCCCGACCACGCGGAATGATGCTGATTTTCTGAACAGGGTCGTACTCCGGCATCAGCGCACCGACCAGGGCGTGACCGGCCTCGTGGTAGGCCACCAGAGCCTTACGCCGCTCGCTCATCACACGGTCCTTCTTCTCAGGACCGGCCAAGACACGGTCAATGGCATCGTTGACCTCGTCCATCGAGATTTCGGTTAGGCTGCGACGGGCAGCCAAAATTGCTGCTTCATTCAGCAGGTTCGACAGATCAGCGCCCGTGAAGCCAGGGCTGCGTCGAGCAATCTTCTCTAGGTCAACATCCTTGCCAAAGGTCTTACCACGAGAGTGGACCTTAAGGATTTCCAGACGACCCGCGTAGTCGGGGCGGTCTACGACCACCTGACGGTCAAAACGACCGGGGCGTAGTAGCGCAGCGTCCAATACGTCGGGGCGGTTGGTCGCCGCGATGATGATGATGCCGGTATTGCCCTCAAAACCATCCATCTCGGTCAACAGCTGGTTCAGGGTCTGCTCACGCTCATCGTTACCGCCACCGAGGCCTGCGCCCCGCTGGCGACCGACCGCGTCAATCTCGTCGATAAATACGATACAGGGCGCATTCTGCTTGGCCTGCTCAAACAGGTCACGGACGCGGGAGGCACCCACACCAACGAACATTTCAACGAATTCAGAACCGGAGATACTGAAGAAAGGCACGCCTGCCTCGCCTGCAACGGCCTTAGCCAGAAGCGTTTTGCCCGTACCCGGAGGGCCCACTAGCAGGACACCCTTGGGAATCTTGGCACCAACGGCAGTGAAGCGATCGGCATTTTTGAGGAAGTCAACCACCTCGGTCAGCTCCAGCTTGGCCTGGTCAATCCCAGCGACGTCACCAAAGGTCACCTGGGTCTGGGGCTCCATCTGTACGCGGGCCTTCGACTTGCCAAAGTTCATGGCCTGATTGCCAGGGCCACTCTGAGCGCGGCGCAGGACAAAGAATAGAACGACCAGCAGCAGCACTGGAATCAATAGCGTGCTGAAGAGCTGAATCCAACGACCGCTGTCGTCGGACGGACGCTTGACATCGATATCGACATTATTAGACGTGAGGATATCGACTAGGCCAGGGTCGCTGGGTAGGTTGACCCTGACCCGTGCGCCGCTGCCGCTAGGATCGGGGAATTCAGCCTGGGTTCGGTCCGAGCTGATGTAGACCTTCTCAATGCGGCCTGCCTGGGCTTCGTCAACGAAGCGGCTGTAGCGCCAGGATTCAATCTCTTGACCTGGGCTCTCAAAAAAGACGGTTGCGAGCGCGATCACTACGACAACCAGTAATACGTAAAGTCCTGCGTTTCTCCAGCGCTTGTTCACCGGGAGTTGGCCTCCTAATCAGATAAGAGCGAGTAGACCCTAGGCCCATTGCTTAGAGCAATGATGGCTTGACTGGGTTTCGCTCTGGAATATTAAAGTCGTTAAATTATGTTAACGCATTTCAGGATTCCAGGTAGGCGGTTGCCAGCAGCCCGCGCAACATCCCTACAGCGGGGTGATTGAGGTCGTACTTTAGTTTAGTCTTCCCCATTAGAACTGTGTGCGCCGGTAGGCATTCGATGACGCAATTCGTGTAGGCCAGCGCCTCGAACTGGGGGGGCAGATCAAGCGTCCAGGGGCGTTCGATCACGGGATGCCCCAGCGCCCGTAGCTTTTGGATGAACCAGGCCCGTTGAATGCCGGGCAAAATGCCCGTCGTCAGGGGCGGCGTCCACCAGTGACCGTCTTTGTAGCCCCAGAGATTGCCGGTACTGGTTTCGAGCCAATCGCCGTTTTCGTTCGTCAAGATGGCATCGCGGGCTGAGTGCTTCTGGGCTTGCTGTATCGCTAACCAGCAGCCGAGGTAGTTGCCGGTTTTGTGCTGGGGCTGGCTGCGGCGGTGTAGAGGATTGTCCGAGCGCCAGAGGGTAACGCCCTGGGTTTGCTGCTGCGATAGGTTGGCTGGCAGGGTGCGACCTGTGATCAGCTCCCGTCCGTCTGGGAATACGGTGATGCGCAGGATGGGATATGTCTGCTTGAGCTGTTCGCAACCTTGGCGAATGCTTGCCCAGTCAGGCTGGGGCCAGTCGAAGGTACGAAGGGATTGGGAGATGCGATCGCAATGCATCTCCCACTTTGTCAGCGCGTGATCCAACGACCCACTGTACACCCGCAGCGTGGTAAATGCAGATGCACCGTACAGGAAGAAAGGCAATTCGACCGAAGAAATTAAGCATAATTCCTCCTCAATCGCGCCATTCCACCAGCATCTAAACGACTCAACCAAACAAAACGCTCCTGATTTCTATCGAATTAGCTCGAAAAACGAGCGAAGTATTGAATCACAGGCTTAGGCATTCACACAGCAGCCCGGGCATAATAGGCCAAATGGCTCATAAATTGGCCAGCATACCTGCGCGAAGAAGGTTTACAGCTGCCACAGGCCAGGGATTGATATCGTTTAACGGAAAATAACGCCGGTTGGTTTGATTGGGTGGGCTTGACTGGACCTGAGGATCGCTATCCACACAAATGCAAAAGGTAAATGGTTTTAGCCAAGTCTGGCAGAAGCTTTACCGCGAGTTGGAGAACAATATATCTTGGAGAACCATATATCTACGTCTAAACCTATCTACACCTAATCCGTCCTATGTCTAAAAAGTACATTGTCCTCAAGGGTTACGCAGGCCTAGGCAATCGTATTTCAGCTCTGGTCACTGCAATCTTATATGCAAAACTAAGCGGCAGAACACTAGTGGTCGATTGGCGGGATGGGTTTTACTCCTCTGACGGCAGTAACGTTTTCGACGCTTTGTTTCAAATCCAAAACATTCCAACCGCCGCCCCATTTGATAGAGCAGATTCTGTTGCACCTAAAATTTGGCAGAACAGGCTGAATCTCAACCTGCCTGATTTCTTAGCCAAGGAAGCCCCAAGCATTCGCCAAACGGGGCAGAGAATGTTTATGAAGTACTCAATTAATATAGGCAAACTGACTTATCCACAGGACTGTTTAATCTATTGTTCTTACGTCGAGGAAATCAGCCAACTCAAGCGATATTTAACCAGAGATTTGGCGCATTTGAAGCGAGCTGCCAATGAAGCAATTTTTGCTGAGGTGTTCACTACCCACCTAAAGCTGGCTCCAGCCATAAACCGGTATGTCACTGACTTTATATCCGCTCACTTCACAAAGCAGCCGGTTATTGGCTTTCACGTCAGACATACGGACAAGCCAATCAGCCTCTCACGCTATCGACGGGCATTTAAGGAACACTTGGAAAAATATCCTAATGCCATCTTTTTTCTGGCCACCGATAATCGTGCTGTTGAGCAGCAATTTCTAGCGGAGTATCCACAAAAGATTGTGGTAACGGAAAAGTGGTTACCGGAGGATGGATCTAAAGCACACGGTAATCAAAACTGCCCCAGCTTGGCCCAACATGCGGTGGAATCACTGATCGATATTGTCCTACTGTCTCGGTGCGATCGCCTGATCTACTCCAGAACAACCAGCTTTGCCCAAATCGCGCGAATGGTATCGCTTACCTTATCGTCTGACCGGTGCTTTGATATTCAGACATACGAAGATCAGCGTCATCGATCGTGGCAGGAACGTCGCTCATCGATGAGTCAGGCTTTGCAGCGACGTATCCAAAAGTTACAAGCCGTTTCTAAGATGCTACGTCCATAGCTCGCGAGAAACTAACGCGTAGCCGCTACCAGCGTACGATGTCTAACACTGTTAGAATACATGGCCGGTTGATCAAACCCTACATCGACCATGGCTTGCTCTAAATCCAGTGAAAAATACTGGTCTAAATACGGTTCAGTACTCTTCAGCAGCGTCAGTATATAGGGCGGCATTTGGGCGTATACCTCCGATTTTGGATTCATGTCCATCAAGCCAAGGTGACCGCCGGGCTGCAACAAACGCCTAGCTTCTTTCAACACGTCCCGAGCTGCCTGCGCGGGCAGCTCATGGAAGACTAGGCAGATCGAAACAAAATCGACTGAATGATCGGGCAGCCCCGTCGCCTCTGCTGCCGCGTGCCGCCAGTGAATGGGGTTGGCCGATTCGGGGGCTTGATGCTGGGCCACAGTTAGGAAGTAGGGAGAGAGGTCCACGCCAGTGATGTCTGCATTGGGAAAGTGCGATCGCAACGCCAGCGTACTCAGCCCCGTACTGCAGCCCAGGTCCACAATGCGTTCAGGTGTGGCAGGCAGGACCTCTGCCAAGACATCTTGATAGCTCTGCCGCAGCCGCAGGTCGCCGCGATTGTCGCCCTCCGGCCACAGCCGCGCATGAACGGCGCGGGCCGCCACACCCACCTCCATAGCAGGCTGCCAGCCCAGATTACCCTCGTCGTAGGCGTGAAAGCTGGTGAGGTAGTAGTCGGGATAGGTCAGGTCCGGGTCGGTCACCTGCTGCAGTTCCTCATCCCAAATCGGATTCAGGCCACCCTCAAGGCCCCGCGCCTGCAGCTGCGCCACCTCATCGCGCCAGTGAACGCCAATGGACTCGGCTCGATTGATCATCATCGTGCGGGCACGGTGCTTAGCAAAGTTAGCCAGCGGCTTCACCGCCAGAATGCCGTTGACGAGACCATTAATGGGATTAAAGGCGACAGCGTTCATAGACCCAAAAATCGGAAGCAAAAATTACAGTAAATTGATTATCCCAAACATCCCGACGCTGAATGTGGATGAAAACGTTAACCTGATTGAATTCGTCTATCGTTTCCAGCGCAAACCACTGCGCCAATCGTCTTAGATAAGGATCAACAGAAGATATGCCGAACCTCTACCACAGCGACTACGGTCTCCGGTTTAACGGTCTTGAAAGGGGCGAGTGCCACCAAGATGAGGGAAACGGCCACAAACCATTCGAGCTGCCGGGTGCCTACCCTCACTACAACCCAGATAGGCCCGGCCAGGTAGAACACATTGCCCTCGATCTGGATCTGGACATTAAGAACCAGCGCTACAGCGGCACCTGCAGCATTCGCATCACCCCCATTAGGACGGGCGTCGATAACCTGACGCTGGATGCGGTGGCATTGAAAATTGGCAGGGTTAGCATTGACGACACCGATCAGCCCTACGACTACGATGGTGAGCAGCTAGCGGTCGCGCTAGCCCAGCCGTTAGTGGCGGGCCAGCCCATTACCCTGGATATTGCCTATCGGGTCGACAAACCCCAGCGCGGCATTTACTTCATTCAGCCCGATGAACATTACCCCGACAAGCCCTACCAGGTGTGGACCCAGGGCGAGGACGAAGATTCACGCTATTGGTTTCCCTGCTTTGACTACCCCGGTCAGCTAGCCACCTCTGAAGTCAAGGTCAAGGTACCCAAGCCCTACATGGTCATCTCCAATGGCACCCTAGTAGGGAGCAAGGCCAGCGGTAAAAGCAAAACCTATCACTGGAAGCTGGATAAGGTGCACCCCAGCTACCTGATGACGCTGGTGGTGGGTGAATTTGATGTGATTGAGGATAAATGGCGCGATCGCACCGTCACCTACTACACCCAGCAGGGCCGCAAGGACCAGGGACAGCGCACCATGGGCCGTACCCCCGAGATGATGGAAGTGTTTAGCCAGCGATTCGGCGTAGACTATCCGTTCTCAAACTATGACCAAGTCTGCCCGGTAGACTTCATCTTTGGCGGCATGGAGAATACCACCACCACCCTGCTGACGGATCGCTGCCTGCTGGACGAGCGGGCCGCCATCGACAACATCAACTCAGAAGTGCTGGTCGCTCACGAGCTGGCCCACCAGTGGTTTGGCGATCTAGCGGTGATTAACCACTGGTCCCACGCCTGGGTAAAAGAGGGCATGGCCACCTACTCCGAAGTGCTGTGGATGGAGCATGCCTACGGCCCGGATGAGGCAGCCTACTACCATCTGGGCAACGCTCGCCAGTATCTGTCAGAAGACGCCAGCCGCTACCGCCGCCCGCTGGTGACGCACATTTATAGAGAACCGATCGAGCTGTACGATCGCCACATTTACGAAAAAGGCTCCTGCGTCTATCACATGATTCGGGCAGCGCTGGGCGATGAGTTGTTTACCCGCACGCTGCAAACCTTTTTGACCGACCATGCCCATCGCACCGTCGAAACCATCGACGTGCTACGGGCCATCGACAAGGCAACCGGGCGTAACCTGCACTATCTGTTTGACCAGTATGTGTATCGCGGTGGTCATCCCGACTATAAGCTGGGCTATAGCTGGGACGCAGATAGCCATCTGGCGAAAATCACCGTAACGCAGACCCAGGTTTCAGACGGCAAGTCACAGGTACAGGAGGGGCTATTCGATTTGAAGATCCCCATTGGATTTGGATACTTAAACGAGTCAGAAGATTCTGCCCCAACGAACCATCCCGAAGCTTCTATAAAAACGTTTACGGTGAGAATTCACGAGCGGCAGCAGGCGCTGTATTTTCCGCTAGAGCAGAAGCCGGACTTTATCAGCTTTGATGTGGGTAACCACACCCTCAAAACGGTCGAGTTGACCTACCCGCTCAAAGAACTCAAAGCCCAGCTAGCCCACGATCCCAATCCCATTTCTCGGATCTACGCGGCAGCGGCGATTGCCAAGAAAGGCAACCTGGAAGCCGTTGAGGCTCTACACAATGCCCTAAAGACTGAGCCCTTCTGGGGAGTACGGGCGGAGGTGGCCGAACAGCTCGGTGCCATTCAGCTTGATCAGGCCGTGGCCGCCCTGTTGGACGGTCTCCAAGATAGCGACCCTAAGGTGCGGCGGTCCGTCGTAGAGACCCTGAGCAAGGTCAAGACAGCTGAGAGTTACAAAGCGCTGAAAACAGTTGCAGAGAAAGGAGACGAAAGCTACTACGTCGAGGCCGCTGCGATCCGCTCTCTGGGCAAGGTGGGCAGCAGCACGCTAGGTAACGGTAAAGATAAAGAGAAAAAGACGCTGAAGCTGCTAGAGAAAGTGCTGCAGGAGCGGGCAGGCTGGAACGAGGTGGTGCGTGGGGGTGCGATCGCAGGTCTTAGCCAGTTCAAAACCGCCGAGGCCGCTCTAGATATTCTGCTGCCCTACACTGAGTTGGGCATTCCCCAAGCGTTGCGTCTAGCCGCCATCCGAGCACTGGGAACCATCGCTAAAAGCCAGTCAAAAGCTAGCATACAGCGCATTCTCGAACGGCTCGAAGCTCTGTCGAGGGAGACCTTCTTCCTCACCCAGGTCTCTACCGTCTCTGCACTGGGCCAAATGGAAGACCGGGGAGCGTTAGCGATCCTCAAAAATCTGGTTGATCACAGTCTTGATGGTCGCGTCAAACGACGCGCCGAAGAAGCCCTACAGCGAGTCAGAAAAAACATTGGCTCCGACAAAGCCCTAACCGAGCTACAAAAAGAGTTTGACGCCCTGAAAAAGACCAACCAGGATCTCAAAAGCCGCTTAGAGACCCTGGAAGCAAAGAGTAAACCGGACTAGGGCTGCAGCAAAAGAACAATCACTAGAGCAGTCAGCCCCAACAGCAACAAATTCGGCCAGATAGGATTACGCTGCCGATCTGATGACTGTTGGTAACAGAACAGATGTGCGTAGTCGTCTGCTCTGTTGGGGTTGATGCCCGCAGACATCGGCACGGACTGTCCCCTATCAGTGGTGTTGAGGAGTATCCCACAGTAGCAACAGGGCCGATGACTACCGTCAATGAGATTGATGTAAACATCTTCACCACATCCACCGCACCGGGTGGGTTCCTGATAGTCACCCTTCTCCATTAGCACCAACAGCGATTTTTGCAGCTGCGTCCGACACGTCGGACAAGCCTTCGTTATGCGAGTGCTGGAAGCATGACTGCGATAGATAGGGTGAACCTTTCCCAAGCAGTCGCTATGGGCGAAGCCGGTCATTGGCTTCAGCCTTTGATTAGTCGGTAGCCGACTCAAAAAATAGTCGCCACTCTGACCAATCACTCCCCGATCGGACAAATTGACCATCGAAGAGGCTTTTGCTTGTTTACGACAGATAACGCATTTTTGCTTTCGGACATACTTCGTACCACAGTGGGGGCAACTGGAAGCTTGGTCGCTAACCTTTCTTCCACACTCGGCACAGGTGATGAGCTTTGCCATGTTGAAAAACCTTGATTGAAGTCGGACGGCGTTCAACGGTCGGAATATGGGGGCTATAACATGGTGTTCGTAAGACAGAAATTGTGACATCCTGCCAGAACATATTGAGAAATTTGTTGTCTGGGTTCCTACAGTCGAGACAATATCTGCCGCTGTTTCAACTGCAGGACAACGATTCTATGGCTGAGCACATTTCAGACGCTCAAAACTCAGACGCTCAAAACACGGTCGTGACACACACACGCATTCGGCTTCAGCAAAGACACTACAGCGAACTACAGTTCACCAAGACCACATTTCGGGAAGAGATAATATGGACATGCTCAGCCCTACTAGCCTCGCCAAAACATAGCCACTCAAAGCAGCTCTTTTAGCGACGGCTGGAGTGCTCGCTTTTAAAGTTTGGGCAGGCGGTCAGCAACGAATCTCTACAGGGATGCCTGACGGTGGTTGAAACTAAAGCCGAATTCTTATTCACGACTATGGCGTATATACGGACAAGGGGCCTCAGTAATATTACTGAGAAAGCTCGCAAATACGCGGAAAATTGATTAAGAAATAGTCACATGAACCACAGCAGTGCTGTAGGGCATTGCATCTGAGATTATGGCTCTTTTTCCTTTTTGAAGAACAATTGTGTTCAAACGCCAACATTACGGTCCTATCAGCGCACGGTGGATGGGAAATGGGCCTCTCTATTCACGCTTGCTGAACGATCGATTTGGACCCAGCGTAGCGATCCCACTGGCCTAAGCTAGGGGGACAAGGCGATGAAAGGCGCGCTCTATCTGAGCATATAGCGATTCCAACGAGCCGGAATTGTCTAAAACAACAGTTGCCTGTGCCACTTTCTGGGCAAGCGGCATCTGGGCGCTGATCCGAGCCTGCGCCTGGTCAGCCGACAGCTGGTTACGCGCCATCAATCGAGCGAGCTGCTGATTGGGCGTACAGCTGACCACCCAAACCTCACTAACAAGATGGGTGAGCTTGGCCTCAAAGAGGAGGGGGATGGCGTACACTAATATTTGCTCAGCCGGATAGGTCAGCGTTTGCTGGACAAACCGCTGTCGGACAAAGGGATGAATCTGCTGCTCAACCCATTGCTTTTCGGCAGAGTGCTTGAAGATAATGCCTGCGAGCCGATAGCGGTCGAGGGTACCGTCAGAGAACAGCAGCGCCTCCCCATAGCGCTGCACAATGGCGGCCAAAATAGGCGACTCCGGCGCAACGGCCTCCCGAGCAAATACATCGGCATCAAGAATGGGAAGCTGGTAACGCGTTTCCAGGTAGCGGGCAGCCGTCGACTTACCGGTGGCGATGCCCCCTGTCAGGCCGATAATTCGCCGGGCCTGCCCAGTATTTTCTGGCTTCATGGATCCTGAGCCGCGCGGACGATCGCGCCCGTCAGACCCTCCAGGGTGTAGTCCGTGGCTTCGATATCGACCCGCTCTAACAGCTCGTGACAGGTCGCCGAGGTTTGCGGGCCGATCGATGCGATCGCAACGCCTTCTAACCGTTCTAACCAGCTCACCCCAAACGTCTGAGCCATTAGCTGGACAAAATGACGCACGGTTTTAGAACTGGCAAAAGTAACGGTGGTGATTTGGTCTGATTGGAGGGCGGCGAGGGCGGCAGGTGCGATCGCACCCGGGCAGACCGAATCGTAAGCCGCAACCTCATCCACCTGCGCCCCCTGCTCACGAAAGGCCTTAACCAGCACCGGACGCCCACCCTGGGCCACCCGAGGAAACAGCACCTTGAGGCCCTGCAGCGAAACTGGAAAATGCTCAACCAGCGCATCGGCAATGTAGTCCGGTGGGATGAAATCAGGCGTGAGTCCTCGCTCGTTCAAAATCTTGGCCGTTTTGCGACCGACTACCGCGATGTTTACCCCCGCCAGTGCCCTCAGATCGGCCCCTAAATGGCGCAGTCGATCAAGGAAAAACGTCACCGCATTGGCAGAGGTCAGGATCAACCAATCGTAGCTGGCGATCTGTCCGATAGCCGCATCCAACGGCTGAAGATCCTTAGCAGGGACGATTTCAAGCGCAGGCATTTCGATCACGCTGGCTCCCTGCGCGACCAACAGCTGTGTGAACTCGCTTGACTGTCCAGTGGCACGCGTCACCAGCAGCGTCTGCCCCGACAGCGGCAGCGGGGCAAACGATGGCCGTAGATAGTCTCGCAACCGGACGACCTCTCCCACAACAATGACGCAAGGAGAGAGTTTAACGCCCTTTGTCTTTTGAGCAATACTAAGGACGGTCCCCTGCCATACCCGTTGCCGGGACTGTCCGGCCCACTGAATCACCACAACCGGCGTCTCACCACGCTGGCCATAGCGCTGCAGACGCTGACAGATATCGGCCAGTCCCCGCCCGCCCATGAGAAACACAAGCGTTTCCAATCGGCTCAGGTGAGGCCAGTCCAGCGCGTCCAGGTCGTGGGCCGTAAATACGCCAAAGCCTCGGCTCAACACCGGGTCAGTCAGGGGAATGCCCGCCAGCAGCGGCGCTGCCAGCGCAGCCGATACGCCTGGAATTACCTCGAAGGCACAGCCCGCTGTCTGCAAGGCCTGAATCTCAGCTGTAGTCCGACCGAAAATAAAGGGATCACCGCTCTTGAGCCGGACGACCGTTTTACCCTGCTGACAGAGCTGCACCAGCAGCTGGTTGATCGTTGACTGGGGAGTGCTGGGTTGTCCACCCCGCTTGCCCACAGGCAGCTGCTCACACCCTGCAGGTAAGACCTGGAGCAAGGCCGGATCCACCAGCGCATCGTACATCAGCGCATCGGCCTGACGTAAGCACTGCTGCGCCCGCACCGTTAGATAGGCAACCTCACCGGGACCCGCCCCAATAATAAAAACTTTACCGGCAGGTGAAGCCGCCGCTGGCTGAGCCCTATCCGTTGAAGCTGTCGAAGAAACGGGCATTATGTCGAGCCAATCGTGACCATTAAATTTCTCGCTGCCTATCGAATCAGGTTCTCATTGCCTATCGAACAGTTTAACGGAGACGAATTGTCTTTCAAACAAGCGGAGACCGTACGTTACAGATGCTCATAACAAAAATCGCCAAGCGCGCTCGCTGCCACCCAGGCCCTATCCACCTGGCTGTAAAGAATTGCTGCCCAGCAAGGTACACAACCGGGTAGAGATTTATGCTGGGATCAGCGGCTAACCGAGCTTTAGAGCCTCTCGCACGCTTATCAAACACACGCTCACCAAACGTCCTCCGCAACAGGCTCACGTCATCAAGATTCGGTATCCGCTAACGGGGGTTGCGACAGTAACCCAAGCTTTCCACCTTAGAGGATAGACCCATGACTGTTTTTCACTGGCTCAACGACTCGCTCAACTATCTATCTGAAGCGGTCGCACGCATTTTTGGACCGGACCAAGATTCCTACCCAGTGATTGGCCTACAGCCCTTCGATGGCGACCCTCATACGGGTTGGAAAGACGCTTAGCCCACGGGGATTTCACCCACCCCGTAATCTCGGTTTTTCTTAAAATTTTCTTAGAAACAGCCTGTCAGCACAAAACTCCGGCCAATGCTGGAGTTTTGTGTGTTTTGTCGGCCGGTTTGATAGGGGCAAATGCGCTGTCGTGCAACAACAGCGCTCATCCCGCCAGGGCCAGCGCCTGTGCGGCCAGTCCAATCTCGCTGCAGACTTCGTAGAACTTAATCTCGGGAGGCTTAACAAACAGCTGGGAAATCTCGTCGATTGCCTGCTGGTAGGTCTCATCCCGGTTCTTCTCCATGTCGCTGATGTTGCTCCATAGGATGATAGCAATACCTTTATCGCTGCCGGGCTCCTGCAACAAATAGGCGCCCTTAAAGCCATCGGTGTAGGTCGAGACCGCCTGCTCATACAGTTGGCGGGCCTGGTTGAAACAGCCGGGCTTAAACTCGCCAATGGCAACATAGGCTTGCTTGTGCTTGAGGAAGTCTGAAAATTCACTCATGGAAGGTATTTTTCCTTACGGTTGGGGTATGACCAGTGTGACGTAAGGATTGATGCGGTAGAAACTTGGTTTGCGATTCTTAGTAGAGCGAATCTCAGGGTGTGCCTCGGTTCCCAGGCAGGCACCTCAGGCAGGCGCGAGCCGAACTAGCACTGGGTCAGATCCAGCGCAATTTGCTGCATCTTCTTGAAGATGTTGTAGAACCCGTTGGCTCGAGAAGGCGTCAAACTGACATCAAGCTGGGTTGTTTTGATAAAGTCGGGCTGTAGTGCAATGACCTCTGCTGGCGTCGAACCGTTGAGTCCGGCAATCAAAAGCGCGACCAGACCTTTGGTGATTTGAGCATCGGAGTCGCCCTGGTACTCAATCGAGTCGTTGTCAAGATTGGCCGTGATGTAGACCTGACTAACGCAGCCCTGCACCTTATTTTCCTGCGTTTTGTTTTCTTCAGGAAAGGCATCGAGCTTTTTGGCATACCAGAGCAGCTGCTCATAGCGACGCTTGGGGTCTTGGATACGCTCGAATCGCTTGACGATTTTGTCGAGTGCCGCCGGACGGGCTGCAGAATCAGCAGGCATGGAAAAAGTAGACAGTAAGTACTGCCTTAATTTTAGCGGTAATCTCAGCGGTCGCTAATCACCAGGGCTTTCTTTGCTAACGACAAAGCGTTGGGCAACGGTTTCTGGTTGAATGGCTGACAAAACGACGTGACCCGAGTCGGTGATCATAACGGCGCGAGTACGGCGGCCATAGGTCGCATCAACAAGCTGACCTCGTTCCCGAGCGTCGGTAATCACGCGCTTAATCGGTGCCGACTCAGGGCTAACAATTGCAACGACGCGATTGGCTGAGACAATATTGCCAAATCCAATGTTAATCAGCTTTATGTCCATACAGAGGGAGAATATCGGTGGACGACTTAAATCAAATGATCAGCTAAGCAAGATCAATAATATTCGAGAAAAGGACGCACCTCCTTGGGTATTTCGTAACTTCTTTCCTGATTTTCCTGCTTTAGCTGACCACTTCTAGCATATTCGAAACTTTAAGGACTGTAGTGTGCGGTTTTGGTAGGTTTGTGATTGATTTTTGTCAACTTTTCTGAGAGATCGATAGATTTTAGTGAGGAACGTCTGTGCAGCCGGTTGATTTTACGACGTTGGTCGCGGTGTGTAGTGAGTTGCGATCGCACTATCTGCCCGCTCGCTGCGAACAGGTGGTTCAGCGCGACCGCTACACCCTCTGCATGGCGTTACGTACGCTCAACCAACGCGGCTGGCTAACCCTGTCCTGGCATCCCCAGGCCGCTCGACTGCATATCGGCTCGTCCCCGCCCAAAGGACCAGAAACCTTCACCTTTAGTCAACAGCTTAAGCATCAGCTAAATGGCCTAGTGCTTACGCAACTTAACTTCATATCTCCCTGGGAACGGGCCATCAATCTACAGTTTGCGGCGCGTCCAGGGGAAGCCGCTCAATATCACCTCTATGTTGAAGTGATGGGTAAATACAGTAACGTCCTGCTGACCCACGCCGACCAAACCGTGATTACCGCCGCCCACCAAGTGAGCGAGCAGCAGTCGAGCCTACGGCCTATCAGCACCGGCGATCGCTACGTCCATCCCCCCGCTTTGTCCGGTCCGGTCCCTAACCCTCAAGAAAGCTACAGCGATTGGAAAGATCGGCTTAGCTTGATTCCAGGAAAGCTCCGCAAGATGATGATCCAGACCTACAGCGGTCTCAGTTCAGCCCTGCTGCGACAGCTGATCACCGCTGCCCAACTCGATCCTGAGCAAAACACAGATAGCCTCAGTGAGACCAACTGGAAACGCCTGTTTGAACAGTGGCAGCTTTGGTTAACTCGACTGGAAAACGAAGATTTTGAGCCCGGCTGGTGTAAGACCGGCTATACCGTTTTGGGCTGGGGGCTGCAAACCCCGGCCCAAAGCACCCAGCAACTCCTCGATACCTACTATCAGCAGCAGCTCGATCAGCAAGCGTTCTCTCAGCTGCACCACCAGCTCAGCCAAAAGCTCAAAACTGTCATGGGTAAGCTGCGCCAAAAAGTTGCTGACTTTGAACAGCGTCTGACTCAGTCAGACCAGGCCGATACCTACCGTCAGCAGGCCGATCTACTCATGGCCCATCCCCATGCCTGGAAACCCGGCCTCAAGACCATCGAACTCACCGACTTTGACACCGGAGAACCGGTCAAAATTCCCCTCAATCCTGAGAAAACGGGCATTCAGAACGCTCAGCGACTCTACAAACGTCATCAAAAGCAGAAGCGGGCGCGCAAGGCCATTCTGCCGCTGCTGACTGCCGTCAATAGTGAGCTTAGCTACCTAGAACAGATTGAGTCAGCACTACAGCAGGTCCCCACCTACACCCAGCCAGCGGATCTAGAGTCGCTCTCTGAGATCCGGGCTGAGCTGATTGACCAGGGCTATCTCGACATTCCCTACGTGCAAGATAGGAAGGGCCAGCATCCCAACTTTAGACGCTTCACTAGCCCCGATGGGCATGAACTGCTGGTAGGGCGTAACAACAATCAAAACGATACCTTGACCAGCAAGGTTGCCACCGATTACGACCTCTGGCTCCACACCCAAGAGATTCCGGGAAGTCATGTCTTACTCCGACTCAGCGCGGGTGAGATCGCTAGTGACACCGACCTGGCCTTTGCTGCCGACATGGCGGCCTACTTTAGCCGCGCCCGCCAGTCTGAGCAGGTGCCCGTGGTTTACACGCAACCCAAGCATGTCTATAAACCCAAGGGCGCTCGTCCCGGCATGGTGATTTACACCCACGAGCAGGTGCTCTGGGGGCAGCCTCAACGGGCTAAATCCCTATTGGCAAAGGCCGATTCTTAGCCCGGCAGTTGCCCAAACGCCTGGGTAACTTGCTGCTGGGCTTTCTGATCGAGTCGAATCCAATCCACATCGTTGATCTGCTCGTCGATGAGCGTGCGATCGGCTGTGATGGGTTCGCCGTTCGCCGCTTCCGAGCGACAGACGGCGTAACACAGCGCCCACACATCCACCCGATGTTCCAAGTCTCCTTTTTTCAGACACAGGGTATAGAGATGCTCGGGCTGGGGTAGCTGATCGAGGGCCTGCTGCAGTGCATCCCGGTCCTCAGGTGCCGCAGCCTCCAGTAGCTGCTGTAGGTCGGCATATCGCTGCTGCTGTTCTGCCGTCGCCTGGGGCGGCCATAGGACCTCATCCTGATAGCTACCGGCCCAGTCAGACTGGTCTAACTGCTTGCGAATATTGTCAATCACCCGAATCAGGGCAGGTTGCATCAGCGCCTGTGTGAGCTGTCGGTCGAAGGAGGACGCAAAATCGGGCATGAAGTTATCGAAAAGAAAGGTTAAAGCCAACCAGCGGCTAAATTCGCCTTCAGGAATCGGAAAAAGGGCGTCTGAAGGGAACCATAGAGTATCAAACCGCGTTATCAACCTATGCTAGCCCGTTTTTTGAAGTCACTGAGTCTGGGGACCCTGGCCGCCCTGAGCGCCAGTCTTTGGCTGCCAGCAGCAGCCGAACTCGATCCGCTATTGCTGGCTCAGACGGAGCACATTATTGAAGTTACGGGTCAGGGCGAAGCGACGGTCACCGCCGATCAGGCCGAGGTAACGATGGTCTTTTTGACCGGCGATCTGGACGAGCTGTTTGCTGAACTAGTGGAGCTTTACGAGGACGCCGTTAACGAAGGCCAGATTTCTACCGTGCTCGGCAGCATTAACCAGGCACTTGACGATATGAAGCCGATTACCGAGGCGGATCTAGTTCCCATCCTGACCGCTCTAGATGAGTACGGTATCGACCGCGAAGCGTTGGAGATTGAATTGGAGCATGAGGTCTGGGCAGCGGGTCCGGTATCCAACATTCGCGGCGCGGCCATTACGTTCAAGCTAGAATCGCCGACGGAAGAGCAGCTGGACGCGCTTTCTGACGCGGTTGACACCGCCATCCTCAATGAAGACGAGCTGTTTTTAGTCGAACGGCGGGCCTTTTATACGACCAACAGCTGTGACGAGCTAGAGACCCTAGCCTACGTGGATGCGGTCGAAAATGCGCGCGATCGTGCCACCGTGATTGCCGATGCCCTGGGCGCAGAACTCGACGGCATTCCATCTGTGGCCGAGCCATCACCCGAGTATTCGTATTACCAGGCCCAGTGCAGCGAGGACGGCAGCGTTCAAGGCGGCTACGGTGGCTATGGCTACGACCTGTTCGAAGCCCAAGAGTTTGACCCTCCGGAGATCTCCCTGACGCGCTCGCTCCGAGTAACCTACAGCATCCGGTAGGAAATCGCTGAAGAAACTGACGGGAAAAAATACCAACGGCGGGTTCACCAACCTCGAACAGCCTCTATGCTAGTTGTCTGCCCCTCACAGTCGGACAATTCGCATGGTTCAAACGGCCTCCTACGGTAGCTGGAAATCGCCCATCACTTCGGACGTTATCGTCTCCAAGGCCATTCGGCTGGGGGGCGCTTACCTCGACGGCAGCAGTCTGTACTGGAGCGAGCTGCGGCCCCAGGAAAGGGGGCGCACGGTTGTCGTCTGTCAGAGCGCGACGGGAGACAGCTTGGACATTACGCCTGCGCCGTTTAACGTGCGGACTCGCGTTCACGAGTACGGTGGCGGGGCCTATTGGGTCAGCGAGGGCGAGCTATTTTTTACCCACTTTGCCGACCAGCGGCTCTATCGGCAGCGGCCTGGGGAGGCGCCTGAACCGATCACAGCGGAAGGGGCCTATCGCTATGCGGATGGGCGGGTCGATCGAAGGTGCGATCGCATTATCTGCGTGCGCGAAGATCACACTCACAGCGACCAGGAAGCCATCAACACGATTGTCTCCATCTCCCTAGCCGACAGCAGCCAAACCGTTCTGGTTTCTGGCAACGACTTCTACTCCACTCCGCGCCTCAGTCCTGACGGCTCCCGGCTGTGCTGGCTAACCTGGAACCACCCGGCCATGCCCTGGGACAGCACGGAGCTGTGGGTGGCCGAAATTGCTGAAGATGGCGGCCTGCTGGAGCCCCAAAAAGTTACGGGCAAGGGTGACGAGTCGATTTTTCAGCCCGAATGGTCTCCCGACGGCGTTCTCTATTTCATCAGCGACGCCACCGGCTGGTGGAACCTTTATCGCTGGCGCGGCGGAGCCAGTCCCGGTCTGCCCACCCGCAGCGCTGAGCCGATTTATCCGCTGGAGGCTGAGTTCGGCGCGCCCCAGTGGGGCTTTGGCATGGCGACCTACGGCTTTGCCTCCGACCGCAGCCTGATTTGTACCTACATTCAAGACGGGGTACAACACCTGGCCCATCTTGACCTCGTCACCCGCCAGCTCCAGAACATTGAAACCCCCTACAGCAGCTTCGGCGGACTCAAGGCGGGGAATGGGTTTGTCGTCTTTCTGGGCGGTTCTCCCAATCGACCCACCGCCTTGGTCAGACTCAACCTGACGACAGGAGATGCCACGGTTCTCAAACGGGCCAGCGATCTAGAAATCGACCCTGGTTATCTGTCCTCGCCCCAGGCAATTGCCTTCCCAACCACAGACGATCGGACGGCCTACGGCATCTACTACCCGCCACAGAACAAAGACTACGCCGCCTCTGAGGAAGAACGACCACCGCTGCTGGTCAAGAGTCACGGTGGACCGACAGCGGCTACCTCAGCTAGCTTCAACCCCAGCATCCAGTACTGGACCAGTCGCGGGATTGCGGTACTAGACGTCAACTACGGGGGTAGTACGGGCTACGGTCGCGCCTACCGAGAAAGACTGAAGGGCAACTGGGGCATTGTGGACATCGACGACTGCGTCAATGGGGCCAAGTTTCTGGTTGCAAAAGGGCTGGCAGACCCAGAGCAGCTGGCTATCGACGGCGGCAGCGCCGGAGGCTATACAACGCTGGGTGCACTGACCTTCCGCGATACCTTTAAGGCAGGCGCGAGCTACTACGGCGTCAGTGACATGGGTGCCCTGGCCCGAGATACCCACAAGTTTGAGTCCCGCTACTTGGACAGCCTGGTAGGCCCCTATCCGGAGCGCAAAGATCTCTACGATGCCCGCTCGCCCATCAACTTCACCGACCAGCTCTCCTGCCCGGTGATTTTTCTGCAGGGCGATGAGGACAAAATTGTGCCCCCTAACCAGGCCGAGCTGATGGTCAATGCCCTTAAGGAAAAAGGCATTCCCGTGGCTTACCTGCTGTTTGAAGGCGAGCAGCACGGCTTCCGCAAAGCAGAGAACATTAAGCGGGCGCTGGATGCGGAACTGTATTTCTACAGTCGGGTATTTGGATTCGAATTGGCTGAAGCAGTGGAGCCAGTCGAGATTTGGGGAATGGATTGATTTAGGAGATATACCACCCCGTGCGTATGGGCACGGGACTAGGGGCTACTTGGCTCCAACCCTACAAGCTTGAGCGCCAGAATTGTCCTGAGCAAAGTGGCAAGAGCTACAAATGACCCACCCACTTTTCGTCTACGGAACGCTTGCCCCTGGTCGACCTAATGAGCACGTTTTAGCGCATGTGGTAGGCGAGTGGAAACCAGCAACCGTCACCGGCACCCTGCTCCAAGCGGGCTGGGGTGCGGCAATGGGGTATCCAGGCATCGTCTTGAACCAAGACGGTAGCAAAATTGAAGGTTTCCTCTTTAGCTCAAAGCATCTAGCGGAGCACTGGGCTCGCCTCGACAAATTTGAGGGTGAAGGCTACGAGCGGGTATTAACGACAGTCCAACTCAAAGATGGAACAACTACGAACGCGTATATTTACACGATTTGTACAAACCCCTCAGGATTTTAGTCGAAGCCGTCGGCAGCTTCCAGTATCCTAATAGGCGTCCTGCAGCTCGTAAAAGTCAGGTGAGATGTAGTCTTTGCGTAGCGGCCAGCCCTGCCAGTCTTCGGGCATCAGCAGACGCTTGAGGTTGGGGTGACCCTCGTACTCAATGCCATACATGTCGTAGCTCTCTCGCTCTTGCCAGTCCGCCGCGCGCCAAATCCAAAAGACCGAAGGCAGCTTAGGATTATCGCGGGGCAAGAAAACCTTGATGCGAACCTCCTGGGGCTTTTGCGCGTTGTCGCTGAGCTTGGTCAGGTGGTAAAAGCTCACCAGCTCTTTACCCGGGCCGGCATCGTAGGCACCCTGACATTGCAGGTAGTTGAACCCGTAGGCGTACAGCGCCGTGCAGAAGGGCAGCAGGAAAGCCGGATCAACCTTCAGCACCTCTACGTTGGAATGATCCGTCGGTAGTGCCTCGTGACCAAACCCCTGCTCGGTCAGCCAGCTAGAGACTTCTCCCGCTTCGACAATCGCACCGCTCTCTTCTGACTCAGCGGTCTTGTTTTCTGCTTCGGCCATTTACGCCTCCTCCTTCTCTTTCGCTGCGTCTAGCTCGACCGGCATCCCCATCGCCTGTCGCAGCTCTTTGGGCGGCGCCTGACGCGTCTCAGACCGAATATACTTGCCGGTCAAGATGGGCTCAACCACCTTCATCTTGTGGGCGCGGGTGTAGTAACGGTGGGTTTGGGTCAAAACATCACGCTCGCGCATCGATTCGTTGGCGATCTTCTTACGCAGCTTGATGATGGCGTCAAAAATCGCCTCGGGACGGGGCGGGCAGCCAGGAATGTAGACGTCTACCGGAATGAGCTTGTCTACACCGCGAACGGCGGAGGGCGAGTCGACGCTGAACATGCCACCCGTAATCGTGCAGGCTCCCATCGCAATCACATACTTGGGCTCGGGCATCTGCTCGTACAGCCGCACCAACGCCGGTGCCATTTTCATCGTGACGGTGCCCGCTGTGATAATCAGGTCGGCCTGTCGGGGGCTCGACCGGGGCAGCAGACCAAACCGGTCAAAGTCAAACCGGGAACCAATCAGCGCGGCGAACTCAATGAAGCAGCAAGCCGTACCGTACAGCAGTGGAAACAGGCTAGACAGCCTTGTCCAGTTGTAGAGGTCGTCAACGGTGGTCAGAATGACGTTCTCTGCCAGGTCCTGCGTCACCGTCGGCGGCGCAGCCGGATTCATAATGCGCTCGTCAGGTCCCGGTTGTGATCGCAACGAGGACTGACTCGACGGGGGGTTCATGACCATTCCAATGCTCCTTTGCGCCAGGCGTAAACCAAACCGACAACCAAAATTGCGATGAAGATGAGTGCTTCGACAAATGCCAGCAGTCCCAGCGTATGAAAGGCAACCGCCCAAGGGTATAGAAACACCGTCTCTACATCAAAAATAACGAAAACCAGCGCGAACATGTAGTAGCGGATGTTGAACTGAATCCAGGCACCGCCAATGGGCTCCATGCCCGACTCGTAGGTCGTGCGTCGAACTACGCCAGTGGGCTCGGGCCGCAGCACCTTGGAAGCAGTCAGGGCAATGACGGGAACCAGACTGGCAATTAACAGGAAGACTAAGAAATATTCGTATCCATTCAGAACAAACACACGCTCACCTAGCTATGTCGGGCGAATCGGGCAACAGCCCCTACATAGTTTATTGTAGACAGCCTCACCAGGCTACCCCAAACTCCAAAGAGAGATTTCGCACCGGGAATTGGCTGGGCGAAGGAGACGCCCCTCGGTATGTAATAATTGTTTACAAGTGTAGATATTTGGCCCATCGGGGTTTCTGCACTGCGCGCGCAAGCAGATGAGTGCTGACCTAGCTGACCTATGAGTACCGAGCCAGAAAATTTAGCCCCAACCGAGTCCGGTACGCCATCGGAGACCTCTGATTCGAGCCCGGCATCCGGCAGCTCCGAATCTGCCAGCTCCGAATCCGACAGCTCCGAATCTGGGAGCATCTCAACGGTCAACCTGGTGACAGGGGAAGCGGTTGAACCCGAAGCCGAGCCTGAACCGCTGACGCCAGAGCAGATGGACCAGTACGAGTGTCGGGCCTGTGGCTACACCTACGAACCGGTCAAGGGCGATAACAAGGGCGATATTCCCGCGGGGAGCCCGTTTGAGGAGCTCCCAGCGAAGTGGCGCTGTCCGGTTTGCGGTGCACCGACCCGGCAGTTTTCGAATATCGGGCCACAGGGTGCGCCATCGGGCTTTAAGGAAAACCTGAACTATGGCTTTGGGGTCAACGCCATGACGCCCGGCCAAAAGAACGTCCTGATTTTTGGTAGTTTGGGCATTGCGATCATTTTCTTCTTGAGCCTGTATAGCCTGAGATAGCTGCGCCTGGATAGGTCGTCCGATTGAATGCCCGCTTGAATATTTGGTTTGGTCTGAAGGGAGTCTTCATGGAAACGCGTTTGAATTCGATTTTGAGTCCGCTAAAAAAGCTGGTGTTGGTAGGTGCGATCGCACTTACCTTGGTTAGCTGCGGCAACATTCTGCTCTCGTCGCTAGAGAGCAACCCCTGGCAGGTGGAGTCCATTGAGACCGAAGCCACCTTTTCAGACCTGGCCTTTACCAAAGACCCCCAGCACGGTTGGCTAGTGGGCAGCCGTTCGACCCTGCTCGAAACCAACGACGGCGGCAAAACCTGGGAACCTCGCCAGCTAGAGCTGGGTACCCAGAACTACACCTTCACCACCGTCAACTTTAAGGGCGACGATGGCTGGATCACGGGCATTCCAAACCTGCTGCTGCACACGCCCGATGGTGGCCAGTCCTGGCAAAACGTGCCCCTCAGTACCAAGCTGCCGGGCAGCCCCTTTTCCGTCACCGCCCTAGGCAAAGACAGTGCCGAGATGGTGACGGATGTCGGTGCAATTTATCTCACTAAGGATGGCGGGCGTAACTGGAAAGCGTTGGTAGAAGGCGCAGTCGGCGTGGTTCGCAATATTGCCCGCAGCAGCGACGGTCGCTACGTTGCCGTGTCGTCCCGTGGCAACTTTTACTCCACCTGGGAGCCTGGTCAGCGCACCTGGCAGCCCCACAACCGCGAAAACTCAAAGCGCCTACAAAACATGGGCTTTACCAGTGACGGCGACCTCTGGCTGATTGCTCGGGGCGGTCAGATGCAGTTTGGCATTCCTGACACCGGCTACGAAGACTGGGCAGACCCCATCAACCCGGAACTGGGCACTAGCTGGGGCCTGCTAGACGCGGCCTACCGTACCCCTGAAGAGATGTGGGTATCGGGTGGCAGTGGCAACCTGATTGTCAGTCAGGACAAAGGCACCACCTGGCTGAAAGACGCAGACATCGAAGACGTGCCCACTAACCTCTATCGGATCAAGTTTTTCAGCGAAAATCAGGGCTTTGTCTTGGGTCAGCGGGGCTATTTGCTGCGGTACGCGCCCGAGACGGGTGCGGCAGCTTAGCCTAAAAGGGGAGGTCAACTTTAGATTTGCTCAACAAATCCGCGATCTAAGCTTGTTAGGCTGATCCCTGTTCTTTATGATAGTTAAAGCGTCCACTGCATTATTTTCGAAGGAGACTGCAATATGGCAGGTACTACTGGGGAACGACCCTTTTCTGACATCATCACCAGCATTCGCTACTGGGTGATTCACAGCATTACCATTCCCGCGCTGTTTATCGCTGGCTGGCTGTTTGTGTCAACCGGCCTGGCCTACGATGCCTTCGGAACCCCTCGGCCTAACGAGTACTTTCCGGCCAACCAGGTAGAGGTGCCAATTCTGCAGGAACGCTTTGAAGCGAAGCAGCAGATTGACGAATTTGTGGCGAAGTAGCGTCTGAGCGTCCAAATCGTGAGCTAAACGACCCGATATCGCATTTCACTTGATATTTGTTGGAGTCAGTTATGACCAGTCAAAACCCCAATGAGCCCGTAGTGTATCCGATTTTTACGGTACGCTGGCTAGCCGTTCACACCCTGGGTGTGCCGAGCGTCTTTTTCCTCGGAGCCATTGCCGCTATGCAGTTCATTCAGCGCTAGGAGCAACCCGTGGAAAAAAATCAAAACCCCAATAATCAGCCCGTTGAGCTAAACCGGACCTCCCTATTCCTGGGGCTGCTGCTGATCTTCGTGCTAGGTCTGCTCTTCTCTAGCTACTTCTTTAACTAGGGTCTGCCTCTGGCTAAAGACGCTTCCCGAGAGTCAATCTGATTGAGCCCTTATGGGGCAATTTTGTGTTCTGGTGAGTAGGAGATAGGTATGTTTGAGAACGGTCGTATTCCCCTTTGGATTGTTGCCACTGTTGCAGGCACGGGCGTGCTGGTGGTCGTCGGTCTGTTTTTCTACGGTGCTTACGCAGGTGTCGGCTCGGCTGTCTAGGCCACCCGTCAGCTGAGTGATCGTCCGCACCATTTAGGTTGGGGCACTGAGTGTGGCTATCCTGCTTGGCGAACAACCAAATGGAGTCGCAGCCTTGTCCTAAAGGAACTGGCGGCTGCTATAAGTCTGGATCAAAAAGGTCGCCTGATGTTCATGTCAGGCGACCTTTTTAGTGTTTTTAGTTGGCACGGGTCGCCTTAGCAGCTAGGCTCAAATCGCGAGAAGATAGGGGATCACTCGTTCAAGCCGCTATCTAAACCGGGGTGTCTTCCTGCTCAACGTACAGGAACATGCCAATCATAAATGCAAAGGCGTGGATGGCCACGATAGGGACCATGACCTGGGGTAGCAGGGAAGTATCCATAGGGTTCCTAACTCTCTTGAGGTGTATATGACTACGTGAGGCCCAGACGTTTGTGCCAGCCCTCAGTTCTAACCTACTGCGGAATGGGGCAAAATCCTAGATTTGTATAGAAGGTTTGCGATTTCTAAAGTGCCCTGCGATTGAGTGCCTCAGCTAATGTGTCAAAGCTACAGATCTCAAAGCTACAGATCAAAGCTGTCCAGCCCTGAAGCAGGCAAATCGGGGGGAATCACATGCCGATTGACGACCGCACGGCTACTTTCCTGCAGGGTAGACATGTCGATTGCGATCGCAGCGATCTGTAGTTCCATACATCCCAGTGGCACTTTAATGCGCATCAGCGTCTCTAGCTCGCCAAAGCTATTGGGCGTAAAATGCATGACCAGTCGCGGCTCCTCGATGAGCGTCCGGGTCTGGCGATCGTTCATCCATACCTTTGCATAGGGCCGGTACTGCTCCGCCTTTTGCAGCCGTAGCCGGATCGAAACCAGCTCTCCCGCCACCAGGTCCTGCTCGGGCACATCGATCTTGGGCGGTGCGATCGTCACTGGCTCAGCTTTCTCGAGCGGCGACTGATCGGCAGCGTTCTCGCCCCTAGCGGACCGCGATAGATCCGTGGCTATCACAGCGGGCGGATCGTCATACACCACCACTTCATCTGTTGCAGGCGGCGGTACCGGCGGCGAGGCAACCGGCACTGGCTCGGGCGGCACTGACGGTTCGGCTGGCGCGGGCGGCGGCGCAGCGGTACTGACGCCCGCAGCTGCCATTTCATTGCGCAGCTTAGCCGCCGCCTGATGGCCGTCGTAGGTCAGCGATGTCAACCGATCCCAAAACCGCTCCTGCAGATTGAGCGATCGAAAGGAGGCTTCCACATAGGACACCGGCGAGGCTTCATCCAATCTGTCCGCATCCAACGCATCCAGCTCATCCGGCGGCTCAAAATCGTCGTAATCATCATCTTCGTCGGTCAGTACTGCCGCCGCTAATTCAGCATCCAGGTCTTCGTCTTCGATGGTGCTGCTCTCAAATCGAGCCGGCGCACCGTTATCTACAGAGTCATTCGGAGGGGATGCCTCAGCCGGGGCACCCTCACCCACGGAAACCGCCACGGGATCATCTATGGGCTCATCCGTGGGGTTAGCCTGCTGATAAATAGCGGCAAACTCGTCTGCGGGCGGTGCTGCGTCCGCCGCTACATCCGATTCGGACGACACTGACTCCGGGGCAAGCTCCGCTGGCATCGGCTCGTCCCACGGTTCCTGTTCCAGAATGTTGGCCAGCGGATCGACTCTTTCAGGTAGCTTGGGCAGTTCTGGGGGTCGATCGGGTGTCTCAACGCCATCGGTCTCATCGGGGTCGTGGAGCTGAGGCGGTAAGGTCAGCCCCTCAGACGGGACTGAGCGGCGGTGAACCGGCAGTGACAGAGGCAGCTCCGGCGCAATCAGGGTTTCGGGAGGTTCAGGCGCTGGCGCGAAGGGTTCGGTCGAGCCAGGGTAAATCGAGATTTCTTCTTCAAATAGGCTGCTGGTTTGGTTTGCGATCGCATCGAGCAAATCATGCAGCCCCGCCGTAATGGTAAAAGCCGCCGACGCCAGTGCCGCCCCCTTAGACACCTGGGCACGAACCGCCACAGCCCCCAGCACCACCCGCGTCTTCAGGTTCGGCTGTAGCTTCAAATCAACCGCCAGCTGGGCGGGCAACGACTGGGCAGGCAAATGCTGACGCGTTTCCATTAGCACCTGGGCCGTCTGGGGGTCGCGCAGCTGGACCGACAGCTCGCTTTCGGGTAGGGCTTCCCCAGCCAGGCTAAAGATTTCACCTTCTAAAAATAGGGTACGTCCGGGCTGGGCGACCAGCGCCTGCCGCGATAGCTGAATGCCGTAGGTGGAGTCCGCCGCCACTTCGATGGCCAGGGGAGGGGGTGCGATCGCATCGCTGCTGGGGGGTGCGCCCAGACCTGACGGCGAATAGTTCGCCTCGTTGACAGACTCAATGGTCGAATCAGCCGGATACCTGTCCGCGCCATCCTCGCCGTCGCCCCTGTGGCTGTCCGTCTTCCAGCTAGGGTCCCAGGCATCCTCTTCATAGGGCACCACCTCTAACTGCACGGCTCGCTCCCAGCCCGCGCCCATAAAGTCGCTCAGCACGTCAGTGCCGCTGCAGTGGATCTCCCACCGTCCCGGACTCAGCTGCATGTAGGGAAAGATTACCAGCAGCCCCGACTCATTCGTTTGACCCTTACGCTTACGCACCCGACGGCGCGGCGGCATTTCCGTCAAAATCAGCTGACTGACGCGAACATCAACGGGTGTACTGGCCAAGCTGGTATGGACCGCAACGCGGTATCGCCCCTCTAAAATCTCAACCTGCTTGTTTTCAAGCGGCAGCCAGGTCTGATCGCCCTCTTGCTGGATTAAGAACTCCCAGTAGTCCATACCTTTAATACCCGTCAGCTCTTTAGGATGCCGTCGCCCGCAGTCCTGTCAGCCCGATCAAAGGCCCACAGACAAATTGAGTGACGACACCGCTACCCTACCCATTGCCATTGCTGCAAGCCTGCAGTATAAGGGCAATTTTAGTAAACATACCAGCAGACGCCATAAAACGCTCAGATTCCTTTTTGAATGCAGTTTTAGTCGACGATAGCCCGTGTTTGGGGACTGTGTGGCTGAATGAACATGCGCTGAATAAAAATACAGTGATGGCCCAACAGATTACCTCAGGCAAACAGCGTCCTCTATTAAGACGCTGCCGCGGGCACTCTGCTGGGCCACAGATTGAGTATTAAACGGATAGGCTCAGGATTATAAAGACTCGGACTCAAAATCCTTCAAAACCCGCCAGCTGATTTACCAGCTAGACTTAACCACGCCGGGCAGCAAACCCTGGTGAGCCATGTCGCGTAATGCATTGCGGCACAGACCAAAGTCGCGGTAGTAGCCGTGGGGGCGACCCGTCAGCCAACAGCGGTTGTGCAAACGCGTCGGTGAGCTGTTGCGGGGCAGCTGCTGAATTTTGCGGTGAACGACTAGCTTAGCAGCCTGGGAAGAGGCGTTTTCAAACTCTTCCATCAGGGCCTGCCGCTTAGCAGCGTACTTTTCAACCGTCTTTTGGCGCTTGCGCTGACGCGCAACCATGCTCTTCTTTGCCATTGGCGCTTAGTCTGTCCTTGTATTATTTCATTTGTCCCTTCGCTAGGACATCGAGTCAAGCTGACCCACTGAATCCGTAGCGCTCCGGGATCCGCAGTCAGCGCCCTAACCGTTCGCTTGACTGCTATAGCCACGGCCTTTAATAGTATCGTGGCTGGCTTTACTATGCAATGGCCAGTCACGACTTTGCCCGAGCGGTGGCTTGCCCCTTGGGCCGCTTTGCTTTGGCAGCAACCTTTTCCGTGCTTTCAGCCTTCACCCTGGCCTTGATCGTTTTGGGGCCAGTGGGGCACCAGGGCAGTAGCGTACACACCGCACAAGCAGGGTTACGGGCATCGCACACGGCGCGTCCGTGGTAGACCAGGCGAATTGACCAGTTCTCCCAGTCCGGCTGGGGCAACAGCTTCATCAGGTCTTGTTCAATTTTGACGGGCTGATCGTGCTTCGTCAGCCCCAGCCGATGGGTAATGCGCTTGACGTGGGTATCGACCGTAACCCCAGCATTGATGCCGAAAGCGTGGGCCAGGACGACGTTGGCCGTCTTGCGGGCAACGCCTGGCAGCTGCAGCAGGGCGTCCATTGACGCAGGCACTTCGCCGTCGAACTCAGCCATAATCTTCTGACAGGCAGCGCGGATGTTTTTGGCCTTGTTGCGGTAGAAACCACAGGTTTTGACCAGTGCCTCAATTTCGTCTAACTCAGCCGTTGCAAAGTCATGGGCGGTCGGAAATCGGTCGAATAGCGCAGGCGTGACCTTGTTCACCCGCTCATCGGTGCATTGGGCCGATAGCATAGTGGCGATCAGCAACTGCAGCGGATTCTGATAATCGAGCGAGCAGGGCGCTTCAGGATACAGCACCTTGAGTTCCGTCAGAATGGCCAGGGCTTTTTGCTTTTTAGTCAGGCGTTTGGGTTTGGCAGCGGTCATAGAAAAGGCGGGCTGTGAGGGGCAGGCTAGCTAGGCTTCTATCAACGTCCTCAAGCAATGCTGCCACGTTTGCGGGCCTCTTTGTATGAGGTACCAACATTTTGCAGACCTGCTTTAATCATTTGCTGTTCGAGCAGGGCAAAAAAGCGAGTGCGATCGCCGCCGCGCACCACGGCCTGATTGTGGGCTTCAGCCAGCGCCACTGGGTAGCCGTAGCCTTTGTTCACCTGCATCAGCGTCAGGCTCAGCGCCTGGTTCAATAAGGCACTGTCCTCCACGACCCATTCAGGCAACTCGATCCGCGCAATTTCAGCACCGACATTGACGTGGCAAAAGTACACCTGGTGATCGTCGTACAGATCGAGAATGTCTACCGAGCTTTTGAACAGGGGACCGCGCTGACCGGGCGCCAGCAAGGAAGCCCAGAGGGTGACGTCGCGCAGGGGGGAGAACGTTTGACAGGGGGCACCGTCGGTTTGGCCGTCGCAGTGGGTTTTGCAGTCGGGTTGGGTGAAGGGGCAGCTCTCTAACCGCAAGAAATTGAGCGCTTCGCCGCTGCGAGAGGCACTGAGATAGCCGACCAAGGGCACTCGCGCCGCGCGCAGCCGATCCCAAGCGGTGAGAATGGGTGAGAGAATCTCGTCCCTGGCGGCGGCGGGCAGGTCGTTGAGAAACCAGTAGATCAGCGACCCGTCTGTCATGCCTAACGTGGGTGGCAGCTGCGCTAGCAGGGTCAGTTGCTGACTGCTTTCCTGATTTTTCTGGCCCGCTTCAACGGGTTCTGGTTGCGTTGCTGATTGGGTGTTGGGTTTCGCTGTGTTCAACGCCAAGGACTTGCGATTCGCTGACTTCGATGACTTCGATGACCTAGCCCCCGATTGATTCACTTGGAGGGCGAGTTCTCCGAGCACTACTGACTCGGCGACGGTGCGGCGATGGCCCATCCATTCTTCGGTGCTGATGCCCCATCGCCGTGAGGCGTAGAGGTCTTCGGGGCGATAGATGACCTCGGGCAGGCTGTCGAGCAGGGGAAACCGGCTTTGCCCATAGTGCAACATCACGCGACCGACATTTAGCAGGTAGCAGTAGGCAATTTCATGGTGACTGGGGTTGATCTGCGAGCCGTCGGTGGCGAGGACGGTATGGGCTTCGGGGGCCGGGTCAATTGGGATGCGGGTGTCTAGGGGCTCAATCGGTTCGGCGGCGGTAAAGCCAAGCTGGGGCTGATGGGCGCGCAGCGTTTCGACCAAGCGACGCTGATTTGCGGTGGCATGCTGGAGCAGCTGGGTTGAGATCGCAACTCTCTCTTTCCCGACCGCTGCTTCCCGTGCCAGGTGCTCGCTAATCCCCTGCATTTGGCGAGCCAGCTTCGACAAATCCAACATGGGCCGTAGTCGCCTATTCGAACTTTTGTACTAATTGCCCTAACGATAGCAGATCAATCCGCGTATCCTGCTGGGCGGTCTCTCGCTCTGGCGCGAGGTTGTACCCCCAGTCGGCTAGAAACAGTTTTACACCTGCCAGGTCAGCCTGTTGCTTGACGGCATTTAACGCCTTGAGTCGGTCTTCAATAAACCACACGGAGACGGTCTGGTGCTTGGCCATCAGCTGGCGTAGTGTTTCGTATTTGGGCTGCTTGCTCTCTTTACCAATAATTCGATCCGGGGCCATCTCGACCCCGTTTTGCTGCAACAGCTGACGGATAAACCGTCCCTCTTTGGTACTGACGATATAGGTGGATGGAATCAGGCTCATTGCGGATTCCAACACCTGCAGCATGTCAGGATAAAA
Organism: Cyanobacteria bacterium J06648_16; assembly: GCA_039817185.1. Classification (GTDB taxonomy): domain Bacteria; phylum Cyanobacteriota; class Cyanobacteriia; order Phormidesmidales; family Phormidesmidaceae; genus CAWUKV01. Next base: position 6,008 of record JBCBWI010000025.1, on the reverse strand, counting down.
CCGATGTAGCCCTAGCCACCCTTCCAGATCGGTTGTTATCCATTCATCGCGCATGCCGTCCACCGCCTTGACTGTCTGCTGCGGCGTCAGGTTGGCCTTCTCTAAATAGGGATGGGCCAGCTCAGGCCATCCGGCAATAATGGCCTCGTCAGTTTCGCCCGCCAGCAGCGCCTGTAGCAGTACCGGCATCTCCCAGCCGGTCTCAATCACCGGGCGGAGCCGGTAGAAACGCTCGGCCAGTCCGTCCGGGGGAGTACTGTCGGCAGGCTGGAATAGCTGACAGTACGCCCGCCATGAGGTTTGAAAGTATTCCACCAGGCCATCGCAAATAACCCCGTCAAAGTCGAAGGCCATCAGGTCGGGCAGGGAGCGATTCATCAGCGGCTGATCGGTAAATATGGGCAAAAATGAGCCCCGTGCAGTCTTGCGATCGCACAGGGCTGGGGGGAGAAACACCTGATTCCAAACCCCGATAAAACTTTATACCAAACCTTCTGAAAAAAAGCGGCAATCAGTAAAACTTATTCAGCTGTCCCGAGGCAAAAAGGTAGGCCTTAAAAATAGACACCAGCTATTCCATCACAATCATATCCCTATCGTTTTTCTCTATTGAAATAGAATTTCACTCAAATCAGTGGATGTTCCAAGCTGAGGAAGCAGCCAAAAGTGAACACCTTTGCCTGAGGTTTGCAACAAAAACTCAGGTAAACAAACGACCTGTCACGTAGCTTTTTATACAAAGCTTTTTCGCCAGTGGGCAGGGATCAATGACCGGTCGGCTCGGAAAGTCGACAAGAGACCCGAATCTGACCGCTAGAATAGGTAAGCAAAACCGAAGTGTCGCCATCGAAGCGAAGCACGCCTGCGGGTCACAGGACGACCGAATCCAGCGCTTTAATGCCTGAATTGTCCGCCTGAATTGTCCTAAGCAACGTGACAGCAGCCATCCGCCAGGAAACGTTAGGGGTATTCAAATTCCATGTCTGCAGCTGTCGAATTTTTGGATGAGTTCGAGGTCATCGTCGTCGGGGCCGGTCACGCTGGCTGCGAAGCGGCCCTGGCCTCGGCGCGGCTGGGTTGCCGCACGCTGCTGCTGACGCTCAACCTTGACAGGGTCGCCTGGCAGCCCTGTAACCCTGCCGTAGGCGGCCCGGCCAAATCTCAGCTCACCCACGAGGTTGACGCCCTGGGCGGTGAGATTGGCAAAATGGCTGACCGTACCTACCTGCAGAAGCGCGTGCTCAACAGCTCCCGTGGCCCAGCCGTGTGGGCACTGCGGGCCCAGACCGACAAGCGCGAATACGCGGCGGTGATGAAAACCCTCGTCGAGAATCAGGAAAACCTGGTGCTGCGCGAAGGCATGGCAACCGATTTGGTGCTGGGCGAGAACGACGAAGTGATCGGCGTTGAAACCTACTTCGGCGTCGCCTTTCGCTGCAGGGCCGTGATTTTGACCACGGGCACCTTTTTGGGCGGCATTATCTGGGTCGGCAACAAGTCCATGCCCGCCGGTCGTGCCGGAGAGTTCGCGGCTACCGGGCTGACCGCAACCTTGAACCAACTTGGGTTCGAGACCGGACGCCTAAAAACGGGCACTCCAGCCCGCGTAGACCGCCGCTCGATCGATTTCTCTAATCTCGCTCCGCAGCCTAGCGACCCGGACCTGCGCTGGTTCAGCTTTGACCCCGAGGTCTGGGTCGAACGCGAGCCTATGGACTGTCACATCACCCGCACCACTGCCGAGACCCATCGTATCATCCGCGAAAATCTGCACATGTCGCCCATTTACGGCGGCTGGGTCGACTCAAAAGGTCCTCGCTACTGCCCCAGCATCGAAGACAAGATCGTACGCTTTGCCGACAAAGAGAGTCACCAAATCTTTCTTGAACCCGAGGGCCGCACCATTCCTGAAATCTACGTGCAGGGCTTCTCGACCGGGCTGCCCGAGACCGTGCAGAGGGCGATGCTACGTAGCCTACCGGGGCTCGAAAACTGCACCATGCTGCGCCCCGCCTACGCAGTGGAGTACGACTACCTGCCTGCCACCCAGTGCTACCCCACCCTGATGACCAAAAAGGTTGAAGGGCTCTTTTGCGCCGGGCAGATTAACGGCACCACCGGCTACGAAGAGGCTGCGGGTCAGGGCTTGGTAGCGGGCATCAACGCGGTAAAGTTTGCCCGGAGCGAGTCTATGCAGGTATTCCCCCGCGAGCAAAGCTACCTGGGCACGCTGATTGATGACCTCTGCACGAAGGACCTGCGGGAGCCTTACCGCATGCTGACCAGCCGTTCGGAGTATCGGCTGGTGCTGCGCTCTGACAATGCTGACCAGCGCCTGACGCCACTGGGCCGAGAGCTGGGCCTGATTGACGACCGCCGCTGGGATTTGTTTACCCAAAAGCAGGCCAACATTGCTGCCGAGCAAAAGCGGCTGCGCAGCACTCGGGTCAAGGCCCATGAACCGGTAGGCCAGCAAATCATGGCTGACACCGGGCAAAAGATCAAAGACGCCATTGCCCTGGCCGATCTACTCCGTCGTCCCGGCTTTCACTATGCGAATCTAGACCGCTACGGTCTGGGAGATGCAGATCTGAACCGAGCCGAAAAGGAAGGCGCAGAGATTGATATCAAATACTCTGGCTACATTCAGCGTCAGGTCAACCAGATTGAGCAGATGGCTAAGCAGGCCAATCGCAAGCTGCCGGACGATCTCGATTACATGAGCATCGACACGCTCTCGATGGAGTCTCGTGAGAAACTGACCGCTGTACGTCCCTTGACTGTCGGGCAGGCGACCCGCATTGGCGGCGTGAATCCGGCAGACATCAACGCGCTTCTGGTCTATCTAGAAGTACAAAATCGCCAGCGCGACCTGGCAGCCACGTCATCGTAAACCCCAGCATAGTGAGGAATAAAATATGGATTGGCTATTGTCTGCTGCGCTAGTTGCGATCACACCCACACTGCCCAACAATACGGCCCAATTAGAACAGCCCGCCCCAGAACCTAGCCCACCGGCTCCAGCGGTCGGCCAACCCCTTAGCTGCCCACCAGGACAGTTCGCCTCAGCCTTTTCAGATGTGTATCCAACCGACTGGGCCTACGAAGCCGTGAATCGTCTTGCGGGTGTCCCGATCGAGTGTTTTGACTGGCCAGAGTTTAATTCGCGAAATACCCCCCAGCCGACTTCGCCATCGAATAACGACAGAGCTTTTTAATAGTACGGTCCAACGGTTCGGCCCTGCCACGACCTGCCAACAAGCGTGGTCAGCAGTATCGGCATAAACCCATCACCTGTAGACCATAGCAATCGAAGCGGATGCGGTATCGAGGCCGCTACAGACCGTTGCCAATCAAAATGAAGGGTGCCCAGTAGTAGGGGTGATGGGTAGAGCCCTGTAAAACCTCTGTGACTTGAATAGGTACGTTGGGTCCACCAACAAACGAGAGATCGTCGTGGATTAGCGCCTGTTGTGCCCGCTGTAGCGCTTCGGCCTTGGGGTAGCCGTTGCTGAGCGCCAGATAAAAAGCATTCATGAGTGCCTGGGTTCCCCCATCGCTGACCTGCCAGAGCGAGGCGATTACTGCTTTAGCACCGGCCTTGTGTATTTGATAGCCCAGCCCTAAGATCTGGATCCCGTTGTTGTCAAACCCACCCAGCCCAGTCTCGCAGGCGCTGAGTACCACCAGTTCGACATTGTACAAGGGCCAAGCTTCAATATCTTTGATCGTTGGGTAATCACCGCTGCCAAACAGAATGAACGAATGACCGGCATCTTCGGGCACCAACGCAGCATGGGTAGCAAAGTGAAGGATATTGAAGTTGTTGAGCTGCGGTTCGAGTGCAGGCAGGCTGAAGGCATCGTCAAGAAAAATGCGGGTATTGGTCAACGTGTCAGCAAGGGTAGATACCTCGACACCTGCAAAGGGCAGTCCCTTGAAGCTAAACGTTCGATTACCGACGGGAACGGTATGAATGATGTTTTGGTCAGCAAAAGCGCCCGCTAAAATGCGGGGCTCACTGGACGGCTGCGCATTGATATCTTGCAGTGAGGTCGCTGTGATGTTGTTAACTTTGAATCGCTCGATCAGCCATTGCCCATTGTCAGAATCGGCTGAGTCATACAAAGCCGCCAGCGGTACGTAGCGTAATGGACCGTCAGGCGCGTAGAGGATCGTGTCTGGGTGGGCATCGGCGAGATCGGCTTCCAGCGGTTCGATTAACCACCGGTAGAGTTGATAGGCTGGAGCCTTAGCGTTCGCATACGGATTGTTTAGGGCCGTGCGAAAGCGCTCAATGGTTTCATTCAACTGCGCTCGGGTAACATTTTCGACAGTACGGCGTAGGGGGGCAGAGTTAGGGGTCGTAATCACTAACTCAATCCGGTCTGCCAGTACGAGCGGATAAATGAGCACCGCATTGAGAACGCCAAGGTTGTTTCGTAGGCCATTGATTTCATCTAGCGGCAGGGGACTCTCCCCCCTGGACAGCTGGTCGAGAAAGGGCTGAATAGCAGCATCATCCGCAAAAGCAGCAAACTGCAGCTGAATCTCTTTTTGAATCTGGTAAAGACTGTTGCGCTGTTCTGTTTCCGCTGGAGTCAGGCCCTCTTCCTGGTCCTTACGATTGAGCTGTGCCAGCTGCTGACCGACCTCGATTGCAGAGAGCTGTAAGCTGCCATAGCGGGTCAAGATGGCTTGCTCCGGCTGATAGAAATCGACACCGCTGGCGGTGCGAGCATTTCCCCGCACGTTTTGTAAGTAGTCTTGAAGCTCCTGCACCTTGAGCAGGTCAAGAACACGCTGCGCCTCAAGAACACGATCTTGCTGAAGTAGCAGCTCTGCAAGCAGATGGTAGGTATCTGCAACCGTCTTGACGTAGGTGTTTTGTAAATCGAGGGAGAATACCTGATTGTCTTGACGGATGCTTTCGTACTGATTGACTGCTTGCTTCAAAAAGAGAATTGCCAGGATAGACTCGCCCTTTGCTCGATGGATAGTGCCAATATTACCGAGGATAGCCGCTGCCCCAGACCGGTCGCCTGTCTCATACATCAGCATCAGGCTCTGGTGGTAGTGACTCAGGGCTTCATCGTAGTGGTTCAGCGCACCATAAATATTACCGATATTACCCAGGGTGATAGCGGCTCCAGGCTTGTCGTTGAGGCTGCGCTTGATAGCCATACTTTGGTCGTAGTGTCTCAGCGCTTCGGTGTAGTTTTCTAGCATTCGATAGATGTTGCCGATATTGTTGAGGGTGTTGGCCTCGCCAATAGAGTCCTTCGTTGCTTGTCTGAGTACCAAGCTCTGCTCGTAATATCTGAGCGATTGGTCGTAGTCCTCCAGCAGCCGATAGATATTGCCAATATTATTCAGGGTGTTGGCAACCCCCACGTTGTCCGCCGCTGCCTGCTCAGCATCCAGACTCAGCTGGTAATAGTTCAGTGCTTCACCATAGTCGCCTAGCAGGCCATAAACGTTACCAATATTGTTAAGCGCCATGGAGGCGAGGTCGGCATCGTTGAGCGCCTGTGCGATCGCAAGGCTACGGCGGTAGAAATCTAGCGCCTCACCGTAATTGTCAAATAGCCGATAAACGTTGCCAATGTTGTTGATCGTATTGGCCTGACCGACCGCGTCTTGAATCTCTTCGTAGATAGATAGAGCCGCGTTCCAAAATTCAACAGCTTCTTGAAAGCGACTGATTCGATACAGCTCTATTCCATGCTGAAACAGCTGATCCGCCTCAGCTTGCCGACCGTCGACAGCTTGGGCGATCGGCTGGGAGAAGTCTAGACCTAGTGCCTCTGGGCGAAAGCTTGAGCCCGATCCCGCGAGCCCTGCGGCCGCCGTAGACAGCAGGCTAACCGACAAAAAAGCAGCCAAAAAGAGGGTAACGAAGCGGTGCAGTTGTCTACGCATTTCAACCACGGTAATTGCTCAACTGGGTTGAAAGAGCGAATTGTTTGGGTCAAGCGCAACTTTGATAGCCTCAAGGGCGGAAAGCC
>JBCBWI010000024.1:0-69437 GCA_039817185.1 Cyanobacteria bacterium J06648_16 | reverse complement strand
AAACTACACGCTACTTTCGACGACGAATTGCCGCTGCAGTTAGTTCATCTTGACCTCCTTGAATCGCATATTGAGCCAGGGAAATAACGATGCCTAAACAGACGGCTGTTTCTTGGAGGTGAATCCTCTCAGACAAATTAAAAAATAGGCAGCCACATAACATCGGCTTTCAGAGCAGACTCGGTTCCCTCGCCGCTGAAGCCGGGTGTTAGAGGTCAGATCCAAACTTTGAAACTAGCAGCAGCTTCGTGAGGATATCTAGCGATACAACATAGCTCAGTTTTGCAAAAGCGGAATTTGATACTGCTTCCGAAAAATCCGATTTTACATAAAGCAAACTCGATTAGACTTCTGCAAACTCCGATCTTACTCGAGTGTTACTTGATTAGACTTCTGCAAAACCCGATCTTGTAAAAGCAAGACTTGATTAGACTTCTACAAACTCCAATCTTACTCAAGTGTTACTTGATTAGACTTCTACAAACTCCGATCTTGCATAAAGAAAAGTGGATTGCTCATCCAACAGCTCTCCCTCGTCCCCAGCAAAAACACTGAGCCAACCTATCAACTCCGCTTTGTCTCCCATGCTCAAACCCAACAGATTTGTTCTATCCATGAGAACAACAGTATACAAAGGCTTTGTTTGTCCGTAATCTCTTCTAAAACGGCCTGCATACAGTTCATCGCTTCAAATCCCCTAACTGCATACAGTCTACCGTCCTCCCTTACCCCGTCAGCCTTTCCCTCAAGACCCATTTCAAAACCACCAGCGCAAAAACACGGAACTTTGCCCACTCTGCAAAAGTTCCGCAGTTCCCCCTATGACGCCATCCCATCCCCCACAACACAATCGAACTATCCCATGTTCCCTCGGAGTCATCCGAAAACACACATAAACCAAAACGCACCAAGGAGGTGCATTTACCATGTCCCGAAAAAAGCTAGCATCCGAGATGCTAAAGACCGCCCTCGGTCGCCTGCCAGGCCTCAAGGCCATTGACCCCAAGCTCGACTTGGGCAACGGCCTCACCGTGCCCGACTACGAAAAACGCATCGAAAGCTTCCAGGCCAACCTGGAAGACTACAATCAGCGCATTGCTGACCTCGATGCCTTTCGTAGCCAGCTCAAGGCCGAAGAACGCGACCTCGGTCGCTACTCCACCAAGATGCTCATGGCCGTTGCCTGTACCTACGGGCGAGACAGCTACGAGTATCAAAAGGCCGGTGGCGTCCGGCTGAGCGATCGCCGCTGGCCTCGCCGGTCGGCTTCTGCCGGTTCGACGGAGGGTGCGATGGCATAAAACGGCTGGGCCGCACGTACGGGGGGGGACCGCTCCTTGCGTGTGGCCCGGCTTTAGTTCCAGCCGTGCTTGCACTCATTGCACTCAAACTTCGGCTGATCCGGCCAAAATTCACAGCCGCCGTGGGTCAGCATGCCCGCGTATTTTCTTAGCTCTGCCTCAAACTCAGGACCGGGAAAGCCATATTCGATAGCAGCCGTATTTTTTGCTCCGCAGTTGGGGCACTGCTTTTGGTGGATTTCTTCTAGAGCCTGTCGTCTGGCTTGTTCGGCAGCCTCGGCGCGTTTAGCAGCGAGCTGGGCTTGGCGATACTTTTTACTGTGGATGCCTTTTGCCATAACGCTGTCTGTTGATAGGTGTGGGAATGGAAGATGCGATCGCACCCTATGAGCTGACTAGTTCGCACTCATTTCCTACGAGCTTCACCCCATCTGACCAATTTTCCCCACTTCCCACACAGACCAGCCGACTCGGCTACTGCACCGTCTTAGGTTCGTTAGAAAATTTAAAGCTCACCTCGCGCTTGATAGGGGTCACTCCAAATTCTGTCACTCCCGCGCTTGCCCTAGATCTCTTTTGCTGACAGACTCGACTTGCCAACTGTGGGCGATTGTCTGCTATCTGGGAGCTTATTAAGTGATGGGACGCCGGATACCCCTTGGTTTAACGCTTTCACTGGCGGGGCTGCTGACCCTACCGGCGCAGGCCCAGGCATTGTCACCGGCGCAGCAGCTATGGACGGAGTACAAGTACTCTGCAGGCAATGCTATCGAGCAACCCCATTCGGCTATTCTCACCCCGCCCGATCCCGAGCAGCCCGCCCAGGATCCAGAACCGGCCATCGACCAGCCCGTCGAACTGATTCTAAACCTGAGCGAACGACAGCTTTACGTCTACCGAGGCAATGCTGTAGAGGCCACCTATCCGGTCGCCGTAGGCCGAGCCGGTTGGGAGACCCCGACAGGCAGCTTTACCGTCAGCTACATGTTAGAAAACCCAGGCTGGACCAATCCTTTCACCGGAGAGGCCCTCCCTCCTGGCCCTAACAATCCGCTCGGCGAGCGATGGATTGCCTTTTGGACCGACGGCCAGAACGAGATTGGCTTCCACGGTACGCCCAACCGAGATTCGGTCGGGCAGGCCGCCTCCCACGGATGCGTCCGCATGTATAACGAACACATCCGTGAGCTGTATGAGCAGGTGCAGCCTGGCACGCTCGTAACGGTACTGCCCTAAGCGCTTACCAAAGTCCCCGAGGGCTGTTGGTCGGTGCGGTAGTTGCTTCGGAGTCGGTTGATTCCATTTCAGTTTCTACCGGTTCGGCCTCTACCTCGCTGGTAGCAGGTTCTATTGGCGCTGCCTCCGGCGTCGCTTCCGGCTCGACTGGCGCAGGCTCGAACGGCGCATCTGCTGGGATTTCAGTCGTGTCTACCACCGGCTCTGCGTCTGTATCAATCTCAGCGGGTTCAGTAACAGGGGTTGCCTCTGTTTCCGCATCGATCACCTCGGGTTCCGCATCGATTACTTCGGGGCTGGCCGGGTCTGGCGTAGGGTCCGGCGCACCGTCAAACTCGCCTTCGCCAGCAGGCGGCGTCGCATCCGGTACGTCTTGGGCCTGGACAGGCACTGCCCCCAGCATCAGGGTTACAGCAGACAGGGTTGCAGCAAGTAGCTTCAGGTCCGGGCGACGGACAGAATTAGATTGTGTCATGGTTATTTTCCTGTTGGTTGTTAAGTTGTCTTTGCTAACTTTTCAACTGACTTTCGGGAACGTTGTTATGTCGTGGGCAACTCTACAGGGGTGCGCATCGGGCTATCGTCGGTGCGATCGCACGACACGTCCTCTCCTAGCAAGCGCCCCTGCTGCCAGATGCCTGACTTGGTGGTGCCGTCGGCAAAAACATACACCCCTTCGCCGCTGCATCGGTTGTATTCAAAATTGCCGAGGTAGTGATCGCCGTTCTCCAGCGTCCACTTCCCGCGCCCGCTGAACAGGTCGTTGGCGAACTCGCCCATGTACTGACGACCGCTGGCAAAGGTAAACGTCCCGCATCCGCTGCGCTGCCCTCCCCGGTATTCCCCGTCGTAGCGATTCCCATTGGGGTAAACCATACTGCCGCGTCCGTCCGCGGGTTTACCATCGATGAACTCGCCAAAGAACTGCGTCCCGTCCGCATAGACATAGGTAGGCTCGTTGTTGACCTTTGGCAACGCGGGCTCATCACACACCAGCGCGATTGACACGGTGCCAATAGTGATGCTTGAGGCTGTCGGACGGGTTATCAGGTAAATGGCCGACCCCGCAGCCACCAGAGCCACGCTGGATAGCGCGACGGCACCTACCCCCAGAGCCACAGGGAGCCGTAATGGTGAGCCCTTCACCAAAGTTTGGGCAGCTCCAACCTGGGTAGCGGCAGGCTCGGTCGGATCGTTCCGCCCATCCAGACAGGTTCCGGTCAATATCGCCCCGGTGAAGTTAGCCTTGTCGGCGGTCGTGCCGGACAGATTGGCCTGGGTGAAGTTTGCCTCTGCAAAGTTTCCGCCCTGCAGCTGAGCATCGGTCAGATTACTCTCCTTAAAGCGGGCGGTATTGGCGTAGACACCGGTGAGGTCGGCACCGCTTAGATCCGCACCGCTAAGGTCAGCTCCAATCAGACAGGCTCGACTCAAATTTGCGCCACTGAAATTGATGTTGCAGAGCGAGCGCTCATACAGATAAATCGCCGCTAGGTCAGGCTTTATCTCTGGATGCGCTGCCCGCCAGCGGTTCCAGGTGTCTGTCCCACTATCGATCAGGGCTTGATAGTCAAGGGCTACCATACGTGATTGCACAGCAAAACTTTAGAGCAGCAGTTTCTCCAACGTCTGTTCTAAGGTAAGGGGAAGTAGGGCGCCCTGATCGAAGAGTAGACGCCTAGCTAAACTGTCATAGCCCGCCGCAAGGGTCTCCCAATTTGTAGCTATGGTTCGCTTCTTTAGCTTTGAGCTGCGGTTGCGGGTTGAGAGGAGGTCGTTGTTTGGACGGCGATCGGCTGCCCCAACGCTTCGAAAAAGCCCTGCCGATCAAATTGATAGTGTTCTCCCAAAAATTCCATCAGCCGTTCCGCATCATCCGCTGCGGTCTTTAAGCAGGTAGACGCTCCCGGTGAGGGCGTGATATTGAACACCACACCGTCACCAACAATCTTGGCCTCGCCCAACTCTAGCTGTCGAGTCTTTAGGTTCACAATTTGAGGTCGGATACCGCCATACCCCCTGGCATAGGTGAGATCGCTCAGGGTGATCGACGGGACAATCTGCTGCACCTTACTGATAAACAGTCGCTTGCCAATCCACGGCAGATCATAGAGCAGGTTGAGCAGAATATATCTGAGCACGACCCAGTCCGAGAGAATATTGAAAAAGCTGCGAAGGGCCGCCACGCTGAGTCCGGCGGTTCTGAAATATTCAATCAGGGTGGCATAATTGTGCCGCTCTAGCAGCGGTAGCGCCTTGGCCGTCGGCCCAAAGCGAGTTTGGGTCGGGTTGTGAACTTCTGGGTCGCCGTGGATAGCGGCAAAGGGCAGCTTCTTGCGCTGCACGGTGTAGACCTTGCCGTTGAGCAGGTTGGGCGCCAGGTAAAAGCTGCCTGCCATGCTCAGCAGAGCGTAGTCTTTGCCGTACCCCATCGATTTGGCAAACAGCAGACTGTGTGCGCCTGCAGCCACCGCCACAGCTTTGGCAACGAGCGTCTTTTCGGGTGTAACAATGTGATACAGACCACTCTCTTTTTGCTGCGTAATGCACCTGACTTGCGTGTCGAAGTAGGTCTCTATCGGCACTGAGCCCAGCTGGGTCGCCCGCTCCAGAAAAGATTGCGAAAGCTGGTGATAGTCAATGGTGTAGCCCTCTGGTGTAAATAGAGCAATGACTTCTTCGTCGAGCGGTCTGCCTGTCAGGACTTTTGGCTCGATTTGGGCAATCTCATCGCGGTCGATGATGCGCAGCTCAGGAAAGAGGTTCTTGAAGGTTTCGTATCGCGATCGCAACTTGGCAGACTGCTCAGCCCCCACCGCCAGAACCATCTTGTGATACTTGCTGTAAGCAAGCTGTTCAGGATCGTACTTGAGCAGGTACTGCTTGACCAGGCAAGCAGCCTGATTCACCTGGGTCGCCTTTTCCAGCGTGTAGTTCGTTTCAATATCGCCAAAGTGTAGCGTCTGGCTATTGCTCGTTTTTTGAGAGTTGATCAGCGCAACATCAGCTTCCTTTTCGATCAGGACGATAGACTGCACATTGCTGTAGTGACTCAAGCAGTAGAGTAGCGCCGTGCCGCATACACCCCCACCAACAATCGCAACGTCACAGGGGGATGACTCTGGCATAGCGCTGACCATAGGACGGGAGACAGGGTTGTAGTCCTTACTATTGTAGCGTTTCCGCTACTGACGCCGCTTAAACAGACCCATTTCACCGAACGTGCAGCGCACACAGACAGGAAACAGGAGCACGATGACCAGCACTTCCATCGCCACCTGCCAGTGCGACGGCGTCAGCACGAACCCCCAGACCAGCAGACCGAGCCCAGCGATAGCGGCCGCAATCAGCAAAACCTCTTCTTGCAAACGAATACTTACCCAAATTACCCCTAACCCCATCGCTAGCAACAGAAAGCCCATATTGCCCTACAGATATTGCCCTACAGAATCTTGCCCTGCAGATATTGCCGTTCCAGCATAGCGAAACAGGTACACGGGTTCGACTCGCCCAGCACCACTGCATCGAATCGGTGCCTTTAGATTTGAAAACTTTTCTCAACATGCCGTAATCCGACCAGCATCATTGCTTAATATGACTTTGGTCGTAGAGTAATGAGCCAGGGAGCAAAACAGGCATGTCCAATCAGCCAACCGTCATCATCACGGGCACATCGTCTGGGGTGGGCCTTTATGCCGCGAAGGCGCTGGCCGCAAAAGACTGGTATGTGATCGCAGCCAACCGCGATATCGAAAAAACCAAGCGGGTCTCTTCAGAGGCGGGTATTCCTGACGAGGCCTATACCGTGATTCGCTGCGACCTGGCGGATTTTGACAGCGTGCGACAGTTTGTCGCGGACTTTCGCGCGACGGGGCGTCGTCTGGATGCGCTGGTATGTAACGCTGCAGTGTATCTGCCCCTCGAAAAAGAGCCCGTTCGCAACAAAGACGGCTACGAGATTTCGGTCGCGACTAACCACCTGGGCCACTTTCTGCTGTGCAATTTGCTGTTGGACGATCTCAAGCAGTCTCCGGCAGACCCGCCACGTCTGGTTATTTTAGGCACCGTCACCGCCAACCCCAAGGAGTTAGGCGGCAAGATTCCGATTCCTGCACCGCCCGACCTGGGGGAGCTGGCAGGCTTTGAGCAGGGCTTTACGCCACCGATTGCCATGATCGACGGCAAGCGGTTTAAGTCGGGCAAGGCCTACAAAGACAGCAAGCTCTGCAACATGCTGACCATGCGCGAGCTGCACCGCCGCTACCACGATCAGACCGGCATTACCTTCAATGCCCTGTACCCTGGCTGCGTGGCCGAGACGGGCCTATTTCGCAATCATGCCCAGCTGTTTCGGACGATCTTTCCCTGGTTCCAAAAGAACATTACGGGTGGATTTGTCTCAGAAGAATTGGCAGGTGAGCGGGTGGCTCAGGTGGTCAGCGACCCCGGGTTCAATGTCTCGGGCGTGTATTGGAGCTGGGGCAATCGGCAGGCTGACGGGCGCGAGGCCTTCATGCAGGAGATTTCCGACGAGGCCAGCGATAAAAATAAAGCCGAGCGGATGTGGGAGCTGAGCGAAAAGCTGGTGGGGTTGAGCTAAGGGGCTGTGCTGGTGAGGGGGTTGGGTCGCTGTGCTGGTGAGGGGGTTGGGCCGCTGCGCTCGGTGAGGGGGTTGGCAGCATTAGCATTTTGTTTTGGCTGGGTTTCATCACCTAACTTCTGCGTTGATGATGGACTCGTCTCTGGGGCCGTAGGTAATGTCTAGCGGGCGCTGGTTTGGGTAAGCTTTTGCAGCAGCTCTGTAGACGTCATAATTGGTAGGCAGCGTTGTGGGTGTGCTTGCCTGGTCTACGGTAATGGCGTAATCGACGGACTTGATTAGCTCGGGTGGACTGTTTTGCTCGCTCGGCTGCAGACGACTTTCTAGATCGTCGACGGTAGGCTCAGGCGGTAGGGCAGGCCACCAGAGCCCCTTTTCGTCGGGGCCGGTGACGGCAGCCGGGGGCTCAAGCCCGTTGTGGTTAACCAGCGAGGTGGATTCGAACTGCTCAATGCGAATATCGTTGGGCCGGTCTTGACCCGACCGGGGCCGGTAGGTTGCCTGCCAGGTGTAGGTCACGGTCGCGGTGGCATCATAGGTGCTGAGCGTGGTCTGGTTACAGGCGGTGATTGCGATCGCACCTGCCAGTCCCAGTCCAATCTGTCTAAACCCCGTTGCCATCCCTACGATTCCCAATCACCAACGCTACCAGCCTAGCGGACGAGCACCCCTGGTACGATGTCCCTATGGTCAGAACCCCTACAGTCACATTGTTCGATGAGCTGAAACAAGTCTGCAACAACTGCCAGCGGCTGCACCATCGCTGGACCGGGCTATGTCTGGCGGGTTTTCTGAGTGTCGCTTTACTGACTGCTGCATGGGTGCCTCCCGCCGCTGCCGCCGTGCTGTGTAAAACCGTAGCCCTTAACAACCAGCCCCAGCAGGTCTGTATTCTCAAAATCACCCGCAGCGCCAAACAATACTGGGAATACCGGGCATCGGCCAGCGTCGATGGCAAAACCCGACCGACTGAGGTCTATGACTGCCGCCAGCGCGTGCGTATTCGCCAGGATGGCAAGCGCGTTTTAATCGACCAAGATGCGGTAGGAACGGTCATTTGTCAGTTTTTTGATCGGTAGCGTTACCCGGCTTGAGGGCGCGAAATATAGAGGTCTCGGCTTCAGTTGCCCGCTCCTATGACCGCCCCTCGGAAGCCCCAATCGGTTACGGATACCCGTACTTAGACGATGGATGAAGCGCCGAAATCTGACGTGATAAATGCCTGATCCTCGGGGCATCGTCCTAAGAATGGACCATCGCGTAGTAGAATCGTAAAGCTTTGTAAAACGCTTTAATGTTGCGCCAGTCATATGCTGAGCAAGCTGCGGCGGCGCTTTTTTGATGAGCGTTTTTACGGCTCTGGATAGCCCTCAACCCAAGGGATGGGGTGTTTACAGAGCGGTTTCATCTTTCAGGACCCCGGTACCGGGTGCCCTAAGCAAAGCGGCAAACGCTATCTTTCCTTAACCTCGTAAGGAGTGTTGATTTACTTATGACGGCAACCCTAGACAGACCCATCCAACGGCCTCAACCATCGCCCCAGCCATTGATTGACTTGCGTGAGTGGCAGCTCAAGGACGTTATCAAAACCCTACCCCGTGAGTGCTTCGAGAAAAATCGATGGAAGGCTTGGCGGTCGGTCCTGCTAACGATCGTTGCGGTTGTGACTGGCTACGCAGCTATCTGGTTCTCGCCCTGGTTCCTACTGCCGATCGCCTGGTTCTTTACGGGTACAGCCCTGACCGGCTGTTTCGTCATTGGTCACGACTGCGGTCACCGCTCCTTTGCTAAGCGTCGCTGGGTCAATGATTTGGTGGGGCATATCATGCTCACACCGCTCATCTATCCCTTCCACTGTTGGCGATTGCTGCATGACGTGCATCACCTACATACCAACAAGATGGACGTGGATAATGCCTGGCACCCATGGTACCCCCAGGACTTTGAGGCCACCAACGGCATCATGAAAGGTGCCTACCGGGCGATGCGCCAGCAGCTGTGGTGGCTAGCGTCCATCATTCACTGGGCCGGTATCCACTTTGATGTAAGCAACTTCAAGCCGTGCGATCGCAAAAAAGCCCGGTTCTCTATGAGCGTAGTGATTGCCTTTGCCGCGATTTGCTTTCCGACGCTGATTGCCGTCGGGGGACTCTGGGGCTTCGTGAAGTTCTGGCTGATGCCCTGGCTAGGCTACCACTTCTGGATGAGTACCTTTACCCTGGTTCATCACACGGCTCCCGATATTCAGTTCCATCCAGCTGAGCAGTGGAACGCCGTCGAGGCCCAACTCGCCGGCACCGTCCACTGTAATTATCCCAAGTGGATTGAACGGCTCTGCCACGACATTAACGTCCATGTTCCCCATCACATCTCGACAGGCATTCCCTCCTACAACCTGCGTCGAGCCCATCGGAGCCTGAAAGCCACGTTTGGCGCGCACGTTCGCGAAGAAACGTTCTCTTTGAGCATGATGAACAATATCATCCGCGACTGCCACCTCTATCACCCTGAAGAGGCATACCTGCCTTTCCGCAAGCTTAAAAGACAGCGAACAGCGGGCTAAGCTGGCGGTATAGGTAACCGTATGAGAGTGAGCAAACTCTCGATAATTGAGAGACAACGCCTTTGGGGCTAGGAGATTTCAACTCCTGGCCCTACTTTTTTGGCAGGAAACCAGGCAATGACTCCCCTCGAACACAGCCCGTTCTGTAGCCAACGCTCGGGCACAAATGCCGGTGGCGGGCGCGATACCGGCTCTGTCAGACCCATTTATAGCAAGTTTCAATTGCATTGACACTTGCGCCTCGCTTGACCTGCTGTACTGCCCGGCTGTTGCCGACATAGAATGAGTCAAGTCAAGCGAGAAACGCTATATTTTGCGGCAACGCGGTTCGCAACCAACGTCCTAACTGTCCGTTCGGCGCGATATCGTTCGTCGAGTAGCTGGGCTTACCGCAACAGCTCTTGCGTCGTTTGCTGAATGTCTGTCTCAGCGGCGGTATCTTGCCACAGATCGACAAACTTAGTCGCCAGCACGAACAGAAGCACTAAGGCCGCGCTCAGCTTAGCAACGGTGAAGATACTCGAAAAAATCTTGCCACGATTAAAAACCAGCATTTGAATCCTCTACTTGAGTGAAGAGAGTAGCCAACACACAAAAACCTTCGGTCAGGCGCTGGTAGATTCCTCTGGAAGAGTGAATTGAACCCTGAAGAGATTGCTAGATAGGCTTAAGGACTGAAGCAAAAGCTCCAGCACTCGCACAGGTCACCCATTCTCGGCCTTCGCCCATTCTCGGCTTTCATTAGTCTAATGCTACCGTTCTGTTAGTCTACTGTTCCCGGTTCGATCGATCTGTTTACAAAGGCAATGCAGGCTTTAGTCAAAGCTCACAAATATCCCAAGCAACGTGTTTAAACACTACGAAAATATAACAAACAGTAAACAAAATTAAGCGATGGCGAACGCTATCCGACCGTTTCTCCGTGGGTCTGCTGAACGCTTCACCAAACTCTCAAAAAGGGTCTATAAACAGAGAGTAGAGAAGCCGAGACGGTGATGACGGGTTTGCGTAAAATCCTCCATGTGGATATGGATGCGTTTTATGCATCCATCGAGCAGCGCGACCATCCAGAGTATCAGGGTAAGCCTTTAGCGGTGGGCGGTCAGCCCGATAAGCGTGGGGCCGTCGCAGCGGCCAGCTACGAAGCTCGTGAGTTCGGCGTTCACTCGGCGCTCCCCTCCCGTATTGCCCGTCAGCGCTGCCCGTCTTTGATCTTCGTTAAGCCGCGGTTCGAGGTGTATAAAACCGTATCGCAGCAGATTCGAGCGATTTTTCTGGACTACACCGATCTGGTAGAGCCCCTCTCTCTAGACGAGGCTTATCTGGATGTGACGGAAAACAAGTTGGCCATTCCTCGGGCGGTTGCGATCGCGCAGGATATCAAGCAGCGGATCCAGCAAACGACAGAACTCACCGCCTCTGCTGGCGTGTCGATCAACAAGTTTCTAGCCAAGACCGCCTCGGGGATGAACAAGCCTGATGGCCTGACGGTAATTTTGCCGGAGCAGGCATCAGACTTTGTCGCCCAGCTTCCCATCGAAAAATTTCATGGGATTGGCCCGGCCACCGCCACCAAAATGAAGCAGTTAGAGATTCACCGGGGTGAGGAGCTGAGGGCCTGGTCAGAAGCGGATCTAGTCGCTCGGTTCGGTAAAGTCGGTCGCTACTATTATCGCATTGCCCGAGGCCAAGATGACCGCCCAGTCAACCCTAACCGCATTCGCAAGTCGATTGGGTCTGAACACAGCTTTGCTGAAGATCTGACCAGCCTGACACAGATGCGCAAGGCCCTGGTGACCCTCGCGGAGGAGGTTCAAACCCGTCTTCAAAAAGCCCAGCAGGTCGGCTACACCCTGACCCTCAAGGTCAAGTATGCCAACTACCAGCAGATTACCCGTAGCCGCACGGTGGCCTACCCGCTGCAGACCCGTAGTGACCTGCTGCCCCTGGCCGAGACCCTGCTGACCCACCATGTAGACAAAGGGCGACAGGTACGCCTGTTGGGGCTGACCGTCGCCAACCTAGCGGCAGCGTCCGAGCCGATGCAGCTGCCGCTTCCCGGGCTCTAGAGGCGATGAGTCAACGGCCAAAATTATCTGGGCGCAAGCATAGATGGTGGCAACTGGTACGGACCAAACACCGCCGATATGGGGGGAATCCGGATGACGGAGTCTCTAGTAGATTAGTAGAGCGTCTTTTTTGTGATCGATGGATTCTAAGGTAGGAACGTCCGCTGTTAACGCCCATCAGCTGTTAGACATTCTGGCAGAGCTGAGCCACCGCTCGGGTGACCTATCGGCCTACCTGCAGGGCATTGTGAGAGGCATGAGTACCCTACTTAACCTGGATTGGTCGGTGGTGACGCTCTGCTATGGTGAGGCTGAAACGCTACTGGCCAGTAGTTTGGACATTGGAGAAGCCATTGAGGAGACCTACCCCCTCCACGGTACGGTTACCCAGACAGTGGTTATCCAGGGCTGTCCGCTGCAGGTTCCCGACCTGACGGCAGACCCTAGCCAGGGGGCAGGGGCGCCGGGTTATCGCGCCTATCTGGGGGTTCCCCTCAAGCTGCCCAACGGCGAAATCCTGGGCACTATCTGTTCCTTTGAAGAACGGCCCCGCCAGTTTAGCGATGCAGAGGTGAAGCTGGCGGAGATTTTTGCCGAGCGGGCTGCCATTGCTATCGACAACCATCAGCTGTTTGCTAAGCAGACCCAGCTCAACGCCCAGCTCCGGGCCAGCGAAGCTCGCTTTCGAGCACTGGTGGAACAGGCTACGGATGCGTTCTACGTGCTCGACGGTCAGGGCCACATCATCGAGGTCAATCAGCAGGCCACCGAGCAGCTGGGCTATGACCGCGAAACGCTGCTCACCCTGACGTTGGCAGATCTGCACGCGGTGCGCGATGCGACCGAGATTGCCGCCCTGCTGAGTCGAGCTCAACCCGGTCAACCCGTCACGGTCGAAGGTCGGCACCGCTGTCGCGATGGTCGTACGATTCCGGTCGAGATCAGCCTTAACGGGATTGAGCTGGATGGGAAGCCCGCCTATTTAGGACTAGTTCGGGATATTTGCGATCGCAAACAGGCCCAGGCCGCCACCGAGCGGCTGGCCGAGATTGGCGAACTCGCCTCTATGATTGTCCACGAAGTCCGCAACCCGCTGACGACCGTGTGGATGGCCATGACCGCCATGCAGCAAGAAGCGCTGTCGGACCGCAGTCAGGCCCGGCTCGTCTTTGCCCTCGAAGAAGCCCAGCGCCTGCAGACGCTCCTCAACGACATTCTGCTCTACGCCAAGCCCGAGCAGTCCCTGACCCGCGAGCCGGTTGACCTCAACAACTTGCTGACCGCCCTGATCGAAACCCTAGCCGAACAGCCCGCCCTCTCAACCCGCTACCTGCACTGGACCCCCACGGCCCAGCCCATTCCCATCGCTGCCGATACCGACAAAATCAAGCAGGTCTTCATCAACCTGTTCACCAACGCCTGCGAAGCCATCGAAGCCGGAGACAAGGTCACCTGCTGGATAGAAGAAACGCCCACTGCAGATCCGATTACAGGCCGCTACATTACCGTTCACGTCCACAATGGCGGCCCGCCAATTCCTCCGGACGTCCTACCCCAGCTCACCCAGCCCTTTTTCACGACCAAATCCTCTGGTAATGGGCTGGGGCTTGCCATTACCAAACGCATCATCGAGTCCCACGACGGCGAACTGACCATCTCTTCGACGGCTGAGGCGGGTACTCGCGTCAGCGTCAGGCTGCCCTGTACGTTTGCGGATTCACCTGCCAGCTAGCCGCCCAAATCCAATCCCACAATCACCGGATCGTGGTCAGAATTGCGGTAGGGTACCGTGCCGTCAAAAATATCTGCGGCCCGGTTAAAGTCGAGATTGTAGTCGATGGCATCAGGCTCGTCTGCGTTGACGTGCCATTCGGTGACGCCCGTTACCTGGGGCAACAGGCTGTCGTTTGCTAGGGCATAGTCGAGCGTGCCGATTTGACCGTTAAAGACAAAGGAGTAGGCATCGTCGCCGAGAAACTGTGCAGCCAGATCGGTGTAGCCCTCACTGGCTAGAGCCGTCAGCGGAGCTTCCTGGGCGTAGGCATTGAGGTCACCCAAAATCAGAAAATCGCGGTCGCCGCTGTTGGTGGGGTCGGTATCGAGCCAGTTGGCAAGTGCGATCGCAGCCTGAGTGCGGGTCGGGTTCCAGTTGCCCTGACCGTCTCCCTGGGCAGCGTCGGGGTTTCCGGCCTCAATGCCGCTTGGGCCTTTCGACTTGAAGTGATTGACCACTGCGGTAAACCGCTCATCCGTCGCGTTTTCAACAAAGTTCTGGGCGAGGGCAGGGCGGTTACGCGCCTGACCGGAGTCATTGGGATCGAGAAATTCGGGTGTGTCGAGCACTGCGAAGTCACCAGCGGGGGTAACGGTAGCCGTTTTGTAGAGAAAGCCAACTGCGATCGCATCGCCGCCAATCAGCCCGGTATCGACAAAACGATAGGTGTCGGGAGCGGTCTGAGCGTTTAGCTCGGCGACCAGTGCGGCTAGCGCCGCGCTACTGTTGCTGTTCTCCAGCTCGACTAGACCATAGATATCGGCATCCATCGCGAGAATCGCTGTGGTTAGCTTTTCGAGTTGGCGGGTAAATTCAGCCGGAGTGTCGGCACCGCGCGGATCAGCCCCGGTATCCGTCGTGGCACCCTCGCTGTCAATCGTGGTGAAAAAGTTCAGCACGTTCAGGCTGGCCACCTTGAGACTGCCACCAACCAGGTCGGGTACTGCCGAACGGGCGTTTGTCCGAGTGAAGGTGTTGGTGCCGTCGGCGGCAGCGCGCACACGCCACGTGGTCTGGCTGGACCGGTCCCCGGCCCGCTTGTAGTCCAGCACACCCACAAGGCCAGCTATGGTATCGCCCATGCGAACGTTGGTGGCCGTATTGAAAGCGGGGCCAAACCCGTCCAGGTTCTCAACGGCAGCGTTCTGTTCATTCAGGCCATCGTCGTAGATCACGGTGCGACGAGCAACGTCTGCTAAATGTGCCGCGTAGCCCGACACGCTGGGCGCAGCATTTTGCGTAAACTGTTCTGGTCGCGCCCCCTGACTCAGCTTAATCTCGTTAAAGCGGTCAAGCTGGAACATTTCGGTGACGATCAGCGTTTGAGGAAAGACAACCCGCATGCCTTCAAACGCTTCTAAATCGGGCTGCAGGTCGCCTGATTCGGTGGCAGATACGCCCGCAGCAGGCAGTTCAATCACGGCAGCAGTCGGTAACGGGTTGTTGCTGCTGAGAACGGTTACTGCCGTGACGGTGTCAATCTGCGTCTCGCCAAAAAACTCTTCAACCGTGCCGGTGACCCGCACCTGGTCGCCCAGTCTGACGTCTGTGCCAAAGGTGCTGTCAAAGACAAAGATGCCCTCTGAGGTGTCAGCATCGCCGTCGGCGTCAGTATCTTCTTCCTGGACGTAGAATCCACCCAGATCCCGGCTGGGATCGCCATCTGCGTTCTGAAAATCGCCAACCACAATCCCCTCAATAGTCACAATATTGCCCTGCTCAGGGCTCGTATCGCCTTTGCCCTGAATGGTGCTGATCCGGTCAACTTCGGCAGGGGGTTCAGTCTCACCGAGTGTGAATGTGTCGGTAAACTCTTGGCGGGTGTTGTTGTCGCTAACCCAGTTGCTCGGGTCGTTAATAGCAGCAAGCAGCTCGCTGGGGCTGCCGGTGGTAGCGCCGTTATACTTGCCATTGTTGACTTCGGAAAGTGCGATCGCATTCACGCCATTGGTCAACCCCAGCGGCAGCGCTGAGGTATTGGCACTGGTCGCATCTGCGTTCCAGCTCAGACCGTCAGAGTGTAGCGCCGCCAGAAAGGTTGGATTAGCCGCCGTGCCCTGGTAGGCCAGGATCTGATCGCCGCTCGTCGAAAGCGCTATTCCCGCCAACGCATCGATCTCAATGACGGTACCAGCGCTAACGCCGCCCGCAGGAGCCGTCCAGGTCAGCGTCCCTTCATTGGCACGAAAGCTGTTGTCTGCCCGCCAGCCGCTGTCGGTGAAGTAGATGACCTCTCCTGCTGGGATATCCACCAGGGCGACCACCTCGAAGCTATCGGGGTTACTGAAGTTGAACTCCACGAATGCGATCGCACCGGCAATAAGCATGACGCTGTCTCCCAGCCAAAGGCAAGCAATGACCCAAAAATTCTACGCCATCGGGCAACAGATGGCCGGTATAGGAGACAGATTAAGTAGGGTCACAGTAGCTTGCGCCCTCACCGGAAACCGCTAACCGTGTCGTTTTTGGTGCCACTGCCAGGCATGGGCGATGATCTCTTTCACATTGGGGTATTGGGGAACCCAGCCGAGGATCTGGTTAGCGGTTTCGCTGCTGCCCACTAGACTAGGCGGGTCGCCGGGGCGACGGTCTTTCTCCACGGCAGGGATGGCGTGGCCGGTGACTTCACGCGCCGTTTCAATCACCTCTTTAACGGTGAAGCCGTTGCCGTTGCCCAAGTTGATAAAGACCGTTTCACCCCCGTTGCCGAGGTAGTTCACCCCCCTGACGTGGGCGTCGGCCAGGTCAGCCACATGGATATAGTCGCGGATGCAGGTACCGTCCCGAGTGGGATAGTCGGTACCAAAGATCGCGATATTATCTCGTTTACCTAAGGCGGTCTGCAGCACCAGCGGAATCAGATGGGTTTCGGGATTATGATCTTCGCCGAGACGGCCCTCGGGGTCTGCGCCCGCCGCATTGAAGTACCGGAAGCAGACCGCCTGCAGCCCGTAGGCTGACTGAAAATCCTGCAGCATCTGCTCGACCATTAGCTTGCTACTGGCGTAGGGGCTGATGGGGTTCTTGGGATGATCTTCAGGAATGGGGACGGTTTTTGGGGGGCCGTAGATGGCGCAGGTTGAAGAAAAGACCAAACGCTTAACACCAGCCGCTACCATTGCCTGCAGCAGCACTAGCGTGCCATATACGTTGTTGAAATAATACTTGTCGGGTTCGCTCACCGACTCACCCACAGCAATGTAGGCCGCGAAGTGCATCACCGCGTCGAAAGCGTAGCGCTGAAAGAGATCGTCCAGCAAGGCCCGGTCAGTTGTGTGGCCGACCACGAGTTCTGCCTTGAGATTGCCCTCAACCAGCTCACGATGACCGTATTCGAGACTGTCTAAAATGACAACTTTGTAGCCCGCCTGCTCAAGGGCCAGCGCTGCGTGGGAGCCAATGTAACCTGCACCCCCCGTCACCAGAATCGTCTTCTGAGCAGAAACCGAGTCCGAAGCCATCGCATTTGCCATAAAGAATTAACCCTAAAAGTTAGTCATACGAACATTATCCGCCCCTATCTTATAGCAGCGGTTACCCGCGCCTATCCGGATGTTGAGCGCATCAAGAACTCGGCATGCCCAGCATCAGAGGATTAACGCAGTTCCTGGCAGGCTGATTGAGTGAGGTGTAGAACCGCTGCCCGATCAAAGGCCTGCGCCAGGTCAACCTGATCGCTGGATAGCGGCATCCCTTTCGCCACCCACAGCAGATACTCGATGTTGCCCGCCGGACCGAGCAAGGGCGAGTAGGTCAACCCTCGATACTGCCACCCCAGCGCCTCGGCCTTTTCCCATACTTGCCAGATCGCCTCTGCCTGAATATTCGGGTCGCGCACGACACCCTTCTTGCCAATCTTCTCCTTTCCAACTTCAAACTGAGGCTTGACGAGTAGAACAGCTTCGCAGTTAGGGGCCAGTAGCTGCCCAAACGCGTCTAGAACTTTAGTGAGAGAAATAAAAGACACGTCAATCACGCCCAAGTCAGGTAACGACTGCCCCTCGCTGTAGAGTTCCCCCGGTGTCAGATAGCGCAGGTTCGTTCGCTCCCGTAGCGTCACCCGAGGATTTTGGCGTAACGCCCAGGCCACTTGCCCGTAACCCACGTCGATGCCATAGACATGTGCCGCTCCGTGCTGCAGCAGGCAGTCGGTAAATCCGCCGGTTGAGATACCGCCGTCTAAACAGATACGCCCCTGTACCTGAATGGGAAATTCTGCCAGCGCCTTGGCTAGTTTTTCGCCGCCCCGCGATACGTAGGGGGCTTTTTGCTTGACCTGCACCGCCGCCGTTGTCTTGATTACCGTACCTGGTTTGTCGATGACCTGATGATCAACCTGTACTTCTCCAGCCCGAATCACCCGCTGAGCCTGCTGCCGCGAGCCGCACAATCTCTGTTCGACTAAATACAAATCGAGCCGCTGCTTAGCGAAGGGTTGGGACCGGTCAGACGCCACATCTATTCACCGTAAACGCTATCAGAGACCTTACCGCGAAAGACGACGTACTGATAGATGTTGTAGAACAGCATGATCGGAATTAGAAACCCGATGAAAACGATCATGAACACCAGCGCACTCGGAGCCGCCGCTGCCTGGTAAATCGTAATGCTGGGTGGAATGATGTAGGGAAAGACAACCAGCCCCAATCCCACGAAAGTCAGCAAAAAAAGCAGAATTGTCCAAATCAGCGGTGTCTGCTCTTGCTCCTTTTTGAGGCTGTTGAGCAGTAGGGCAATCAGCAGCACGCCCACGGCCGGGATTGCCGCAAAGATCAGCACTTCAGGGTAGTGGAAAAGCTTGTCGCGGGCACTTTGATAGACGATGGGGGTAGTGATGGTAATTGCGATCGCACCCACCAGCGTCGTCCAGGCGGCAATCTGTGCCGTCCGATAGTGGGTCTGCTGCAGCTCACCCTCGGTTTTGAGGATTAAATACGTCGATCCAATCAGCACATACCCTTGAATCAGCGTCAGCGCCACCAGCGCCGTTCGCCAGTCAAGCCAGTCAAACGGCCCGCCAGTAAAGTGCCCGGCCGCATCCACCGAGATTCCTTCGATCACCGCCCCCAGGCAAAAGCCCTGCCCCAGCGCCGCCAAAAAGCTGCCTGCCCCAAAGGCCGTATTCCAAAACAGCTTTTGCTCCGCGTGCTCTCGAAACTCGAACGCCACCGCCCGAAAGATCAGCCCAAAAATCATCAGGCTAATCGGAATATACAGGCCGTTCAAAATCGTCCCATAAGCCAACGGAAAAGCCCCAAACAGCGCCCCGCCCATCAGAACCAGCCAGGTCTCGTTGGCGTCCCAAACGTTGCCCAAACTGGTCATCAGCATCGTCCGCCACGTCTCAGACGACGCCGTCAGCGAAAGAATGCCCACCCCTAGGTCAAATCCGTCGAGCATGACGTACAGCAGTAAAAACAGTGCCAGAATAACGAACCAAACCTGCGGTAAAAACCGAAGTAGCGCATCCATAATCTCTCGTGCCTATCCTGTGTACTACTGCTGGGCCTCTACCGGGCGCTGGTCGGGTTGTAAATTCGCCGGTCGTGTGTCAATTCCTACGCTTTCACCCATATCCGGTAGCGGCAGGTCAAGGTTGGGGCCACGCCGAATGATGCGGCTACCGAAGTACAACGCCGTACAGAACAACACTGTGTAAATCACTGCGTAGGTGCTGAGCGAGGCCAGTACCTCACCCGCAGGCAGGTTCGATACGCCTTCCGCTGTCCGCAGCTGCCTGTACATTATCCAGGGCTGCCGACCTACACAGCGTACGATCCAGCCCGACTCTACAGCGATATAGCCCAGCGGTGCCGTAAAAATCCAAGCCCGCAGCAGCCACTTCTGCTGGGTGATATCCGCCGCTGCCAGCCTGCCCCGCAGCCACTGCAGCACCGTCACCGCCATCAGTCCCGCCAGCACAAACCCAATCGCAATCATGGTGCGAAAGGCATAGTAAATCAGCCCGACCATGTGGGGTCGATTCTCCGGCGTCCATTCCTTTAGCCCCAAGACGGGCACCGACAGCTTGGGCCTGAGTTCTAAAATCAGCCCCAACGCCCCTGGAATAGACACCTCAAAATCGTTCTTCTGCGCTTTCTCATTCGGAATCGCCAGCGCGCTCCAGGCCGCAGGCTGCCCCGCTGGAATCGTCTCCCACTGCGCTTCCATCGCTGCAAGCTTGGTGGGCTGGTAGCGCTGCACCTGCTCGCCGCTAAGGTGGCCAATGTAAATTTGCAGCGGGGCAACCGCGATCGCAACCGCCACCACGATCTTAAAAGACCGCGTAAAAAAGGCCGGATGCCGCTGGTTAATTAAATACCAGGCGCTAATGCCGCCAATCACAAACAGCGACGTCTCTAGCGTGGCAAAAAACATGTGCAGCACGCTGTTGACCATAAACGGGTTAAAAATCGCCTGAAAATAGTCGCTAACGATAAACTTGCCGCCCACCATCTCGCCCCCCGCAGGCGTCTGCAGCCAAGAATTAGCCGAGAGAATCCAAAACGTCGAGAGATTTGCCCCGAAAGCCACCATAATCGTGGCCAGATAGTGTACCCACGGATTCACTCGCTCCCAGCCGAATAGCATAATGCCAAGAAATCCGGCCTCTAGCATGAAGGCCATGGAGGCCTCAAAACCCAGAATGCTGCCAAAAAAGTCGCCCGCCGCCTCTGCAAACGGAGCCCAATTCGTCCCAAACTGAAACTCCATTGGCAGCCCCGACGCCACGCCAATGCCAAAGTTTAAGACATACAGCTTTGACCAAAAGCGAGCGTGCAGGTAATAGTCTTTGTTCCGGGTTCGCAGCCAAAGGCCCTCTACGACCACCAGATAAATCGCCATGCCCGTCGTCAGCACTGGCCACAGCATGTGAAAGATAGCCGTCAGCGCAAACTCCGCCCGCGAAAGCGCTACCATATCTGAGAAGAAGTCCATCCCGTCGCTGTTCGTTCCTTGTGCGTCTCCTCAACGCTAGCGAATTCAGCTCTGCGACATGGCGTCAGATAGGTTAAAAAATACTGTTTATTCTGCGAGGCGTCCCTCGCTCCCCCTTGCCCTATCTCCCCGCTGCGACAGCGTCTCCAAAGCCACCATCACTGCCTCAACCCCCGACTTCGTCCCCTGCTGGTCATAAAGCTCATTCGCCCTGAGAAAGTCGGGAATAGCAAAATTGAGCTTGCCCAGGTTGGCCTGGGCAAGCGCGCGGTTGTGAAAGGCTTCGGCACAGCTAGGCTCTTGGGCAATTACTCGATTAAATTCATCTACCGCGTCAGCGTGGCGGCTGGCCTGAAACGCCTGTACCCCTAACTCAAACTGGGTTAGTGCATCGGGGCTAAGTGGGGTCGAGAGTTCGATAACAGGGGCGGTAAAGGGAACGCGAGCCCCCAGAGGATTCAACGTGGTGACTGCGATCGCACCCCCGCCAAAGGCAAAAATCATCACGATAAACCCGGCCCAGATCCAAAAATTGCCGTCCATACCTGCTCACGTTGCGGATGCTCTTCATACCTTAAGCAAGATTGCTGTGGCGGTCTAGGGGGCAACCGCAGCCCGACACGAGTTACGAACATAGCCCCAAAATGCCCGCCCCCGGTGGAATTCATCCTTAAACTCGCCGGAATTTCATATTGGGAGTCGAAAAATTAATCAATCACCTCAGTCGTACACCCTAGCCACACCGCCAATGCCTGTCCTTTTTCCCGGCATGAACCCCTATCTAGAACATCCCGACCTCTGGCCTGAGGTTCATCAGCGGTTTATCAAGGCATTGGCCGACCTCCTCCAGCAGCAGCTACCCGCTCAGTACGAAGTGGCCATCCGCAAGCGGATCTACCGGGTTAGCGCGGAAGATGAGCTAGTTGTGGGCCAGCCCGACAGCCTCCGCCAACCTGCCATTCAGAGGCATCAAGCCGAAGGCACCGTCCGAAACGGGTCTAGCGTCGCCATCCGTTCCCAGCCGATTCCGGTTTATGTGCCGGTTCCCCAGGACGTGCGCGAAGACTACCTAGAAATTTTTGACCCGGTAGCGGGCGAAGTCATCACTGTGATCGAGGTGCTGACACCCAAGAAAAAGCGAGCCGGACGGGGCCGAGAAATTTACGAACAGCATCGCGAGACGATTTTAGGCAGCCCGGCCCACTTCGTCGAAATTGATCTGCTGCGCGGCTGGGAACCCCTGTCAGTTTATGGCCCCGATGGTGACAGCGACTATCGCATTCTGGTCAGTCGCCGCGAGCAGCGCCCCAAGGCTGAGCTGTACGCCTGGCTAGTGAGCGACCCGATCCCGCTGTTTTCGCTGCCGCTGTTGCGATCGCAAGAGGGCCTGATTATCGATCTCAAGCAGGCCCTCGACAAAGCCTATGACCGCTCCGGCTACGATCTCGTCATCAACTACACAGAAGCGCCCCTGCCGCCGCTGCGGCGTGAAGAAACCCACTGGCTGGAAAAATTCCTGCAGCAGCTTGGGTTACGCGAATAGCCACCCCTTATGATGAAGAAGTATTAAACCTTGGTCCTGTCCAAAACCAGCGTTTCGCTAGAGGGCCCATCAAAGCTTTCAATCTGGACAGGGTTCAAGGCACGCAGACACGCAAATCAACCTTCCAATGGCTAGCGCAACCGCTCAACCGTCCTCAGCCCGCCGCCCACTCAAGAAATCAGTCTGGAACTGGCGCGGTTACGACGTTAGCTACGTTGCTGAAGGGCTGGGTCAGCCGATGCTGCTCGTTCACGGGTTTGGCGCATCCGTCGGACACTGGCGCAAGAATATTCCCGTCTTAGCAGCGGCAGGCTACCGCGTCTATGCCATCGATCTGCTTGGCTTTGGCGACTCCGAAAAACCGGCTCTCGACTATAGCCTTGACCTGTGGACCGTCCTCATCCACGACTTTTGGAAAGCCCATATCCAGGAACCCACTATCTTCATTGGCAACTCCATTGGCGGGCTGATCACCCTGATGACCCTGGCCAGGTATCCCGAAACCGCCAAAGCAGGGGTCGTTCTCAACTGCGCGGGCAGTCTTAACCATCGCCCCGAAGACCTCCCCCGAGCGCTGGGTACGGCGATGGGCTTCTTTACTCGACTTGTCGGCTCACGTATCTTTGGTCCGCTGCTGTTTAACCAGGTCCGCAGCCGCTTCCGCATACGCGGCGCGCTGCAGCAGGTCTACGGTAACCGCAAAGCGATCACCCCTGAACTCGTAGAGTTGCTATACCGTCCCTCCTGCGATGAAGGTGCCCAGAAAGTTTTCGCCTCGGTGCTCAGCGGTCCCCCAGGTCCCCGCCCTAGTGAGCTATTGCCAAAAATTCGCCAGCCGCTGCTGATTCTCTGGGGCGAGGCCGACCCCTGGACCCCGATTACCAGTGCAACTCTCTATCAGCAGCTTGCAGAAGACCCGAACAGTACCGTCTCTTTTCAGGCCATTCCAGAGACAGGCCACTGCCCCCACGACGAACGGCCCGAGATCGTCAATCCGCTGGTATTGAGCTGGTGTGAGCATCTGTAGGGAGCTTGCGGGCTACAACTCCTTTTTTCTGTCTAGTCTTTTCGAGAGATCGGGATTGATGGCCTTCCATAGCAAATTTCGAGTGCATTGAAACCTGTGCCTCACTTGGCCTGCCTTTCTATCAAGCTTTCGCCCGAATAAGAGTGCTCAAGTCAAGTGAGAAACGCTATAAGCTCAATCCTGACAAAGTGCATTGAGTGATATATGCAAGCAGAACTGTAAAAAAATCAACAAAATAGAAGTAATGTAACTATTTCTACAGTTTGTATTACCCTGATTGGGTACTGAGTAACGCACGCAAGGCTACCTTTTCTTATCTAGAAACCGGCGCTGCTTAGTCAGTATATTCTTCATGTGTTTTTTGACAGTGTTAGGCGTAATCGCAAGCTGGTCTGCAATCTCTTTGTAGGTGTAGTGGGTACGGTGTAAAACCCAAACTTCTGTTTCGCGTGAGGTAAATCCGTATTGAGCTGCTTCTCCCAGCGCAACTTCGTAAATCTGCTGATCAGAATCATTCATAATCAGAAGCAAGTAGAGTTCATTACCTTTCTCAGTGTGGATCCAGCGAGCCTGAATATCAAATCTTTTTTGGATGCTCGTAAAGACAGTGAACTGTATCGACCAATTTTGGCTAGGAAATAGTCGTTTGTTTTCGGTCAGTACGCCGAAGAGATAACAAATCTCTTTAGGTAATGTTTTTTGACTACATGCTTGAGAAGCCATTGCGCTGAGGGCGGCTTCGCCTTTTTTGTTAGTATAGACTAGCTCGCCTGCAGCAGAAAGAATGACAATTCCGCTGCAGGAATCTAGCAACCCCTCTATTGTGAAATCCTCTTTCATTCTTATCAAAAAGATAAAAAAGCTTGGCGCAGCTACTCTTGCTTTGTGTTGCGATCAACAGATGGCTTACTGCGAACGGCAGACAAAAGAATCATTTGGCAAAGCATTTACATTTTTTGTATCAGTTCTTGCAGAAAGGTTACTTTGTTGAATAAACAAAGCTCAGTGGGAGATACCGTATAGAGTCTACTTGGATAAGTTTCTGGACCGATTAACCAGCCCAGATTAGATAGCGACACCAATCTGCTCGGTGTTGGTAAATAGGAAAGGTGGTTAGGCAAAGGGAATTCCCTCATCATGATTGATCCCCTTACTTATATCTTCTAAGGTCAGGTGTGTTTAAGGAGTTTTAGTTAATGGCGGCCCGACGTAGCGGTTGTCGTTGTCTAAGGCTAAGTGAATCTACGAACGGATCGTGTTGCTTATCTTACTCTGCTAGCGATGCCTAAAGCTTTTCCATCATTTCTAGCCAATACCAGCAGCAAAAGTTGATTCCTGACCTAAAAGGAGTTCTGCTCAAGTTGATTAGTTTATCTGCTTAGTGCTCTGCAAGTAAAAGCGTGGGTAAAAAAACGAACTTCATTCTCCAATACTGATACACTTCTCCAGCGTTTGCGCGACCTTGCTAAGCAGGCTACATGTAGAGTCTTTTTCCCTATTCCCCATCAGAAAACGCTATCAGCGGTAAATTGCTTTATCGCTATTAAGTTTCGTAAGAGGTACCCCTCTAGGGGAATTTTCGGGACTGGGTAGATTTGCCAAGATCCAATCAGTCGGCAAGCTTACATATCTCACATTTCGCTGGGCTTTGTTGAGTTTCGTCTGGCCATCGTTTATTTAAAGGACACTTTCATTATGTCTACACCTGTACTAGAAAAGACAGCCACGCTGGCACCTCCCAGCGAGCTACCCAATCCTCCTGTTCCGGTCAGACCGGTTGGAGAGCAAGGTCCTCAGTATTCCGATACGGAAACCTATAGCAAGCAAATTCTGGGAAAGAGTGCATTTGAGCTGTACAAGCTTCACGTAGTTGGAACCAAGGGAAATCCGGCTAAGCCCTGGCATGTTGCACCTGAGCAGTCTCCTTTCATCATCGATGACGATGCAGAGAAAATGATTGTCGGGGTATACATCGAGTTCGATCGCAGCCCCTTGACCAAGCTGCTGCTATGCCTCGGGACCAAGATCGTGGCCAATTTCCATTTTGAGGGCTTCGGCGGACTTGCTGCTGAAAAAGACCTCAAGGTAGAAATCACTTCAAAAGAAGGACAGTTTCGCTACTGGATTGGCGATGTGCTAACTCCCGCCGATTTAGGCCTGAACTCGGGTTACTACCAGGTAGCTTCAACGGTTCAAATCGGTCCTGTAACGGAAAAATGTGGCCAATACGTCTTTGGCTATGGCTATATCGGCGAAATCCGCGTGCAAATTGCTCAACAGCCTAATACGCTGCCGTAGTTAATAGATTGCTTAATGAAGCTAACGGGCCTGAGTTTTCTTACCTTGAGAAATTTAGGTCCCGTTACAATTATTATTGCCGAGTGCTGATCTTACTATCAACTGGACAAGTCCTGCTATCAACTGGACAAATCCTGGTCAATCGGGGTTAGAGATTTTCAATGACTGAGAGCACCGCACATCGCTTAACAGATATTGAAGGTATCGGTACTGCAAAACAGAACTGGTTGAATGAATTAGGAATCTACACGATTTCCGAGTTGGCAAATTCCAAAGTGGTTAGCCTGACAAATCAGCTCGTAGAGAAGGGACATAGTGCTGCCCAATCAGAAGTTCAACAATGGATAGCACAGGCAAGGACTCTACCGACCACGGAAGAACAGTCCATCGAACAGTCAGATACTGAGGAGTGGAGGGATGCTACCACATTTTCTGTGGCGTGTCAGACACGCAAAAAAAACGACCAACCTCAGCAGCGAATCCAGATTAAGCACGTTGACACACAGGTGACGCAAACACTGGAAATTAGCAGCGCTGTTAACTTATTTGCCTGGATTGCTGAACTTATGCAGGCAACGCAATCTCAAATTGCCTCAGAGGAGTCAAGCTCACAACAGTATGAAAATAACACCAAGAGTCACCAAGCAGAAGACACAAGAACGATAGAAGAAAAAGAAGTCAAAAGCGCTGAAGCAATTGCGGAGATAGAAACTGACGTGCAAGTTCTGCCAATTCCTGCGGCAGAGACGCCTATCCAAGTATCAATCGATCAGGTCAGCTTTTTACAGGCTTCCAGACGTGAATTGACGATACCCAGCAATCTCCCTTCAGATACGATTGGGTCTATCCAAGCAGATGTTCCTTTCAGAGTAGAGGCGATTGTCAGATTGATAAATCTTAAAGAGTTTCCAGCATTAAAGGGAATGCGTCCTAAACTCAGGCTAGATTTAACCTTCTCAAGTAAAACCAAAACGTCCCACTCTTTTTCTTCGAGCATGAGCAGTATGTCTCAAGTATGCTCGCTGCCTACCATTCCCCTCAATGAAAATCAGTTCTCTGTACTGGTTACGCTTTCGGATCAAACACTGGAAATGGGAATTTATCAGGTAGAGGTTCTTGCGCATATAGATGAAATTTCGGTAGTACCCGGCTTTTTGAAAGTTCCGGCTTTGCAAGTTCAGTAATCTACGTTTTACGAACAGAATGCATCACGTAAGCTCTTTCTCAAAAGTCTTATGAACGGATTTGATTGGCGCTGTTTTCTAATGCAATGGAGTACACAGGCCATTGATGCTACAGCAAACAGAGAAGACCTACCGCCAGAAGTCATCAAATCTGGCTGGCTAGGCTACCCTGGCGCATCTGAAGAGCAAATCCGGCAGGCTGAGGAGCGGCTACAGGTAAGCCTTCCCCCTTCCTATAAAGCTTTTTTAAAGGTTACTAACGGCTGGCGGCAAACCACGCCATTTATCTACAAGATCTGGTCTGTAGAAGAAATTAAGTGGTTTTCGACCGAACATCAAACCTGGATTAATGAATTTGTCGCTGCTAATGCTGAAAGACAGAAAATTAGAGATGCGAGGGGTAATGGCGCGGCTACCTATACGATGATTTCTGACCAAGACTATTTGGTTTACAGCACCCGACAAGACTGCAGCAAGCTGCGGATAGAATATCTTAAGACGGCCTTAGCAATCAGCGAAAGAGGAGAATCTTCGATTTATCTACTCAACCCCCAAGTAGTAACCTCAACTGGAGAATGGGAGGCCTGGTTTTTCGGAGACTGGCTGCCTGGAGCCGATCGGTATCGTTCCTTTCAAGAGATGATGCAGGCTGAATACCAGAATTTCCTTGAGTTGCTCAATGTCTAGACTCAAGCTCCGTCTCCCTCGTGTCTATCAGAAAACTTTCAACCGATGGGAAAAGCAAGCTTTCAGCTTAAACCTTCAAAAATGAAATAACCTAAGTATCAGCTATGACTGGCTTTCTGACTTCGGAATCTGCCTGTTCTAAAAAGACCCTGCAGTGCAAGCAGCTTCATCAAAACGGCTCTCTCATGAACAAGGTATCGTCTGCTTCCATCGACAAACAACTCGTGTCTGATCTGATTGACGGAATCCTTATTGTAACCGATGACAGAAAATTAATTTACGCCAACGCAGGAGGTATGCGCTTACTACAGCGACTGAGCGCGGTTCAACCAAAACAGAAAGTTCCTCTAGAGATTTGGCATATTTGTGAATCGCTAATTAAAAGTCGGCATCTCTTCCCGGATCAGCACTGGCTAATCCAATCCGACATTTTCATTGAAAATCTAGCTGCGTTACATGTTCAGGCGAAGTGGCTCTCTACCGAGCAAATTGATCAACCCTGCTTGCTGCTGCTACTGGAAGACCGACAGCATACTATTCACAGCATTGCGGCGCAAGAGGCTGAGCAATATGGGCTAACGCCTAGAGAAAAGGAGGTCTGGCTCCTCCACAGAAGCCACCGCACCTATAAACAGATTTCTTCTGAGCTAGGCATTACTGCAAATACGGTTAAAAAACATATGAAGAGCATTCACTCTAAGCGTAAGGAGCGCCTTGGCGGTGCTTGCGCTTACTGAGTAGACCTGTTGTGAAATAGGGGGTTAAATTAGGCATAGCAATAGAAGGAGTGAAGTCTGTAGCCCAATGCTGAATCTGGAGCGCATCAAAAAGGATGACCGGCTGCTGCGGGCGTTGACAGGCCTGAATCTCAAAGTGCTCGAAGCGCTAAAACCTTCGTTTTCCGCGGCCCTGGCCGAAGCCCCCGTTCCCCGTCGAAGCAAGCAGCCGAGAGAGCGTTTGGTCGGCGGTGGCCGTAAGCCACGTCTGGCCACAGTCGAGGACAAGCTTATCTACATCCTGTTCTACTTCAAGTGCTATCCGACCTTTGATCTGGCAGGCGTATTGTTTGACCTAGACCGGTCCCAGGCGAATCGCTGGATGCATCGGCTACAGCCAGTACTCAAAGCAGCATTGGGTAAGCAGTTGGCGCTCCCCAAGCGGAAGCTGCGCAGCATGGCTGAATTTGTGCAAGCCTTTCCTGACATAGAGCGTGTCATCATTGATGCCACTGAACGACCGGTCCAAATACTCGCTCTCATCTGGCGCTGAGTGACCCTGACCGCAAGCTACTGGTGTTCAGTCATGCCTATGCTGGCAGACACAATGACAAGGGCATCTTGAACGAGGAAGGGTGGGCAGATTGGATACCTGATGAGGTGCCGATACAGGGTGACCTGGGCTTTTTGGGGTTACAAAAGGAGGTGGTCAACGTCGAACTACCTCACAAAAAGCCGAGGGGTGGACAGCTCAGCAACGAACAAAAGGAGGAGAATCGCTTAGCCAGTGAACGGGTGGTCTGTGAGCACTCGTTTGCTGGGGTGAAGCGCTACGGCATTGCTCACCAAGTCTATCGCAACCGAACCGAGGGATTTGATGACCGTTCGATGATTACCGCTGCCGGGCTATGGAACTTTTACCTGGAGGCGGCATAAGCTGAGGGATGAGATCGGCAGACACATCGGCATTTGCTTGTTCACTCACTGTTTCACAACAACTCTAATGGTTGCGCCAGCACGTGGTTGATCGTTAGAACTCAGTAGCTCTCTTCTGGGTCTACATTCTTGAGCGTCATGAGATGATTGGCTTCGCCCAGGCGATCGGCTATGGCATCTCGCATATCCATGCTGACATCAGTGTCCGCCAAAACTGCGATCGCAGCCTGACGATAGGAGGCACCCTTTGCAACATCGACCTGCTCAAGCTGCTTTAGATTCTCGTAGACCTTCTCAGGCGCGGGATGATCGACAGCAGGCTGATTAGAAGCGGACTGATCAGGCGCAGGATTCGTCATGATGGTGGGTCTCCTTGTCAATAAGGGAAATTTGCAGCACCGCAGGCTACGTTACCTTCTCTATTGTTAGCGACGCGCCCTCGATAAACGAAATCTGCCCGCCAAAAGATATAGTCCTGAACACATCTACATCATTTTTGATAATTTTTCAGTAGAAAACCTGTTGGCGCAACCTATTGGCGCAAAAGCAATACCTTCCCCCCGGAGGAATCAACGTCAGGAAGAAGACGTCAGGAAACAGTAACCCCTTCAGCAAACGCATAGTTTTGCTAAGAATTATTTTCTGACTGGAAAACGCATCTGACGTTTTTCTTAAGGTAATGAGGTATTTACGCGTCTCGGTAGATACTCAGTAAACGCACGTACCGCGCTGGAACAACCGGTTTGACCCCTCTGGGAAAAGCCGCGGATTTCGTTGTCCCCATTGTCGCCTGACGTTTAACATCCAAACGGCTAACACCCAAACGGCAAACGTCCGAACGGCAATTTGCTCAGTTCACTCAATCAAAGCTCGCTATATGACTCATTCTGTCTCCCCGGTTAAGCAAGGCCTCTATGACCCGCAGTTTGAACACGATGCTTGTGGAGTTGGGTTTGTCGTACAGATGAAAGGCAAGGCCTCCCACGAGATTGTTGAGCAGGCGCTGACGATTCTGACCAACCTGAATCACCGGGGCGCGGTGGGCGCTGAGCCCAACACGGGTGATGGGGCCGGGATATTGATGCAGCTGCCCCATCGTTTTTTGCAAAAGGTGGCGACAGCAGCAGGGTTCACGCTGCCAGACAAGGGCCAGTACGGCGTGGGCATGATCTACGGCTCACCCGACCCAGCCCGACGGCAGCAAGGTCGGCGGCTGTTTGAGGAGGTGGCCGCAACCGAAGGACAGCAGGTGATTGGCTGGCGCGACGTCCCCACCGACAACCGCAGTCTGGGTACGTCGGCACAGGCGAGCGAGCCCTTTATGCAGCAGGTGTTTATCCGCCGCAGTGTTGATCTAGCCGACGAGCTAGCCTTTGAGCGCAAGCTGTACGTGATCCGCAAACGATCGCACATGGCCATTCGCCATGCCGAAGTAGACCTGCACTGGTACCCGGCCAGCATTTCGTGCCGAACGCTGGTGTATAAGGGCATGCTGATGCCCGAACAGGTCGGACAGTACTACCCCGACCTCAGCGATCCCGACATGGAAAGTGCGCTGGGGCTGGTGCATTCTCGCTTTAGTACCAACACCTTCCCTAGCTGGGAGCGGTCTCATCCCTACCGCTACATCGCCCACAACGGCGAGATCAACACCCTACGGGGCAACATCAACTGGATGCACGCGCGGCAGTCGATGTTTGAGTCAAAGCGGTTTGGCAAGGACCTGCATCGGGCGCAGCCGATTATCAACATGGAGGGCAGCGACTCAACCATCTTTGACAACACCCTAGAGCTACTGACCCTGTCGGGCCGGTCTTTGCCCCATGCGGTGATGATGATGATCCCCGAGCCGTGGGCGGGGCATGAGTCGATGAGCGATGAGAAGCAGGCATTCTACGAGTATCATTCCTGCCTGATGGAGCCCTGGGACGGTCCGGCATCAATTGCCTTTACCGATGGCTCGGTGATGGGGGCGGTGCTCGACCGCAACGGGCTGCGACCCTCGCGCTACTACGTGACCGCAGACGATCGGGTGATCATGGCATCAGAAGCGGGCGTCTTGCCGGTGCCCCCCGAAGATGTGGTGAAAAAGGGCCGACTGGAGCCCGGGCGGATGTTTCTGGTGGATATGGCCGAGGGGCGGATTGTTGCGGATGAAGAGATTAAGCAATCCATTGCTACGGCGCAGCCCTACCGGGAATGGCTCGATCAGCATTTGATGCCGCTGGCGGATTTGCCCAGCGGCAAAGCGAGCGGCAAAGCGACTGCGGCGACTGATATGCCGCTTTCTCAACGGCAGCGGGCCTTTGGCTATACCTTTGAGGAGTTACGGCTGCTGCTGTCGCCGATGGCGCAGAACGGAGTTGAGGCGATAGGGGCGATGGGTACCGATACGCCCTTGGCGGTGCTGTCGAACCGACCCAAACTGCTGTACGACTACTTTCAACAGCTGTTTGCCCAGGTAACCAACCCGCCGATTGACTCGATCCGTGAAGCGATTGTCACCTCACCCATTACCACCATCGGCAGCGAGCGCAACCTGCTAGAGCCCGAGCCTGAGAGCTGCCGGCTAATCCGGCTAGAAACCCCGGTGATTAGCAACGCCGAACTGGCTAAGCTGCGAGATATTCAGAACCCGCACTTTGCCGCGTTGACCCTGCCCATTCTCTTCGCCCCGAAAGCTGGAGTTGAGGGGCTAACGGCGGCGATGGATGAGATTTGTCAGCGGGCAGACAGTGCGATCGCAACCGGCACTAACCTCCTCATTCTCAGCGATCGCAACTTTGGCCCCGACCATGCCCCCATCCCGGCGCTGCTGGCCGTGGCGGGACTGCACCACCACCTGATTCGCAACGGCACCCGGACCCGTGTGGGTCTGATATTAGAGTCCGGCGAGCCCAGAGAAGTTCACCATTACGCCGTCCTGCTGGGCTACGGCTGCGGTGCGATTAACCCCTACCTGGCCTTCGAGACCATACAGGGCATGATCGAATCGGGATCCCTACCCGGCATTGAGTACGAGAAAGCCTGCAAGAACTACATCAAGGCCGTCACCAAGGGCGTTATCAAGATTGGCTCGAAGATTGGGATTTCCACCATCCAGAGCTATCGCGGGGCGCAGATTTTTGAGGCGATTGGCCTCAACAGCAGCGTCATCGACCAGTATTTCTGCTGGACGGCGTCTCGGCTGGAGGGGGCCGACCTGGCCGTGCTGACCGAAGAGGCCGTGCTGCGTCACCATCACGCCTTCCCCGATCGGGAAACCCCGGACCAGACACTGGATGTGGGTGGCGAGTACCAGTGGCGCAAAGAAGGCGAAGAACACCTGTTTGGTCCCGCAACCATTCACCTGCTGCAGCAGGCCACCCGCACAGGCGACTACGCACTCTACAAAAAGTACGCTGACCAGATTAACGCCCACGGCAAGCAGTACTTTAGAATCCGCGACCTGCTGGAGTTTAAGCAGCGAGAGCCGGTGCCGTTAGACGAGGTCGAACCGGTTGAGGCGATCATGAGCCGCTTCAAGACTGGGGCCATGAGCTACGGGTCGATCTCAAAGGAGACCCACGAAGCTCTGGCGATTGCGATGAACCGCATCGGCGGCAAATCTAACACGGGTGAGGGCGGCGAAGACCCTGAGCGCTACACCTGGACCAACGAGCGAGGCGACTCCAAGAACAGCGCCATCAAGCAGGTGGCCTCGGGTCGTTTTGGCGTCACCAGCCTGTACCTGTCTCAAGCCAAAGAGATTCAGATCAAGATGGCCCAGGGAGCCAAGCCCGGTGAGGGTGGCCAGCTTCCCGGCAAAAAGGTCTACCCCTGGATTGCCAAGGTACGTCACTCGACGCCGGGTGTGGGTTTGATCTCGCCACCGCCGCACCACGATATTTATTCGATTGAGGACCTGGCTCAGCTGATTCACGACCTGAAGAACGCTAATCGCCAGGCGCGGGTGAGCGTCAAGCTAGTGTCGGAGGTGGGCGTGGGTACTGTGGCGGCGGGCGTGGCCAAGGCCCACGCGGATGTCGTTCTCGTCTCCGGATTTGACGGGGGTACGGGCGCGTCGCCACAGACCTCAATCAAGCACGCGGGTTTGCCGTGGGAACTTGGCCTGGCCGAGACGCACCAGACGCTGGTGTTGAACAATTTGCGCAGCCGGATTGCGGTTGAGACCGACGGACAGATGAAGACCGGTCGGGATGTTGCGATCTCAACCCTCCTCGGCGCAGAAGAATACGGCTTCTCCACCGCGCCGCTGGTCTCTCTGGGCTGCATCATGATGCGCGTCTGCCACAAGAACACCTGCCCGGTCGGTGTTGCCACACAAGATCCTAAGCTGCGCCAGAACTTTACCGGCGACCCGGAACACACGGTCAACTTCATGACCTTCATCGCCCAAGAGATGCGCGAGATCATGGCTGAGTTAGGCTTCCGTACCGTCAACGAGATGGTAGGGCGTACCGATGTGCTAGAGGCCAAGCAAGCCATCGACCACTGGAAAGCGAAGGGCATCGACCTGTCCAAGATTCTCCACCAGCCAGAGGTCGGACCGGAGATCGGCCGTTACTGCCAGATTCCCCAAGATCACGGTCTGGAGAAATCGCTGGATGTCACCACCCTGTTGGATCTTTGCCAGCCTGCCATCGAGCGCGGCGAAAAAGTGCGGGCAACCCTGCCGATTCGCAACGTGAATCGGGTGGTCGGCACCATCCTAGGCAATGAGATCAGCCAGCGTCACTGGGAAGGCTTACCCGACGACACGGTCCATCTCCACTTCCAGGGTAGCGCGGGGCAGAGCTTCGGCGCGTTTGTGCCCAGGGGCGTCACGCTAGAACTAGAGGGCGATGCCAACGATTACATGGGTAAGGGCCTCAGCGGCGGTCAGATAGTTCTTTACCCGCCGAAAAATTCCAGCTTTGTGGCCGAAGAGAACATCATCACTGGTAACGTGGCCTTTTACGGAGCCACCAGCGGCGAAGCCTACATTCGCGGACTGGCGGGTGAACGCTTCTGCGTGCGCAACTCGGGTGTTCGCGCCGTTGTCGAGGGCATTGGCGACCACGGCTGCGAATACATGACCGGCGGCAAAGCCGTGATCATCGGCCCCACCGGCCGAAACTTTGCAGCTGGCATGAGCGGCGGCGTCGCCTATGTGCTGGACGAAACGGGAGACTTTGCGACCCGGTGCAATACCGAAATGGTGGATTTAGAGTCCCTGGAAGACCCCGAAGAGATTCGCGAGCTGCACGACATGATTCAGTCTCACGTGCGGCTGACCGGCAGTGCCAAGGGCGAACGGGTACTGGCGGATTGGTCTACATCCGTTACCCGGTTTGTTAAAGTCATGCCCCGCGACTACAAGCGAGTGCTGCAGCATATTCAAAAAGCGCTAGCGGACGGTCTCAGCGGTGACGATGCGCTGTCAGCGGCGTTTGAGGAGAACGCGCGGGATATTGCCCGCATTAGCGGGAGTTGAGTAAGGAGAGAGGGTAAGGGAGAGAGGAAGTGGGCGGTGTTCGTCATAAAACATTTCACAGCCAAATTTCCTTTCCCTTCTCCCAACCTCCTCACCTCCTCACCTCCCAACCTCCTCACCTCCCAACCTCCTCACCCCCTCACTAACCAACCATGGGCAAACCAACCGGCTTTATCGAATACCTGCGCGAGGTCGCGGACGAAATCTCTCCCGTTGACCGTATTCGTAACTGGGACGAGTTTCATCTACCGATGACGGATGAGAAACTACAGACCCAGGGCGCTCGCTGCATGGACTGCGGTACACCCTTTTGCCATACCGGGCTAGAGATGAACCGGGCCGCCAGCGGCTGCCCGATCAACAACCTGATCCCCGAGTGGAACGATCTAATCTATCGCGGTCACTGGCGCGAGGCGCTAGACCGGTTGCACAAGACCAACAACTTTCCTGAGTTTACCGGGCGCGTCTGTCCGGCGCCCTGCGAAGGAGCCTGCGTATTAGGCCTGGTCGAGCCACCGGTCACCATCAAAAACATCGAGTATTCCATCGCTGAAAAAGGTTGGGAAGAGGGATGGATTACCCCCCAGCTTCCGGCCAAACGTACAGGGAAGAAAGTCGCGGTGGTTGGCTCTGGCCCCGCTGGGCTGTCGGCCGCGGCCCAGCTGAATACGGCAGGCCACTGGGTCACGGTGTACGAGCGGGCAGACCGTCCCGGCGGGCTGCTGATGTATGGCATCCCCAACATGAAGCTAGACAAGCAAAAGGTGGTACAGCGTCGGCTGGACGTGCTGGAAGCCGAAGGCGTCACCTTCGTCTGCAACACCGAGATCGGCAAAGACCTGTCCGTACAAAAACTGGTTGACGAATTTGATGCGGTGATTCTCTGCACGGGATCGACCCGCCCCCGCGACCTGCCAATTGAGGGACGGGCGCTAAAGGGTATCCACTTTGCTATGGAGTTTTTGACCGCCAATACCCAGGCTGTTCTAAACGGCATGCCCGGCGAAAATTACATTTCGGCAGCGGGCAAGGATGTTGTTATTATCGGCGGCGGTGACACCGGCACCGACTGCGTGGGCACCTCTGCCCGACACGGGTGCGCCAGCGTTACTCAGCTAGAGATTATGCCCCAGCCGCCCGAAACGCGCGCACCCAACAACCCCTGGCCAGAATATCCTAAGGTCTACAAGATGGACTATGGGCAAGAAGAAGCCGCTGCGCTCTTTGGTCAGGATCCTCGCGCCTACACCCACACCGCAACCCGGTTCGAGAGCGATGAAAATGGTCACGTCAAGGCCGTACATACGGTGCAGGTAGACTGGGTCCGCAACGAGCAGGGCCGGTTCATTCCTAACCATGTGCCAGGCACAGAAAAAGTGCTTCCAGCGCAGCTGGTGCTGTTGGCCATGGGCTTTGTCGGACCGGAGCAGCCGATCATTGATGCGCTGGGTCTAGAGCAGGACGGACGCAGCAACATCAAAGCAGCCCACGAGCAATACACCACAGCGGTACCGGGCGTGTTCGCCGCCGGAGACTGTCGGCGGGGCCAGAGCCTAGTAGTGTGGGCCTTCAACGAAGGGCGCGGCGTCGCCAGAGAGTGCGATCGCTACCTCATGGGTGCCACCGAACTCCCTTAACGGATAAGGCTCTGAGATGGCATGCGAATTGTCTGCATGCCATTGCCGTTATGACGCTGACAAGATCTTACGGTTGGCTCGGGTACACAAACAGTTCTCCCTCAATACCGAAATTCTGATGCTTCTGTATGCCCCTGGGTACAAAGCCAGATTTGCGGGCCACTGCGTGGGCTGCGTAGTTGTCAGGATGGCAGTAGGCCCGCACTTCTGCTGTCTTTGAAAGCTCACAAGCCAGGGCTGAGGTTATCTCCGTAGCAATTCCCTGATTCGTTTCGGCTTTGTTAACGCTGTAATAACATTCCACGACACTTTCGCTATAAGGTGCATAGCCACATGACCCTACATAGCGATCGCTGTCTTTTTCAGCGATTGCGTAGGCGTGAACGGGTTCAGACGAATCATAGGCGTTACGGACATCGTTGAATAGCGCCGTGGCCCCCGCTTCTGTTTTTTGTTCAGGTTCAAACATCAGGTACGCTGTCGATTCTGCATCCAGCATAAAGGACAAGAAGTCGAATAGGTCTTTCTCCTCCAATTTGCGGATCACGAAACGCCTGGTTTCCATTGGAATTTTCACGATACAACGCCATTACGATAAGGATATTACTCAAATCGCACAGCTGAGCTGCTGAGTCCTTTCGGTAAACGACAGATTCTCGCCGTAGTCCACCGGACAGTCAATCACAGCGGGAATGTCCTGCGACAGCGCTTCTTTCAGCGTCGGCAGCAGGTCCGCAGCAGATTCAATGCGATATCCCTTTAGGCCAAAGCTCTCGGCAAAGGCAACAAAGTCAGGGTTGTTGAATTTAATAAAAGCCGACTCACCGTACTGATTGTGCTGCTTCCACTCAATCAGGCCGTAGCCGCCGTCGTTAAAGATCACTGTGACAAAGGCAGTGCCGACCCGCAGGGCCGTCTCTAGCTCCTGACAGTTCATCATGAAGCCGCCATCGCCGGTCGCTGCAACTACCCTACGGTTGGGGTGGACAAGTTTAGCTGCGATCGCACCCGGTATGGCAATCCCCATTGACGCAAACCCGTTCGAAATCAGGCAGGTGTTAGGCTTCTCGCAGTGGTAGTTACGGGCGATCCACATCTTGTGTGCCCCTACATCCGAGATTAAAATATCGTCCGCATCCATTACCTGACGCAGGTCATAAATTAGCTTTTGCGGCTTAATGGGAAAGCTGTCGCTCTTCGCAAAGGACTCATAGTCCTCGCGCATCTCAATCCGCGTTGCCGCAAACACGTCCTTCGATGCTTGGGGTCGGTTGACCCGCTTTAAAATCTCATCCAGTGAGTCAGAAATATCGCCAACCACTTCCACCTTGGGAATGTAGCTGCTGTCCACCTCGGCGGGTGTCAGGCTAATATGCAGAATCGGGATCTGCCCATCGGGATTCCACTTTTTCGGTGCGTACTCAATCAGGTCGTAGCCAATACACAGCACCAAATCGCTCTGGTCCACGGCGCAAGAAATGTAGTCTCGCTGCTGCAGCCCCAGCGTCCACATTGCCAGTGGGTTCTGATAGTTCAGCAGCCCCTTACCCATAAACGTATTCGCCACGGGAATTTTGAGCTGTTGCGCAAACCGGGTAATCGCCTCGCTCGCCTCAGCCCGAATCGCGCCATTTCCCACCAAAATCAGCGGCTGGCTGGCTTGAGATATCGCCACCGCCGCCTGTTGAAGGCTCTGAATCGAAGCATAGGTCTTCTCGCGTCCGTCCTGGCGTAGCGGCGTTCCCTCAGCGGGCATATCGGCAATGTTTTCGGGCAGGTCAATGTGAACCGCCCCTGGCTTCTCGGTTTGGGCGATCTTAAACGCCTTGCGAACAATCTCAGGAGTGTTGCTAGGCCGCACAATCTGCGCATTCCACTTCGTCACTGGCGCAAACATTGCCACCAGGTCCAGATACTGGTGCGATTCGATGTGCATTCGGTCCGTGCCCACCTGTCCAGTAATCGCTACCAGCGGTGCCCGGTCCAGATTCGCATCGGCTACCCCTGTCATCAGGTTCGTCGCCCCAGGCCCCAAGGTTGAGAGGCACACCCCTGCCTTACCCGTCAGTCGCCCATACACGTCGGCCATGAATGCCGCCCCCTGCTCATGCCGGGTCGTGATGAACTGAATCGACGAGTGTTTGAGCGCCTGCAGAATCTGCAGATTTTCTTCTCCAGGCACACCAAAGATGTACTCTACCCGCTCGTTTTCAAGGCAGCGGACGAGGAGTTCAGCAGTGTTCATAGTGGGCGAAAAGGGTGAGGGGATAAGGGGGCGTCGGCTGGGGTGGGGGGGGCGCAACCCAAAAATGCTCGGGCTAGTTAATCCAAACCGTTTTAGCATTCACAAACTCTAGAATGCCGGGGCGACCTAGTTCCCGACCATAGCCAGATTGCTTGATGCCGCCAAAGGGCAGGCGGGGGTCAGATTTAACCATCCCGTTAATGAAGACGGCTCCAGCATCGAGTTCATTGATTAGCCGCTGTTGCTCGCGGGTGTCCTGCGTC
The DNA here is from genome assembly GCA_039817185.1 of Cyanobacteria bacterium J06648_16. Lineage (GTDB taxonomy): Bacteria > Cyanobacteriota > Cyanobacteriia > Phormidesmidales > Phormidesmidaceae > CAWUKV01. The sequence goes on along the minus strand of JBCBWI010000024.1, from coordinate 30,943 downwards.
CAGGCACTGGCGCCCAAGCCAAAGGGGGTGCTGTTAGCAAGGGTAATGGCCTCGTCTAGAGAATCTACCCGGAACACCAGGGCAACCGGCCCAAAGAACTCTTCTTGGTCTGCGGGCGTCCCTTTGGGAATCTGACTCAAAATCGTTGGTGGATAGAAGCTGCCAGATTTCAGCGCTGCAGGGAGCCGTAGCTGACTCACATCACCACCCACTACCGCCACTGCGCCCGCATCCAGACAGGCCGTCACCTGCTGATTGAGATCGTGCAAAATATCAGGGGTCGCCAGCGGGCCAATATCAGTTGCTGGGTCAGACGGATCGCCGACGGTCAGCGCCCGAAATTCCGCTGCCAACGCCTGCTCAAACCGATCGGCAATGTCACCTACTAAAATGAATCGCTTGGCCGCAATGCAGGATTGACCGTTATTCTGCAAACGTGCTTTGGCCGCCGTGGTAACGGCGGTCTCTAAATCGGCGCTGGGCATGACGATGAACGGATCGCTGCCGCCCAGTTCTAACAGCGATGGCTTGAGATACTTGCCTGCAGTAGCGGCCACACTAGCCCCGGCGGGGCCGCTACCTGTCAGACTAACGGCCTTGACCCGGTCATCGGCCAATACCTCAGCCGTTTGACCTGCGCCAATTAGCAAGGTCTGAAAAACGCCTGCTGGGAAGCCAGCCGTGGTCAAGACATCCTCAATTGCCAGGGCACAGCGCGGTACGTTCGAGGCATGCTTGAGCAAACCCACATTCCCGGCCATCAGCACTGGTGCGGCAAATCGAAAGACTTGCCAGAGCGGATAGTTCCAGGGCATTACCGCCAGTACTGCCCCTAGCGGCTGGTAGTGGACGTAGCTGTGCTTAGCGTTAGACTCGCCGGGTTCGTCGGCCAGATAGGCTTCGGCGTATTCGGCGTAGTGGCGACAGACCCAGGCACACTTTTCGACCTCTGCGATCGCACTTCCGATCGGCTTACCCATCTCCTCCGTCATCAGCCTTGCCAATCGAGTTTTTTGCAACTCTAGTTGGTCAGCGGCTACCATCAGCCATCGAGCCCGATCCGCAAATGTTGTCTTACGGTAGCTGTCAAACGCCCGCTGGGCACTTTTCAGCTTTTGCTCGATTTGATTGTCGGTCAACGGCGTGAAAACCTGATACTTTTCACCCGTTGCCGGATTAATACTGGCAATTGTCATGGTCCTGACCTCCCTGCTTAGAAACGGGGCCATTACCCTCATCCTAGGTCAGCGTACTTGTTGCTTAGGGGTTCCGTAACCGAACGTTACCGCTAGCCTTCCACCTGCTCCCGGTATTCTTCGGCGGTCAGAATGTCTTCTTCTAGCTCCTCCATATTGTCGGCCTTCACCCGAATCAGCCAACCATCTCCATAGGGGTCATCAGCAATCTGTTCTGGCGCATCCAATAGCTGGTCGTTACGCTCTAGCACTTCGCCGGAAACCGGCGACTTCAGCTCTTCAACCGCTTTGACGGATTCGATTGTGCCAAACTGCTCGCCTTTCTCAACATTGTCGCCCAGGTCAGGCAATTCTAGAAAAACGACGTCCCCCAGCTGATCAATAGCAAAGGCAGAAATGCCGATGGTGACCAGCTTTTCTTCTTCATCAATACGAGCGTACTCGTGGGTATCGGTATAGCTGAGTTCTTCAGGGTACTCAAGCGCCATTGGGTCTCCTCAAATGCCAGATCGAAAAACGCTAGATTGAACAGAGGCAGATTACGGTCATGGCAAGTTTCGCATGGAAACTGCGATTATGTCCGTTTTACCGCCAGACATTTAGAAATGTCTTGATATTTGATACCCAATCAGTTCTTTTTTGTAATACCTGACCCCATAGATTTGTAAAAGGGGCGCTTGACCACGGCGGCGGGGAAGAACTTCTGGCGGATCTCTACAGACACAGTCTGGCCGACCTTCGCCAGTTCTACGGGCACATAGGCCAAAGCAATCGGGTAGCCCAGGGTCGGTGACAGCGTACCGCTGGTGACAATCCCCACGGGCTGACCATCTTGCACGATCGGATAGTCATGGCGAGCAATGTTACGCCCGGCCAGCTGTAGCCCCACCAGCTTGCGCTTCACGCCCGCCGACTTTTGCTGAACCAACACCGATCGGCCCATAAAATCCTGGGGCTTGTCAAGGTGAACTAGCCAGCCCAACCCCGCTTCAAGGGGGCTGGTGGTCTCGTCAATATCCTGACCGTAGAGCGCCATAGCCGCCTCCAGTCTCAGGGTATTGCGAGCACCCAGCCCGCAAGGAATCACCTCTACGGCCTCCAGCGCCTGCCACAGGGCGGGGCCAGTCTCAGCTTCTACCATCACCTCAAACCCGTCCTCGCCCGTATAGCCAGTGCGGGCGAGCAATGCTTGCTTGCCCTGAATAGTGCTTTGAATATGGTGATAGCGGGGCACCTGGGACAGGTCAGCCGCTACCAGCGATTGCAGTTTAGCGACGGATTGGGGACCCTGGACGGCAATTAGCGCTTGGGTTCGCGACACATCCTGCAGCGTCACCGATGCGGGTAGATGAGACTGCAGCCAGGTTTTATCCTTATCGGTGGTGGCGGCGTTGACAATCAGCGACACCTGCTCCGCACCGTTCTGCTGACCCTGGTCGTAGACAATCAGGTCGTCAATAATGCCGCCGTCGGCATTGAGCAGCACGGTATACTGAGCTTTGCCTGGAGCCAAGCAGCTAAGGTCGGTGGGGACAAGCTGCTGCAGTGCGTCGACGATGCCGGTGCCGGTTAAGACAAACTTTCCCATGTGAGAAATGTCGAACATGCCCGCAGCAGTGCGGACAGCCTGATGCTCTTGCCGGATGCCGGTAAACTGCACAGGCATTTCCCAGCCTGAGAAGGGCACCATGCGAGCCCCCTGACGAACATGGAGCGAATGGAGCGGGGTTTGCAGCATGGCCCTGAACGGTGAAATGAAACGCCCTTAACACGGTACCTGCGAATTGTATTTTTTGGCTGAAGCGAGGAACCTTTGCCGTGACAGCCTTCCTTAGGTTGCGCGACCATGGGCAATCAGTGGGTATGAAACGATACGATTAGTTACGCAAATATTCGGAGATCACATGTCGCGAGCGGGGTCCTTACCGGGGCAAGCCACACTGGGGCAAACCACTCTAAAGACAGTTTGGGGACGCTGGCTCGGTCAGGGGGCGCTGCCGTCTACTCGGTTTGTGCTGTTTGGGGCACCGCGCTGCGGTAAGTCGGTGCTGCTAGAGTTACTGCAATCCTGTGAGGCGCTCACGTGCGATCGCAACCTCCTCAGCCACCGTTCCTTCTTCCCACTGTGGCACATCCACCATCACGCCCTACGCGCCCAGGCAGACCTCTATGGTTTCCAGCTCTCTAGCCAAGACCTGCTGACGAGCCAGGGGCTGGGCGAACCCGGTCGGTTTTTACAGGTGCTGCACGACCAGGGCTATCGCATTATTCACCTGCACCGGCAAGACATGATGCGCCATGCGATCGCGCTACTCAAGGCGCAGCAGCCCATCGACGTCCATACCCTGAAACGCCAGCCCATCGAAGTCTGCCCGACGGCCCTGGTGCAACAGCTCACCCAGCTCGAACAGCAGCGCCTCGAAGAAACGGCTATGCTGACCGAGGTTTCCCATCTACGCATCACCTACGAAACCGATCTGCTTGATCCCAACCGGCACGCGCACACCGTGGGTCAGCTGAACGACTTTCTGGGAACCCACTGGCAACCCCAAAACCAGACAACGCTGCGCCCCAACATCCGTCTAGTCCATCAGAAAATTAGCGACCTGATTATCAACTACGACGAGGTCCGACAGGCCGTAGAGCAGTCGGACTACGCCTACGTCCTCAGCGCCCAGTCGATGCAGCTCGCCATTTGAGCAGCCTACTCAAATTCGGCTGTTGATTTGTCCGCATTTCTCCGTAGGTCACTTGTAGAAAGAGGCATCGGAATACCTGAGGCGGCATGAAAGAAGACTACACCCACATCACCATTCTGCTGGACCGCACAGGCTCAATGCAGACGATTCGCGACGACACCATCGGCGGGTTCAACGCATTTCTAGCTCAGCAAAAAGAAGAACCCGGCATGGCCACGGTAACGCTAGTCCAGTTCGACTCTCAAGACCCCTACGAGGTGATTCACAACTTTCGGGCGTCCCGTCCGTGCCGGAACTCACCCGTGCCACCTTTGTCCCCCGCGCTAGCACGCCGTTGCTCGATGCCATGGGGCGCTACATTAACGATCTAGAAAAGAACCTGCTGGAGATGGCTGAAGCGGATCGTCCATCGCGGGTGGTGGTGGTGGTGATTACCGACGGGAAGGAAAATGCCAGTCGAGAATTCCAAGCCGATCAGGTGCGTGCCATGATCAAAGAGAAGCAAGACCAAAACGACTGGCAGTTTGTTTTCTTGAGTGCTGACCTGGGAGCCATTAACGATGCCCTAGCCAGTGGCGTAAGGCCGAGCGCTGCGATCACATTCGACAAAAACGCCAAGGGCACCACCGCTGTGTGGGCTTCTGCCTCCGCCAGAATCTCGGACTACCGGGCCGCCCGCAAGCCCAGCGTCGCCTTTACCGAGGCAGACCGCGCCCAGCAGGCCAGTGAGCGACAGCGCAAGTCCAAATAATACAGCTCCGCCTTCGTAGTGTTGACACACCACGAACCGTTCAACGTCTGTAGCCATTGCCGAAATTCACGAATTAGCTGCAGGTAGTCTTTGGTTTCTGCCTGCAGCAAAAAAGACGCAATCTCTTGCGCTGGGACTTGGGGAAAGGCCAGACCGCCGCGTTCTTTACGTATTTGTCGTCCTGAAGAACTTATTATTGTTAGCTGTTGCCCATCAAACTGCCAGACTTCTAGAATTTCCAACGTGTTGTATACCGCCATCCTACGCTTGGAGCGATAGGCCGTATCGACCGCTATGACCAATTCCGGAAGCGGGTCTTGAATAAAGTCGAGCCGCTTTTTCCCCTTGATGTCTCGAATTTTTCGGGCCGATAGGTAGAAAGATTCCTCTGGTTGAGCACTGCTTTCTCGATCCGTCCGCTCTAGCGTTGTGGAACCGAGCGGATGCAGACTGCCCTGGGCGGAATGGAAAGGGATGCCTCCCATCCTACTGATTTTTGTGGGAGGTCATCCGTTTTGGGCCAGGATAACTGCGGACAGTCGTGAGTCTGACAACACACAATCTTTACATCAATCTTGTTGAATCAGTTAATCCACTGTCTTCGGATTCCCGAAAGCGCTCGATGATAAGGCTTCTGGCCCGCGAGCACGGTGCCTGATTGAGTGCTTTTTGAGGACGAGAAGGGTAATCTTCTGAGCGTGTCAGTTTTTGTCAGGTAAGGGGTGACTTTCTGACTGATAGAGATACCGAGGCGCTACCTACTCTAGATGTAGACAGGTATAGACCGATACAGATGCTCCCCAGTCCTTTTATCTACGGCAAAGTTCGTATGGTTTGTCAGACGATTCCACAGATAGATAGCTTCCTCTCAAAATCGGTCCCGATCGCTGTGCCCGCTCCGATCGCGCTCCAGCCGGTCGTGGCGGCCAACGGTGTCAATCACTGGTTTGGCAGCGGACACCTCACAACCCAAGTCCTATACGAGATTGACCTGAAGGTATACCCCGGTGAGTTTGTAATTTTGACCGGACCGTCGGGCTCGGGCAAGAGTACCTTGCTAAGCCTGGTGGGCTGCCTACGCTCGGTACAGGACGGTAGCCTCAGGCTCCTCGGTCAAGAACTAAAGGACGCCACCAAAGAGCAGCGGGTGCAGATGCGGCGCAACTTTGGCTACATCACCCAGTCCAGTAACCTCCTGTCCTTTTTGACGGCCCAGCAAAACGTGGAGGTGGCCCTAGAAATTTACCCTGAACTCTCGGCCCAGGTCCGCTACGAGAAATCCATCGAGATACTGACGGCGGTGGGGCTAGCGGAACATGTTGATGCTTACCCCAAGCATTTGTCGGGTGGGCAGCGGCAGCGGGTTGCGATCGCAAGTGCCCTGGTTCATCAACCCAAGCTCATTCTGGCCGATGAACCCACCGCTGCCTTGGATAGCGTGTCGGGTCGCAACGTGGTGTCGCTGATGCGCCAGTTGGCAAGCGAGCAGGGCAGCGCCGTCATGATGGTGACCCATGACCATCGCATTCTCGACATTGCCGACCGCATTATCAACGTCGAAGACGGTCGCCTCAGCCAGCCTTCGACCCCGCCAGCACTGGCGCTAGTTAGTTAGATTCTCTTGCCCTGATATAGCAAGTTTCAAGTGCATTGAAACTTGCGCCTCACTTGACCGGTTGTGCTACCCAGCTTTCGCCTGAATAGAAACCGTCAGTCACGTGAGAAACGCTGTATTTTCACGCTTCAACCATGCTTCATCTCAAATCTTTGAACCCCACCACCAACGCTTGGGCAGCTACCGTCGGGGCTGCGGCCCTGCTGCTGGTAAGCGGTGGTGTGGTAGCCATGCAGCTCTCTCAGCGGCAAGCCGCTCAGGAGCTCGCCGCCGTCGCGCTGCAGCCAGTCGAAATGACTCAGGTAAGCGCGATGGGGCGCATCGAACCCCAGGGCGACATCATTCAACTGTCGGCCCCTACCGCCAGTGGCCTCTCTACGCCCACGGTGAGCCAGCGGCTCAAGCAGTGGCTGGTGGCAGCGGGGGACGAGGTCAGCGCCAACCAAAAGATCGCCGTTATGCACGGCCTCGAAAAGGCCCAGGCCGCCGTTGACAATGCAGCGGCTCAGGTTGAGGTGGCCCGCGCCCGCCTGGCCCAGGTCCGCGCAGGCAATGCGCCGGGGCAGATCGCCGCCCAGCGAGAACAGGTCGCCCAGCTACAGGCACAGCTAGAGGGCGATCTGCGGGTGCAGCGGCTGACCATTACCAGCCTGCAAACTGAGTTGGCGCAGGCCGAACTCGACTACCAGCGCTTTCTTGACCTGTACTCGGGGGGCAGCGTCTCGCGTTCTCAGATGGAGCAAAAGCGCCTGCAGCGAGACCTGGTTCAGCAGCAGCTGCAGCAGGCCCAGGCGACGCTAGCCCGTATTCAGACTACAGGAGCCGAGCAGATTCAGTCGGCCCAGGCCACCTTAAGCAGTCTGGCCGACGTCCGCCCCGCCGATGTGCAGGTGGCCGAGGCCGAACTCACTAACGCCATGACGATGCTGCGGCAGGCAGAGGTCGATCTCGATGCGCTGTACGTGCGATCGCCCATCGACGGTCAAATGCTTGTGCTCAACACCCAACCCGGCGAAAACGTCGGTGTTGAGGGGCTGGCGACCCTGGGGCAAACTCAGCACATGTATGTGGTTGCCGAGGTTTACGAAAGCGATGCTCGCTACCTACAGCTGGGGCAGTCAGCCAAAATTACCAGCGAATCGGCTGGATTTACCGGGACGCTGACCGGCCAGGTGGAGCAAATCGGCCTGACGGTTGAGAAACCGGGCCTCGTCAACAATGCCCCCACCGCTCAGAGCGACGTTCGCGTGGTGCAGGTCAAAATTCGGCTCAGCCCAGCCGACAGCGACCGTGTCAGAACCTTTAACCAAATGCAGGTTTGGGTGGCGATTGAGCTGTAGTGTGCGCTGTTTGTAGCTTAAGCCATTTACGTGAGCCCCGCCGCCTGGGACCAATCTGGCAGCGGCGACCGCTCAAACCCCAGCAAATTGTTTGTAGTGTAAAACCATATGCGCAGGCGACGACCTCAAAAGCACTTTTTCGGCACGATTCCCCTGGCCTGGTTTCAGCTGACCAGTAACAAGGTGCGGTTTATAGTGGCTGTCCTGGGCGTAGCCTTTGCCGGTATGTCGGTGTTTATGCAGCTGGCCTTTCAAGATTCTCTCTACGATAGCCAAACCTCGGTTCATCAATTGCTCAAGGCCGATCTGATCGTGTTTAACGCCGAGATGCAGAGTCTCCATCGGCCCTTTTCGTTCCCGCGTCAGCACCTGTATCGGCTGCTCAACTACAGCGGCGTCAGCAGCGTCAATACGCTCCATGCCGCGCAGCGGGCCTTTCGCAACGCTGACCTGCCTACCGGGGTCGCCATCACCTTTTTTGGCGTCAATCCAGCCCAGGTACCGTTTGAGTTTGCGTCCCCACCGCCCAGTTTCTCGGAGCTAAATTTGACCGGGGTGGCGTGGCTCTCCGATAAGTCCGACCTCAAATCTTTCGGCGCGACTGGAGACGCCCTATTGAACGGAGAGACCGTTCGCGCGGAACTGGGGGGTAAAAAGATCCACGTTCGACGACTGGCTGATTTTGCCGGAGCGTCCTTTGTAGACGAGGGCAATATTCTGCTAGGATTGCCTACTTTTTTACAGGTGGTGTCCGAGCAGTCGGCTGAGGAGGTCACCCTGGGGCTGATTACGCTGGAGCCTGGGGCCAATCTGGCAGCGGTGAAGCAGACGTTGCGATCGCAACTGCCCGAGAAGCTCCACCTGATGACCCAGCAAGAATTTATCGACTACGAAAAAGACTACTGGGCCAAAGCGGCGCCGATTGGCTTCATCCTCAAAATGGGCGTATTCGTTAGCTTTTCTGTCGGTGTGATTATCGTCTACCAGATTCTCTACAACGAGGTCTCTGATCACCTGCCCGACTACGCCGTGCTCAAGGCCCGCGGCTTCAAGCATCGCTACTTTCTCAACATTCTCTTTCAAGAAGCGCTGCTGCTCGCCCTCACCGGCTACATTCCCGGCGTACTGCTATCGCTGCTGCTGTACGAGATCACCCGCAATGCCACCGCTCTACCCATGACCATGACCCCGGAACGGGCGACTTTCGTCTTTGTCGTATCGCTGGCTATCTGTTTTACCTCCGGGGCCATCAGCATGGCCAAACTGCGCGAGGCCGACCCCGCCGATCTGTTCTAGCCCGTCTCGCCCTAGGCTAACCGACAGATTGACTCACCGCTGTTTTCAATCAAGCCGTAAATCATGCCGGAGGTAGACCGCCCCGCCGCACAGCGTCCCTGACGGTCAATCACGATCACGCCCCCCAGCCCTTTCACCTTCTCAACCAAGTAGTCAATGCCCGCCTGAGCCGCCGCAGTGGCGTCCATCTCACGAAAGTAGACAAAATCCGCAATCATCTTGCACAGCACCGTGCGCTGAAACTGTTCGCCGTAGCCCGTCGCAGACACCGCGCAGGTTTGATTGTCGGCAAAGACGCCCGCCCCGATGATGGGGCTATCGCCCACGCGGCCCCAGAGCTTGTTGACAATGCCCCCCGTGGAGGTGGCGGCCGCCAGGTTGCCGTTGTGATCGCGGGCCACCGCCCCAATGGTGCCAAGCTTCTCCGGTTCAGCGGTCAGCGCCACCTTTTCTGGTTCGACATCCTCATGGTCAAGAATCATCTTGCCGCGCTGCTGGGCTTCCCGCCACTGCCGCACGCGCGACTCTACGACAAAGTAATCGGCGGTCGTGACTCAGAAAAACGTGGGGTAGGTAGCGATATCGTTCCAAGACCAGGCATGCGTAGCTAGGCCAGCTCTCTGAGCCGCCGTATCTCTGGTGCGCGAGTGACGCCATATCCAATTGAAATAGCTCACCACTAGCCGAGTCGTTACCTTGGTCTGTGCCCATAACTTGCCAAACTTGTTCTGTCGTCTGTGCTTTTGTGCCCTGGCCAGAGGTGACGAAAGATGTCGCCCCTTACACCGTGTGGGTGGTAACCCAGCAAAGATGATCCGCCAACGTTTTGATGACGCAGTGATCCGCGCTTTGTTGTCAATTGCTTGGTGGGATTGGGAAATTGACAGAATCACTCGAAATCTAGAGCAAATCGCAGCAGCTGACATTGAAGCACTGGCCGCCTGCAGCTGAGCAAAAACGGCCACCACATAGCGTAGATGACCGTTCCTTTTCATTTAAGCAGCGGCATTGCCTCAGGCAATGCAGACTTTCCGTTACCGCTGTGTGCCGATCAGGGCAGGCTGCTTGGCAGGGTTGACCACGACCTGACCATCTTGGTCGAGGTCAAAGGTGGCCGTATCGCCATCCTTCACGCGACCTTCTAGAATGGCCTCGGCTAGGTTGTCCTCAATCAGGCGAGAAATGGCCCGGCGCATGGGGCGCGCGCCATAGCGCTGGTCGTAGCCTTCATTAACCAAGCGATCTTTGAATGCTTCGGTCAGCTTCAGGGTGATGCCCCGCTCGCTCAGGCGTTCGTTCACCTGCTTGAGCAGAATGTCGGCAATCTCTGCGATCTCGGTCTTGTTCAGCTGACGGAAGACAATAATCTCGTCAAGACGGTTCAGCAGTTCCGGACGGAAGTACTGCTTCATCTCCTCATTCACCAGGTTGCGAATGTTGTTGTAACGAGAGGTGCTTTCGTCGTCAGTGCTGAGCTCGAAACCCAGACCACCACCGCCTTTCTCAATCACCTTCGAACCGATGTTCGAGGTCATGATGATCAGCGTGTTCTTGAAGCTGACCACGCGACCCTTAGCGTCGCTAAGGCGACCGTCATCGAGTAGCTGCAGCAGCACATTGAAGACGTCCGGATGCGCTTTCTCGATTTCGTCCATCAAGATAACGGTGTAGGGCTTGCGGCGGACCGCTTCGGTCAGCTGACCACCTTCGTCATAGCCGACGTATCCCGGCGGGGAGCCAATCATCTTAGAGACCGACTGGGGCTCCATGAACTCGGACATGTCCAGACGAATCATCGCCTCTTCGGAGCCGAAAACGGCGGCAGCCAGGGCCTTGGCCAGTTCAGTCTTACCTACGCCAGTGGGACCCGAGAAGATCAGACTAGCAATTGGGCGTTCCTGACTACGCATGCCCACTCGGGAGCGACGCACGGCTCGGGAGACCGCCTTGACGGCTTCGTCCTGACCAATAACGCGCTCATGTAGCTTGTCTTCCAGGTGCATGAGCATGACGGACTCAGTCTCAGTCAGCTGGCTGACGGGTACGCCCGTCCAAGCCGCGACGATATCCGCGATGTCTACCTCAGTCACAACCGGCGAAGTTAGCGGACCGACTTCCTGAGTCAGCGTTTCGGTCAGTTCAGCTTCCTTTTGACGCAGCTCGGTCAGCTGGTCAAAGGCCTGCTTCTGTACCCGGTCTTGGATCTCTTTTTGTACCTGACGCAGTTCGCGGCGTAGATCGCCTGCCGGAATCTGCTGGGCGTAGCGTAGCCGCACCCGAGAACCGGCTTCGTCAATCAGGTCGATCGCCTTATCGGGCAGGAACCGGTCAGTGATGTAGCGATCAGAGAACGTCGCGGCAGCTTCTAGCGCTGCATCAGTGATCTCCAGCCGGTGGAACTGCTCGTAGCGGCTCCGTAGCCCCTGCAGAATCTCAACAGTTTCGTCAACCGAAGGGGGGTTCACCGTCACTGGCTGGAAGCGGCGCTCTAGGGCAGCGTCCTTCTCGATGTACTTGCGGTACTCGTCTAGGGTGGTGGCGCCTAAGCATTGCAGCTCACCACGGGCCAGGGCGGGCTTCATCAGGTTGGCGGCGTCCATGCTGCCCTCCAGAGAACCGGCTCCAATCAGGGTATGAATTTCGTCGATCACCAGAATGATGTTCTGGGCAGCGCGAATTTCGTCCATCACCTGGGTCAGGCGTTCTTCAAAGTCTCCCCGAAAGCGGGTACCCGACACCAGCAGGGTCATATCCAGGCTGATAACCCGGCGCTCTAGCAAGGCTTCAGGTACGTCCTGGTTGGTAATACGCTGGGCCAGCCCCTCTGCGATCGCAGTTTTGCCAACGCCGGGCTCGCCCAGCAGGATGGGGTTGTTTTTGGTGCGACGCCCTAAAATCTGGACTACTCGCTCAATCTCGTCAGACCGACCCACAACCGGATCCAGGCCGCCCTGAGCCGCTTTAGCCGTTAGATCTGTCCCAAACTCGTCGAGCAGCCCAGTTTTAGAACGCTTGCCTTGGGGAGAGTCGCCCTTGCGCTTACCGCCTCCAGCAGGGACAGCGTTGACCTCACCGATGGTCCGAATTAGCTGACTGCGTACCTTAGCCGGGTCTACGCCCAGGTTTGATAGTACACGGTATGCCACGCTCTCTACGTTTTGGGTCAGGCTGAGCAGCAGGTGCTCGGGTTCAATGTAAGGATGGTCGAGCTTGCGGGCTTCTTGAAAGGCTTGCTCGAAGACTTGCTTAACTTTGGGTGTGAAGGGAATTTCAACGGGGCCGTTACCGGAACCCCGGCCAATGATGGCTTCAACTTCGGTGCGAGCGTTGGCTAGGTTAACCCCAAAGTCGCTCAGCACCCGCGCAGCAATACTCGATCCTTCTTTGACGATGCCCAGCAGTAGCTGCTCACTGCCAACGAAGTTGTGACCCAGGCGGCGGGCTTCTTCCTGTGCCTGCATGATCACGGCGATCGCGGTATTGGTGAAATGTTCAAACATACTCAGATAACCCCTACCAAGGTATAAATCCCCAGACACAAAATGGCCGGGTAATGGGCAAGAAGCCGGAGAAGATTCACCGTCTTCACGCTAACACTCTTAACGTCGTATTAAGAATGTAGCGACCGTTAAGCCGTCTTAGCAGGCAGGAGACCCGACACGGTTGGTAGGGTTTTCCTCTCCACTCTGACCTAAGCCTAGGTTTCCCAGTAACTTCAAAAGATCGATGGGAACTCCCGTAAAAAGTCAGAGGAAGTAGCAAAAAAATCTCAGTACTGATATCCCTATGACTAAACGTTAGGTCTTTTAACGATATTTAATTAACATATCTTAATTGGTCCGGTTTCGTCTTCTAACCAACGTCAGCCCTGCGGCAGATTTTCCTGCATTTCTTCGACTAAGGTCGTACGCGCGCCTGTTCGTAGCCGTGTAGCCACCGGATAGTTGTGGGTTTCCTGTGCTGCATGAGCGCTGTACAGCAACAAAGGTTTCTAGGCGCCAACGCCCAGCTTTACGCCGGATCCAACCTGGGTAGATCTGCAGAGGCGTAGGGCTAGGCGTTGAGAGATGTACGTTTTGAAGAACAGTCTTTGACGTTAGGTTAAGTCTGTTTAGATTGAGTCTGTATAGTTCGCCTGACAGGTGGCGATCAATTCGTGCTCTAGCTCCGTCAACTGGCCTAGCGAGTGGAAGCCTGCTGGCCCAAACACGCCTGCGCCAACGCCTGCAACCGTAGATGGAGCCACTTCCATAGCCAGATCGTAGGCATGGGCGGTTTGGGCGTAGCTATCGGTAATGCTCAGCACCAACGTGTCGGAGCGCAGCTCCCCCTCAAAGCAGTCAAAGTTTGAGGACGGCAGGTAAAACGCACCGACGACGCGAGTTTGGTCAACTTCAAAAACGATGTACTCAGTCCCAAGCTGATCGCGTTCGGGGGAACGACCATAGAAGTAGACCCCGTCTGCCAACGTTGTATCGGTCGTGGGCTCACTGTGCAATTCGGGGTGTAATTCGGGGACGGTGGGCAGGGCTTGGGAGAGCAAAGCGGCAGGGCGATAGGTCGACTGTGCCTTAACCGGCTGCTTAGTGGCTGCCGAAGCACTGTTTGCCGTTAGCAGTACACCTGCTGCAAACAGAGGCAACAGAGCCCCTAGGTAGCTTGGCCGAGCGGAAAATACGGATCGTACAACTCTAAACATCCCTCAACCTCTCCCACACCTGAACGGTAGTTTCTACAGTAATTAGTATTCAGAATAAAGATGCTCTAATCTGTGACAGCCCACCGTCTGACCCATGACCTGCCTCGGCTTCTGACATGATCTCAATCACAGAGTAGAACGTTGACCGCTGCCAATGGACGCTGAAAACCCTGGAATTACTTAGAGCGTAGCCGATAAGGCCCCGTATGCAGAACCGTGAAACCCGCAAACGTACGGACGCTTTTCTACATAAAATCCCTGATAAAAGCCGCTATTTTGAAAAACCCCTGACATAGCGCTATGGCACACTCGCTCTGCAACCACTTACTTCGCCTGGACGGCAATAACTACAAGGCCTATCGGCAAATCAAGGGAACTCATACCTTTAACCGATTTAAGCTGACGATTAGCCACGTTCAGGCAGACCCGTTTGCTGCGCCCAGCCGTGTGAGTCTAAAGGTGCCAGCAGATGTGGCAGGGTTGCCTGCGGCGTGGCTGCGAGGACAACGGCAAACGGCCCTGGCGGATTACCTCAACCGGCAGCTCTACCGGCAGGCGCAAAAACTGCAGTCCGACCAAGGGGCAGGGAAAAGTGGCACGCTGTCGGTACTGCAGCCCAGTCAAGCGATATTACCTCGGTCGTCGGTGCAGGTTAGCGAAGACGGCGTTGAAGCGAGGCTGGGCGTTGGCTTGCCGGCCTTTGGTCGTCGGATCGCAGGTCAGTTGGCAACCAAATTGTTATGCGAGACAATACCGGCGTTGGTAGAAGCCAGTCTGCTGCGGACAGCACTGGCGGAGCGCGAAGTGGAACGGCATTTGGACGCATACGAAGATGCGATCGCACTTCGCCAGCAGCTTCCTGAACACAGTTTGGTCGGGTTCGTGGCCAATGGAGCCATTCTGCCCCGCCGTAGCGGCATCGAAGCAACGCCTCTCACCGATGGCGCGATGCCTTTTCAATCGCCAGCCAGTTTAGAGGTAACTTTGCAGCCCCCCCATGCTGGTGCCGTAACAGGAATGGGCATTCCCGAAGGAGTAACGCTGATTGTCGGCGGCGGCTACCACGGTAAATCGACTCTGCTGAGGGCGCTGGCAGCGGGCATTTACAACCATATCCCCGGCGATGGCCGTGAGCAGGTTGTATGCGATGCTACAGCAGTCAAAATCAGGGCCGAGGAGAGCCGCAGTGTCTGTGGGGTGAATATTTCACCGTTCATCGGTGAACTGCCCCAGGGAATTTCGACCGAAGCGTTTTCGACCACAAACGCCAGCGGCAGCACCTCTCAGGCGACCAACATCATCGAGGCGCTGGAAGCCGGGGCCAGGGTACTGCTGGTGGATGAGGATACCGCTGCCACCAACTTTATGATTCGAGATCGCACTATGCAGGCACTGATCAGCAAAGAGAAGGAGCCAATTACCCCCTTTGTAGACAAAGTGCGGCAGCTCTACAACGACTACGGTGTCTCGACTGTTTTGGTAATGGGCGGCAGCGGCGATTACTTCGGGGTAGCCGACACGGTGATTGCGCTCGACAACTACCGTCCTGAGGATGTCACCATAGCGGCCCAGGCGTTAGCGAAGGCTGCCGGGCCCCGCCAGGTGGAAGGTGGGCAGCGGTTTGGAACGCTGTCTCAACGGCAGCTGCGTCTACCCGCTTTCGATAGCGGACGGCGGAGTCGCCCCAAGGTGAAAGTTTACGACGTCGATAGTTTGGAGATCGACCGGCAGCCGATTGACCTCCGGGCGGTGGCGCAGCTGGTTGAGATCGGCCAGCTACGGGCGATCGCCGCAGCGTTGGTCTACAGCCAGCAGCAGGGGCTAGACCAGCAGCCGTTGTCAGACTGGCTAGAGGCGATCAACCAACAGATGGCGCTCGAAGGGCTAGATAGCTTGGACGAGTGGAGCAGGGGAGATTTGACGGCGTTTCGACCGCAGGAGCTGGCCGCAGTGATTAATCGAGTAAGAACGCTACATCTGGGCTAACAAGAATCGTCTTGAATTCCATCTATCCTTAATGCCAAACATCGAAAAGTATGAAGATCGTAGGAATTGCAGGATTAAGGCGACGGCGGATTTGCTGAAGTGCGATCGCACTATTACTCAGCTGCAAGACCCAAGCGGTTCGAGATTCTAATTTACCCACAGTGTAATTACGAAGCTGCTGTGATTCAAAAGGCACTGATTAGATGATGTCAGTAGACTCAACTAAAAAGCTTCTAAAAAATGCGCTTTTTAATTGAAGTCTCCGCAAATTTTCGAGGATGTTTAAGTCAAATCTTAGGTGGTTAGACTGCTTGTCGAATATAGGTTTTAGATGTTTAGCTCGTAATAGCAGCGGGCACTCTACATTAGACACATAAGTAACTTTTAATACCAGTTATTTCAATGGAGCTGGCTCCGCAAAGGCAGACCCATCCGCTGTGTGTGCGACTACCGCCGACCATTACCGCCTACTGTCTCTCTACATCCAAATTCCATGACTGGCAACACTCCCAACATTCCTTCTACAAGCAAGTCCGTGAAGTGGTCCTGGCTGGCGCTGAGTTGCGTAAGCCTGCTAACCGGAGCTCTCTACCTGACAACGGCTGAGCTGACCGGGCCAACCACGCTCTCCCAGGCACAGTCGCAACAGGCCGAATGATAGCGGGTTAAGTAAAGGTCAATTGCAGATGAGCCACCTTAGCAGCTCACCTGCAATTGACGATAGGGCGAGCCACAGCCTGCTGGCCAGTGCCGCTGCTAGCTGTTCTTTGACGGCCAGAGGCTCAGCACTCAGCTAACGGCGTGGATAGAGTTCCACAGGTGCGGTATCGTCGTACGCGCTCAAGTACAGCTAGCCCGATGGCAATCCAGGCCAAAAAAGCTAGGCTGTAGGGGCCGCTCTTTTGTATGCGATGACTTCTCAGGATTCTCTGCAAGCTCAGTCAACCGGTGCAGGTAGTGTAGGCTGGCTAGCGACGTTGAGGCGTAACGCGCTTTTACCTGGGTATATTCTGGCGATTCCTTGGGTCCAGGAAACTGTTGATCAGGTTTTCTTTCGTGGTAACTGGAATCTGCCAGTTCATCCGCGGAGTTTGGATGGTATTCCAGGCATTTTTCTATCGGCGTTTTCCCACAGTGGGTTTGCCCATCTGATCGGTAACAGCATCGGATTTGCTATTTTCACCTGGCTTATCTTGACCAAGAGCAAACGAGACTTCTGGATTACGTTTTTGATTGGTTGGATTGGCGGTGGTGCGGCTAGCTGGCTGTTGGGACCGAGTAGCGCCCACGGTTTGAGCGGTGTTGTTTACACCCTGTTCGGTTACCTACTTGCGATTGGCTGGCTAGAAAAGCGGATCGTCCCGCTGGCGCTGTCGGTGTTCGTGTTGGTTAACTATAGCTACTTCTTTTGGGGTGTGCTGCCCACGCAACCAATGGTGGCCTGGTGGGGGCACCTGTTTGGGTTCTTGCTGGGATTGTTCTCGGCCTATGGCGTGTATCGGGAGCCCCAGAGAAGCTAGGCAAGCTTCCCCAGAGCGATTCATCTTGTAGCCGAAAACAAATTAGAAGCTGCCTGCGAGCGCTTCAACGCAGCGCTCGCAAATCGTCGGATCCTTCGGCGATTCGCCTACGTGAGTAGAGTAGTTCCAGCAGCGATCGCACTTCTCCCCATCGGCATCCACTACCCCAATACCAAAGGCATCGGACTCGCTGCTAAACTTCAGTCCCTGTAGCTGCTCCGGCGAATCGAGTAGCTCCACCTGCGACACTAAGAACAGATACCGCAGCTCGTCTACGTGAATGGAACCCTCTGCCGCACTGCCGCTGGGGTTGAACTCTGCTAGCGTCGCTTTCAGATCTGCATCGGTCACATACAGCAGCACCTTCGCCTCCAAAGAAGAGCCAATCTCTTTTACTGACCGCGCCTGTTCGAGAACTTTGTTCACCTCGTCGCGAATCTCTCGCAGCCGTGCCCAATGCTCAGTCAGTTCTGGCTTTGACCAATTCTCATCTAGCGTTACCCAGCCTGCCTCAAAAACGGATGTATACCCCGTCTCATAGGGCACAAACTGCCAGATATCTTCTGCCATGTGCGAGAGTACCGGGGCAATGGCCTTAGCCAGGTTCTCAATGGCCACCGCCAGCACCGTCTGACAGCTCCGCCGCCGCACTGAATCCGCCGCGCTGATGTATAGCCGGTCTTTTGCCACATCCAGATAAAAGTTCGACAGGTCCACCACGCAGAAATTCTGCACCGTTTGGAAGAACTGGAAGAACTGGTACGACTCAAATGCCGACTGGATGTCGCTAAACACCTCCGTTATCCGGTGCAGCATGTAGCGGTCCAGCTCTGGCATTTCCTCATAAGGCACTGCGTTCGTCTTGGGGTCAAAATCGTACAGGTTGCCCAGCAGGAATCGCGCTGTGTTGCGAATCTTGCGGTACACGTCCGACATCTGTTTAAGGATGGTCTTCCCGATAGGGACATCAGAGGTGTAGTCCACCGACGATACCCACAGACGCAGCACGTCTGCACCGTAGGGGGGCTCCTGCTTCTGGTTTTTGCCGCCTTCGATGATGGTATATGGGTCCATCACGTTGCCCAGGGATTTGCTCATCTTGCGGCCGTTCTCGTCTAGCGTGAAGCCATGGGTTAGCACGGTTTTGTAGGGGGCGCAGCCGTGGGTAGCCACGCTGGTGAGCAGGCTGGATTGGAACCAGCCCCGGTGCTGGTCTGACCCTTCTAAATACATCTCGACCGGGTAGTGCAGCTGCTCTCGCTGGTCGGCCACCGCTGCCCAGGAAGAGCCCGAGTCAAACCACACGTCCATTGTGTCGTAGCCCTTGCGGTAGGCGTGACCGTTGTTGCGGTAGCTCTCGGGCAGCAGCTCTTCCACCGGTAGCTCCCACCAGGCGTTAGACCCCTTCTCAGCGACGATGCCCTGAACGTAAGCAATGGTCTCTTTGTTCATCAGCGGCTCGCCCGTTTCCTCGTCGTAGAAGGCGGGAATCGGCATGCCCCAGCTCCGCTGCCGCGAAATGCACCAGTCGGCCCGGTCGCCAACCATGGCGGTAATCCGGTTGTGACCGCTGGCGGGAATCCATTCCACCTCGTCGATGGCCTTCATCGCGTCGTCGCGGAAGCCCTCGACCGAGGCAAACCACTGCTCGGTGGCGCGGTAGATCACCGGCTTCTTGGTGCGCCAGTCGTAGGGGTAGCTGTGGGCGTAGGGGTCTTCTTTAAGCAAGGTACCGTTTTCGGTGATGGCGTCGATCACCGCTTCGGTGCCGTTGGTGAGTACCTTTAGCCCCTCAAACTGGCCCGCATCTGCCGTGTAGCGTCCGGCCTCATCTACCAGCACGATGGGCTGAATGCCGTTTTCCTGGGCGGCAAAGAAGTCTTCAGGACCGTGGGCCGGAGCACTGTGGACTAGGCCAGTACCGGAGTCGGCAGTGATATCGTGACCGGAGGCCACCACCGGCATGATCTGGTCAAACAGGGGGTGCTGGTAAGCAGACCCGGCCAGGTCACAGCCAGGGAGGGTGGCCTTGACTGTCAGCTCGGTTTCAAAAAGCTTCGACAGGCGCTCGACGGATTCTGCTGCGACGATGACGTACTTAGGCGACTTGGGCTGTACTGACTGGAAGCCCTCGACGACAGCGTAGTTGAGGTTGGGGTTGCCCCGTGTAAACTGGTTCGACACCAGCGTCCAGGGGGTGGTGGTCCAGATGGCCAGGCCCAGGTCGTCGGCATAGTCTCCCAGCTTGGCCTGGGCCTCCTCGGATAGCGCCGTCAGGGAAAAGGCGACATAGACGCTGCGCGAGACATGCCCGTCGGGATACTCCAACTCCGCCTCGGCCAGGGCCGTGAGGGAGCTAGGACTCCAGTACACCGGCTTGAGCCCCCGATAGATGTGGCCCTTTTCGACCATTTGCCCAAACACGCCCAGCTGAGCAGCTTCGTACTCGGGCTGCAGGGTGATGTAGGGGTGTTCCCAATCACCCCAGACGCCGAAGCGCTTGAAGCCTGTGCGCTGGTTGTCGATGGTTTCCATCGCAAATTCTTTGGCTTTTTGACGCAGCGCCAAGGGGGTGAGCTGTTTGCGCGCTTCCTTGTCTAAGGTCTGCAGCACTTTTAGCTCAATGGGCAGGCCGTGGCAGTCCCAACCGGGGACGTAGCGCACCTTGCGACCCTGGAGGAGCTGATACTTGTTGATGATGTCCTTTAGCACCTTGTTCAAGGCGTGGCCCATGTGCAGGCTACCGTTGGCGTAGGGCGGCCCGTCGTGTAACACGTAGACCTCACCGGGATTCTCCTGTGACAGGGTTTCGTAAATTTTGTTTTCTTCCCAAAAGGCCTGCAGTTCAGGCTCGCGCTTGACGGCGTTGGCCCGCATGCTGAAGTCAGTCTGAGGCAGCAGGACAGTGTCTTTGTAGCTTTTGGGGTCAGTCACGGTGAGACGGGCGCGGGAGTCGCGGTGAGGGGTGGGTATCGTTGTCTTGCAATCGACCACAACCGTTCGTGCCCAATTGCCATAACGGCCATTCTGCCTTAGATGTTAGAGCGCTTCAAGTTTTCTAGGTGACTAAACCTAATCTCCGTCGTCCGGCCAGTTACTGTCGTCGTCGTCGAAGTCAGTAACTGGCGTCGGGCGCGACCTGGGCGCTTGAGCGTCAGGGACTGAAGCTGAGGGGGGTGGACTGATGGGTTCTGCAGTTGGCGTTTCCGGGTTTGGGGCTTCTGAAGTCGGGGGTGCTGAAGTCGCGGTTTCTAGCGTCGCGGTTTCTAGCGGCTCCACCTCAGCAGCTGCCGCTGGGCGGTTGACTGCAGAATCGGTTTTTGAGTCTGCGATATCAGTTGCAGCACTGTTTGTAGGCGGCGCGTCCTGGTCAGGTCGGGGAATGGAGCGAGGGCGCGGGGGTAGCTCCACCATTGGCTGTGAGCCCTTCTTTTTGTTGAGACTTGGGATTGAAGGAGGCCGGGGGGGCAGCTCCACCATCGGCTGTGGGGCCTTTTTCTGGCGCCCTAAAATGGAGCGAATACCGCTGAGGAGTGCGCCAGCAGAAGGCATGGGCGATCCTGCTTGAGCTGACGGTGTGGCCCCTGGTCCGACTGGACCCAAGTC
Source organism: Cyanobacteria bacterium J06648_16 (assembly GCA_039817185.1). Classification (GTDB taxonomy): domain Bacteria; phylum Cyanobacteriota; class Cyanobacteriia; order Phormidesmidales; family Phormidesmidaceae; genus CAWUKV01. The sequence continues at coordinate 10,235 of JBCBWI010000024.1, read as the reverse complement.
GTTTAGCTCATCGCTCCAGGCTTCATCCGTTTGCTCAGGCAGAACGGTCTGTGGCTCGGGTTCCAGCGTTTCTCGCTCGGGAATGGCTTGCTTGCGGGACTGCGATCGCACCGCCTCACCCTCAGCCGTCTCACCCTCAGCCAGATCCGCTGTCGATTCACCGGATTCTGCCGCGCCTACATCCGGCACCACCGCCGCCGGGACCACTAGCGTACCGATGGGATCAACCGCAACGGCCTGGGGCGGTTCGGCGTCACCCACCGTCACTGCCACCCCATCCTCAACAAACTCGTATTCCATCGTTGGCCGGCTGCTGGCCGTCAGCCGCTGCTTAGCGGTGCGGGCACTGCCAAAGCGCAGGGGCGTCTGCTGCGGCGCAGGGGTCGTCGTGCGGCGCAGCAACAGGGTTTGCCAACCCAGCCAGGTCAAAAGCGCGACGGCAGCCGTTTGACCCAAAATTTCGGCCCCACCCATCTGCCCGGCGCAAAACCACAGCACCACCGCGTAGAACAGACCCACCCCACTCCAAATGAAGTCGGACTTACGATGCACCTCTGGCACGAAGAAGGCCGCCATGTAAAAGGCAAAGCTACCCGTGCCTATGACAATCGCCAGCAGCTTTGGCAGCATGAAGAGCCTCCGGGAAATGGACAGGCTCTATTATGTCACCTACACCGCCCCAGACTTCCGGCTAAACAGCACCAGCACCGTCTTCACAATCAGCTGAACGTCGTACCAGAGGCTCCAATTTTCCTGATACTTGAGGTCCAGACGAATCACGTCTTCGAACTTTTTGACGCTGGAGCGGCCATTCACCTGCCATTCGCCCGTCATCCCGGGTTTGACGTTGAGGCGAAGCCATTCGGGCACTTCGTACTGCTCAATTTCATCCGGCGTGGGGGGGCGGGTGCCCACCAGACTCATATCGCCCTTGAGCACGTTCCAGAACTGGGGAAACTCATCCAGGCTCGTCTTACGCAAGAAACCCCCGATTTTGGTGATGCGGGGGTCATTCTCATTTTTAAATAGGGGGCCTTCGACTTCGTTGGCGACCTCGGCCTTGCGGGCCTCGGCATCGGCAACCATCGAGCGAAACTTCCAAATAGTGAAGCGTTTACCCATCCAGGAACAGCGGGTTTGGCCAAAAAAGACGGGGCCACCGTCGTCGAGTTTGATTGCGATCGCAACCACCACCCACAGCACTGCCGTAATGGCCAAACCGACACACGCACCCAAGATATCTAACAGCCGCTTCGCCTTTGAGGTGACCGATGGGTGGGTCTCAGGCAAAGCGCTAGACAACGACTGAGTCGGATTGTGTGCTGAATCAGATGGATCGATATGAAAGACCTTGTCCAGCTCGGTCATGGCCAGGACCATGCGGGCCTGCTCAGACAGGTTTCTCAGGCGTAGCTGCGTCGAGTGCTCTTGACTGAGGCGATGACAGATAACCAGTGCGCCAATACCGCTGCTGTCAATAAAGTCAGTGTTCTCAAAATCAAGAGCGAGTGAGCCCACCTCAGGATGTGATTCAAAAAAGGTTTGACACCGTTGCTTAAAGGCAACTGCTTCAGAAACGGTAAAGCGATCTGGCATACAAATTACGCCGCTAGTCGCGTCTACCCTGGCCTGGAATTGAGGAATCACCTTGAGTATCTCGACCATAAAGTTTAGATATCCTTGACCCAACAAACCGCGCTGTTGCCCAGTGGCAAAACAGGCGGGCAATAAAAATTCACCTTCCTAGGTTGCCCACTTTCTACAGGGTCAGCTAGGTTGTGCCTGCCCATACTACGACCGACCTAAAGAAACCTATCCCTGACTAAGGGAACCTTTCAAAGCATATTATCTGGATAGGACAGTTCACTCTTCTAGGCGCGCATCCCTGCATACGGATGATTTTTCACGATAAAAATTTTGCTGGGCCAATTGGTAAAAATTTTAACGTCAATTAGCTATCAAACGGGCGGTTCCTCAGCGGGGGTCACTCAACAGCTCAAACGGTTGATATTAGAGCTTTCACCAGAGGGCCTGCCCTGATTGGTTTAACGCAGACAACCAGGGAGATCACGCACTCCTCGATCGCCAATGAATTTTGTATGAAGCAATCCCATTGATGATTCCAGTTTTATAATCTACTATATCCCATATATAGCGCTTCAAAGCCGATCTACATCCTTATAAACGCTATAAGTAGAGTTTTTTGGATTATTGCTCAGAGCAGACCCTATGGACGAGCACCAGCCCTCTCTCCTTAGCTTGGCCGAGCGGCAAGCCGTTAGCCAGTCGCAGTATCAGTCACTGCAGCAGCCCCTTCACCTGACCGTAGCGGAACTGCAGTCCTGGAAAGTCCGTATCGTTGATTTTCAGCAGCAGATTGCGATCTCACCTGCACCCCAGCAGGGGAGTCTCTTCGCCGTGGCAGAAGCCCCAGGACAATACGGCACGCCTAAAGTACCCAACATCGATACCCTTGATCCCTTTGCCCTGCCCCAGCAAAACACCGAGTTTTGGCGATGGCAGTTCGATGACGTGGGCGTTGCAGCCCTCTATTTCGTTATCGACTACGGTGCCAGCCTGCTGCTATACGTAGGCGAAACCATCAAATCTAACCAGCGTTGGAAGGGCGAGCACGACTGCAAACGCTATCTGCTCAACTATCGCCAAGTCCACTACGACCACGACATCAGCAGCCAGCTCGGCATTGCGTTCTGGCCCCATGCTCCTGCCGATCGCAAAGCCCGCCAGCAGATCGAGTCAGCCCTGATCAAGCGGTGGCGTCCCCCATTCAACAAAGAAAACTGGCGGTTTTGGGGAACGCCCTTTGTCGGTAGCGAGTGTAGTTAGAGAGTATCAATAGCGAGTAGAGGCACAGCAGCTGCGCCCCCGTAACACAGCCCTTACAACCCCTATCCCTGAGCCTTGAGTTCTTCAATCTCTTGACGAATCGACACCAGCTGCTCGGTCAGCGCCGCAATTTCTGCCTGAATACTGGCATCGACCACAGGCGTAGCCACGGTTGTTACCGTCGCATCGCTAGCCGGGGTCGGCGCGAAAGGATTCGGCACTTGCAAGTTCAGATTATCGACAAACTCACGCGCTTCCTTTTCCGTCAGAGCCCCCCGGACCTCTAACTCATCAGCCAGGCGCTCGAAGTCGGTGCCAATGGCCGAAAATTTCTCAGAGGACCGCTGGGGATCCTGCACCGCTTCGACGGCGGAGGCCGCTGCGCCTAGCGTCACGCGAAAACTTTTTTGCAGCAGCTGGGTAATCGTGTCAAATTCCATAGGTGCTAAGTCCGAGGTGCAACGTCTGTAAGGGCAGGATTATCCAGCCAAAAAATAAAAATCGGGCGTCCATGTACGGGATTGCCGAGGAGCGGACTACGAAGCCAGATTTTTCTGACTCCATAGTGCCTTATCAAACTAAGCCGCCGCTAGTCAGGCAGCCGCTTCGAGATATAGATTCACATCTTCGAGAATGCGGGTCAGCTCAGCTTCGGTCGTAAGCCGGATTTTGTCATCGCGTAGGGTGATCAGCAGCTTCGCCGCAAAAGGACTGGGCCAGATATTAGGGTTGCAAAAGATCTCTAAAAATACATCGCCCGTGTACTGGTACTCCATTGATCGAACGGGGGTCGGTTTGCCCCCCTCGGCCTTAGCCGTGGCCACTGACTTGAGCAAGGTGATCAGGGCACCCAGGGCACTTTTTAGCTTTTCAGCATCCGCTGGCGAAAAGTTAAATCGAACCGAACCCTGCAGCAAATTCAACGTCAGCTGAGTCGTTTGGGTCATCATGGCCTGCTCCCTACTCCCACTCGATGGTGCCAGGCGGCTTCGAGGTGATGTCGTACACCACCCGGTTGACCCCCTTGACTTCGTTAACAATGCGGTTTGAAATCGCCTCTAGCAGCTCGTAGGGCGCGCGCGACCAGTCCGCCGTCATCCCGTCTTCACTGCTCACCAACCGCAGCACAATTGGGTGGGCGTAGGTACGCTGGTCACCCATCACGCCGACGCTGCGAATGGGCAGTAAGACAGCAAAAGTCTGCCAAAAATCGTGGTACATGCCCCGATTGCGGATTTCCTCACGGACAATGTAGTCAGCATCGCGCAAAATGTTGAGCCGCTCACTGGTGACTTCGCCAATGATGCGGATCGCCAACCCCGGTCCAGGGAAGGGATGCCGACGGACGATCTCTTCAGGCAGACCGATGGAGCGACCGACCTTACGCACCTCATCTTTAAATAGCTTGCGGAGCGGTTCGATCAGCTTAAACTGCAGGTCCTTCGGCAAACCGCCTACGTTGTGATGGCTCTTGATTTTGACGGCTACGCGCTCTCCGGTCTGCGGGTCTACGTTAGTATCGGCTGACTCAATTACATCCGGATACAGCGTGCCCTGAGCCAGGTAATCAAACGGACCTAATCGCCGCGACTCTTCTTCAAAGACGCGAATGAACTCGTGGCCGATGCGCTTACGCTTTACCTCAGGGTCGGTCACCCCTTCCAGCTGAGCCAGGAACCGTTCGCGGGCGTTGATGTACTCAACGTTGATATGAAACTTGCGGTCAAACAGCTCGACCAGGCGTTCGGGCTCGCCCTTACGCATGAAACCCTGGTCGATGAACATGCAGGTGAGCTGGTCACCAATCGCTCGGTGCAGCAAAAACGCCAGCGTAGACGAATCGACGCCGCCGGACAGGGCTAGCAGCACACGCTTGTCGCTCACCCGCGCCTTGACTTCCCGAATCGACTCTTCGACAAAGGTCTCCGTTGTCCAGGTCGGCTCGCACTCGCAGATGTGGTAAACAAAATTGCGAATCAGGGCGATGCCGTTCTCTGAATGGACGACCTCGGGGTGAAATTGCACGCCGTACAGCTTGCGGGTGTGGTCGGCAATCGATGCGCAGGGGGTGTTATCGGTGTGGGCCAGCAGCTCAAACCCCTCCGGCATCTGAGTCACTGAGTCGCCATGACTCATCCACATCGTCGACGCTTCTTCGACGTTGGTGAGCAGGTCGGTGGGGTCGTCAATCAGCAGAGAGGCTTTGCCATATTCCCCTCGCTCAGCCCGCTCGACCTGACCGCCCAGCTGCTGCACCATCAGCTGCATGCCATAGCACACGCCGAGAACGGGGATACCCAGTTCAAAAATCGCGGGGTCGCACTGGGGCGCATAGTCGTCGTAGACCGAATTGGGGCCTCCTGAGAGGATAATCCCCTTAGGGCTGAGCTGTTTGAGCTGCTCGACCGATGTCCGGTAAGACAGCACTTCAGAGTAGACTTGCGTTTCGCGAATGCGGCGGGCAATCAGCTCGGAATATTGGGAGCCAAAGTCTAGAATGACCAACATTTGTCGATTGAGGTCCGGGACCTTTGCAGACGGGTCTGCGGTAGATGGAGGCTGAGTTTTAGCAGTCACGGTAAATCCTGAGTGCGGTGTAACAGAGGGATTGCTAAAACAGGTTTAGTTAATCGAATTGTCTTAATCGAGTTGAGCCAAAATCAGCGCAAAAGCGAACGTAAAGCTTTTGTGATTCTTAGACCCGGACGAGGCAGGTACTCCTGGAGTGTGAGGTTCCAAACAGTGGGCAATTTATCGTATGAGCTTCTAACTGCCTGCAAAAGATGCTCAAAGGCGACTTAACTAGGGTTGTTCTCAAACAGAAAATTTTTTAGTGGCTTTTTAATTCAAATTATTCTTACTACATTAGCAAACGTGGGCCAGCAGCGCGTCACTGTTGGCACTCTTAACAATGATCTGGCGACGACGGTCGAACAGAATTGTGCCGATTTGCGGCAAGTGGTCACAGTGCTTGCGGATGTACTGCTGGGTGCGCTGGTCGATGCGGGTTGAGATCGCACCATACACCTGTGCCGCCTCCCCCCACTCGCGCAGCAGCTCCAACCCCGCCTCGGTGGTCTCGCTAGTGAGCATCTGCTGGATTCGCTCAGTCGGTAGCCCCACCTCTGCACAGACCGCTGCCAAAATTTCCTGCCGACCGTCCGCCACGTGATGATGGGTATGAAAGATGCCCCCAGCCAGCTTGATCAGCTTGCCGTGGTAGCCAAACAGCAAAATGCCGGTGATTCCCTGTAGGGCTGCCTCCACCAACAGCGGCCCCAGCCAGTTAGCCGTCTTCACCCGGCACTCGGGGCGAATGCCCTGCTGTAAGGCCAGATCCAAGCCATTCTCTCCCAGACAGAACACCAGCGTGTCTAGCGTCTTGGCTTTCTCTTGAATCTCTGACCGAAAGGCCTCCAGCTGTCCAGGGACGCTAAGCGGTTGGGCAATCCCTGTTGTACCGAGCAGAGACAGGCCATCGACCACCCCAAAAGCGGCGTTGGAGGTTCTCAGCGCCAGGGCTTTGCCCTCCGGCAGAATGACGGTGACCTGGATAGCGCGGTCAGCCGGCAGCAGGCGCTCTAGGTTGGTCTGCAGCAGCCGTCGAGCATAGGTGTAGATAGCTGGATCGGCCCCGTCGATCCGGCCAACCCCTTCACCGCCCTGGATTTGAATGCGGGGCTGGCTCGGCTCGGCCCAGCGGACAACGGCCCATACAGGGGTATGGCGGGTCAGGTCCAGGTTATCGCCGGGGTCGCTACGGGTGATGGCTAGGGCAGCGCCGTCTGGTAGGGTGGCGATCTGTTCGATGGGGATGTCGGCTAGCTCGGCAGAGTCTAACAAATCCACTGTGGCCGAAGATGGTGACTGCAGGGGCGATTGCAGATGACGCAGCGCTGCGATCGCACTCGCACAGGCAAAGACTGGCAGGGTATAGCCACTGCGTACAGAAGGCTGATTCATAATGTAAGGGCTTCAGAGCCCCTATTCTATCGGCCATCCTATGCCCACCATTGACTACCTGCGCATCAGCCTGATTGATCGCTGCAACTTTCAGTGCGTTTACTGCATGCCAGAGGGGGCCGATCTACAGTACGCGCTGCGGGAGCACTGGTTGAGCAACGAGGAGCTGATCCAGTTGCTCAAGGGCGTGTTTATTCCGCTGGGCTTCTACAAGTTTCGCCTGACCGGCGGGGAGCCGCTGCTGCGCCCTGGCATTGTGCCGCTAGTTCAGACCATCGCTCAGCTGCCCGAAACACAGGATCTAGCCCTGACAACCAATGCCTACCGGCTGGCCGGGATGGCGGCGGATCTGAAGGCAGCCGGACTGAATCGCATCAACATCAGCCTGGACTCGCTGCAGCCAGAAACCTTTGAGAAAATTACGGGTGGGCGCGGTCGCAACCGCTGGCAACAGGTCTGGGCCGGCATTCAAGCGGCTCACCAAGTCGGGTTTTCTCCACTCAAGCTGAATGTGGTGGTGATTCCGGGTGTGAACGATCACGAAGTGCTGGACCTGGCCGCGCTAACGCTCGACCGGGCCTGGCATGTGCGGTTTATTGAGTTTATGCCCATCGGCAACGGCGATCTGTTTGACCGCAGCGGCTGGGTGGATTCGGAAACCCTGCGGCAGCAGATCTGCGATCGCTGGGGGTTGGCAGAATCTACCGTACGCGGCAACGGCCCGGCAGATATTTTTCAGATTCCGAGAGCAGAGGGGACGCTGGGGTTCATTAGCCAGATGTCAGAATGCTTTTGCGATCGTTGCAACCGTATGCGCCTGTCGGCAGATGGTTGGCTACGGCCCTGTTTACTGAACGAGACAGGTCAGATTGATTTGCGAACTTTGTTAAGGAGTGGGGTCAGAATCAGTGAAATTCGAGAGCAGGTAGCGGCGCTACTGGCCGAGAAGCCAGAGATAAATTTCAAAATGCGCGATGCCGGAACAACCGGAGCTTATAGCCGCACGATGTCACAAATTGGAGGCTAGCCCACCTCACCATCCCAAAAAACAAAGCGCCGAAACGGTGATCAATTGCTTTGGTGGATCTGTTGTTTTCTCCGAGATAGGGTTTGCTGTATCAAGAAAAGCCTCTTTAGCAAAACATTCCTGAGGTTGAAAGAAATATTTCTGGGTTCAAAACAAATCTTCTGGCGCTTGAAAGCAACCTTCCTAACGCTAGGGCAAACATTCCTGAGGCTGACAGAAACCTTCTGAAACCTGACTCCGAGGATGTCTTGACTGTTGCGTTAGTCAGACCGCAGCCTGTACCCTGTGCGGTGGGCGGTGCCCGCCTACCTATCCGTAATTAAATGACACCCCCCGCCCGATCCGACCTCTCCTCTGTCCATACCCACAGCCTGGGCGAACTGCTCACCGGCGGCCGCTTTTCGCTGATGGTCTCCACCTACCAGGCCGGAAAGCTGATCCTGGTACGGGCCGATGGCGGCACGGTGAATACCCACTTTCGCCAGTACAGTCGCCCGATGGGCATGGCGGTGGATGCCACGCGACTGGCGCTGGGTACGGCCCACGAACTGGTGGAGTTTTACAACCTGGAGGCAGTGGCCCCCAAGCTAGAACCCCCCGGCAAGCACGACGCCTGCTACCTGATCCGCAACATCCACATCACGGGCGATATCGACATCCACGAAATGGGCTGGTCTAAAGACGAGCTGTGGATTGTGAATACCCGCTTTTCTTGCCTATGTACGCCCGATTTGGCCTATAGCTTTGTGCCCCGCTGGCGGCCCCCCTTCATCACCGGCTACAGCCCGGACGACCGCTGCCACCTGAACGGGCTGGCAATTGTTGATGATAAGCCTAAGTATGTCACGGCCCTGAGCACGACGGATACGGGCGGCGGCTGGCGGGTAAACAAGGCCGCAGGCGGCATCATTATGGATGTGCCCAGCAACGAGTTTGTGTGTCGGGGGCTGTCAATGCCCCACTCGCCCCGCTGGTACGACGGCAAGCTGTGGGTGCTGGAGTCGGGCCAGGGCAGCCTTGCCACAGTAGATTTGGATACCGGCAAGCTGACGACGGTGGCGCAGTTCCCAGGCTTTACGCGGGGCCTAGATTTTTACGGTCCCTACGCCTTTGTGGGGCTGTCCCAGGTGCGCGAGTCTGCCACCTTTGGCAGCATTCCCCTAGTAGAGCGGCTGACAGAGCGCACCTGTGGCGTATGGGTGGTGGATATTCGCACGGGGCAGACGGTGGCGTTCTTGAAGTTTGAGAGCGGCGTGCAGGAGATTTTTGCCGTGAGCGTGCTGGCCCACAGTAAGTTTCCGGAGGTGCTGGAGCCGACGTCAGACTTTTTGAAAACGTCCTATGCGTTGCCGGATGCAGTCTTGAAAGATGTGGCTATGCCGACAATTTAGCTACAGCCTAGCTAGCCACATCGAGCTGGATAGCTGACTCATGAGCGTCTACAGCGCTTCCGTAACCTGTATATTGCCGCTTATAGGGGGGCTGTAGGCCTAGGATAATATCCTCTCTTGGTAAACCTGCAGCGACCAGATCCTCGGCGGGATTTTCATCAGTTAGGTTCTGTTGTAGCCAAACCTTGCCGTCCTTTATATCGAAATGGACAATACTGCGATAGATCCGGTTAAATCCTTCCCAGCCAATGTTCATCCATTGGTAATGGTCGCGCTCAGTATCGAAAAGGAGCTGTACTTCAACATCGTTGCTACCGGTGTCCTCAGATGCATAGCGACGCAGCAGTGCCTGAACCTGGGTACGATACTCAGCTAGTCTATCCATGCAGTTACAATCTCGCTTACCGGCTCATACACCAGTATAGATATTTCGTACCGCTCTATCGCTGCTTGAGTAAACTCGTATTGAAAAAACGTCTGATATGCATCCAGCGGTACAGCTAGATAGAGTTTACGATCGGGCTGCACTGGCTCTAGCGCCAGTCTGTAGCTCAAGAATTGCCCCAGTGCAGCGTAAAAGTCTGTAACAGCGGAAGGGTTGAGAAAACTTTTAATCTCGACGGCTATCTTCTCTCCCGCCCGTTCGGCTGCGACCACTCGCTCAGCCCCCAGGTCAACCCGAAAGTTGACATTGCCAAACTTAAATTTCAAGGGGTCATCTGTAATGGTCCACTGCTCTTTCTGAAGCGCTCGCTTCACCGCAGTGTGGAACAGATCTTTTGCAGACATCGTTTTCTGTGGCTCGGTTTATCAAAGATACAGCTTCACGCTCCTGTATCCTCGTCAGACCCACAAAAGGATATGGCAGAGCCCACGCGTAATACCTACACGACTTAGGAACAAGGATTAAATAACCTGCATTCTTTAGAGCTGTTGAGGACGAGCGACGTAGTTCCACTTGGGCAGGTGTTCATCGAAGAGAATCGGCATGTTTTCGAGAAATGCTT
>JBCBWI010000023.1:0-70706 GCA_039817185.1 Cyanobacteria bacterium J06648_16 | reverse complement strand
CATTTTTGAAAAACTGTACACAAATAGCGCTATACATGGACTCAAGCGAGGGAGAAACGCTTCGGAAACGGCATACAACTATGCCGCTGAGTTATTTTTGACAGTGCCCACTGCCTGGTTTAGAAGCTGCAAAAATCTCGATTAGATGGGTTAAAAGCAGGCACGCCCTCATAGTGTTGATAGCGCTTCGACAGATTCAATGATGGGTAAAGACGTCAGATACGGTCAATCTTGGACGTACTCGCTGCCGCTAATGAGCGCCATTTCAGCCCGCACAAACTCACGACCTAAATAGGCGGCATGATCGAGATAGCTAATTGGGCAGGGTTCAGCTTTATTCTCAAAAATTTTGATGCACAGCTCCTTGGCGGTGCGGCCTGTGTAAACTCGGGTAGACTGGCGCACGGCTTTGTCCCGTGTCGGTAACGGCTCCCCAGTTTCAGGATCGCAGGCTAGGCCCTTTTCATTAATGATGTTGGTAAAGTGCTTGGCACAGATCAGGCCTTGGTCCACATCGAGATAGATCAGAAAATAGCCATCGGGATCTAGCTCGATGAAGCGCTTGGAAAGCTTATTGTCGAGGGCAGCCAGGGCGGCAGCGTCAACGTAGGGCATCGTTTTCATCGTATCGAGTATCGTTGGGCAGTCCATCCACAGTAGGCGAACCCGAGAGTGGTATCAACACAGGTTCGTCGTTTGCTTGATCGGCAGGTTTTGATTGATTGCCTCGATCTCTTCGCTCTCAGAGGCGTTAATACGACTGATGTAGTCGGTCAAGATTTGCTGCAGGGTGGGGTGATAGAACCGGTGCAGGCTGGTGTTGGGCGTCGCGGGAAAGCCGCGCCGCTTTTTGTGCCGCCCACCCGCACCGGGGTCAAACCGCTGGATACCATTAGCAATGGCCCATTCGATCGGTTCGTAATAACAAGCATTGAAGTGCAGGTGATTGTAGTCCTCAAACGCACCCCAGTAGCGCCCATAGAGCTGATCGCCCTTGACCTGGCAGAAGGACAGGCCAACCGGAGCGGGGTCGGACTCGGTGTAAGCCGCAAAAATGACGGTGCGATCGCACCAGGCGGGGTGCAACTGCTGAAAGAAATTACGGGTCAGGTACTTGCTGCCCCACCAGCCAAACTTGTCGCAGGTATCGCTGTAAAAGGCGTACACCTGATCGCACAGCGTCGGCGTGATGTCGTCACCGGTATGGACCTGAAAGTGCAGCCCGGCCTTAGTCACCGACTTGCGCTCGCGCTTGATATTGCGGCGCTGGTTGGCGTTGAACTGGGCCAGATAGTCGTCAAAGGTCTGGTAGCCATTGTTTTGCCAGATATAACTGTGGTGTAGCCAGGCCGTGAAGCCCAGCTGCTCCATTTGTGCCTGCCACTCGCTGTCGACATAAAGAAAGTTGCAGCCCGAGATCTGATTGCGATCGCAAAATTCGTCAATCGCCTGCACCATCAGTCGGGTCAGGACGGCCTCATCTTCGCCCGCAGCAATCAAAAACCGATACCCTTCGACCGGCGTAAACGGCGACATACCCAGCAGCTTGGGATAGTAACGAATGCCCAGTCGCTCCGCCAGCTCAGCCCACTGATGGTCAAAGGTAAACTCGCCGTAGCTGTGCCCCTTCAGGTACAGCGGCGCAGCGGCAACTAGCCGATCGTTTTGCCAGAGCGTCAGGTGGTTAGGTAGCCAACCCGCGTCGGCAATCGCACTGCCCGAGGCTTCCAAATTCTGCAGCCAGGTCCACTCAAAAAAGGGCGTTTGCAGCGGCTTGGCCATCGCATCCCAGACGGACTGGGGAATCGTTTGAATTTTGTTAACCCAGCGAACCCGATACTGGGACTTGACTTCAGGTTTTAAGTTGAACACCGGTTTCCCGTATCTGGTAGGTCTGGGAATATTCTAACGGGTTCTACTGAGAGGGCTGGGTGGTGAGCGGTGAGGAACGTACGCGACGGTAGTGCAGAAATACCTCGTTGCCCACCGGTTCAGCGGAAAGCAGCTGTAGCTGAGGCGCTGCAGATACGCTGAACCCAGGGCCATCCATTGGCGTGGGAGCGGTCTGCCCGCCAACGAGTAGGGGACAGACCGTCAGCCACAGCTCATCGAGCAGATCGGCCGCTGCTAGCGCCGCCACCAACTGGCCGCCGCCCATGACCAATAGCCGATGGATGCCCTGGGTTTGCAAGTGGGCGAAGATGTTGGGCCAGTCAGACGACGGACTCAGCAGCGGCAGTATTCGGTCAAACCCAGGGTGTTCATACCATTGGGCAGCAGCAGCAGGCGTGGTCAACAACCAGCGGGGCACCGGCTGGGCAAAGAAACGCCAGTCAGGGTCTAGACTCGCGCTAGCTGAGCAAACGATGTGGATAGGCTGGGCGGTTTTACCCTGGTCCCGACGACGCTGCAAAAGGTCCGCGTGGGTAATCGAGCGGGTGGTGCCATAGGCCCGGAGGGTCCCCGCCCCGAATAGGGTGGCGTCGGCCTCAGCTATCCGTGTTTGCAGGTGTTGCTGGTCGAAGCGCGAAGGAAACCGGGCCGCGCCGCGATCGGCGGCAGCAATTTTGCCGTCAGCACTCATGGCGAGGATAACGGTTGTGTAGGGCGTCGTTCTAATGGGGTCACGAGCGACAGATGCTGTCATTACAATATTCCGTGATTAAGAATGGCGGCCCATATCAAGCGCCTTGAGCCATAATAGTCGGGACGGGTAGGCGCTTCTCTTCATCCGTTTCCCTGTAAGGCCCCAATTCTCAAATCTTCATTTAGGCGGGCCGGATTTTAACTTTCGCTGAGCTTACTCGTCAGTAATTCCCCATAGCGAAGCCCCTGTGACAGGATAGGGGGAGCCTGACTAAAGCCCCCTAAATCTTGAGACTTAAGCTTCTCTGCTGCCCCTAAAGCCTGAGGTCCGAGTGTCGTTACTTACAGGCTGATCGCGACTCGTAATTGCACCTCGTAATTGCACGTAGACCTGCGGGGCGGTTAGTGTATCCGTAGCTAGGGTAGTTGCCGTTGTAGTGTTTGCCAAACATTGCCAAACATTGACTGCTGTCGCAGTAGTCGTTATCTCACTCCTTCTAGATAGCGTCGTATTTTAGAACTAGTTGACCGTCATGGTTAAGCGTCCCCGTTCGTTTCGTCGTCTGCTGCTGCTGCGGATTTTGCTGCTGACCTTTCCGATCTTGCTGATTGGGCAGGCCATGACGCTGCGCAAGGCCCGTACTAGCCTGCTAGAGACGGCGCGCCAAAATTTGACCAGTAGCGCGATTCGCAAGGCCGAAGAGCTCGAGCAGGATGTGCGTACGGTGCAGTCAGACCTGATGCTGCTGAGCGAAACTCAAGCGCTGAAGACCGGCAACGCAGACGAGTTGCGGACGGCGTTGGATCGCTACGTCGCAGCGGTTCCCTACGAAGTCGACTGCTTAGAAATTCGAGCGGGGGAAGGTGCGATCGCAACCACCACCTGCGATACGCCCCTACTGCCCACAGGGACTATCCTCCCCTGGCAGCAAACCCTGAGCGATCCGGCTTTCTATCTAGTGTCATTGACGACCGCGCCCGATACCCAGCCGACGCTAGAAGGGTCTCCGATTACCTTGACGGTTGCCGCGCCCGTGTACGATACCGACGGTCAGCTGCGCTACACGCTCACAGCCGAGATCCGGCTCTTTCAGCTGCAGGATACCAACCCCCGTTCGCTGGTGGGTGATACCGTCGTGATTGACAGCAGCGATACCCTAATGATCCACCCCGATCCTGAGCAGGTGGGGCAGCAAATCCAGGATCTGCCCGCCGCCGACCGGCTGGATAGCATTCTCAACAGCGTAGAAACGGGCACAGAATCGACCCTGCACCTTTTCAACTTTGTTCAGACAGGTGACGAATGGCTGGCAGGCTACAGTGGTGCTCGCATCCCCATCACCCCCGACCAGGCCGAAACCTGGAACGTGCTTGCCGTGACGCCCCTCAATCAGGCCCTCCATGCCTTGAAAGACATTCGGCAAATTTTGATCTTGCTCACCCTGGGGCTGCTGTCTGCCAATGCCTTGCTGGCACTATACGTGGCCCGCAGCCTGTCGCTGCCGGTGGAGCGGCTGATTCGCTACGGCCAGCGCGTACAGGATATTTCGCAGCTCGAGTCGGCTCCGCGCACTCGCAGCATTTGGGAACTCGACTACCTAGGGCAGGTCCTAGAGCGCATGCTCCGACGACTGCAGGCCAGCTCTCAGGAACTCCGGCAGGCGTGGAAAGACGCCCAATTTGCCAACCAAACCAAAAACGAGTTTTTGGCCAACACCTCCCACGAGCTACGCACGCCGTTGAACGGCATCATCAACTCTATTCGGCTAGTGCGCAACGGCGACTGTGACAGCCGCGAAGAAGAGCTGGAGTTTCTGGAGCAGGCCGACAACGCGTCGATTCATCTCCTCAAAATTATCAACGATATTCTCGATATCGCTAAGATCGAAGCCGGGACGCTCCCGATCAGCATGACTGCGCTGGATGCGGGGCAAGTTCTCACCGATGTGCTCGATCTGCAGTCGCTGCAGATTCGCCAGAAGGGCCTGTCACTCAATCGACCTGACCTCAGTGAGCCGATCATGGTGCAGGCCGATGCCAATAAGCTCAAGCAGGTCCTGCTCAACGTCATCTACAACGCGGTTAAGTTCACCCATAAAGGCGGCATCACCGTTGAGGTCGTCAGGGAAACCGAGATCGGCCAAGCGGTGGATCCCGCCATCAAGGCTCAAGACACCCCTGCCGTGGAGACATTACCTACCCCGTCCCCAACCCATAACGGTATTAGCCGCCCGACAGTGGTGTCCGGTCCCCGTGTTCGTATCATCATCCGCGACACTGGCATTGGCATTGAGCGCAAGCAGCAGCATAAGCTGTTTCGGCCCTTCGTCATGATTGACGGTTCCCACACTCGTCGCTACGAAGGCACGGGCCTGGGATTGGCCATCTCTAAAAACCTGATGGAGCTGATGGGGGGCACGATCAGCCTGGCCAGCGAGGGGCGGGGCAAGGGCGCAGTGGTTACCATTACGCTGCCGCTGCTCGCCCAGACGAGCGCAGATATGCCCACTACAGGCTCGGCAGCTACAGGCTCGGCAACCGTCCCTTCATCTCAAACGGCCCCGGCAGCAGCAGCACCCGAAACCCTGCCTCGACAGGTTCTGGTCGGCCACTCAGATAGCTAGTTTGACCTCACAGTCGGTCAACAACCGCGATCATGGCTCGGGTAACCTGGCTGAGCTCGTTGGGTGAAATAACGTAAGGCGGCATCGTGTAGATTAGCCGTCCGAAGGGGCGTAGCCAGACCCCCTGCTCGACAAACTGGGGCTGGACCGTCCGCATGTCGACGGGCTGTTGTAGTTCAACGACGCCAATGGCACCGAGAACGCGAACGTCCCTGACCGCAGGGTGCGATCGCACCGTCTCTAATTCCCGCTTCAGCTGGTCCCCAATACGGTGGACGCGTCCCTGCCAGTCATCGCTTGCTAGCAGCTCCAGGCTCGCCAGGGCGACGGCACAGGCGAGGGGGTTGCCCATAAAGGTCGGACCATGCATAAAGACTCCAGCCTCACCCTGGCTGAAGGTTTCGCTAATCTTCGCCGTGGTCAGGGTCGCAGCCAGTGACATAAACCCACCCGTCAGGGCTTTGCCAATGCAGAGAATGTCTGGGCACACGTCCGCGTACTCACAGGCAAATAGCCGCCCCGTACGCCCAAACCCCGTCGCAATCTCATCTAAAATCAGCAACACGTCATAGGCATCGCACAGTTCCCTGGCGCGACGCACGTAGTCGGGGCTGTAGAACCACATGCCCCCGGCACCCTGCACCACCGGCTCAAAGATAGCCGCCGCGATCCGGTCACCCTCAGACGCCAGCAGAGCTTCAAAACTGGCCGTGTCTCCCGCCTGCCAGGGCTGCTCAAATCGCGTCTGGGGCCGGTCGGCAAAGTACTGGGGCGTTAGCGTCCCGCGAAATAGATGGTGCATGCCCGTCACCGGGTCGCAGACCGACATGGGGGAAGCCGTATCGCCGTGGTAGCCACCGCGGATCGTGAGAAATCGGTGTTTGTTGGGGCGACCGCGACTGTGCCAGTACTGCACCGCCATTTTCATCGCGACTTCGACCGCCACGGACCCTGAGTCCGAAAAGAACACCTGCTGGAGCGGCGCGGGCGTCAGCGCCACTAGCTGCATCGCTAGCTGCACCGCAGGCTGGTGAGTGAGCCCGCCAAACATGACGTGGGCCATCTGCTCAATCTGCGCGTGGGCCGCCTGGTTCAGCGCCGGATGGTTATAGCCGTGAATGCAGGTCCACCACGACGACATCCCGTCGATTAGCTGACGGCCATCCTCCAACGTCAGATGTACACCCTGGGCCGACCGGACCGGAAACACTGGCAGCGGATTCGGCATGGCCGCGTAGGGGTGCCAGACATGGCGACGGTCGAAGGCAATCAGCGGGTCAATCGGTAAGGGTTTCATCGCTGTAGCGCGGTCTCTAGGGCCTGGATACGGTCAGATTGAACCTCGTCGGTCAGGACCGGTGAGACATCTGCAATTTCCACCGGTGGGATCTCGATCCAAGACCGGCAGCCGCCGTAGTCAGGGTGCCAGTCGATTATTTGGGACGTTGGGAGTGCATAAACCCGAAGCAGGAGGACGTACAGCGGCTGTTGGGGCTTCCATCGCAGTCGGTCGGTGACGAACTGCTCGTTCCAGATGTGTAGCGGTAGGAGAGCCCGCACGCGATCGGCGTCGAGCACCTGAACCACCTGCTCAATCTTTGCCCAGCCCGATATCGTCACCGTCTCGGGATGCCAGCCCGACGGCACGGGCGTCACACTTGCCTGGTAGGCTGACTTCAGCAGCTCAGGACGCTGGTGTTCGTAAGTGGGATACAGCAAAACCTGTTCGTAGGGTACGGTAAATTTGCCTGCCCGTTCACGAATGCCGCCCTTACGGAGTAGCAGGCTGGTATCGCCCGCCATTAGCGCCTCGACCGCAACTGACCATTCCTTCAGCGCGTGGTTCAGCAGCATTGCCTCTTCCTGTAGACCTAGTTCAATTTTGGAAGGTCAGGGTCGATTGGGCCGCAAAGGATACCGAAAGCTTAAGGTTGCTGAGCAGGCACTGTTCGCTGGACTAGCCGCCGCTGCAGCATTGCCAGGCTCCATCCACCCAGAAGGCTGCCCACGGCGTAGTAGACAAAATCCCAAACCGAGAAACTCGTCCCCAGCAGCAATCGCCAGAGAATGTGCGCCTGCCACTGTGGTGGAAAGGGAATCAGCTGAGTGAATTCGATTACGGCTGTTACGCAAAAAACGCCCAGGGCCACAGACCGAGAACGACACCGGGGCCAAAACCAGCCAATCAGCCAGATCCAGAAAATTTCGTAGAGAATATCGCCGCTGTAGTCGTTGACCCAACGGGCAGCGGGACCGCTGTAGGCCTTGCTGCCCAGCCCTAACGCCACCATCAGGGCGATGCCAGCGGCTAAGATAAGGCGATGAGTAAGGTGCGATCGCATAGTCTCTCTCCACAACAGACGGACAATTACAGGCGGGCTACCCCTTTATGGTCTGAGTCAACGCGGCTTCAAAATTGTTGACGGCGCTAGCCAACCGGGCAACGTCGTCAGACGATAGCCCTTCGTATATAGGCAAGTAGAACAGCTGCTCAAAAGTAGCTTCAGCCCGAGTGGGTCGCGATTCGGACCGCCCCGCAGGCGGTTCGACTACGCACAGGCTTGAGCCCCCCCGCGTGGCATCAAAGCCTCGGGACCACAAGTACACTATTAGCCGGTCGGGCTGGCTGTGCAAGATTGGAAAAACCCAGTGAGTATGGTGAGCGGCCCGATCGCCTGGTCGACTGAGTCGGGGTAGCTGGGCAATCGCCTGCTCGGCTATCTGCCGTCGTCTGTCAATTTTGCCAGGATCGAACTGACCGATTCGGCGGGCCATGAGCGATAACAGCGGTGTAGAAGGCCGTTGCCGAATCTTCGCAAAGAACTCCCTACCGGCGAAGCCCCGCACACTGCTGGCAATCAGCCGATCGTGATTGACGTTAAACAATCGACAAAGCGCAACGAACAAGCGATAGTTTGCCCGCGCTGACAGCAACATCAGCCCGCTGTATTTCCACAGCCTGAGCCAAAACGACCAGCGACGCTGCAGCGGCCACTGGCTTTGATGAGCGCGTACGGCATCTCGTAAAGACGGCTCCCGAAATATCAGCACCCCACCACCCAGCGCCGTTGCGGTTTTGATCGGGCCAAAGCTAAACAAACTGACGTCACTCTGGCGGTGTCCCCAATCTTGGCTACCGGTGTAGGTTTGGGCACTATCTTCGATGACCAATAGCTGATGGACCTGGGCAAAGTCGACGATCGCCTGCATGGGCATACGGCTACCAAACAGGTGAGCGACCAAAATAGCTTTTGTTCGTTCGGTTACCGCCGCCTTTAAGATTTCGCAATCAACTGACAGACGCGACATCTCTAAATCAATCGGCACGGGCACTAGGCCATGGTCTTTGATAATGTGGATCATTCCTTTAATCGTCAGCGCCGACACCAGAATCTCACTGCCGGTCGGGAAGTCGAGTACGCTGAGCAGCGCATCGAACCCGCTTCTGACAGACAAACAGGGTAATCCTGCCCGCCCCATCCAACGTTTATCGAGCCGTGCTTCAATGGTGGAACGATCGCCCGACCAGAGGCAGCAGCGCATACCATAGGCGAGGTCTGACCAGCTGATGTCTAACCGCTTGCGAGGAATCATGGCGGCTGGCGATTAGAAGAGTTCACAACGTTGGGTGGCTTTTGTTGCTTGAGTGCTAGAGGCAAGATAAACGCTCACACATCGAGGCGAATAGCGGTCGGTTGGACGGCATTGGCTGCATACAGTCCCTTTGCAGATAGCGCAACTGCTCAGTAG
The DNA here is from genome assembly GCA_039817185.1 of Cyanobacteria bacterium J06648_16. Taxonomy (GTDB): domain Bacteria; phylum Cyanobacteriota; class Cyanobacteriia; order Phormidesmidales; family Phormidesmidaceae; genus CAWUKV01. The sequence continues at coordinate 61,746 of JBCBWI010000023.1, read as the reverse complement.
TGGTTTTGTCGTTGGGACTGGCGACGTCTGTACAGCGTTCCAGTAAGTCTTCTAACAGACAGCCAAAAGCTCTAGCCTCAATCTGTTCTAGGGACTGACTAGTTGACCGCGTTTCTACATCATAGAGAGAAGCCGCACCAAAGTCGCCTAAAATGCTCTCTCCTGATGCGTTGATCAGAATGTTATGGGCGTAGAGATCGCCATGCATGATGCCGTTGCTGTGCAGATGATCCACCGATGATGCCACGCCTTTGGCAATCTGCAAAATGGTTTGCGGCGTAAATACAGTATCGTCGCTGTAGGTATCTCTTGTGCAGGTCTCCAGGCTTGGCGGTCCACCCAGGTTCGCATAATCAGGGGAAATGAATGAGAAAACAAGCCCCTCTTTACCCTGAAAGGTCTGGCTCAGTTTTCCCAGCACGTTCACCCGGTTAGGGTGCTGTCCTGCCAGCAGACAAGCTCGCATTTCGTCCGCAGGCAAACCGTCGCTGGTGATCTCACCCTTGAAAAGTTTGACTGCGATCGGCTGCGGGGAGGCTGATAGGGGTGTCCATGTCCCTTTATAGATCACGCCAGAAGCACCTTCTCCAAGAATTGCACCAAGCGTTATCTCATTGACATCGATTGTAGAAATCGCTGGAGCTGCCCCATGGGTGGTCGACGGGCAAAACGGGTTGCTGGCATAGGCCAGCCAGGCAAGCCTTGGGAGCGTCAGCAGCCAGCTGGGCAGCTTAGACAGCTGATTGGCAGAGATCCGAATCAGTTCCAGATTTTGGCAGTTGGCCATTTCGTCAGGCAAAGCCCGGAGCCGATTTCCGGCCAGCATGCATTTTTGCAGCTTTTTGAGCAGCCCAATCGTTTTAGGCAGTCGCTCGATCTGATTGTTGGTCAAAATCAGCCAGCGGATATTGGGAAATAGGGCTTGCTCGTCTATCTCTCGAATCCGATTGCCTTTGAAACCAATCATTGACAGATTGGGGCAGGCAGACAGCTCATGCGGCAACGTTTCAAATGCGTTGTTGTTGAAGAAGGCAACTCTGAGCCGTCTGAGTTGGGCAATTTCAGGCGGCAACGACTGCAGTCGATTGTTGGAGAGGTTGAGAATTTCTAACGAATCAGCCAAGCTCAAAATTTCCATCGGAAATTCCGTCAGCTCGCAGGACAGATCTAGCCGTTTGCTGCCTGTAAGCTCTCCGGATCTAAGTCGGTCTAGGGTTTCCATCGGTAGAACGTTAGCAACAGCGTTTAGCCGCCTCTAGCATGCCCGATCCCTTGTATTCTTTGCTTAAGACACTAAGGATCGTTACGTCGAGCAGGTGCGGTATCGTTTTTGGCGATCTGCCTTGCCCAGCAATCTCTGTACAGCAAACCTTGCCCAGCAAAAGGGGCAATAGTTGTCGCATATCTTCAACCGGGCTCGGCTGCAAACCGCTACGCTGGGGGCGTGCGCATAAAACCAGCCAGGAACGTCGAAATGATTTTTGCCTACACTATCCTTTACGTCGAGAACGTGCCCCAGTCCATTGAGTTCTACAGGCAGGCGTTTGGGCTCAAAAGAAAGATGATTCACGAGTCGGGGGACTACGGGGAACTGGCCACGGGGACAACGACGCTGGCCTTTGCCAGTCGAAAAATGATAGCCGACCAGGGCAAGTCGCCAGTTGCGCCTAGCTCAGTAGCGCCTACCTTCGAAATTGCGCTAACCACCCAGGATGTTCCGGCAGCCATTAATCGGGCCGTAAAGGCAGGGGCAACGCTGGTTCAGGACGCGACAGCGATGCCCTGGGGACAGACCATTGCCTACGTTACAGACAATAGTGGCTTCATGGTCGAACTTTGTACGCCGATTTCAGAAAGCCAGGACTCGTAATTGTAGTGAGGTACAGTGGCTCATTGCTGGCTTGCAGTGGATAGTACTGAAAATCCGTTCCTTGCTTGAAAAAGTCAATGGTGAAAAGGAATTGTCAGCAGCGGCGCTAGGCTCAAGCACATTTCTGTCCACTGCAGGGGGCCGGGGTCAAACTGAGGGGCGGCTGTCGGCTCAACCAACAACGCATCAATACGGCGCGACAGACGACTGGGGACCGCGCAGCTAAAGGCCGCGCAGGTATCAGCCGCAAGCGGTGCGGCGATGACCTCGACCAGGGCTTCGGCCAGTACGAGCCGGTCGACAAACTGGGTTGCCCAGCGGTCGGCCCGGAGTTCGCGTAACAGCAGCAGCTCCTGCCACAGGGTCTCAGAATAGGGCAGCCAAACTGTTAGCCGCCGCAGCCCTGCCAGCCAAAAAAACCAGAAGGTATCGCGATAGTGGACGTGAGCGGCCTCATGGGTGAGCACGGCGGTGAGCTTTGCCGCCGAGAGCCGGTCTATCAGCCCCTGACTCACAATCAGATGCGGCTGCCATAGTCCCACCTGGGCGCTAAACAGCTGGGCGCTATCAACGATGCTGGCGGTATAGCCATGAACCCGCTGCTGCTGGCAAATGCCTGCGCGTTGTCTGGCCTGCCAGGTTTGCCCGGCCAAATGACCCCAGATAACGATTGCCGCGACGATAAAGCTCCAGGCGAGCCCGTAGCAAAACCAGCCTTCTAAGTGGCTGACCATATGCCCGTGGGGGCCCATGACGACGATGGCGATGGCCGTCATCAGGAGGAGGAGGGGCGGCACCAGAAAAAAAGACAGGACCGTGGCCGGTCGAGTGGGCTGCCAGAGGTGGCGCAGCCCAACAGCCAGTGCGATCGCACCCACAATCATGCTCAAATGCCCCATCATGCCTGGGCCTCCCGCGCCTGCTTAGCCGCCCGAATTCGCTCGGTAATGGCTTCTAGCTGAGTAATACTGGCCTCATCGATGGTATCGGCAAAAGCGGCGACAATATCGGGGTCGCTCACGTCGAGAAACGCCTGGAGCTGCTGTTGCGATCGCAACACCTCCGCGTGCTCCTGAGACACACAGGTTTGCCACACAAAGGCGCGCCCGACCCGACGACCGCTCACCCAGCCCTTATGCTCCAGGCGCCTCAGTACCGTCGCCACCGAAGAGTACGTCAGCTCCCGGTCGATGTCCGCCAGAATAGATTCGTGGATAGCTCTGGCCGTCGTCGGCTCCAACCGCCATAGCAGCTCTAAAATCTCAGTTTCTAGCGGCCCGAGCGACAGATTACGGGGCCGATGGGAGGGAAACGCGGGCATGAAGTTTGGTGCAGATATAGCCTTATCTTTTTTAGAGTATACCTCTCAATTTTGACCGTCCCGAAGCATTCACATTCCGCTAAACTCCGACGACCTGTCGTTTGCATTCTACGGCTGGTTGCTTGCAAACTAAGCCTATGCAGATTTAGTTAACCTCGCCCAGACGGCACTCCCACAGGCTGGCTACCTCTGCCTCATACAAACTCTAAAGACATTGATAGGCGGCATTGACCGCCTTTTTTTTGCCCGTTTGCCCCTAAAGCCCTCTGACGACAAAGCCCATGATTCGCTCAAATTGGCAGTCCCCCTTATCCACCCTAGGCCGACTGTCCATCATCCCACTGTTGATTGCTGCCGTAGGCTGCTCTGGCATGGATCACAGCGGGCACAGCCAGGACGCTGAAGCCGACTCCGCCGCCGTGGATCAGGTCCACTCAGCGGCGCATGACAGCCCGACAGCTGCCGCACCCGCCAGCGAGGACAAAACCGGGCAGGCTGATCACACTCAGTCGGGGCACAATCACGCCGGTCATGACCATGCCCCATTGGCTGTTCCGGCAGGCCAGCCTGCCCCGACATTGGCAATAGCCGTAACGCCTGATCCGGTCAGCGGCTGGAATCTAGAGCTGCAGACGACTAATTTTGAGTTTGCCCCCGAGCGGGTCAACGGCGAAAGCACGTTCAACGAGGGACATGCCCACCTGATGGTCAACGGCGAAAAGCGGGGCCGCATCTACAGCAACTGGCATCACCTAACGGACCTGGCACCGGGCGAAAATACGGTAATGGTCACCCTTAACGCGAACGGCCACGAAGAACTCACGGTTGAAGGTGAGGTTGTGGCCGATTCAGTATTGGTAACGGTGCCTTAGACGCTAACAAGCAGGTCAGCCGCCTCTGCTTTGAGCGTATCGGCCTTATCGGTACGCTCCCAGGGCAGGTCGAGATCGTCCCGGCCAAAGTGGCCATAGGCCGCCACGTCCTGATAGAACCGGCCATTGCGCTGCTGGGGGAGCGATCGCAGATCAAACGTCTGGATAATACCGGCCGGTCGCAGCTCAAAGTGCTTTTGCACCAGCGCTAGCAACTTCTCTTCGTCGATTTTGCCCGTGCCGAAGGTCTCGACCAAAATGCTGGTGGGCCGGGCCACGCCAATGGCATAGCTCAGCTGCACCTCGCACTTATCCGCGAGACCGGCGGCCACAATATTCTTAGCGACGTACCGAGCCGCATAGGCGGCACTGCGGTCAACCTTGGTGGGGTCTTTACCCGAAAACGCACCACCCCCGTGGCGAGAGTAGCCGCCGTAGGTATCCACAATAATTTTTCGCCCGGTCAGTCCGGAATCGCCCTGCGGGCCGCCGATGACAAACTTCCCAGTGGGATTCACCAGGTAGCGGGTGCCCTCATCCGGCTGAATCGCTAGCCCTTCAAAGCTGGGCAGGACCACCGCCTTCCACAGGTCATCTCTGATTTTGGCCTGAATGGCTGATTCTTCGCTGATGTCGCCAATCGTCGCCGCATGCTGAGTCGATACCAGAATCGTATCGATGCCCACTGGGCGACCGTCTTCGTAGATCACCGTGACCTGGGTTTTGCCATCGGGTCCCAGATACGGCAGCTGCCCGGTTTTGCGCACAGCGGCCAGCCGCCGGGAAATGCGATGGGCCATGCTGATAGGCAGGGGCATATACTCGGGCGTTTCGTTGCAGGCAAACCCAAACATCAGCCCCTGGTCTCCGGCCCCAACGGCGTCGAGCGCTTCTTCACTCAGCGCCTCGCGGGTCTCGTGGGCCGCATCCACACCTTGGGCAATATCGGGCGATTGTTCATCGAGCGCGACCAGCACCGAACAGCTGTCGCACGAAAACCCATTATTGGTCGGGTCAGTGTAGCCAATCTCCTTAATCTTCTGTCGAGCCAGCGCCACGAAATTGACGTGGGCGCTGGACGAAATTTCGCCCGTAATCAGGACCAACCCCGTGTTGACCACCACCTCAGCGGCAACCCGGCTAGTGGGGTCGAGGGCCAAAATCGCGTCAATAATCGTGTCGGAGATCTGATCGCAAATCTTATCGGGATGCCCTTCAGTGACTGACTCAGACGTAAAAAAATAGCGGCGAGACAACGGCTGATCCTCCTGTGGGGTTATGACTTTTCATCATACCGCCCCCGTGTGACCACCCTGTGTGATGTCTCCCCAGCAGATTCAACACAGCCGCATTGCGTCGTCTTACCGCGGGCTTGATGCTTGGCCTTCGATATGAATCTGGTCAAAGTCATTTACCGTCACCCAGCGGTTAGGGCTGACTGGAAACGACAGCGCCAGGAGGCAGGACCAGCCACCCGTAAAACCGATAAATCCAGCAGATTTTCCCGCACTTGCCATTGCCGCATCCGCTGCCGAATCGCCCACTACCAGCGTTTGCGCAGGGGGAACATCTAGCTGTTGGCAAACTCGCTGTAAAAAGCGGGGATCTGTTTTGTCCGGTCGCTCAGACTGGACGCCCTGCCAGCACTCGAAGCGATCGGCTAGCCGATGGACCTCTATAAAGCTATTGACTTCAGCCTGGGTGTCTGACGATGCGATCGCACATTTCACCTGAGCAGCCCTAAGCCGTTGTACGAGCGACAGGGCACCGGGTATCAGCGGGGTCTGAGTTGCCTTTTGGCGTAGCTGCGCTGATGCCGTCTCAAAGCCAGCCTGAGCTTGCTTCAGTGCCGTAATCCAGGGCAAACCTGTCTGGGCCAGGTGCGCCGCTGCCACAATTTCATTGTCTAGCCGACTGCCCACCGCCAGGAGTCCCGCCGGGTCAATGCTCTCGGCCCCCACCACCCCAAACTGCAGCGCCAGCGGGGCAGAAGGTGCCAGCAACAGCTGCCGGAGCCGTTCCTTATAGAGGTCAGCCAAATAGGCTTCTACGCTGGCGAGTGTGCCGTCTTTGTCGAACACAACGGCCTCAATCCCGTCAAACCGCTGAGAAACCCCTTTGCGCCCCTGAACCCAGACTGTCACCATATCGTGCTAATCCTGACCAACCACAATCCTGTCAACGGTCGTTATCGGCAAAAAACGGGCAAAAAAAAACCGGGAGAAGCAACTGCCCCTCCCGTTCGAATGCTAAATCAAACCACAAATGAAATCCAAAAACGGTCGTCTAGTGGCTGGCGAGCCTAGTTAGCAACCGCCTCTTCTAGCTCGTAGCTACCGTCACCACCGCCGTCACCATTGCCGTTCTCAGCAGCTCTGAGCTGTTGGCGATAGCGCTCAGCCATCTCATCGGCCTTCTCGAAGACGATATCGGGGTTCTTGACCATGTCACCCGGCTCGGGCTCTAGCTGCTTAGTCGAGAGCGAAATTCGACCCCGTTCAGCATCCAGGTCGATAATCATCACTTTAATGTCGTCGTTCACGTTGAGCACGGTGTTGGGCGTGTCGATGTGATCGTGAGAAATCTCAGAGATGTGTAGCAGACCGCTGACGCCGCCAATATCAATAAAGGCACCGTACGGCTTGAGACCGCGCACCGTACCAACGACAACTTCGCCCACCTGTAGGCCGTTCATCTTCCGCTCCACCAGTGCTCGGCGATGGCTGAGAACCAGACGGTTACGCTCTTCGTCAACTTCTAAAAATTTCAGCGGTAGCGCATCGCCAACGAGGTCTTCCTTCGGCTTGCGCGTACTGATGTGAGACCCTGGGATAAACCCGCGTAGCCCCTCAATACGAACCAGGGCACCGCCCCGGTTGGTGGCAAACACATCAGACCGTACGGTGGCATCCTCGGTTTGCAGCTGGCGTACCCGCTCCCAGGCTCGCATGTACTCGATCCGGCGAATGGACAGCGTCAGCTGACCATCTTCGTTCTCGTCAGTCAGAATGAAAAACTCACGGGTTTCATCAGACTGTAGGACTTCATCAGAAGCCTCCACCCGGTTGATGGACATTTCTTGAATGGGCAGAAATGCTGCCGTCTTGGCACCAATATCAATTAGCGCGCCTTTGGGCTCGATGCTAAAAACTGTGCCTGGCACGATGTCACCAGGGCTAAAGTGGTAATCGTACTTATCTAAAAGGGCTTCAAAATCTGCATGCGTAAACCCAATATCAGCGATTAATTCATTGGCCATACTATCTGTGTCCTACCGTTTTCTCCGTTGTGGTTTGCAGCCATAGTTCTTTTGGTAAACGCTTTAAATCTTAAAAGCGCAGGCGAACAGCGCCTTCACCCGGATCTCTATCCTAGATGAAATCACCAAGATTCGCCCAAGAAAAATTTGTTGCAGGGTTAACTATACTACAGCGAATACAGTTCCGCTGTCATCCCCTGTGTTTGCTGAACCGGTGCAGCCGAACGGCTCAGGCATGGACAGCCGAAGGCGACTGCCCATCAATGGAAAAAGGCCGCTGGTTGGTTGGGCTAGGCCGTTCTGAATGGTCTTCAAAATGGCTGAGCGCATCGGCAAAGTCTCGAATGCCCTGAAACTGTCGATAAACCGAGGCAAACCGAACGTAGGCGACCTCGTTGATCAGCTTAAGGCGCTCTAGAACCAACTCACCCAGTTTCTCACTGGGCACCTCTCGGACGGTCAACTGCTGCAGTTCGGCCTCGATCTCGTCCACCATGGCTTCCAACTGGTGGGGTGACACCCCCGTCTTTTCGCAGGCTCGAACCACACCGCGCAGCAGTTTGGAACGGTCAAACGATTCTCGCTCGCCGTTTCGTTTGAGCACCGTTACCGGCACGTATTCAATGCGCTCGTAGGTCGTAAATCGCCGTTCGCAGTCTAGACATTCCCGCCGCCTACGAATACTCCGGCCCGCTTCGGCAGAGCGCGACTCAAGGACACGATTGTTGGGATGCTGGCAAAACGGGCACTGCATAAAACGGCCTCAGAACGACGAGCTACCGAAGACGGATAATGCTCAGGCAAATCTTACGATAAAAATCAGTAGAGGCTGAGGTGATTTAGAAATTGACATCGGTGACTTGATGTCGGCTGCCATAGTAGAGGCAATAGGCTGTTTGAATAAATCGCTTAAAAGGTGCCTTTGGGCCATTACTCAAAACGCCCGTAGAAACTGGCAGCAGCCAATCCCTACGGGCATCCGCAATCTGCCAATTAGTCTTTGGTAATCCGAGGGGGTTCACGGAATGCGATCGCAAAGAACAGCGTGCCGATAATGCAGGTAAAGATCAGAATGTAAGCAACAGCTTCCATGGGTCAGGGTCTCCTGTGTGAGAACGTACTTTTAGTTTACAGCGAACGCTTGTAAAGGGGTTAAAACAACATGCCCAGCGGCCCATTCAGACCCCTGGGCATGTTCACAATCGAGTCAGGCAGCTAACCGACAGAATCGGTCAACCTAGACGTTAGTCGTGGTCCGGGTAGACTTGTCGCCCACCTTCTGGAAGAAGCCCCACTCCACCTGCTCAGCTGAGAGGTCAGGGTCAACACCGGCAAATACATCACGGTATAGGGTCCGAGAACCGTGCCAGATATGACCGAAGAAGAACAGCAGTGCAAATACCGCGTGGGCATAGGTAAACCAGCCGCGCGGGCTCGTCCGGAATACACCGTCAGAATCCAGCGTTTCGCGGTCGAACTCAAAGGGCTCGCCTAGCTGCGCCTTACGGGCATAGATCTTGAGCTGCGCCGGGTCAGTAATGGTCTGACCGTCCAACTCACCCCCGTAAAAGGTCGCAGTCACACCCGTCTGCTCAAAGCTATAGCGTGACTCCGCCCGTCGGAAAGGAATATCCGCTCGGACAACGCCACTCGCATCTGTCAGCACTAGAGGGAAGGTCTCGAAGAAATTGGGCAGGCGACGAACCGTTAGCTCGCGGCCCTCACCGTCCGTAAAGACAGGGTGACCCAGCCAGCCCTCAGCGATGCCGTCACCCGAATCCATCGGGCCAACGCGGAACAGACCGCCCTTAGCGGGGCTGTTACCGACGTAGTCATAAAACGCTAGCTTCTCAGGAATGGACTCGTAGGCCTCGGCTAGGGATGCACCAGAGGCGATTTCTGCCTGGGCACGACGCTCGATCTCTTGCTGGAAGTAGCCAGAATCCCACTGATAACGGGTCGGACCAAATAGCTCAATCGGCGTTGTCGCGTTGCCATACCACATGGTACCGGCAACTACAAAGGCCGCGAAGAAAACCGCCGCGATGCTGCTCGACAGGACGGTCTCGATATTACCCATCCGCAGTGCCTTGTATAGGCGCTGGGGCGGACGCACCGTCAGGTGGAACAGGCCCGCAATAATACCCACAATCCCCGCAGCAATATGGTGAGCCACCACGCCACCGGGGTTGAAGGGGTTAAATCCGGCTGGTCCCCACTCCGGCGCCACCGGCTGCACATGTCCGGTTAGACCGTAGGGATCCGATACCCACATACCCGGCCCCCAAAGACCGGTCAGGTGGAAGGCGCCGAAGCCAAAGCACAGCAGCCCGGAAAGGAACAGGTGAATACCAAACATTTTGGGCAAATCCAGTGCGGGTTCGCCCGTACGCGGATCTCTAAACAGGTCTAGATCCCAATAAACCCAGTGCCAGACGGCAGCTAGGAACAGCAGACCCGACAGTACGATGTGGGCCAGGGCGACGCCCTCAAACGACCAAAAACCGGGATCATATCCGGTTTCGCCTGTCACGCTCCAGCCACCCCAAGAACCCGTCACACCCAGGCGAGCCATGAAGGGCAGTACAAACATGCCCTGACGCCACATGGGGTTCAGTACGGGATCGCTGGGATCAAACGTAGCTAGCTCGAACAGCGCCATAGAGCCTGCCCAGCCTGCTACCAGCGCGGTGTGCATAAGGTGCACAGATATCAGTCGGCCTGGGTCGTTCAGAACGACTGTATGAACTCGGTACCAGGGTAGTCCCATTGACTACACGCCTCCTCTAGATTTCTAAAGAAACTTGGCCAACTATGAAGTTGGACAGAAATTTAGCCAAATATTGCTAAGCCCTAAGTTGGGCCAGTTATTGTTTAGGCTATCAGATTCAGTATGGCAGCACACACCTGTTTTCCACGAAACGTCCTGAGACAACGTCGAACGTCGATTGGACGCTGATGCTGAAAACGGACGTGAGGACAAACTGGGAGGTGCGATCGCAAACCATGAAAAATGAATGTGTATAAAGAAGTGTAACTAGACCCGAGATTCAAATGCAAGTTAGGCTATAGACACCCTCGGCCCTAAACCCGCCTGGGGCATTGCAAATCGCGGTCGGGAGGTGTCTAATGCCCACTATTAAGTTTGTTAACGAAAATGTCGAGGTTGAATCGGCCAGCGGTGCCAATCTCCGCCTGAAGGCGATGGAGCATCGCATCGATCTCTACACCTTTGGCGGCAAGCTAATGAACTGCGGCGGCTATGGCCAGTGCGGTACCTGCGTGGTGGATATCGTCGCTGGCGGGCACAACCTTTCCCCCCGGACGGCGGTGGAAGATCGCAAACTCAAGAAGCGCCCGGACAGCTGCCGTCTAGCCTGTCAGGCAATGGTTAATGGCCCAGTCAGCGTCGTGACCAAACCCCCCAAAAAGGCGAAAAAGCAGCCAACTCAGCCAACCAACCAACCTGCCGTCAAATCTGAATCCTCGACCGCCCAGCCTGTCCAAACCGAAGAAACGCCCAGCGAATCGACCCCCCAGCGAATCGACCCCTAAGTAGTTCGTTCCATCCAACCGTCCCCCAGGATTCCTGCTCACACAGAGCCCGAGTAGAGTACAAATGGAGTGATATGCTTAAGGCGCGGTCGCCTGCTGTTGTGAGAGTAAGGGCTAAAACTTATGGAAGTTAATAATCTCGGTTTTGTTGCAAGCATTTTGTTCGTGCTGGTTCCTACGGTATTTCTGCTGATTCTCTACATCCAGACCAACAGTAAGGAGACAGGCTCCTAATTTTTCTGGGCTTCCCACATCGGAGGGGCTCTATTTGGCTCTACTGGATAGGAACTCCACTCAAAAAATTAAATAGCTCAATCCGAAAAGCATGGGTGATAGGCCGATGCTTTTTTGTTGTTTAAAGCTGCACCATATATCTCGCAATAAAGTCTAGCAACAAAGAGAGTACCCGCGTTGGGTAATGCCGGTCTCGATGTCAGCTGCCAGTATGGACTCAAGTTGATGAGAGAGGCAAAACCAAGGCAGCCAGACTGTTTTGATGGGGTCTCGACCATCGCTTAACAACTGACACACAGCTAAAAGGATAAAAGCGATGCCTGTTAACATTCCCAATGACATCACCACCAACGAAACGCGCTCGACCAACATTTTAGGGCCGGTTTCTTTCAGCCTCAGCGACCTCAAGGTGGCTGGCGAGGGTAGCCCGCTGCTGCCACCGGGCTTTGTTGCGCCCAACGATTCTCCCCTGATCGTGGCTTCTGACGAGAAATTCACGATTAGCGTTCAGATCGACTTCAACAATAGCCCGCTGACTAAGCTGCTGCTGTGCCTGGGCACCAAAATGACCGTTTGCTTCTCCCTAGAGGGCATGGGTCAGAAGGCCAAAGAACTTGACTTTGAAGTGATGGAAGTGACTCAGAAGGGTGACTACAGCTACGAGCTGACCTTCACTTCGACCCCCGAAGCGGAGAACGTCACGCCCGGTTTGTATGTGATCACTGCGATCGCAGCAATCGGCCCCTCTGAGCACCCCTGCGCCAACGACGTTTATGGCTATGGCTACATCGCCGGTACCCTGCTACAGGTGTACGCCGCCTAGGAAAAGCCTAAGCAAAGCGGTTGACCGATTGACCGATAACCCCTTGCCAAAACAACGGAGATCTCCCTTCCTCAGGCCAACCGGTCAAATCCGGTTGGCCTTTTTTACGAGCAGTGCGGCTGGCTGAATCGCTTCCACAGCCCCATCTCCCGCCGACTATCAGTAATGGAGGTTGGGCCTCATAGATTGATTGAGCGGTAGACAAAAGCGCCGCCTAGTGTTTTAAGATGTCGGCTATCCTCCTATGTTGGTAAGCGATATGGCCGTTCCGCACTACCCGATTCGCTCTTTTATCAAATTCAGTGTGACCGCTCAGCTCACAGCTGACCTGACTGGGCAGCCGCTGGCGACCTATGTCGATCGACCGGGCACAACGCCTGAAATGAATGCGATGATGCCCGACCCAGACGAGCGATACCAACCGCTGGTCAGCAGTGATACCCCTGTTGCCATTGATGAGCACCTCCTGGGCGAAATTATTCAGAATGCACTCCTGCCCGAGCATCACCCCGAGCTATACCAGGCATATCCAACACAGCACCTGGCTCGGCAAGTCGAGCAGGGGGTGATTACTGACATCATCAACGCTTACAAGCACATCAAACTCAACCAGCAACGTTCCCAGGTTCAGGAACTCAACGCCTTGTTATAGGCTTTGAGCAGCCTGCCAGCTTTGCCAGAACATATAGATCGCCAGCACGATCAGCAGGGTTTGAAAGAGCCGACTGACCACGCGATCGCTCAGCCTGGGCAGAAACCGCGTACTAAACTGCACGCCAAGGAGACCGCCTAGTCCCAACAGCACACCAGCAGCCGTTACGACATCACCCTGGGACGCATTGTAAACGCAGGCAACAGCAGCGGTAATGACAATGACGCCTAGGCTGGTCCGTACCGCTGTTTTGATCGGTGCCCCTAGCAGTAACATCTGCAGGGGGACCATAATCACACCGCCGCCCACCCCAAAGAGACCCGCCATAAACCCTGCCGTGCCCCCGGTCATCAGCCGCGCAAGCCCGGGCCGCTGAGTCATAGCGCTCTCAGATTGGCGAGCCGCCCGACGCTTGAGCCCAGACAAATACAGATTGATCAGCAGCAGTAGCCCGAATGCGCCCCTGCGAACCGCTTCCGGCAGCCAGCCGCCCACGGCTGTACCCAAAATTACGGTCAAGACTGCTGGAAACCCAAGCAGCAACACAGGTTGAGCCTTTAGATGGCCCAGTCGCCAGTTCTGAAAGCTCCCCACCGAAGCCGTGATCAAAATCGCCAGCAAACTAGTCGCCGTTGCCTGATCAACATTGAGCCCCAGCGCAATCAGCAAAGGCACCATCAAAACGCCGCCACCGATGCCTAAAAAACCGGCCAGCACACCTGCCAACAAGCCGCCACCAGCCAATAAAACAATATCTGTAGGGGTTACCATGTCAGCCCGGTATACTGATGCAGCGATCGCTCATTGCACGATCGCTGCATCAGTATACCGGGCCGTTTGATCGACGGCTCAGCAGTAGCCGGCTGTTCAGATAATTAGGAAACCTGGTTGAGCAGCACGTCCAAGTCGATGTAGCGTTCGACGCTGTCAGCCAGCGTGTTCAGCATGGTGTCACGCTGGTCGCGGTAGTTAGCAATCCCCGTGGGTAACGAGGAAAGGCCCCGCTGCTTGCGCAGTCGGTTGAGCCAGGCCCGCCGCCACGGCCCATTGTCAAAAATACCGTGCAGGTAGGTACCCCAAACGGATTGGGTTTCATCCACGATACCCAGGCTGCGGTCATCAAAAATAGGTAGAAACGCTGGGGCCGCTGGCTGACCATTGCTGCCATCGCTGGTCACCACCAGTTGGGTGCGCCCCTGATGAATCTCGTAACCGGTGACCGGCAACCCTTCCTGAGGATACTTCGAGCTAACCGAGCGTTGCCGGGCCACTTTGTTTTGGGTAATGACCGTGCGCAGCGGCAAAATGCTCAATCCTCGGTAGCGGCCCTCCTGACCTTCGAGGCCTTCTGGGTCAGCCAGCATCTGCCCCATGATTTGGAAGCCACCGCAGATGCCCATCACCGTGCCACCGGCGGCGGCATAGTCTTGAATCGCCTCAGCCATGCCCGTACGCTGTAAAATCAGCAGATCAGAGATGGCCGTCTTAGTCCCAGGGAGGATCACCGCATCCGGATAGCCCAGATCGTCCTTTGGTCCTAGATAGCGCACATTGACGGAAGGCTCGGCCTCTAGCGGATCGAAGTCGGTGAAGTTGGAAATCCGGGGTAGACGGATAACGGCAATATTGAGCTCGGCACTGGCCTTGACCTTAGGGCGCTCCATCAGGGAGAGCGAGTCCTCCGCCGGCAGAACGGCCCCATCCAGCCAGGGCACCACGCCGATGACGGGAATCCCCGTTCGCTCTTCTAGCCAATCAATCCCTGACTGCAGCAGCGCTCGCTGGCCGCGAAATTTGTTGATCACAAAGCCCTTGATCAGGGCTCGCTCCTCCGGATCAAGCAGTTCTAGGGTGCCGATGATGTGGGCAAATACGCCCCCACGGTCAATATCTGCAACCAGTATCGTGGGTGCATCCAGGGTGGTGGCGACCCGCATGTTCGTCAGGTCTCGATGCTTTAGATTGATTTCAGCGGGACTGCCAGCGCCCTCACAAATCAGCAGATCGAACTCCTGCTCTAGGCGAGATAGGCTTTCCTGTATGGCCTGCCAGCCGATGTCAAAAAAGTTTTCGTAGTACTCGGCTGCTGTGGTGACACCGGCGGGACGGCCTTTAATAATGACCTGGGAGGTACTGTCACCCTGGGGCTTGAGCAAAATCGGATTCATCTCAGCCTGGGGCGGCACGCCCGCAGCCCAGGACTGGACCGCCTGGGCGTAGCCTATTTCGGCTCCAGTCCCGGTCACATAGGCATTAAGCGCCATATTTTGCCCCTTAAACGGCGCGACCCGCCAGCCGCGTCGACTGAGCAGCCGACAGAGCACAGTCACCATCAATGATTTGCCCGCGTGGGACGTCGTACCCACCACCATGATTGACTTCATTCCTTGTTCTCCCTACTGGTTGTCTGGTGATGTGTCGCGGCCATAAACGGAGTGACGCCGCTCCCGGATAAGCTGAGTGCCCTGACGGAGGCCCAACAGAACGATGATGCCTGTCTAAAATTTACCCAAAACTTCATATAAAGCTTCTCACGGGCAGGCGCACCTAAGCCGATCGGAATCCCCACTTCGGAATCCCCACTTCGGAATCCGCCGCTATTGTAGCCAACCGGGCCGTCTGACCCAACGGCGGCCTGAATCGAGTAGATAATCCATCAAGTTTCCTTGCCAATCCGGACAACCTTCGACTTGCCAGCGATCGAGCAGGTGGCGGCCCAGCGGTGTGAGCCGAAAGCTGTCGGTCAGCCCCTGCCCATCGACCTCGCGCCGCAGCACGCCAACGGTAATCAGCCAGATTAGCCCGTCTTCAGCGGCGAGTTCAGGCACCGGATGGCGAGTGTAGCCTTTGATATAGCCGCTATCTTCGGCAATGGCGCTAAGGCCAATACTTTGCGATCGCATCTCCGCCAACAGTGCCATTCGAAAGGGAGAACACTTAATAGCCTGCTGCGCTCGCCTGAGCATTTGTTCGCTCATGCCAACTCCTGCTGAACCCATATCTGAATCTGAAGAAGCCATTCAACCCACCTTTTTGCTGTCCCTTTGGTCGCCCCGTGACGACGGCCCCGTGACGACGGCTACTTTGCCCTAGCGCATCAGCAACGATGGCGATTCCGACGGCGATTCCTTCTAGCATCCTAGACATTAGCATCTTGGACGTTAGCATCTTAGACAGAAATCTCCCTTCTCTCCAAAAAAACGCCTTACCCAATGGGCAAGACGTTTCTCAGGGGTTTTTGATCGGGCTGGAAATCGCTACCCGAGCTTAGGCGAGACTCGGGACCTGATTTTTTCCTGCATCACTAGCCAAACAAACGGCAAATCGTCGAACAGGTAACGCTTCCAAAGTCGTCTGGGCTCAGACAACATCCGATACAGCCACTCCAGCCCTAACTCACTCACGAATTGAGGGGCCCTGGGTTTATAACCAGCCTCAAAATCAATAGCAGCACCCACCGCCATGAACACATTGATATTGGGTAGCTGGGTTCTGTATTGAGCAATCCACTTCTCCTGCTTCGGCGCGCCCAGGCCCACCACCAGCACATTAGCTGATGAAGCCCGGATCATCTCGACAATGTCGCGGCATTCCTGAGCATTTTTCTCGAAGCCAAAGGAGGGAGAGTAGGCAGCGACGACCATTTCGCGCCCGACCCGGGCGTTGATGACCTGCTGTGCCTGTCGAGCAATGCCCTCTTTTGCCCCGAGCATAAAAATGCGGATGTCTGGATTTTGGCGATGGTGCTGACAAAACAGCGGGAGCAAATCAGAACCTGAAATTTTTGCCCGGATGGGCGTTCCTAAAAAGCGAGAGGCATAGAGCAAGATCTGACTATCGCAAACCTTAAAATCAGCACTCTGATAGGCTTGCCGAAACGCCGAATCTCGTCGCAGCTTCATCAGGTGATCGACGTTGGGTGTGAAGACCACACCCCGATCAAGCGCGGCCAAAAGCTCATCCTTTGACAGGTTGTCAATGTCAACATTGAGGAGACTGACCTTGCTGGGCGGCTGCAGCGGCAGCCCAGAACGAAGTCGTGCGGCTTCTCGACAAACCTGCTGTTTCTCGTAGGAGATACGGCTGGCAGTTTGATATCCCATAGCTTAAAGAAGATGTACCTGTGTTGGGAAAGTAAACAATTAAACCCTTCAATACAGTCCCCGTAATCGTCGCAGCGCAAGGAATTCTGGACAGAGTACCGGCCCCAGCCAGGCCATAGCAGACCTGTACGGGTGGCGCTAGGCTGAGTTCAAGCCCCAGCGACAGTCACCCTCAGTTTTGACACTTTCAACAGCCGCTCAACCGTCAGCAGATACATACCCTGCCTTGAGTCACGCGATTGCCATCGAAGACTAACCGCGATAATTACAACTCTAGAGACCAGTCAATAGTTTCAAAAGTTTCAGACGTATCAGAAAAATTACGGAGACAGGCTGTACTATGGGAAGCTACCTGAGCTAACAACCGGCTGGGATGCCTGTGTCTGCAGCCCTACGGCCTTAAAGCAACGAATCGTTAAAAAATGCGGGATAGACAAACGCAAACGCAGGTGACGTCGTGACCGGATCGCCGTTAACTGTTTCTGCCTGAACCGTCTGCAGCGCTGCGTCCCAGTAGATTCGGACCTGCTGACCAGCGAAGTCTACCGGAATGACGCCCGCCTGCTCGACCGCTGCATGACTCACGGCTAAGTGCTCACCCGAAAACGTATTGAAGGGGGTGCCGCTATCTGCCTGCCAAAGGTAACTGATGGCGGCCTTCGGGTGGAGCTCGCGCTTGGCCTGGTTACGCACCGGGAAATAGATGGCCTCGTCAGCGTTGTAGGTACCGTAGGGATAGTCTGTATAGTTACGCGAGTGCCCGGTGTCAGTCGAGAGAATTTTACTGTTGGGATGCTGAGCCAACCAACGGCCCAGGGTTGTTTTCGCCGTTGGAATAGGAACTAAAAAACGGTTGACCTGGGGACCGACGATACCGAGCGCCCAAGGCTGAGCGTAGAGCGTGTCATCCGCTCGGTCGTACATCACTAGGCAGCTTTGGTAAAGCTGGCCCGACACGCCAAAGGTGCGATTGCCCCGGTCGACGACAAGAACGGTATCACACAGCGGGCAGTAGGTGACGCTGATATTTTGCCCACCCACCGTATCATTGACAATCTCGTGCCAGTTGAGGATGCCGATCGGATAGGCCACGGCATCACCATTGATCACCACCCCAATGACGACAGCGTCGTCTCCGTACGGTGTCGTCTCAGCCGAATCAAACTGGGGACTGTCAATACTGGGAATACCGTCTTTGGGGGGGCCGCCGCTAAGCAGTTCGTCGAGATCAATCCGAGTGGACCGGGCCAAGTCGATACCTTGGGCCTGCAGCTCGTCTAGCTCCGGAGCCGGACCACCGACATGCTGGGCGAGGGCGCCAACGCGCAGCCTAAGATTTTGCCAGCCAGCAGACTGTCCCAACAGGCCAAAACACAGCCCTCCAGAGACGACAACCGTTAGGCCCAAACCCAAACGCGAGAGACGGTTCATAGTCGCCCGTTGTTGCTGAATGCTACCCCAGTAGCGTCACCTGTTTAGATTAGGTAGGCCTGAAGATTAGCTGAGAAAATCGGCTGATTAGCTTCTGGCGATCACGAACGGTCGCAATCAGGCAGCGACTCGGATGGGGGTAGCAGCCGACCGCTGCAGGCCGTGCTGGAGGATGATCTCCTGTGCGATCGCACGCCGATGCTCTGCCAGCTGGGCATCCGTCAACGGACCGACCTTCTTCTCGGCCAGCACCCGATCGAGCACTTCAATCACCTCAGCGCTAGCATCCGTCTCCCCCTTAACTGCAGGCACTACCGATAGTTGCTGAAGCCGGTCGTGGCAGCTTTGCACCTCAGCGCCCAGTTCGGTAATGACGGTTTGGAAACCCTCTAAACGTTTTTTATAGTCCGTCTTGAGCACCAGCATTTGCTCCTCGTAGGCGGCCTTATTATCCGTGAGCGCCTGGGAATGGGTATTTCTCAAGGCGGCCCGCTCATCTTTAAATTCATCAATCAGCTGCTGTCTCGCAGTTTCGATGGCCGCCAGCTTAAGCTCTTTGGCCTGTAGTCGGCAGTCGTAATCAGACTTTAGCCCCAGCAGCTCAGCCTCCAGTTCCGCTAGCTGCGATCGGTGATCCGCTTTTAGCGTTGAAAGCAGCTCTTTGTACTGCGCTTTCGTGCTTTCTTGAACACAAATATATTCGACTTTAGTTTCTTCTAAGCGCTGCTCCGCCTCCTGCAGTACGGTATCGCGATCGGCCTGCAGCGCGCTGATTTCATCTGACAGCTCCTTGATTTGAGTTCTGAGCCGACCGCTGTTTTTCTTGGCATCAATCAGTGCCCAAAGTCCCAATACATTGGCCGTTAGCGACAGTGCCACACCCGGCATAAAAGCAAATCCTAAGGCGGCAACAGAGCCGCTAGTCAAAACAGCATTGAGCACAATTCGAAATACTTGCCAGTCATTAGAAGCGGAAGATTTAGATGCTTTCATAAATAGGTGCCCTGAAAACTACAGGGTTTCTTTACAGCATCCTCAGTGACATCACAAGCAATTCGTAAAAGTACACAATTTTGCACACAGTTTCGACGCCAAAAACGGCTAATTTTAATTTCCTAAACGCGTTTAACTGCAATAGTTTGGGCCTGCCTTCAAAGGCTCAAATTTTTTTCTACGCACCCTAAAAAATGTGGGTTCGGAAAAGCCTGATTAAGCCCCGTTCGGGCGAGCCCGCGCCCCAGCGATGCACCGTTGAGCGCCTGACGGAACCCATGCGGCACCGCGCGACAACGTGCTCCGATTAGGTGGCAGCCCCCTATCCAAAACAAAACCCCGCTCAACAGAAGCGGGGTTTAGACATAACGTTGCTTAAATACTAGTTTTGGGGCTTTGAACGCATCCGTCGCTTCTTGCGGCGGGCGATGGCCTTGCGCTTGGCCTTCTCGAGCGGGGTTTCGAAGTGACGGTTTTTCTTGATATCCGCGAAGATATCAGCCTTAGAAACTTGCCGCTTGAAGCGCCGTAGTGCGGACTCTATGCCTTCGTTTTCCCCAACGATTACCTGAGCCATGCGAATCAATCACTCCTTTTTCTAGATGGGCAGAGAGGGTTAGGCAGCTTTGCTTGAGAAGAACACCATCAAACAAATAAAAAGGCTCTGGACCGGGCCCGGTGAATGGCTGGCCTAGCCTAAAGCCTTTCTGAAAAAATATTCAGAATTCAAGGCGTCTATTATGATAGCCCAATACATCCACCCAGAGGGTTGAGCTCAGCGTTTTTTTATGGATGAGGCGACCCTGACGACCGGAGAGGGAAACAGTCTTCGGACAGCGACTGCCGAACGAGCTCACAGCCAACAGCGAGGGCTGACTGGTCATCCGTATAGACCTCACCATCATTGAGCACGGCCAGCTCAGGATTGATCACCCAGCACAGATAGCCGAGCTCTGGGGCGTAGCTGATGGCGACTAACCAACCGGGAAAAGCCAAAAGCTGCTTCAGCTGGAATAACTTCATTTCTGCACCGCTCAGTGAACGCTCAGTACGAACTTTCAACACGAATATAGTATACTTGTTCGCACGAACTAATTTAGTTCAGGTATACTACATAAGCTGTAGGGAATCAGCTGTAGGGATAGGGTTGTCTCAAGCGCAGGGGCCGTAATCAGCCCCCCTATCTGCCATTTGTCCGCCTGTTTTTTACCATTTTGTGAGGTTTCTATGGCAGCAACTGCGTCTGCGGAACGGGAAAAGGCCCTCAAGCAAGTATTGGGTCAAATCGAGCGTAACTTTGGCAAGGGCAGCATTATGCGGCTGGGTGAGGCCAACCGCATGAAGGTCGACACGGTACAAACCGGCGCACTAACGCTAGATATGGCGCTGGGAGGCGGGCTGCCCAAGGGGCGCGTCATCGAGATTTACGGACCTGAAAGCTCGGGTAAAACCACGCTGGCCCTGCATGCCATCGCTGAAATTCAAAAGCAGGGCGGAGTGGCTGCTTTTGTCGATGCCGAACACGCCCTTGATCCGATTTACGCCAAGGCCATTGGCGTTGAAATCGAGGACCTGCTGGTGTCTCAGCCAGATACCGGCGAAATGGCCCTAGAAATTGTCGATCAGCTGGTGAGGTCGTCTGCCGTTGACATCATTGTGGTGGACTCGGTTGCGGCCCTGACCCCCCGCGCCGAAATCGAGGGTGAAATGGGGGATACCCATGTGGGTCTACAGGCTCGGCTGATGAGTCAGGCGCTGAGAAAAATCACCGGCAACATTGGTAAGTCTCAATGTATGGTGGTTTTTCTCAATCAGCTCCGACTCAAGATTGGGGTCACCTACGGCAGTCCCGAAACGACCACGGGTGGCAATGCCCTGAAGTTTTATGCCTCGGTGAGGCTCGATATCCGTCGCATTCAGACCCTCAAAAAAGGCGATGACAACTTTGGTATTCGGGCCAAGGTCAAGGTTGCTAAGAATAAGGTCGCACCGCCCTTTCGGATTGCGGAGTTTGACATCCTCTTTGGGCATGGGATTTCTGGACTGGGCTGCTTGCTAGACATGGCTGAGGAGACGGGGGTAATCAACCGCAAAGGTGCCTGGTACAGCTACGAAGGCAATAACCTGGCCCAGGGTCGTGACAATACGATTCTGCGTCTCAAAGAAGACGAAGCCTTTGCCCAAACCATTGACCGGCAGGTGCGAGAGAAGCTATCGCTCTATGAACCGCCCGTCGAAGTCGGGGACAAAGACGAGGCCGATGAGGTTGAAGAGACAGCGTAAAACCCACCTCATTCTGGCAGGCTGAGCTGCTGCTGGCTGACGGCGGCCCCTAGCGTTTTGACCGTCAGCACCTGGGGTGGGGTGGAGTCTGGGGGATACAGTAGGTTGACCTCAACCCGGCGTCGCTCCTGGGGCTGTAGAACGATTCGTACCAGGGAGTCTCCCGACTGTCCACGCCGCTGTACTAAGTGGTAATTGCGGATGCGTGGCAAGCCGTCATCGTCGCGATAGCGAAACTGCACAGGTCCTCGGAAAAAGGTTTGAGGCGGTAAAGGCTCAAAAAACTGCAGACCGTCGGTCGTCAGGGTATCTTCTTTGATGGCGGTCTCAAAGGTGATGACGACCTCCTGCGGTTCGTCGGTGGGGTTGTAGAGGGGCAGCGTGAGATCGTACTCCACGCCATAGTTGCCGTGGGCCTGGTAAGCTGTGTCGGGATAGCGGACAAGCATCTGAGCAGACTGGTTCTGGCCCGTGCCCAGACGACCGACGTAGAGGGTGCTAATACCGAAAGACTGGGCCCCTCCCGCTTCAGGAATCGTGAGATAGTCTGTTTGGGCATCGTCGGTGAGGGTCGCTGTCCAACTACTGCCCTGGGATACGCCAGCGACTCGACCGTAGATGACCTGCTCTGGATCGGGCTGAATGGGGGTCGGAGCGCGATCTCGCGGCGTTGACAGCATGCCTTCGGTCAACACCTGCTGCCACTGCTCTAAGCTAGGCGCTGGGACGCTGTCGCCAATCGCACCTTCCTCTGCTTCGCCATTGGCAAACTGGGCCAGGCTGGCAACGTAGACGGGGCCGTTTGAGCGCAGCCGCATTAGCGTAGAGCGTCCATTAATGGGGGGCTCTAACGTATCAACCGGAATAGGTTGATTGAGCAAGAGGCCGCTTTCGCCAGGAGCTAAGACCAATTGGGAGGGTAGTTCAGCCTGGCGCCCGCCTCGGAGCAGCATTTCCATGACCCGGCTGCCGGGCCCTGCGTATACCGGATCAAGCGGACTGAAGGGTTCGACAGTTGGCAGCGTGATAAAGGGCGCGTCTGGTTGGCTTAGATAGCTGGCTCCGGCGAGTACATTGACGGTAACCGTTTCAGTGCCTGGGTTGTGAACCAAAATACCTAAATACAGGGCGCTTAGATCTTCTGACTCAGCCTTGTAGACATGATGGGCAAACACATCGAACCGACCATTAAAGGCATAGTCGAGATGGGCCTCAGGATGGGTCATGCCCCCTGGGGGAAAGGTCGAGAGCAGAATGCCGGGATTGCCGACCAACTCGGGACTATTGCTGTTGAAGACCGGCACGGTGTCCAGCTGGCCCGGTAGGGGCGAAACAAGTTGCGATCGCACCCTGACCTGCGGCTCTACCTCGGGCACATTGGCCTGGGCAACCAGCATTGCCGATAGCCATCCCAGCATGGCGACGATCCTCCCAATATTGCTAGATTTCTCGAACTGTTTTACAGCATTGCATCGAGCCGACGCAGCAGCCGAAGAAAGTCGAACTCAATCACCGGCCAGTTCTGTACCGTGAGCTTAGGTACGTGAACGAACAGCACATGGGTAGACGGCTGCACCGTTTGCACGTACTCAAGCAGACGGTAGTAGAGATGATTGCACACAAAGGCCCCCGCATCGGTACTGATGCGCGTATGGACCGTGTCAGCGGCCAGGGTCGCCAGGTCAAGACGGGTGCTGCGCTGCTGTGACGATCCTTTCCCCCACTGCTCAATGGTTAGATGGGTGCGCCGCTCAGCCATGCCGCAGCAGAGCACAAGTTTGGGGCGAAGCAGCTGTACCTGAGCAATCACCTGAATGGGGGCCAGGTCAAAATTGACCACCAGGCCAGAGACCCACCGGGCATGGGGCGGCAGCTGGGGCGCCAGGCGCTGCAGCATCACTTCGCTAGAATTTTCGAGCTGGTGAGCTTTCCACGGACGAAACGAGGTGAGGAGGATGGCTTTGGCCACGGTGCCTGGGACCGAGTACGGCGGGTAGGAGAATAGATTTGTGGAACTTTGGATTCTACGGCGGTAAAGCTCATAGGATATTAAGCTCATAGGATATTAGTTGTCGCCTCAACGGAGCTGCCATGACGACCATTGCTGTAATCGATTACGACATGGGCAACCTGCACTCGGCCTGTAAAGGACTGCAGTTTGCTGGGGCTGAGACGGTGATTACCCACGAGGTAAAGGCGCTGGAGCAGGCAGACGGGGTTGTATTGCCGGGGGTAGGGGCCTTTGATCCGGCGATGCGGAAACTGTGCGATCGCAACCTGGTCACACCCATCCGCGACATTATCGCCAGCGGCAAACCCTTTCTAGGCATCTGCGTGGGTTTGCAGCTGCTGTTCGAAGGGTCAGAGGAAGGCATCGAGCCCGGCATCGGCGCATTGAAGGGCACGATCAGGCAGTTTTCGCCAGAACCCGGCCTCACCATTCCCCACATGGGCTGGAATCAGCTGCAGCTAACGCAGCCCCAAAGCCCGCTGTGGCAGCAGGTTCGCTCAGACGATTGGGTTTACTTTGTCCATTCGTTTTACCCCGAACCGGCGAATGCAGCCATCACGGCCGCAACCGTGACCCACGGGAGCCAGACCGTGACCGTGGCCGTGGCCCAGGACAACCTGATGGCCGTTCAGTTTCACCCTGAGAAGTCGTCTCGCACAGGCCTCCAGATTTTGTCGAACTTTGTTGAAATTGTTCGCCAGCGGCAGCCGGTGATGGTATGACGGCAATTTGATGTCGCCAGTAGCGCCTTGAAACCCCATTATTCCATTCCCATTCACGAGTGCGGTGACCCGCTGGTGCCCATCCCACTAGCGACGTTTGCCGTCGTCCATCCTCACCCCTATGCTGTCTTGGGCGCGCCCTACGGGGACCGCTCCCCCTACTATCTACGGCAGCCGGTCCTCACGGCACTGACAGCGGCGCAGGCCAGCTTGCAGGAACGCCATCCAGGCTGGCGGCTGCAGATCTTCGACGCCTACCGCCCGGTCGCCGTACAGCAGTTCATGGTGGACTACACTTATCAGCAGCTGATCAAGCAGCAGGACCTCAATGCCGATTTGCTAACATCCCAGCAGCAGGCCCAGCTGCTGGAGCAGGTTCACACATTCTGGGCGGTGCCGAGCCCCGATCCGGCTACGCCCCCGCCCCACAGCACCGGCGCTGTCATTGACCTGACGTTAGTCGATGACCAGAAGCAGCCCATCGATATGGGCTCTCCCATTGACGAAATCTCTGACCGGTCCTATCCCAACCATTTTCAACACAGCTCGCACCCCGACGCACAGACCTATCACCAGAATCGCTCAACACTGGCTCAGGTCATGGCAACAGCCGGGTTCCGACAGCACCCCAACGAATGGTGGCACTTTTCCCTCGGGGACCAGCTGTGGGCCTGGTTGGATCAGGCACCGGCAGCGCGATATGGCCGGGTTTAAGCCAGGGTTTAAAGCAAAAGTCAAGCCCGGATTCATTCGGCAGCTAACGCCAGGTCTTTTTCGAGCTTCAGGCAGTTGCGCTGCCCCTGCACCTGTAGCTGGTACTCAACCCGATCCATAATGCGATGCAGAATCAGCCAGCCGTAGCCGCCCTCTTGAAAGTCTTCGGGCGCGGGTTTGGCATAGTCATCCAGGTTAAAGCCGCCCCCTTCATCCCACACTTCTAGCGAAAGATTCTGATTCTTAAGACCGATGCGAATCAGTACGGGGGTCTCTGGTTTGTCCTGGTGGGCATGGCGGACCACGTTGGAATAGACTTCGACCACGACCAGCCGCAGCCGTTTTTCGACGTCGGCCCAGTCAATGCCTTCTCCCAGCTCTGTCTTGAGCGATTCGAGCAGCCAGTTTTCGACCACGTGGAGAAATTTAAGATCACTGGGTATCGAGAGTTCTGTTTGCATCATTTAACTAACCTCCAGTGACAGAATGGTTTGGTCATCTTCTTGCTCACCGTCGGGAGCATGCAGGGTGGCCAGGAGCCGATCGAGGTCAAGCTCTGGCGGTTGCGATCGCAATAGCTGCCAGAGGCCTTCTTGTTTGAGCATGGCCGCTGGCTCACCCTGACCCTCAACCGTTGCCTCGGTAATGCCGTCGCTGGTCAGCAGCACCACATCCCCCGGCTCCAGGTTGAGTTCGCCCGACGCAGCCTTCCAGTTGGGCAGAATACCCAGCGGGACGCCCCGCACGTCGAGATAGGTCGGTTCGACCTGGGGGTTAGCCCGCAGCAGTTCGCGATGCGACCAAACCAGCGGGTAGACATGCCCCGCGTTGGCATACACCAGCTTCTGCTGGGTCGGGCTATAGCGAATCAGGGCCATGGTGATAAAGCAGTTGTTGCTGACCAGGTCGTCCGATAGCCCCCGATTGAGATTGCCCATCACCCGCTCAGGCAAGGGCGATGTCTCCTGGGAGAGTTCGCGACGCAGCACCGAAATCGCACTGGCCATAAACAGCGCAGCGGGGACCCCCTTACCAGAGACATCTCCGACCGCCAGCCAGATATCGCCCTGGGGGTGAACAAACACCTCAAAGAAATCCCCCCCGACCTGTCGAGCAGGCTGGCAGCGAGCCTGAATCTTGATACCAGGAATCGACGGCCAGCTCTGGTGTAGCAAATTGCTCTGAATCTGGCGAGCAACCTCTAGCTCGGCCCGCATCTGTTCAGTCTGTCGCTGAATGTGCTGGTGGAGCCGGGCCTGGGAAATCGCCAGCGCCACCTGCTCAGAGATGCTGCGCAGCAGACCCACCGTAGACCGTGACCAGTTCCCTGCGTCCTTACCCTGGTAGAGAACAATCATTCCCAGCAGGTCTTGCTGATAGACAAAGGGCGCAGACAGGCGACGGATGGGCTCTTCGCCACAGACAATGTCTTCTAACTCGATATCGGCGTTAACAGACATCCGTGAGGCAGGCACCCATGGGTCAATGGCGCTGGTGAGATGAGTGGATGGCTCGCTGGGCTGATACGTCCAGCAGGCAGACAGATTAGACGGATTAAACGCCTGCTGTAGCGTTTCTGGGGTGTGCAGGATCGCGTAGTCAGCCTCCAGCAGTTTTCCGAGCGTTGCAACGATGGTTTGCAACATGCTGGTATAGTCTAGCGAACCGCGAATGGCCGCCATCGTGGCGTTAAACAGAGACTCTCGCTGGAGGGCAGCCGTCAGGGTGTTGGTGCGGTGTTTGAGTACCCGATAGGTCTCAGCCGCCTGCTGAACCACCTCCCTCAGCTGCTTAGGATTCCAGGGCTTGGTAATGTACTTGAAAACCTGCCCGCTGTTGATCGCATCGACCAAGTCTTCGACGTCGGTGTAGCCGGTCAGCACAATCCGAATGGTATCTGGAAACCGTTCCACCGTACGACGGAGGAACTCAGTTCCCGTCATCTTGGGCATTCGCTGATCGGAGATGATGATGGCCATCTCACCGTGGGTATCGAGCAAGGCCAGGGCTTCTTTGCCGCTGCTAGCTTTGTGTAGACGGTAGTCACGACGAAAGGTGCGATAAAGCAGGTCAAGATTGTCCGGCTCATCGTCTACCACCAGCAAATTTAGCTTTTCGGGCTCGTCCGGTTGCATAGCGCGTTGTGATATGTCAGAAGGCGGGGCATACTGAGCCCTATAGGCTGCGTCCTAGAGACTGAGCCCCCAATACCGGGCGGCAAACACTGGACCCAGTACGGCTGACGACAGACCGCTAGTTGAGGCCACCCTCAGACTGATAGGTGGGCTGATAGGTGGGTGCAGGCGAGTGCTGTCATCGTCGTCATTAAGGTGCCCAGTTGAACCTCACGAGTCGCGGTTGTTGTGTTGGAAAAGCCAAAATGATCCCTAATCCCATGCCCAAACTGCAAACGCTGTTATCGCCCTATGGCCTGTGCCTGCTGATCGGGTTGGGGATGGGCGTCGGCCCCGCGCAGGCCCAAACCTCGATAGAGACCCTGACGACCCGCCTGGATGAAGCAATCTGCTTTAACGAATGGACAGAGGCGGTCCAGCTCACGAGCGCGTTAATCGCACGGCCTGAGATTTCGAATGAGTACCGCCAACGACTGCTGGGCTTTCGAGATGAGTTAGCCAATTTGCAGTCGTTGCAGGCGGTGATTCCAGATAACAGCAGTTGCGATCGCACCTATGCCCTTACCCTCAGTGCGGCTGCACCGGTTGCGGCCCAGACCGACGCCCCTACCGGCTTGGACTGGTCCCAGGGCATCGCCGCCATCACCCAGCCCAACCGCCGGATTGTCGAACTGGATCCAACCCCGAACGAACTGGTCAACCCACCAATTCCATTGGCGCTATTGGCAGAGGCCCCCGAGGCGCTGGCCGATGCCATCCCCCTCGATACCCGCGATGGATTTAGTGTCGTGGCTGGATCGGTGACGCCCAATCAGCAGCAGGCCTACGCATTTATTGCGCGGGTTGGCGATCGGGTAACGCTGGACATAGACATTACCCGCATTGCCAGGGATGCAGGTCTCACAGGAGAAGACTCCCATCTATTTTTATTTGACCAGACCGGTCGGCTAATCGGTGAAAATGATGACGCGAATGGTCGTCAATCGCTAATCAACCGAGTCGTTGTACTCGGTACCCAGGCTCACTATGGGGTGGTAACCAGTCACAACAACTTACCCATTCTCGACGCGGATGGACGGCTGACTGGATGGACGGGGACGGGCAGTACCCAGTTCGACTACACGCTGACCCTAACAGGAGCAACGCCCTCTGGGGCTATCTTGAGGTAAGTAGGCTGTCCCAATTAAGTTCTAGATGCTGAGGCCCCCTTCCGTCCCCCAATTTGGGGAAGACCAGGCTCAGAGCCCCATTCTTGGGGGTTTGGGGGCCGACACGAACAGATCAAACATTCGGTTTCCATCTTAGAAGTAATTACGCTGACCTACTTAGGAGATTCACCCGAGATAGCCCGTCGGCGCGCCTGAGGCCACAAAATCTCAGGCCATGAAGCCTCAGGCGGCGACTGGATAACTCTCTTCAAACCCGTGATGGTGGGGTTGCCGGTGGGTGGTTAACAGCCTGTGCAACCTGGGGATCTCGCGACTGTTGTACACTCGAAATTCGCTCTGGACACTGGCAGACTGGGTTCGAACAGCCTGATTGATCACCAACGATCCCTTCGGATCGGACTC
Organism: Cyanobacteria bacterium J06648_16; assembly: GCA_039817185.1. GTDB lineage: Bacteria > Cyanobacteriota > Cyanobacteriia > Phormidesmidales > Phormidesmidaceae > CAWUKV01. Next base: position 33,197 of record JBCBWI010000023.1, on the reverse strand, counting down.
TGAACGGTGAAAAGTCCCCGGTGGAATTCGCAAGATATGGCGATTCGCAGCTAGCCTGACGACGTGATAGGGGTGTGCCCAGTCAAAATTGACGAGATAAAACGTCCGCCCGCCCGATAGGGCTAGCAGATTGTCTTCCTGATGAGGGTGCAAATAAAATTGCCAGCTCTCATCCCTCGCGTTGTTGGGACTAATGGCTGGACCATCATGATTAACTAGATCGCGGACATTCGAGGACGGCACAGTAATATCAAAAAACTGCACGCTAGGCGTGTCTCTGAACTTGTGAAAGTGAATGAGTTCGAACATCGATAGGCCTGAAGCTGAATGGGTGTGGTTCAACCCTAACTTTGGCGATTTGCAGGATCAAACCGCATGCTGGGGTATATCTATGCGTGAAGCGGATAGAAGTCGGGCATGAACATTTCTCAGCTTGAAGTGTTAGCAGCGGTGGTAGAGCACGGTACGTTTTCAGACGCGGCTATTCATTTAGACATCTCTCAGTCAGCGGTGAGTCGAGCCGTTGCCTCGCTGGAAAGAGAACTGGGGGTACCGCTGCTGTCGAGGGGACGCTTTGGCGCAGCGTTGACTCCTGTGGGTGAGCGGGTGCTGAAGCACGTCCACCAAATGCTCAGCCTCAAAGACCAGATCGACTACGAGATCAATTTGGAAAAGGGGCTCTACCACAGTCGGCTGCGAATTGCCTCCTTTCGCAGTGCCGCGACCCACTTGCTGCCTGCCAACATCGCCCGATTCCGTCAGCTCTTTCCCCACGTTGACGTGTCACTGATAGAGCTTGATCCATCCGGGGTGGAGCAGTCGTTACGAGAGGGTCAAACTGATATGGGGCTACTACCCTTACCCCGATCGGATGAATTTAAGACGTGGGAAATCGCCCAGGACGAGTATGTTGTCCTGCTGCCAAAGGTCTCTCCTTCGCCACCGCTGCGGCTCTCCTGGGAAGATTTGTCGGCCTACTCTTTCATCTTGCTCAACTACGCCGAATGTACCAGCGCCGTGCGCGATCACTGGGCGCAGTGGCAACAGTCGTTTGAAGTCGCCTACGTCATCAAAGAAGACTCCACCATTGTCAGCATGGTTGCCCAGGGGTTGGGGGCTGCCGTCTTACCTAAGCTGGCGGCGATGCCGATTCCTGATGGGGTCCATGTGAGACTGCTGCCCCAACGGCTCAAGCGCAGCATTGGGGTGGCCGTCCTGGCGAACACCCGTCCGGCACCCGCCGTGCAAATGTTTCTAGATCTGCTCCGGGGTGAGGGGCGGTTCGCCGCCGGGTGAAGCGGGCCTGTCAGGTGAGGCAGACCTACCGTAAAGACAGCGTTATCCGGGTCGTCCGGGGCCTGTCGCTGACGTTCGCAGTCGAGGTAAAGGCGGCTTCACCCCCGGCTTTTGCTCTAGAATCGGAGACTGTCCCCTGCGATGATCTAACCATGGTTGCTGCCTCTGCCTCTCCCCTGTGTTCCGCTGAGGAAATTGCCTCGGAAGGGCTCAAGCCCGGCGAATATGATGAAATTGTCCGTCGCCTAGGTCGTCATCCCAATCGAGCTGAACTGGGCATGTTTGGGGTGATGTGGTCCGAGCACTGCTGCTACAAAAACTCTCGATCGTTGCTCAGGCAGTTCCCTACCGAGGGGCCGCGTATCTTGGTCGGTCCTGGCGAGAACGCCGGTGTAGTGGATGTGGGCAATGGCCTGCAGCTGGTGTTCAAGATCGAGTCACACAACCATCCGTCGGCAGTTGAACCGTTTCAGGGGGCGGCCACGGGCGTCGGCGGCATCCTGCGAGATATTTTCACGATGGGGGCGCGACCGATTGCGGTCCTCAATGCGCTACGGTTTGGCCCGCTCGACGATCCGCGCACGCGTCGGATTGTCAGCGGGGTGGTGGCCGGGATTGCCCACTACGGTAACTGTTTTGGGGTACCGACCGTGGGCGGCGAGGTGGCTTTTGACCCGGCCTACACCGGCAACCCACTGGTCAACGCCATGGCGCTGGGTCTGATGGAGACTGACGAAATCGTCAAGTCGGGGGCAGCGGGTTTGGGCAACCCGGTACTGTATGTGGGCTCGACCACGGGACGGGACGGGATGGGAGGAGCCAGCTTTGCCAGCGCGGAACTAAGCGAGGCCTCGGAGGCCGATCGACCCGCCGTGCAGGTGGGTGACCCGTTCCTGGAAAAGTCGCTGGTTGAGGCTTGCTTGGAAGCCTTCAAGACGGGCGCGGTGGTGGCCGCCCAGGACATGGGGGCGGCGGGCATTACCTGCTCAACGGCGGAAATGGCGGCCAAGGGCGGCGTTGGCATCGAGCTAGACCTGGACAAAATTCCGGTCCGAGAGTCGGGAATGGTGCCCTACGAGTACCTGCTATCAGAGTCCCAGGAGCGAATGCTGTTCGTCGGCGAAGCAGGCCGGGAACAAGAACTGATCGAGATTTTTGAGCGGTGGGGACTGCACGCAGTGGTGGCCGGGCAGGTGATCGCGGACCCGATCGTACGAATTCTATTCAGGGGCAAGACCGCAGCGGAAATTCCCGCCACGGCGCTGTCAGACAACACCCCGATTTACGAGCGGGACGTGCTGCAGACGCCGCCGGACTATGCCCAGACGGCATGGGCTTGGACGGAGTCCGATCTGCCCGACTGCTCGGCTAGCGGCATTGGCCAACACACCTGGAACGACGTGCTGCTCACCCTGCTGGGAACGCCCAGCATTGCTTCAAAGCAGTGGATCTACCGCCAGTACGACCATCAGGTGCAAAACAACACGGTGATGCTGCCGGGCGGGGCCGACGCAGCGATTGTGCGGTTGCGATCGCAAGAGCCGATTCCCAACAGCCGCCCCGCTGCCGCCCAGTCCGGCGTTGCCGCAACCACCGATTGCAATGCCCGCCATGTCTACCTCGATCCTTACCAGGGGGGGCTAGCAGCGGTGGCCGAGGCCGCCCGCAACCTCAGCTGCGTGGGGGCCGAGCCCCTGGCCGTGACCGACAACCTCAACTTTGGCAGCCCCGAAAACCCGGTAGGCTACTGGCAGCTGGCAGAAGCCTGTCGAGGGCTGGCCGAGGGCTGCAGACAGTTTGCCACACCCGTCACGGGCGGCAACGTCTCGCTCTACAACGAAACGCTAGATGCAGCGGGCCAGCCCCAGGCCATCTATCCTACGCCCGTTGTCGGCATGGTGGGCCTGATCGAAGATCTCAGCCAAACCTGTGGGCAGGGATGGCGGCAGGCAGGCGATGTGATCTATCTGCTGGGCCTGCCTTTGGGTGAAACCGGTAACGGCACTGTGACCCTGGGTGGATCTGACTATTTGGCCGCAATCCACGGCCAGGTCGCGGGCAAACCACCCCAGATTGACGTCGCCCTGGAGCTGGCCGTGCAGGCCGCCTGTCGCCACGGCATTCGTCAGGGCTGGGTACAGTCAGCCCATGACCTCAGCGAAGGCGGGCTTGCTGTCGCGCTGGCAGAAGCCTGCATCAGCGGCGGACTGGGTGCCGAAGTTGAGCTAGCAAAGACCTCGAGTCGTTGGGATACGCTGCTGTTTGGCGAAGGGGGAGGGCGCATCGTAGTGTCCGTGAGCCCCGCCCACGCCGAAATCTGGCAGCGGTTTCTAGACCAAACGTTGCCGGGCCGACATCAGCGGCTGGGAACGGTAGGCACCGCCTCGCAGCCGCTGCAAGTCACCACTCAATTATCGGAAACGCCCTCGGCGACAACACTCCTTCAGCTGTCCGTGTCGAGGCTAAAAGACCCTTGGCAATTTGCCATCGAGCGAGCCCTATCTCAGTAAAATTGCGGACTCGCCGATGGAAGTGGGTTGTTTTAATGGAGAAGTTTCTACCGGCTATTCCACGATTATGAACGGTGAATGCTAGGATCGTGAGGGGTTAAGAAATCATTAAGTCCTGACCAGTGTCTGCGTCACTTTATGCTGTTTTTCGTCTGATAGAAAGTTGTTTGTTGATCTTCCCCACCTTTCCAGCCGTCTAACAATGGGCTTACTCAACTAGCCGTCGCGCAGCCTATCTTGCGCGATGGGCTAGGCGGTTACGGATTACACACTGGCGACTGCTGGAACCCCAGTTTGTTGAGGGGAACCAGCGGTTTTGTTTTGATGTTTCTCGGAACTTAGATTTCAGCACCATGTCCCATCCTGCTACGCCTCTGTCTGCCTTGTCGCTGCCCCCGACCGAGACCTGCGAGGCAATCGAACCCCCCTCGCGTCCCGATAAGCCGGAGGAAGCCTGCGGTGTGTTTGGAATCTTTTCCCCCGCTGACGATGTCGCAACGCTGACCTACTTTGGGCTCTACGCACTTCAGCACCGGGGCCAAGAGTCGGCGGGAATCGCCACCTTTGACCAGGGGCAGGTCCATTCCTACAAAGGGATGGGGCTGGTTTCCCAGGTGTTTGACGACGATGAACTGCAGCGCCTGCCCGGGCAGTGGGCTGTAGGGCATACCCGCTATTCGACCACCGGGGCGAGCCGGGTCGTCAACGCCCAGCCTGCCATTCTAGAGACCCGCCTGGGGCCGCTGGCGCTGGCCCACAACGGCAACGTGGTCAATTCTGCCACGCTGCGGGACGAGTTGCTGGCCCGCAACCACAACATGATCACAACAACGGACACTGAACTGATTGCGATCGCACTCTCCGAAGCGGTCAACGATGGTCTTGACTGGACCGAAGCCGCCATCACCGCCTTCAAACGCTGCTCGGGGGCGTTTAGTTTAGTCATCGGCACCCCCGAGGGGATTATGGCAACCCGCGACCCCCAGGGCATTCGCCCATTGGTTTTGGGCTATGTCGGCAGCGAAGACCCCCAAAACGGTCCCGGCCAGTACGTTTTGGCTTCTGAAACCTGTGGCTTAGATATCGTCAACGCCCACTACATCCGCGACGTTCAACCCGGCGAGTTGGTCTGGATCGATCAGCGCGGTGTGCGCTCGATCCAGTGGGCCGAAGCCGAGCGCCGTCTGTGCGTATTTGAAATGATCTACTTCTCGCGGCCCGACAGCGTTGTGAACGACGAGAGTCTGTACAGTTATCGACAGCGGATCGGTGAATGGCTGGCGCGCGAATCACCTGCCGATGTTGATTTGATCATGCCCGTCCCCGATTCAGGCATCCCAGCAGCCATCGGGTTCGCCAAGCAGTCCGGCATCCCCTACGCAGAGGGCCTAATCAAAAATCGCTATGTCGGTCGTACCTTCATTCAACCGACGCAAACCATGCGAGAGGCGGGGATTCGTATCAAGCTCAACCCGCTCAGGGATGTACTAGAAGGTAAACGGATTCTAATTGTCGATGACTCGATCGTACGGGGCACCACCAGCCGCAAGATTGTCAAAGCCCTGCGAGAGGCGGGTGCGGTCGAAGTCCATATGCGGATTTCGTCACCGCCAGTGACGCACCCTTGCTTTTATGGCATTGACACCGATAACCAGGACCAGCTCATCGGCGCGACTAAATCAGTTGCTGAAATCGCTGAACAGATCAACGTAGACTCACTGGCCTATTTGAGCTGGGCGGGCATGCTCAAAGCCACCGGGCAAGACATGGGAACGTTCTGCTCGGCCTGCTTTACGGGTGACTATCCGGTCCAAATTCCTGAACTATTTAAACGATCAAAGCTGCTACTCGAAAAGACCCCTGTCAAGGCTTGAGGCGAGCGCTTACTGATAGCAGCGCTCGCCACATCGGCCTGCATACTGTCTAAGAAAACTCTAAGAAAATTGGCAAAAAAAAGGAAGGGCAATCAACTCACCCTTCCTTTCGACAGCCATCGCCACTTTGCGGCCCGTCACAAAGTGGCCTACGCAGTGGTAAACCACAGATCATTCTGTGACGGAGAGATACCGATACTCGGCATCCTCAGCAAAGTGACTGAGGCGATAAATCAGCGACTAAAAAGACTTGCGGCGATAGTTACCACCGCCGCTGCCACCCGAATCACCGCGGGGCCGAGCTTCGTTAACACGCAGCTCACGGCCCATCCATTCAGCGCCATCCAGTGCTTCAATGGCCGCTTTTTCGTCAGACTGAGCCTCCATTTCGACAAAGGCAAAGCCACGAATGCGGCCCGTCTCTCGGTCTGTCGGCAGGCTTACCCGACTGATTTTGCCGTACTCAGCAAAAACGCCTTCAACATCTTCACGGGTGACGTCATAGGACAAGTTACCCACATAAATAGACATAAGGAAATCTCCTTAATCAACAACACGTAGCGAGTTAAGCGGAGATGTTCCTATTACCGAAATTGAACTAGAAATCTCAACAATATTGCTCTACCGAAAACTGACTTCCCCTATTCTATCACTCAGCATACAACCCTATAAAACTCAAATAATAAGTTTTGATTGCGTGCATAGACAAAAATCAATCTATTTGATTGTCAGCCTAGTGGTCTGTCAACCCTCAAAATGGAGAAGAGTTAAAACCAGTGAAATGGGGTGGCGCCTTTTGCGGCTATTCGATCGGTGAGTAACGCTGTACATTAAAGCGCATGGCGGGTCGATGAGGCGATGATGGTTACCCGACGACAGTTTTTAGGAACGGCAGCGGCAGGTGGCCTGGTGGCCGTGGCTGATGGCGTATTGGCCCAAACGCCTACGGTCGTCAAGCCGCCTCGACTGCGGGCAGGGGATACGGTGGGCATTGTCAGCCCGGCGGGCGCCACGTTCTTGCCGGAACAGCTCGATATTGTAGTTGATGCGGTCCGTGGGCTGGGCCTCGTACCTAAGATTGCCCCCCACGCACTCGATCGCCATGGTTACCTAGCCGGGCAGGACGCAGACCGGGCGGCGGACGTCAATCAGTTTTTTGCAGATTCTACGGTGGCGGCCCTATTACCCATCCGAGGCGATGTGGGCAGTGCGCGCATCTTGCCCTATCTCGACTATGGCCTGATCCGTCAAAATCCCAAGATCATTACCGGCTTTAGCGATCTGACGGCATTGCTGCTCGGCATTCACGCTCAGACGGGCCTAGTCACCTTTCATGGTCCCAACGGGCTGACGGCCTGGCGCGACGATCAGGTGACGCCTTTTCGTCAGGTGTTGTTTGAGGGAGCGCAGCTACGGTTTGAGAATGCGATCGCTGGGGAAGATCGCGATCGCATCATGCAGACGCGCAACCGCATTTTGACGCTGACACCGGGGCGCGCACGGGGACGCCTCTACGGCGGTAACCTGTCTGTCCTCTCAGGGATTGTGGGGTCGCCCTACCTGCCTGACCTGACAGGGGCAATTCTTTTTGTCGAAGACATTGGCGAAAATATCTACCGCATTGATCGGATGATGACCCAGCTCAAGCTCGCAGGCATTTTAGACAGTCTGGCGGGCTTTATTTTCGGTCAATGCACCCATTGCGGGCCGGATGCTGACTACGGTTCACTCACGCTGCCGGAGGTCCTGCAGGACCTGATCCAACCGCTGGGCATTCCAGCCTGGTCGGGGGCGACGATTGGCCACGTCGAACCGATTCTGACACTGCCGTTGGGGCTTGAGGTCGAGATTGACGCTGACCAAGGCACTATCCAAATGCTGTCAGCGGCGGTGAGCTAGCCATCGAACAGGCAAGCGAGCCGCTCGCCCCACGACAATTCAAACACGCCCGTCAAACCTGGTTCATGGCCTTGGCCAGCGCTACAAACCGCTGCGGATTGCAAATATAGAAGGCCTCACCGTAGGTCACACCGACCTTGAGCCCCCGATAGCGGTTGAGTCCCAATGCCGCCTCTTCATAGGGAACTGAATCAATCTGAGATTCGTATAGGCGAATAGCGGCCCGTTTTTGCTCCGCCACTTCAGAAATATCGACCACAAAATTGGGCCATAGCGTCGACCAAATTTCGTACCCCCAGATTTCCAGATTGGGTTCGGTTTTGGCCTGCAACAGCGCTTCTGCCAGACACAGGCTCGTCGCCTGGTGGTCGCGGTGCATGTCGGTCGGAAAGGGGGTGAGAACGATATCGGGGTGGAAGGTCTCGATTTCGAGCACCATGTCGCACACCAGGCGGGTTCGGTCGCCAATAACGTTGCCGTCGGTAAAGCCCCAACCATCGTAATCACAGCCCAGTAGCTCACAGGCAGCCCGTGCCTCAGTCATGCGGGTCTGCTCAATAGTATTATCAGGGGCGTGCAGCACCCCAGTCACAAAGATGACGCGGGCCGTACAGCCAAAGTCTCTGGCTTTGACTAGCGTGCCTGCTGCCGCGATGGTTTCATCATCGTTGTGGGGGGCAAACACGAGAATCTTGCCCGGCGTCAGCGACTTTAGCTGAACGGACTGCCGATGAATCACGTGATTGGTTCGGGTTAATAGGCGAGCAACCCCCCACTGGCGTAGCCCTCGCACCCATTGAGAAAGACCCATAAGCTATCGCTGTTGTTGTTGACGACAGTACCCATAAAGAGTGCAGACCCCGTTGTGCCACATCTAGTGGGCATCCAGCCACGCTCGCCCGACCAGACGCTTCGACAAATCGGGAAAGGCCCCCCCCGTACGTAGCCGCAGTAGCGTCATTGATCGGGCCGCTTCTATGCGAGGCAGGGCATAGATATCGGGGTTGGCTCGTAACACCGGATCGTCAGTTGTGGTCACGGCTGAGGTCACCGGCGTTTGCTGCAGACGCGAGCGAGTGGCCTCGTTACAGCGATTGTACGGGTAGGCAAAATGGCGCGGACGATAGTCGGTTTCTGCTTCTACTTGCTTGATGGCCGTCTGTACTTCCCAGGCGGTGGCCTCGACATGGGTGCTCAGATCGATGTGATTAACGGTATGGACCCCTAGGGCAAAATCCGGATAGTCGCGCCGCAGTTTCCGTACCTCGTCCCAGTTCATCGTCAGGCGGGGCGGGGTTTCGAGTGGCTTTAGCTGGTCACGAATTTCACTCAGGAGAGCCTTCCGTAGAGCCACCGGCGCGCTGACCAGAGTTGTTGCGATCTCAAAATAAGCGCCCCGTAGCTCCAGCGGATTCATTAGGTCCCAGGACCGTAGTCCGTAGTCCATCAACGATAGCTGCTGTCGAGACCGCACTCGAAAATAACCGTATAGCATGTCAATCCACTGGTTGCGGCCCTTGTCAACGTAGTCAGTAGCGAGATACAGCATCGCAGGCAGACCATAGCAAGCCAAAATCGGCGCTGCCACATTTAGATTGTCCAAATAGCCATCATCAAACGTAATGGCCACCGTTCCACGAGGCAGGGGGTCTCCTGACTTCAGGGACGCTATCAGGTTGTCCAGAGAAACCACCCGCCGCTGCTTGGAGAGAAACCGCATCTGCCGCTCAAAAATACGAGCTGGCATACTATTACACGGATCCACCCAGCCGTAGATGTCTGGACTGGGCACGCTGTGGTACATCAGAATAGTCACCGTCGGCGCTGACCGCAGACGAGCATAGGCCGAGGCCATTCCCGACCAGTACAGTAATGGCTGAGTTGCCTTCAGTAATCGGCTTTTAATATCCTGGGGGGGGGGTAAATTCAACGGAAAGGACTCACGAGAAGAGCCTCGTAGCGGCTTATAAAAACCTTTATTATTATTGGTTGAGTTCATCGAACAGTCACGTATCTTTCAGGGCTTCAGCGTAAATGGACGACAGGGCTTGACTGGCTACAGTTGGCGAATAGGTCGAACGCATCTTACGGTAAGCAGCTTGTCCCCACTGATGAATGAGTGTGCGGTCGAGCGCTACTTTTTCGATGGCCTCAACCAGGCCCTGCTCAATTAACAAATCGTCTGCTAAACGAGCCTGCTCTCGGCTGTCTTCATCCAAATCAAGGCCTCGCCAGCGAGACTGCTCACTTAGGGGGAGTGGAATTAGCCGCCCGGTTTTACCATCATCGATCATCTCAGGAAACGCAAACATTCGGGTCCCGATGGTGGCAGTTCCCTCCATTCCAGCTTCTACTACAGTCCAGCCCAAGGATTCGTCGTAGCTGGGGAACACGAGTAAAGCGTGCTGGCGCATCAGCTGTCTGACCACCAGATTAGGTAGGGCTGGGTGATAAGTGACCCAGTCTGTCTCTGTCAGCGTTCTGCGCCAGTCTTCAATCGTTGACTCTAAATACGAGGTGGTTACATATTCGTCGGGTGCCAGCGTAGAAACGACGGTCAGCTCAACCTCAATCCCCCCGTGTCTCAGTCTCTCGACTGCCTTGAAAGTTGGAATCAGCCCCTTTCTAAAGGCCTGTCCGCCTACAAACAGCAGCTTGATCGGACCGCTTGAGGGAACTGTCTTTTCATATTCAGGTGAAGAAGAAGGTAAGACAGCTCCTCTGAAAACGCGAATTTTGCGGGCAACCTCTTCCATACCAAGGGAACAAAACTGTTGCTTGAGTAGCTTGCCAGCAATTTGGCTAAGGGCGAGGAGTCCTCGGCAGCGATCAGAGGCCATCAGGCGATTACCAAAGCGATACTGCCAGAGCCTAGCGGACTCTAAGTAGCGCGGCATCTCCAACTCGAACGAGGTAACAAATCGAGGCCCGTTGACCGGCAGCATATTGAATGTGTGGACAAGGTCTACCGAAGGGTTGAGAAAGAGTGCCGTATTGTCTAGGAAGCTGCCCCGCCGTTCTAAACGATGAAAGGGTACACGCTTAAGCGTCGTATACTGATGGCTCTCTGACGGAATTATGTACGAGACCCGAGCCATGTTGTAGCCGGGTGACAAAATGCCCACTCTCGTTGGTTGACTCGCAGACTTCAGCAAGCGCCAGTTAACAGACGGTGCCGTTAAGGAAGAATATAGCTGAGTAGTCATGGCGAAAGCTCCTGCAGAATGCCTGTCTGAAATAGTGAGTTAACGATCCTGTATCTGGGAAACGACGCAGCAGCAAAGCTGAAAGGGTCGATTGTCAGACCCGAGCACCGACCACCTCTTGAAAACTGCCATACTGCTTAACCTCACCCTGCTCAAGCAGGTAGACGCGATCGCAATGTTCGATGGTGGAGAGACGGTGAGCGATAATGATTAGCGTCTTAGACCCAGCCAAAACGTTAATCGCCTCAGTAATCATCTGCTCCGTCTCATTATCTAGAGCCGATGTGGCCTCATCGAGTACTAAAATCTCTCGTTCGTGATACAGCGCCCGTGCAATTCCGATGCGCTGTCGCTGACCGCCAGAAAGCTTGACACCTCTCTCTCCGACTCGAGTGTGAATGCCCTCAGGCAGGGAGTCGAGCAGCTCACTGAGTTGAGCGGCCTGAATCGCCGTCCTTAACCGGCCCGGATCTATCTCCTCATGCGGGACACCAAAGGCGATGTTGTGTTCGATCGTGTCGTCAAGCAGAAAGATCGACTGGGGGATATAACCCAGCATCTGACGCCAGCGATCCATGTCTTTATAAATGGAGACCCCGTCGAGCAGAATGTCGCCTGATTCGGGGGACAACAAACCGAGCAGAACATCTACTAGCGTGGTTTTCCCCGCGCCCGATCTGCCGATGAAAGCCACTGCCTCACCTCGCCGCAGCGTCAGCGTCATATCTCTGATCGCCGCCCTAGCCGCATCGGGGTATCGGTAGGTCAGCCGATCGAGCTGAATGGTTTGAAAAGACTGCTGACGAACGAGCGAGTAAGCTGACGGTAGCTCCAGAACGCTTGGGTTCCAACGATTCGCAGGGATGCCGTATCTCTCAATCTCCCGTAAATCGTGATAGAGCATATCAACCGCATAGCTAGATTCGCACATGCGGCCGAAGTTGTTCAGGCTTTGACTGATGGAGGGCAACAGTCTAATGGTCGCCACTGCAAAGACGCCGAGTACAGCAACTAACTCGTCTAGGCTACGGTCCGACAGCAATGTAGTCCCAACAATGTAGACCAGCAAAAAGATGACTAGAACCGTCTCAATGAATACCTTGGGCAATATGTGAAACGTATTGGTATAGGTAGCGGCTTTAGCAAATGACTGAGCGCTACGATCCAATCTTTTTTGAAAAAAAGGCTCACAGCCGATTACCTTAGTCTCTTTAAGGCCACCCAGTCCATGATTGATCTCGCGAATCATTTCCTGAACGTTCTTTGATCGCTGCTGCCCCCAGGCCTGTACCCAGTGTCTGCAGGATGCAAAGAGGAATATGGCGGGTAGCAAGATAGCCATTGAGATGACCAGTAGCGATAGGTCAGTGTAGGCCAGCAGGGCGATTAGCAAAATCATTACGAATAGATTCGCAACAATTTCAAGCAGCGGAATGAGGCTGTTGGTGGTGAACTGATCGCTCTCGATGGTAATTCTCTCGATGAACTCAGCCGTGTTGTGGTCAAGGTGAAAGATATAGGGAATGTTGAGATAGGTATGCAATAACCGCGATTCGATCAGGCGCTTTTGCTGATAGCCAAACTGATAGATCAAAAACTTGCATACGCTGTAGGCAATTGCCTTAAAACAGAACAGGGCAATTACCGCAACACCCGCCGCTACAACTACACTTGATGGACTCGATAGTCCCAGCATTTGGGCCAGTGCAGCCAGCGCAGGTACTGATTGGAGGAGCGTAGGATCTGATACCAGCGCCAAGAAAGGACCGATTAGACCAACCCCAAACGCTTCTAGAATGGACGCCAGGATCGAGGCCAGGATCAGTAGCGCTAACTGGGCTCTGCGCTGGTTTGAAAGGATGAAAAAGACTTTGTGCAGATACTTACGCATGGATGTCCCTAATGATAGTGCTGGCGATTAGCCTAGATCCGTTAAATGGAATGAAGCAACAGAGATCAAACAGAACGGAACAAGCGTGGGTCCTCAAGCCTATCGGAGAAGTTGTCCGATGAGGTGACCTACGGTCTCGGCTCTGTCCCAACCGGTTGTGAAAATCTCCGATCTCTTCGAAGGACACCATTGGTTAAAAGTTCCGGTGGTGAGACGGTATTAGCGGTCGCTTCATCAATGGGTGTTGTCGAGGCGTCGGTCTTAGCGAGGACTTCGGCTATTAGAGAGCCTAGTTTTTGAGCTTCTACAGCCTGGTTAAATTCTCGCTCTACCTTGGCCCTGCCCGCTTGGCCGAACCGTTGTCTCAGGTCGGCATCTGATACTAACTTGTCGATGCAGTCCGCTAGACAGGGGACGTTGCTCGGGGGCACTAGATAACCGCTGCGGCCCGCTTCAACCAGTTCGCTAATCCCCGCGATTTGTGGCGCAATAACAGGTAATCCGGCGGCCATAGCCTCCATTAACACAACCGGGACCCCTTCGGCAAAGCTCGACATGACGAACAGGTCCGACTGCTCCAAGTAGGCTGACACTGCACTAGGGGCCTGATAGCCGACAAACTCTACCTGAGCTTCAATTTCGAGTTGACGGACTTGCTCGGTCAGCGCCTCTCGATTCGGCCCGTCACCGACAATCGTTAGGTGCAGCTGTGGATAGTGCGATCGCAAAGTCGCCAAACTTTCTAACAAGATGGGTAATCCCTTGGCCGCTGCCAGTCGGCCTACGTAGAGCAAGCGACGGCCCTGACCTCGGTGCTGGCGGCACTTGAACTGAGCGGCATCGATACCGCAATGGACGATCTTCAAACGTTCCCAGCTGTCTAGTGGTGCGTAAATCATGGCCTGAGAACGGCAGAAATAGCTAATACAGCTGACAAAGCTAGCCCGACGAATCTTCTCATCGAGTCGCCAGCGCTGAGGTTCAAAAAAGATGCCGGGACCATGAAGCGTGAAGCTGTAGCTGCAGCCGCACAAAAGGGCAGCTAGCATCGCCACTGAGCAGCTCGAATCGCCAAAGTGGTTGTGCAGATGTCGAACCCGGCGCTGGCTCAGCTGGTGTGCCAGGACTCCCGCCTCTAGAAAGTAAAAGCACTGAAAGAGGAGGCTACCCCAGCCTGGGTTTCGAGTTTTCCAAGCCAGTGCCAGCGCCTGTACGTAGGCCCGAGGACGCCACCGCAGCAAACCTAGGTGGGCCGTTATTAAAGCTTTAAGCTGTACGGGCAGCAGGTAGGTTGTTTGCTGGTGCTCGCTATGCTGTGTAGGGCCCGTCAGCTGTTCAGGCGAAGGCTGCCGGACAGCAAACGTATAAACGCTTATGCCCTGCTGGCGCAGGGCCGCCACTTCACGCTGAATGAAAGTATCCGTTGCGCGGGGATAGGTACCAGTCAGATAGGCAACGCTAGCAGCGCTGCGGGATGGAGTATTCATAGGTTGCGCTCGATGGCAGTAGGTCGACGGGCGTTAATTCGACAGTTGAGGGCGGCGGCGCCACTATCTAGCGGCCGCCTTTGACCGCTCTCGACGGACGGGTAGCGATAGGGGCTCGGCGATTGGGGTTACAGTCAGCAGATCCCGATCGCAGCAGCTTCGAGCAAAGGCCGTCTTCATGTCGTACTGGGGCTGCCAGCCCAGCACCTGTTTCGCTTGGGTATTGGTATAGCGCAACGGCTTGAAGCGACCATGCACCTTTGCCGGAACCAGGATACCGGGTAGCTTGGCCTGTCCCCCCAGCCAGGTTTGATTGACCCACCACGCTAATCCCGCTAAGGCACGCACAAATGCCCAGCTCACGGCCAAACGATGGGGGGAACATCCGGTGTCCAGAACCTGTTGAGTGTAAGCGTCAACTGTTGGTAGATCGTCGTCCACCAGGTTGAGCGTTTGCCCCCAGGCAGCAGGCTGATCGACCGTCCTCACAATCGCTTCCGCACAGTTTTCGACGTAGATCATCGGAAGCTGCCCTCGACCGCCGACCTTAACCCAGCGGCTGCCAAACTCGGCCCCGATCAGGGCGTGCCAGAGACAGTCACGGCCGTAGATCATCCCCGGTCGCAGGATAGTGACCTGGGCCTGCCGGTTTTGTTCAAAGTCTCGGTATAGCTGCTCCTGGATCCGCTTGGTTTGGGCGTATTCATCCCGGTTTTTAGCGTCGGATACCGTGGGCGCAGTTTCATCCAACAGCTGGCCGGTTCGCATGGCCTGGTTGTCATAGACCGAGAAGGTGCTGATCGCCACCAGGCGCTGCACATTTCGCTCAGCCATGGCCCTGAGCAAATTCTCAGTCGCCAGCACGGTGCCGCCAAACTGAGTGTAAAAGTCTCCTGCCTTAGTGGCCGCCAGATGAATCACCACATCTGCTGATCCCAGCGCGTCGGCCAGCCCTCGCCCGACTCTCAGGTCATGCCGTACGATGCTCAGACGCGGATGGCTGTGCCAGCTAAACCGCTCGATCTGGGTTTTGGCCCGAACCACCGCCATTACCTCGTGCCCCTGGCGGAGAGCTGCGGCCACCACGTACTGCCCCAGAAAGCCGGATGCACCGGTAATAAACAACTTCATAGCCAATTCTCCTGGTTGAGTAGAGCGTCGATCAGCTGGCTGGTGCGAGCCATATCAGCGTAGGTGACCGGGGGCTGTTCACCAGCGGCCAATGCCTGATAGGTACGGTCGAGCAGGGTATGCAGCCCTTCGTAAGGGGTGTGCTGCATCACCTTGTTGCGAAAGTTGCGCAGGCTGGCATTGACCAGCCCCCACCCGTTCTGCCAGTGATTGACCAAAGGCGATAGCTGTTTCCCCAGGCTGTGGGGGCCGTTGTAGCGCAGAAAGGGCTGAAACAGATCGACTTCTGCGGTCCCCCTATCCCCACGCACGGTAATGCTGAAGCAGTCAGGTTGGGTGTAGCTGCTAAACCGAAGGCGACCATGGACGCGATCGCAAATCACTGTTGCGTCGAGATCGTCAAACTTGAACAGGTCATCGCCGCCGTGGTTGCTCCAGGCAGCCGAGACCCGGTCGAAACGGTCGCAGGGTAAGAAGGTCAGCAGCAGGTAGCTCAGGTGGGTGATAAAGTCATGTACCACGCCCGCTGGCAGCTGATGCATGGGGCTGGGCAGATTCTCATCGGCGTAGCGGCCACCGCTGCGAATGTCTAACGCCATGCGCACCTCGACCTCTTGCACGGTGCCAATGGCCCCTGCGGCGAGCAGCTGTTGAATGGCCAGAACCGGCTCGTTGAAGCGATAGTTATGGTCTTCGATCAAGGTGCGATCGCACCGCTGCGCCACCGCCCACAGCTGCTCAAACTCTGGATAACTCAACGCCACCGGCTTTTCGCAGACCACGTGCCCCCCGGCTTCAAGGCAATCCGTCGCGAGGCGTTGGTGGGTGTGGGGCGGCGTGAGAATGTGAACCACATCAGGCCGAGTTTCGGACAGCATCTGGCGGTAGTCAGTGTAGGCCGCTGCCGCCTCGAAGGTTTCTGCCGCATAGCACCCTGCTGCAGGCGAGAGGTCACACACGCCCACCAGCGTCGCCCGCTCGCTCTTCTGTAAAAAAGTAAGGTGTTCCTTAGAAATTGCACCGGTACCGATCACAGCGGCCTTTAGCTGATCGGTCGGCTGTGGGATCCGGGCCTCTTTTTCAACCGGTTTTCTCTTCAACAGTGCTGCGGTCATACGGTCTCCCCCTGGGGTGTCTGATAGACGGTTTTGTACTCAATGATTTGGGGCGTGCGCCGCTGCCAGCGCAGCCGCCAATACGTCAGCTGCCCCAGCGCCTGGGGCAGCTTAGAAAGGGTGATAAACAGGGCAAACAGACGGGAATTGGCAGCGCTGTCGCCGTGTCGTCGCCGGCCCTGGTAAATGCGCAGGGCCAACAGCGGATAAACGCCCAACAGCAGCAGGCTAAATCCGTGGCTGGGCCAGGCCAGCGTTAGCGCCAGGACCGGTACAATCAGGCCCCACAGCCAGCCGCTGCGGTACTCCCGCTGCATGTACTGCTCGGGCGCGGTACCGTAGAGCGCGTAGCCCTCAGCCACCGCCCAGCCCGTGCGCGTCATCCGTTTCCACCACTGACCCAAGCGATGCATGTCCGAATCGTGGTAGGTCATGGGCGTCGCCAGCCGCCAAATTTTCCAACCCTGCCGCCGCATCCGCAGGCACATCTCGGGCTCTTCACCGCAGATCAGCTGGGGGTTGAACCCACCGACGGCCTTAACCGCCTCGATCCTCATCAGGGCGATGCCGCCGCAGGCGGTGACCTCACCGGGCAGGGCCGTGTCCCACTCCATGTCGGCCAGCTGATTGTAGCGGGTGGCGGTGGGAAACTTCTCGACGGTGCGACCGCACACAACTGCGATCGCACCAACCTGTCCAACCGGAGCTTGCTCAAACTGGGCCAAGGCCTCTTCGATCCATCCCTCAATCAGTTCGCAGTCGCCGTCAATAAACTGCACGTAGGTGAGGTTAGGATGCTGCTGGATTAGACACTCAAACCCAGCATTGCGGGCTCTTGCCGCCGTAAAGGGAATCGACATATCCAGACTAACGACCTCAGCACCGAAGCTGCAGGCAAAGGCGACGCTGCCATCGGTGGAACCGGAGTCGACGTAGACAACGGGCATCCCGGCTGGCAGCGATCTCAAACAGCGCTTCAGACGTTCACCCTCGTTGCGTCCAATGGTCACAATTCCAATCATGTTGCTAACCCTGCAGGTGCCATACTCACCCATCAGTTGAGCGGTCCAGCGGCTGAAAAGTTCCAACTTTGGGGCTATCGGTGACCGCATTCGGCCCTTTTCTTCAAGACACCCCTAAAAAATATCTGCAAACGATGAAGTCCCTGGTCTCCCTAGGAACTTCTCTCGCAAGAAGCCGCTCTAAACAACAGCTGTTTGTAGGAAGTCAGGGATGAAAGAGCGCCGACTACTCATTGTCAGCCAAACCGAAAACTACCGAGAGCTGGTCACCTCAGGCCGCGTCCAGTTTAGGCCCGAGGCAATGCATGCATTGGAGGCAATGACTGCCTGGGGATTTCAGGTTGGCGAAGTCGGCATCATGGCCTGCCAGTCAAACCATCCCTACAACGAAGTCCTGGATACGGGCATTCGCGTTATTGGCACGGGGCTACCGGCTGACGCTGACCCGGAGCAGGTGCTCAAGGTCATGGCTGATTTCTGCCCCACCCATCTGATCATGCAGGTGTTTGAACCCAAGTATTTCCGGTGGGCAATTCGCAATCGCATTCGCATGCTGGCCCTGTTCGAGCGGCCCCTAGATACATTGTCGATACAGACGCGCTGGTCAAACTATCGCCTGTCTAAGCTGTTGAACCATAGTCTGGTCGACTGGGTCGGTAATCAGGGGGTGAGTGCCTGTCAGTCTTTGCAACAGATTGGGGTCATTCCTGACAAGATTGTTCCTTGGAGCTGGCCTCAGCCAGTTAAGGCGCAGGCATTTGAGCCGCGCCAGCTGCGCTCAGCCCTAGCCTCTTCGCGCACGGCCCTCAGGTTGGTGTATCAAGGGGCCATTCTCTCTAGCAAGGGGTTAGGCGATCTGCTCATTGCCATCGCTCACCTCAAGGCAAAGGGCCGTAGTGTTCAGCTACAGGCCATCGGCAAAGGCGAGATCGACCGTTTCAAGGCCCAGGCCAGACGGCTGCAGCTGGCCGATCGCATTGAGTTTATCGAAAGGACTTCAGATAGCGATCGCCTTAACCGCATTCGCACAGCCGACATGCTGATTGTTCCCAGCCGTCACGAGCATCCCGAGTCGAGCCCTGGGCTACTCTATGACGGTCTGACGACCTGTACGCCAGTGGTGGCCTCCGACCATCCGCTGTTCCTAGAGATTTTGCAACACGGCATCAATGCCATGATTTTTCCGGCGGGGAATGCCCGCGCTCTGGCGCACCGAATCGAGCGTCTGATAAATCAGCCGCAGCTCTATGCTCAGCTTTCGGAGGCAGGGCTGCGGGTAAAAACGACTCAGCAAACCCCCATGAGCTGGGCAGAACTGATTGACCGCTGGTTACAGGGCGGGTCGGAAGATCGGCACTGGCTGACACAGCAGTCATTGCGATCTCAGTTGGCACAGCCTGTCCAGCCTCAGCGAATGCCTGCCAAGCCGTCCATCCTAACCCGCTCGGCTTAGGCGATCGGCGCTGGCCAATCCGATTAGTCTCCACCGCCCGCCTCGTAATCAGGCTTACCGTATCCGATGGATCTATGAAAAATCTCTCTAGCCCGATACTTCAGCAGGCACCTATGGCCAAATCTGTTGCTGAGGTTCGACCGAGACCGCGTTTAGCCCGGTACTATCTCTGTCTGTTCGGCGTCATGCTCTTGGTCGTGTCACTGCGCTTTTTTATGCTGGGACACCAAAGCTTTTGGATTGACGAAGGGTATACGCTCTACTTCTCCGATGGTCCAAGCTTTGGAGAGTCGGTTTCACAGCTGTTAGCGACCGACTTGAGCGACCGCTTTCGAATTCTGTACTATCTCATTATCTTTGGCTGGCGCGGTCTATTTGGCGACAGCGAAGTTGCGGTCCGGTCATTTTCGACCCTGTGTAGCGTCACCTCTGCCGTTCTGTTGTATTTTACAGCCCGTTATTGGTTCGGCAAGTCCTACGCGCTGTGGACGTTTTTAGCGGTCGCGGTGAGTGCCTATACCGTCTACTACAGCCAGGAAGCCCGAGACTACGCGCTGGCGATGATGATCGTCTCCGCCCAGCTGTTTGCCCTCAGTCGAGGATTTGCCAAGCCAGCAGCGGCCTCGGCTCGATTGTTCAAGATTCTGTTTGCCGTGTTTACCGCTTTTGGCGTTCTGCTCAACGTTCTGATGCTGTGCTTTTCGGCGGGTTTAGCGCTGGCCCACCTGCTGACGGCAAAACACTTTAGGTCGTGGCTGAGCTGGTGGTTGCCGGCCGCGCTGCTATCCATCGCCCCGCTAGGCGTCTATCTAAGCGCACCGACTGCGAGCTCTCCCGATGCGATTGGCGTTTCACGATTCTATCTGCCGCTGATGTACAACGTGGCCTATGCCGTTTACGGTCTGTTTGCCGGGACGACTTTTGCGCCACCTCAGATTTTGCTGAGAACGGGTAGCAAGCTTGAAGTGGTTGCTACCTATTGGCCAATGCTGGTTTGGTTCCTGCTGACGTTTGCAACCATTGCCGCAGGATTTTTTGGCTATTGGCTGTGGCAGTGGCACCGCCATCAGGAGCAGTATAGAATTGAGCGATTTTTGACCTATGCGCTGGGGCTCTCGTTTGCATTGGGTGTGTTGCTGGCCTACGTTACCAAGCTCAACTGGCTGCCGAGACATGTCTTTTACGTTTCGCCGCTGATTGTCCTGCTGCTGCCTGCCTTGTTTAGACAAATGGCCGTCGGCGTGCCTGGGGCCAATCGCCTTATGCGGGCGGCAGCCTGTTCTCTGTTAGCGATTAATCTAGTCTCGTTAGGTCATTACTACTTTGGCGACCTATACCAAAAGGACGACTTTCGGTCTGCGGCAGCCTACGTTAACGCTCACCGCGACGCCAACACTCGCTCAGTGCTGATTGGCGGGGCCGGCGATACTCGGCTGATGGCCTATTACGGTTCGCCTGACACGCTGGACGGCAAATATATCACTGAATCTATTCAAACCGGCGGATTTGCAACCAACGTACAGGAACTCACGGACGCCGCACCGACGGTGCTGCTAGTTTCCAATCGCGAATACGTGGTCGCTGAGGCGGGAAAAGTCACTGAAGCGATGAGCGAATTGTACAAACTGGTGGATGAAGAGGCCTTTCACTACTTCAAAATCTATCACTTTGAGCAGCGATCCACTGATTCATAGCGCAGGCATAGCGCAGGCTGTCTGGGGGTTTCAGCCGTTGCCCGGTGGATAACAATGGGCTACCCAGCAACTTGTTCGAGGTTAGGTTCGTCTACCTGATTATCGCGCCGGATACGCTAGCGGCTTGACCGTTCTGAAACGGCGCAGACTATTTTCGAAACAGGCTGACCCAGGCAACGGACACTGCTTTTGCCTGGGTCAGTTGGGGACTTTTATCTTGAGTTGATCTGACCATGTTGGCTACTCCACCGGTCTCGCCGTCGTTGCGATCGCAATCCCGACTGTCTGTATTTGCGCTGGGCGAAAGCCTGTTCTGCATTTACTCAGTCCTGTTCTTTACCGGGGGGATGGAAACCGTTCTGGGTAGCCCCACACTGTTTTCCCTCATGCGCTACTCGGTGCTGATGGGGAGCGGGCTGCTGCTAGCGATGCGCTGGCGCAACAGTCTGGCCGTGATCAGGCAAGGGCGGCTGATGTGGCTGCTGCTGCTGTTCATGTGCTTCTCAATTTTTTGGTCGCTCTACCCGGAAGCGACCTATCTCAGCATTAAAGGCCAGATTGTTCCCTATACGTGCTTCTGCGTGTACTTTGCCTCACGATTCAATATCCGGCAGCAGCTGCGGCTGACGGGGATTGCGCTGGCAATTGTGGCACTGCTGTCACTATTTTATGCGGTTGCTATCCCTTCTGTGGGCGTCCACGTGAGCCCCATCAATGGAGAGGTGGCATGGCAGGGTATCTATGCTGAGAAGAACGCTTTTTCAGGGATGGGCACCATCACGTTGCTGGTGTATTTTGTATTGAGCCTTTACAATACCCATCGATTTGAACAGCGGCTAGCGCGTATTGGTGTGGTCGCTACTATTGGCCTGATTTTACTCTCCTCGTCAAAGACAGGGCTGATTGTATTTTTGGTGCTGCTGCTGTGCATTATGGCATTTCAGCGCTACCGCTGGCAGGGTAAACGTACTGTTCTAGTTTCAGATATTTTGGTGTTTCTTCTGCTCTTTGTGGGCGGGCTGATTATCACCTATTGGTTCGATATTACGGCAGCTTTGGGCAAAGACCCGACCATGTCTAGCCGCACTACCATCTGGGCGGGCACGATGGAACAAATCTGGCAGCGCCCCTGGATTGGCTACGGTCTAGAAGCCTTTTGGCAAGATGGGAACCCTCAAGCAGTCGAAGTCGGTCGCGTTATTCACCGCAGCTTTGTCCCGGCGCACGCCCACAACGGCCTGATTGATATCTGGTTGGATATTGGCATTGTGGGGCTGATTATCTTTTTTGCTGGCTACCTCAGCACAGCTGTTCTGGCCTTTAAGCGCGCCTACCGGGCCAGCCAGCCTGAAGACTTTTGGCCACTGGCGATGGTATTGCTGATGCTCTTCTACAACATCACCGAAACCTGGTCCTTTAAGCAGGGGAACTTCTTCTGGGTGATTTACGTAACCACATTTCTCTCAGTGCGGGTTTGGCCTAGACGTTCCCCCGACTAAGCCCCCGATAGGAATAACAGCATTCGTTGCTAATGTTTGGAGATGGCCATGCCCTGCCTAGTTTAACAGTTGATGAAAATCGCGTTAGCGACCCAGGTCAGCCGGGAACTCTAAAAGGTAAATGCCCACTCACCTCTGAATCTCAGCCATGCAAGTTCCGATTCCCTTTACAGCTCTCCTGTCTCGCGATCAGTACGCGACCTGTCGCATTGTTCTCCCTGATGAGGCCAAGCCCCTGCCGGCGATTCGACTGGGTGAACGATATTACAGCTTCTTTCGCACGGTTTCTCAAGCACAGCAGGCGTTAACGCTGATTACTAAGCTTTCTTACAATCAAAATGGGGTCGCCCTCGTCCAGACGCCCAAGGGATACAGCCTTTGGGTCGAGGAACCCGACGCATTTCCCCATAGTTTTGCTAATTTGATGGAATATCGCCCCGAACCGGCCTCGTGTCATGTGCTGGTCGCGAAGGAACAGTTTCGTAGCTGTAGCCTCAACGTGCCGGATCTCGATAAAGCGATTCCAGGTATCGAGTTTCAGCAGCACTACTACAGTATTTTTCGAAAAGAACCCACGGCGACGGCGGTGATTCAAATCATTGCCCAGCTGGCCGAACGCCAGGACCAGTCGGTATTACTTGCCAATAAGCAGTTCTGGACTATCTGCATTGCGGAGCCCGAGGCGGTGAGCAGTCAAATTTCCATGGCGAGTTAGGGCTAGCCTGATTTCAACCAGCGATAGAACCGTCCAAACCAGCCAGGCGGGGGCGGGGACGGTATATCGACAGCCAGGCGCTCAGGAAGCTGGGCGATTGCTTCTGTCGTTCGAGATGCACCGGCCTGTTCGTAGGCAATCACCTGAAGAATGGCGGCCAGCTTTAAC
This sequence comes from Cyanobacteria bacterium J06648_16, assembly GCA_039817185.1. Taxonomy (GTDB): domain Bacteria; phylum Cyanobacteriota; class Cyanobacteriia; order Phormidesmidales; family Phormidesmidaceae; genus CAWUKV01. The sequence goes on along the minus strand of JBCBWI010000023.1, from coordinate 10,237 downwards.
GAAACGTCAGAGAAGTCGGTGTGTGGATCGAGGGAATCGACGGACGCTAGGCCAATGTGAATTTGCTCCAATAGCTGTAGTGCTACGACCAAACGACCGGTTTCGACCTGATGGCGAATGCTTTGGAGAGCCGCTTCGACCTGGGGAACAGCCACGTCAAACTGCTGTGATTCGAGGGCACCGCTACCGCCAGTTTGCTTGAGCATCTGATTAATCAAATCAATGTCGGCATCGTGGTTGCACAGCAGACAGTGGGGGCCAATGGGATGCAGTCCCTGACGGGCACGGGGCTGGTTGACAGCGGCTTCCCAGAGCCCGGCGGTATAGCCCAGCAGGTGTAGGGGATCGTAGGGACCGTCAAATTGGCTACTGCCCAGCACGGCATGGGTGTCATCCTTGGGCCGGACAACTGCGATCGCATATCCCGACGCCCGCGTCACCACGGACAAATAACTTTGATAAACCGACATTGCTCTGCACTCCACTCCCGGTGGCCACAGTTCTTTCTTCTAGCCCAGGCATCTGTCTACAGGACGATCTACGATAGACCGACTATCACTCCCTAGTTGTAACCGACGCGAGCACAGGTTGGGTATGGGTACTCGCTGGGGGCGTTCATTGGGGCGCTCAGGGGCGCTCATTGGAAAGGCTATCGGCGGCAGCTATTGCGGCGTTTGCGGCTCATTTTGCGGCTCATAATAAGCGTGAATGCGCGGGTGCATCAGTCGTCGCAAGGGCTGCCCATCCCGCAAATGCTGTTGGACAATGTCAAGCACGTTCTGCCGGGTACTCACTCGGCAGTACCAAATATTGTCGGGTTCGACCCGGACCATGGGACCCGCCCCGCACTGCCCCAGGCAACCGCTGGCAACGACCACCACGTCTTCGGGGACCGCTGCTTGCAGGCAAGTCAGGACTTTGTCTGAGTAACTGCGCAGGCAAGTGCGATTTTGACAGACCTGGACAAACCGGCTGGGCTGATGAGTCATGACGCGTTCTATAACCAGACTGGCGCAACCGGCAAAAAGTAAACGGGTAGGTCTACCTGAAGTGTCGGCAGCTCTACCCGTTTAATCTAGCTTGGACGATCTGTCTTGGGAAACACAACCAACCGGTCATTAATCCGATAGTGCCATTTTCGTCAGGCCCTAGACAACCGCCAATCTGCTGAGCTTACCTCAGGTTTTTGTACAGTAATCAGGCACCCAATAGCCGATTGACGCGGCTGACCAGCTTACCCACGGAGCGCTGCATCAGTCGCTTGCGCTTCCACTGCTCAAATTCCTTTTGATACCGATACCCTTCGCGCTGGGAAGTTTTCCACGCCTGCAGCGAAAGCCCAATGCCCCAAAATAGGGCAATGTAGAGCGAGAACCCCAACCCCCCGCCCAAGAGCAGGTCGATCAGCACAAAAAAGCCATTGACGATGCCGTAGCGAACCAGGTGATGCTTGAACTTTTGCCGTCGATAAGCCTGAAAGTCTTGCTGCTCAGCCAGCTCGCCCTTCAGCCCGAGCCACTCTCGCTCGGCAGCATAGAGCGTACTGGCCGCGATGCCCAGTTCCCCCGCAATCTCGACCAGCTGAGCGCGGCTGAGTTCGCCCGATTCGGTGTCCTTTGCGATCGCAAGCTGCAAAATTCTCTGCGCATCTTCTGCAGCGTACAGTGGGGTGTCACTCATGGGCTGGCTCGGCAAACGTCTTCTTTAGTTATAGATAATTATCTCTAACCTGGGCCAGCCGGTTTGCGGTGAGGATAGCCGCCCACTAACTGCCCACTGCCCGCCCACTGCCCGCCCCCGCTCTGGGCCGACAATCTAATCTGGCCTGCTGTTTCTTAGACATCGCTGGGAATACTGAGGCGGCATCTACTTAAGGAGAATTGCGCAGTGTCCAAAATTGTGCCCATCGAGCTGGAAGACGGAACCAAAATTTATATCGAAGCCACCGAGGACGAGACGCTGGTCGCCGACACTCCAGCCCCCTCAACGGTCCCCATCGAACGTAAGCGCGGCGGCCAAAAAGGGATCGGCGGCTCGCCTGGGGCCCTGGCCACGGCCGGGACCGCAGCGATCACCCAGAGCTTTCAGGCAGTCGAGGGCACGATTCGCACCTACACAACCCATACCCTCAAAGCTTTTAAAGAACTGGCCACCGCTAACGTCGAAAAAGTCACCCTGCAGTTTGGCATCCAAATTGGCGGGGAGGCGGGCGTGCCCTATGTGACCAAGGGCACGGCACAGAGTAACTTGACCATTACCGTAGAATGCAGCTTTAAGGATTAGCCCAGAACCGCACTGAGGGCCGCTAGCACCCGCTCCACATTCTCCGGTCGGCTGTTGTACCCCATCAGGCCAATCCGCCAAACCTTGCCGCCGAGTTCACCCAGGCCATTACCGATTTCTAGATTGTGCTCGTTCAGCAGCTGGCGGGTGACCGCTTTAGCATCGACGCCCTCAGGCACGCGCACGGTGGTCAGGGTCGGCAGTCGGTATTCCTGGGGGACGTGGCAGGTGAGCCCCAAGTCAGCGAGTCCCGCCCACAGCTGTTCTGCCGTAGTTTGATGGCGCTGCCAGGCGGATTCTAACCCCTCTTCCATCAGCAGACGCAGGGCTTCGCGGATGGCGTAGGTCATGTTGACGGGGGCGGTATGGTGGTATTTGCGGTCGTCCCCCCAGTAGTTGCGCAGCATCGACATATCCAGATACCAGTTGGCCACCTTGGTTTGGCGGCGATCCAGCTTTTCGAGCGCGCGCGGGCTCATGGTAAAGGGAGAACTGCCGGGAGGGCAGCTGAGTCCCTTTTGGCTGCAGCTATAGGCCAGGTCAACCTTCCACTCGTCCAGGAAAATGGGCACGCCGCCGAGACTCGTCACCGTGTCAATCAGCAGCAGGCAGTCGTACTCACGGCACAGATCGCCTACGCCTTCTAAGGGCTGGCGTGCGCCTGTAGAGGTTTCGGCATGGACCAGGGCTAGAATGGCCGGTCGGTGTTCTGCGAGCGCCGTTCTCAGCTCAGACAGGCTAAACACCTCACCCCAGGGTTTACCGATCGTGACCACCTCGGCCCGGTAGCGTCCGGCCATGTCCACCAGGCGATGACCAAAATAGCCATTCACCCCAACCAGTACCTTGTCACCCGGCTCGATTGCGTTTGCCAGCGTTGCTTCCATTGCCGCCGAACCGGTGCCGCTGATGGGCAGCGTCATCTCGTTGTGCGTCTGCCAGGCGTAGCGCAGCATGTCCTGCACTTCGTTCATCAGGTCCAGATAGAGCGGGTCTAGATGGCCAATGGGCTGCCGATTCATGGCCGCAACGACGGCAGGATTGGCATTCGACGGGCCAGGTCCGAGCAGCAGTCGCTCGGGTAAGTCGAGCGGATCGTAGTGACGGCGCAGGGTCTCGTCAATGGCGAACGGGGGGGTGAACTGAGGTGAGAGGGTCGTGATCATGAGCTTTGGTAGCTAGCATTACAGTATGGCCCTATTGTCGGCTGTCAAGGGCCGCTTGGGGTAGCCAGGGCGGTCAGAAGGGTAGCGTCAGGAAACCCATCCCCTGATGGCAAAAGTCATTTTTCGGGGTAAAGAAATGTTGATAAGCTTGGAGCGCAGGGGAAACGGAGATCAACCGTGGCTTTAATCAACGATGTAATGGCGGTGATCGGACAGACCGGTTGTTTTCGGTGCGATCGCACCCTTGATCTCTACAAAACCGCGACCGGAAACGGACTGGTAACCCAGGCTGCCGCCGGTCGGCAGCTCAGCGTGCTAGAAGTGGTAGCGGATCAGGCCATTTACATTCGCCTCTGCGAAGATGACTACCCGGGCTGGCTGCCCCTGTCTAAGATCGAGGCGCTTAGCCGGGAGTCTAAACCCTACATTGCCCCAGTGCTGACGGCAGCTGACATTCAGGCCCGCATACCCCAAGTCCTTGCGTTCGCTCAAGCCGCGATGGCCGTTCCCAACGAATACCACTGGGGTGGGACGGTCGCCCCCAACTACGATTGTTCCGGGTTGACCCAGGCGGCTTTTGCGGCCGCGGGCATCTGGCTACCGCGCGATTCCTACCAGCAGGAAGCCTTTGCCCAGCCGATTGCAGTGCCCGACCTGCAACCGGGAGACCTGATTTTCTTTGGCACCCCTGAGCGGACGACCCACGTTGCCCTTCACCAGAGCCAGGGCCGCTACCTTCACAGCTCAGGCAAAGACCAGGGCCGCAACGGTATCGGCGTCGATTCACTGCGGGATCTATCCCATCCGGTTAGCCAACGCTACTACGAGCAGCTGCGAGGATGCGGTCGGGTGACGCGGAGCTATCAGCCCACCGGTTCACCCATCGCCACCCGCCGTGATGTTATTCCCCAGCGTTAGCTGCTCTCTGTTTGACGCCCCCTGAGCCATTCCATTACTTTCCCTGACGCCTTCCTGCCTATTCTCTGAGCGCTATGTCCTTTATTCGTCGGATTAAACCTTATCTGCGATGGCTGGTACTAGGGGCGGCGCTATTTTTTCTGTTCACCACGGTCAGAGAGAACTGGCTGGCCATGGCCGAGGTGCAGACCACTCCCGCGACCTGGGCCGGGTTGGTCATAGCGCTAGGAGTGACGCTGTTGGCGCACATCTGGTCGGGCTGGGTTTGGCATTGGATTTTGCAGGCGCTGGATATTCAAGTGGGGGGGCTGTGGACGACAGCCATCTATCTGAAAACCAACCTGGCGAAGTACATACCGGGTAATGTCTGGCACTTCTACGGGCGAGTCAGAGCGCTGCAGGCCGCAGGCGCTTCTCTGGGGGGTGCGACAGTGGGCGTCTTACTGGAACCGTTACTGATGGCAGCCGGGGCGCTGGTGTTGGTTGCCGTCGGGAGCTGGCAGTTTTTGGGGGGCTGGCCGCTGCTAGGGCTGCTTTTCGTATTGGCGGGCGTCCATCCCTACCTGCTCAACCCGCTGCTCAAACGATTGAGCCAGTCGCGGTTAAAGGGCCAGCCTCTGGGCCGAGAGCAGCTCCAGCGGTATCCCATCAAGGCATTCTTAGGTGAACTAGGGTTTGTGCTCATCCGAGGGCTGGGGTTTGTGATTACCCTTGCAGCCCTGCAGCCGCTGGCGCCAGCACAGCTACTCCCCGTGCTGGGAGCCTTTAGTGCCGCTTGGCTACTAGGGCTGGTGGTTCCGGGTGCGCCCGGCGGCATTGGCGTTTTTGAGGCGGTTGCGATCGCACTCCTCAACGGCCAGCTGCCCGTTGGTCAAATTCTCAGCGGCGTCCTCTGCTATCGACTGATCAGCACCCTGGCCGAAGCCGCTGGCGCAGGGCTCGTTTGGCTCGACCAGCCCACCCGCAACAGAACCCTACAGCCCTACGCGCCCTTGTTGTTGCCGCCCGGTCAGCCCACCCCCCAGGACAACAGCCCATCTTCCGAGGCAGAGGAGTAAGCTGACATTAACAACCCACTGACCGATGGCTTACCACGGGCTCCCAATCACCGTGAACGACGCCCAGAAGAACGGGTGGTTAAAGTCTTCACTGCTGGCCCCTTTGAGTGGGGTGGGCAGCGCGATCTCACCCCCTGACCAGCGCATCTGATCATTCTTGACCTGAATCTCACCTTGGATCATTGCCAGCTGGGCCTGCCTTAGCGCTTCGGCTTTGATGGGTTCTTCGCGCAGGCTGCTGTAAAACTGGGTCATCATGCCTGCGGTCCCCACATCATCGACCTTCCACAGACTGGCCAGCGCAGTTTTTACCCCGGCCTGCACGGCCAGACCGGCAAACCCCAGCTCGGCTTCATTGTTGCCCAGAGCGGTGCGACAGGCGCTCAGCACCATCAGCTCAACCGGCGGGTTATTTAACCCCAGCGATCGCACCTGGTCAATGCCCACCCGCTGGTTCCAAAACTGAATGTAAGAGTTGTCGATATTGCCCGATTTGAATTCGCCGTGGGTCGCCAGATGCACGATGCCGTAGGGCGTTTGTTCGCGGCTGGAAACAAGCAGATCGGGCGTAAATGTCTCATTCAACAGAAACTCACCCGGCCAGATGCGCTCGGTAATGGCCTGTAGCTCAATCGGGACGGCGGGTAAGGCAGGCTGGTCGCTAAAGCTGGACGCCCCCATGGCCAGCACTTCTGAATTACGCACATCGACATAGCGCAGATCGGTCAGGCTGACGCTGGGCATCAGCCCCACGCTGTAGCGCTCAATCAAAAACGAGTCGCCGTCGTGCAGAGCCGATACGGGCAGCGATCGCAGGCCAGCAGGCATCACAAAGGCAAGATTGCCAATCTCCGCCTCGGTCAGGATTTCACTCATCGGGTCAATCAGCCAGCTATGCAGTTGCTGGGCCGGTCTCAGATAAGTTCGCCCTCTGACTCGCGTCCGGTTGGTCACCTCGCTACGGAACTGGCTGGCAACCCGCTGTACTTGCGCCTGTGGAATAGATACCGTTTTGCGTATCGGCGGCGCATCTGGCGTCACCAGAATGAGCTCTAGAATATCGCCGGGTTGAGAGAGACGCCCGGCAGGCAAAGCTTGGTCAACATCGGTTGTAGCCTTACCGCCCGCTGGCTGTTCCACATCGGCAGGAGAAATGCTTTCGGGAACAAAAGAGACATAGACAATTGCCGGGCGAATGCCCGTCGCCTCAGCCACTAGCGTCAAATACTCCTGCAACTCATCAACGTCAGGCTGGGGAAAGTCTTCTTCATTCAGTCCCAAGTAGCTGACGAATTCATCTGTATAGTTAGCGTTTCGATTGACCAGCTTGCCAAACACATCTCCCTCATCTGTTCTGACTACGGTCAGCGGAGGGGGCGTATCGCCCTGGTCAACCGTAACAGTAGGGCTCCCACTACTGAAGGTGGGCGTCGTCGAACAATCAACCGTGCAGTTGGGAAGCGTTACCGTAGGGTCACCCGAAGGAGATTCGGGATCTTCAATCGGCGTAACCGAATCTGCGGTCAGAATCGAGATATTACCCTGTATCTCACTTTCTAAAAAAGACTGGTCGGGTTCAATCGCATTGGTAGCCGTGCGAATGGATGACTGAGTGCCGTTGGTTTCGCTGTCGCCCACCTCGAAGGGGGTAGCCCCATTCCCCCCATGTTCGATAGTGACCGAGCCGCCATCGCTGAGGATGCTGTATCCGATAAATGGACCAATTTCACCGCCCAGGAAGTCTTCACCTGTGGCTCGGAAAAACCGATCAGCCGTTACCTCAATGTCACCTTCGGCTTCCAGCGTATCAACCACAATATCGCTGTCGCTATCCAGCGTGATTTGATTGGCAAATAGGCCGCTCTCTACCAGAATGCCGGTGGTTGGGCTGCTACCGTCGATGTCAATGTTGCCAATGCCTTCAAATCCAAAAACATCGACAAAGCCCTCTATTTGAACGCCAACATTTTCTGTACTGTTGCCCTCAACAATAAAATCGCCGCCGCCGGTATCGATAAAGACATTGGGACCAATCTGAACGCCAATGCCATCACTCGCAGTGCCTCGTAGGGTGATATCGCCCCCTGGCAAACCCGAGAATCCAGCAGTCGTCTGAATAGAGTAGTTGCCCGTCAGTGCGATCGCACTTGCGCCCCCCTCCAATTCACTACTGTTTGCCTCAATGGTCAGATCGCCGCCGTTGGTGTCAATAGCAACGAAATCGGGGAGACCCGCAATAACGACCTGCCCATCTCCAGTCCCGTCAGCATCGGCAATCAGCCGCAGATTCAGGGGCACTAGCGGGGTAGTGTCCTCAGGGGCAATGGGCGCTTCAAAAATAATGCTGCCAGCAGCCTCTAGCGAAAGCGTGGCCGCCGCCGATAGGAATGAGGTATCAATCCGTTCCTCGATGGTGATGTTGCCCGCTTCTGCCGTTGGCGTTCCCACTGTGGTCACGATGACTTCCCCACCACCGTTAAGCGCTTCGATCAGGGTAGCGACTGCCAGCCGCGCCCCATCGCCCGTGGGCTCAAAGGGTGAAGCACCGCTGACGTTATTCTCAGCACCCCCAATGGTCAAATTCAGCGGGTCCACCAGCCAGGTTCCGGCGATTCCCCCCACTGAACTAGTATCTGGCGCTCGGGTTACGGACAAGTCGCCCAGGCTGCTGGTTTCAACAAAACCCCCCTGTAGGCCGCCCGTAGCGAGCAGCTGCCCCTCCACACGAGTCGCCTGGTTGGCCCAAACAACAATCTCGCCCCCGACTTCGCTGCCGCTGGCGTCAATAACAGACGCGGCATCAATGTAGGTAACGTCAGCGTTGGGCAACGGTCCCGCACCGACCTGGCTACCGCCGATGTAGACTTGGCCACCCTCGGTCCCCGCTGCCGTCAGCAGAGCGCCCACGGCCCCAGTCGTATCCCCCAGAATCGCCAGCGTACCGCCGGTCCCGTCCGCGTCGGACACATCCAGACGGCCCGATACAATGACGGTCCCGACCTCAGTCGGAATCGCGACCTGAGCCACTTCTACCGTATTGTCGGCAGTGACAGTTGCACCTGTTTCGAGGCCAGACCCGGTCAGCAGCTCGGGCAGGGACAGTGGGGTAACAGTGCTGCCCGCATCGCCAGGGGCAACCTCGTAGCTGAGAATGCTTCCGGTAGGGCTCAGGCGTACAAGCTGGGTGCCAGGGACCGCTGCGATCGCAACCTCGCCCCCGCTCACCGCCACTGACCCTGTAGTCAATACGGTACCGCCCGCCAGCACTAGCGAACGACCGTCCGCCAGCTGCAGATCACCCGCATTTACGACCGACCCTGGGGCATCCACCCGAAACAGCAGTGACTGGGGCGCACCCGTCAGCGCTGCGTAGTCAGGGGGGCCAAACACGTCAAAGTCGCCGTCGCCGAAGCCCACCCCGTCCGCCGTAGTCGCCGTCAGGTTTCCAGGCAGATTCAGAACCGCGTCTGGCCCCAACAGCACGCCGCTGGGGTTCAGCAAGAACAAGTTGGCCGACGACCCCGATATCTGCAGCGTGCCGTTGATGATGGACGGATCGCCCCCGTTCACGCGAGCCAGAACATTTAGAACCTCGGGCTGGGTCAGAAAGTTGGCCAGTTCCCCTGCCGAAAGCCCGAACTGATTAAAACTATGAAACAGGTTTTGCTCATCAGGTGAGGCGATGCCACCCGTAATGTCGTACTGCCCACCGATCTGATTAATCTGCGTACTGCCATCACCGGAGGTCACTGACTGACCATAAACCGGCTGAATTAGCAGGCCACCCGCGAACAGCGCTGAAATCAGATAAACACGAGGCATATAAAGCTCCTAATTGGTGGAGGCAGTCCCAGACACGGACGGACCTCCGTATATTTGCTTAGGACTCTGTTCAACTGTTCTAAATAGACGAGGTGCTTCCGGTGAAGACGCTCAGATTTTGTCTTTCTTTGCACAGACTTGGTGAAGCCTTAACATAGCTTTTGCCACACTGCTCAGGAGCAGAGTATCCGTGTCTCTCAAGCATAGAGTGCGTTGTGGCCCGCGTTCAGGCACAAATGCTTTGAGGAGCGCTTACATTTCACAGGGGCTGTCCGAGGATGTACTCAGGTGCGTCTGGGCAGGCATCTGGGCACAATACGCCTATCAGTATACGGATAAGGGAGTCTATAGACGATTTTTCCTAGTCTATCAATACTTGATGGGCTTTTACGCCCAGTAGCACTCAGAGACTACGGATTACTACTGCTGTCGGTCCTTACTCAGGGCTGTAGTCCCGATGTGGCCACCGAATGCTACCAGATGCAGGAAATACTGATTCAACATCAGCCCTCCCTGATCGGCACGACCAAAGTGGCTCAGGTAGAACAGGGGGAGTCCCTGATTACGCTGGCAGACCGGTTAGACGAGCTAGCTGTAAAAGACTCTACCTTGGGTGACCATCGAGACCAGCTCGTCCGGTTATATCGCCATTCTGGTGAGCTTACTCTGACAGAGACCACCTTTATGGAAGCGGATGGCAGCATTATTCTCACGTCCGCCGTTCGCGAAACGTACGAGCAGGTGTCTGAGGAAGCCAGACAAGCGTTTCGCGAAACGCAGACCGAAAGAAATGCGCTGCGACTTTACTGCAGCCTGCAGTGAGTCCCAAGGGACAACAGTACCGTCCTAGGAAAAGTGGCCAGCGCTAACCGAGCCAACCCTTTATCTATTTTTCTTCAGGAGATTTACCAAAGGCTCAATCGGTGTTTCAAGGAGCTAGGCAAGCACAGTCTTCAGAAGACTTCCAAGCAGTGCTTTACCTCGTTTCCT
>JBCBWI010000022.1:0-70830 GCA_039817185.1 Cyanobacteria bacterium J06648_16 | reverse complement strand
AGCCAAACGGCTCAAGGCTGGATGGGACAACGATTACCTACTCAAAGTCCTCAATGTCTGAGTATGCGTTTGCCCTGGCCTCAGCGCAGTGGTATTTGCGTTTACAGGCGTCTCTATCTACCAGCTGCCCTATGTGATTCCGCTAGCGCTAAGGGCAAAGCGTCAGGGGCATCGCGGTTTTTTCAAAGGCATTGTGATCACGGCTGCCGTCACTGGGCTGATTAGCGGCCCCTGCTTTTTGATTGCGTTTGGGGGTGGTCTTTAGTTGAGTTAACCTACGCCATTTCCTTCATTTGGGGGGCCAAACATAACGGTCACACAGGCACTCAAAAAGGTATCGTGCTTGCAGCAGCTATAAACCGCTCACTGAGCGGTTCTTGCTTCCTTGTTATGCTGGGCTACGGATTGTGAAACAGAAAGAGCCACCTTCCAGCGATGCAGCGACGGTATTGTGGTTTGCCATCGTCCTCTTTCTGAACTTTTGTCTATTCTGCGTGCTGACGTGGAATATCGATCTAATGGGAGCCTTCACCGACATCGACGGAGGCCCAGGACTTGGAGGGAGATCAGCAGAAGAAATCCTGACCCCATACATTATCTACCGAACTACGCTAGGAACTGCAGTGGGACAGCTTGTTTACGTTCATTCCCTTATGGTTGTGGTTTCGTAAGCGAAGAAAGATCGCTCACTCCAATGCCATCAAAGCCGCAGCGGTCTTAACAGCGCTGCTGATAGGAAGCTGCTTTCTTCCAGTCCTTTAGAACCCTAGCAGTCCTTCAGTCTTCCTTGCTGTCATCCACAGCACCGCCGCCAGACGCTTCAAAGATGGCGTCTAGCTGCTCGCGGGCGTCTTTGATCGAGATGGAGCGCATCACCAGCAGCGGCTCATCTGAGACGTTGCCGTTGTCGTCTATTAGCTCAGGATGCGGAACGGGGCGACGGGCACGTGGGGCGGCCATGCCTGCTGGCGCGACGCTACCGGGGCGGCGGGCCTCGATACCTAAGCTAATGAGGTTGCGAATAAGGTTGGCGACGGCCAAAACCGCCAGCACTGTAAAGGCGAAAATGTAGAGTAAGTGCAACATGGTGGTGGAGGAGCGCGGTTACCCAGCGGTGGGCTCGGATGCGGACGGGTCGGCGGCCTGGGTCTGCTGACGAAAACGGGCAGAGACTTGCCAGCATTCTTGTACAAGCTGGTGCCAGGTCATCATCAAAGGCATATCAACCCCCGTTTGGTTGCCGGTGGCAGACGAGAGGGCTTGCACCGCACTCACCTGCTGCTGCGCCTGCTGTACCCTTTCTAGCAGATTTTGCTGCTCTCCATCGCCCAAGGATGTAATCTCTTCGGATTTGAGCAGCGTAATCGAGCGATCGAACCAGTACTGGAAATCTTCGAGCAATGGCGCGAGGACTGCTTTGATCAGTGCGGGTTCGGGGGTATTGGCGTCTGACACAATCTGTTGGGAGTTGGCGACGGCGGGTCTTAGCTAATCTTAACGCTATTTCTAATTTTCAGCGGCTGAATAACCCTCATTCAGGACGACATTCAGCCGCGCAAAAGCCGGGCAGGCCAAATGGTTAGGGTGGGTTACTGAGTCTGAGGACGTATTTTCCCTTGCGGGCTTCTAATTCAGCGGCTGCCAGCCTGCCGTCCAAAGCTGACGATTCTTGAGCAGTTTAGCATTGAGCCAAAAGCGCACGCTGGGGTCACAGGCCGCCACCAGCTCAGCAAATACCCAGCCGCCTTCGTTTTTACGGTTCGTTACCTGGAAGTGCCGCCAGCCAGACACCTTTTGCTTCGAGGTCCATTTAGAGCCGACTAGATGGGGAAACTTTTGTTTCTTGGGCACTACCCCTTCACCCGCTGACTCAACGCTCGGATATGCACCGCCCGGCTGTTAATAAGGGCGGTTTTGCCTGCGAAAGTGATGTAGATTTTGCCGGAAAACCGGCCCCGCCACTGCTCGCGAGCGAATACGACTGTGTTCTCTAAATCGGGTCGTTCAATCGGGCTGTAGCCCATGTCTGTGAGAATCGGCGTCAGGCGATTCATCAGTGCCTTTTGGCCGCGCATGGGTAGCTCTAGCGTTTTGTTGGCGTTGAAGTAGGTGCCGATCAGCCCACCCAGCAGCCCCACAACGCTACCGAGCTGATTTGGAATACCCGAGGCAAAGGGTACGTGCAGCACCTGACGGGCCAAGAGGGCACTCACTAGGGCGGTACCGACGAAGTAATACAGAAAAGTAACGCCCGCGCCGGGGCCTTGGGGTGCCTGAATCTCTTCGCTGTCAGCGGCGGCTTTGCGAGCAGGGCTTTTACTCGATGAACTATCAGGGGAATCGCTCACGAATTCTGAAGAAGAGGACGAAACGCTGGTAATTTAGTCCGTCGATTTTACCCCGTCGATGGCACAATGGTCAGTCGATGAACGGGTAGGGCCATGATTGAAGTCGATGCGCTCAGCAAAAATTACGGGCCAACCGTGGCAATTCAAGACGTGTCGTTTCGCGTCGAGCCGGGAGAGATTCTGGGTTTTCTGGGGCCGAACGGGGCGGGAAAAACGACGACAATGCGGATTTTGTCAGGCTACCTGCCCGCGACCAGTGGCACAGCTCAGGTAGCGGGCTGCGAGGTTCACACCGACTCAATGGCAGTGCGGCAGCGAATTGGTTACTTGCCCGAGAGTCCGCCGCTGTACCCGGATATGACGGTGGAGGGGTTTCTATATTTTGTCGCGCGGATCAAGGGCGTTCCGGCAGGGAGCCGGGAAGTGCAGGTTGATTCGGCAATCCAGCGCTGCAACCTGGGCGAAAAGCGCAAGGTACTGATTCGCAAGCTATCTAAGGGCTTTCGTCAGCGGGTGGGCATTGCCCAAGCTATCGTCCACGACCCACCTGTGATTATTTTGGACGAGCCAACGGTGGGGCTGGACCCGCGCCAGATTATTGACGTGCGGAATCTGATCAAGAAGCTGGCCGGGCAGCACACGATCATTCTCTCGACCCACATTTTGCCGGAGGTGAGCGCTACGTGCGATCGCGTTGCCATCATTAACCGGGGTCGGATCGTTGCAACTGACACCCCAGAAAACTTGCGATCGCAACTGGCCGGACAGTTGGGCTACGTGATTGAGGTCCAGGGCGAGCTAGACCAGGCCAAGTCGGTGCTAGCAGCGCTAGACCCCGTGGAATCGGTGGAGGTGCTGCCCCGTGAGGACGTGGCGGACGGCCATCATCGACTGCAGGCCGTGGCCGTATCCGGGAGCGATCCGGGGGGTGCGATCGCAACCGCCCTCGTCCATGCCAACCTGGGCCTCTACGAACTCACCCGCAGTCGCGTCAGCCTGGAAGACGTGTTTATCAATCTCACCATGTCAGATGCGGTTCCGTCTGAGGCAACCGACGAAACCGCAGAATCCACTGACCCTGCCACCGAGCTAGAAACGCTGACTAAAGCAGCCAACCAGGCTTCAGAAAAACCGCTGGAGCCGCCCAAGCCTGACGCTCCCAACACCGATGCTCACAGTGAGGAGACCGCCCATGAATAGTCTGCGAGTTGGCGTAAGCAATGTGCTAGCAATCTACCGGCGAGAGCTGCAGGGCTACTTTGGGTCACCACTCGCCTACGGCGTGGCTACCGTCTTTTGGCTGCTGGCCGGGGTACTGCTGGCACTGCTGGTCTTTGGTCCTCAGGGGCTGCTGTTTCAACAAGCGGTCATCGACCAGGGGCAAATTCCAGCCCCTCCGACTGACATGGCCTATGAACTGGTGCGTAGCTTCCTTGGGATTCTGGGGTCGCTATCGATGTTTGTGCTGCCGATGCTCTCGATGGGGCTTTACACCGAGGAGCGGAAGCAAGGCACGCTGGAGCTACTGGCAACTTCACCCGTGACCAACTGGGCGGTAGCGCTGGGCAAACTGCTGGGGGTGGTAACCTTCTTCACGACGATGACGCTGCCCCTGCTGGTCTGTGAACTACTGATTGTCAGTGCCGCCGACCCGCCGTTCAAGCTGCCGCCGCTGCTGATCGGGCATCTAGGGCTACTGTTACTAGCCGCCAGTATCTTATCGCTGGGCATGTTTGTGTCTTCGCTGACCTCAAGCACTGTGCTCGCGGCGATGATGACGTTTGGCCTGATGCTGGTGCTGTGGATTGTCGAAGGGGCAGCAGAGGCCGTACCGGGACCAGCCGGTGATGCATTGGCACACCTGTCGGTGTTGAATCACTACGACGACTTTATTCAAGGCATTTTCGACACCAGCGGCGTCGTGCTGTTTTTGTCCTACGTCGTGCTGGGCCTGTTTCTAACCGCTCAGTCCATCGAAGCACTCCGCTTCCAGCGCAGTTAAGGAAGGTATCCTCTATGAAAACCCTGTCTTCTCAGCGCTATCTTCGCTATCTGATCTGGCCTGGGCTGGCGGTGATGACCGCTGGACTGGTGGTGGGCCTGCTCAATGGCTGGACCGTGCTGCCGCTGGGTCTAGTCATTGGCGGGCTCGTTTTGATGGCGGCCAGTCTGGTGCTGGGCGGCTATCACTGGGGCCAGTTCTGGCGCAGTCGTTCGACCCAGAGCGGCACCAATGCGGTGGTAGCCACCCTATCAGTGATTGCCATTCTGGGTCTGGTCAACTTTGTTGGGGCGCGCTACGACCAGCGCCTTGACCTGACCGAAAACCAGCTTTACACCTTGGCCCCCGAGTCGCAGGCGGTTGCCAAAAACCTGGCCCAGCCTGTGACCGTGTATGTGTTTGACGAGGCGCTGAACCCTACGGATCAAGAACTCCTTGAAAGCTACCGGCGCTACAACGCCGACATCACCTACGAAGTCATCAACCCCTTTCAAGACCCGCAGACTGCCCAACAGTTCGAAATTTCTGCCCCGGGCGAGGTGTACCTGCAGGTGGGCGACAAAGAAATCTTTGTCCAGCGACTGGGGCAAGAGCGTCTGTCTGAGCGGGACTTGACCAACAAGCTTGATCAGCTTGGTGAGACCAACTCGGCGACGGTGTACTTCTTGCAGGGACACGGCGAGTACCCTATCGACGGCAGCGCCACTGGCTATGCCCAGGCGGCCCTGGCACTAGAGGATGAAAATTTTACGGTAGAAGCCCTGGACCTGGCGGATACGGGGGTGATTCCCAGCGATGCCTCTGCCATCGTGATTGCCGCGCCCCAGCAGGCCCTGTTTGAACCCGAGCAAAAGCTGCTCGAAAACTATCTGACTGCAGGCGGTAGCGTGCTGCTGATGGTAGACCCCCAGGTAGAAACCGGACTGGAACCACTGTTAGCCGACTGGGGCATTACCCTAGACGATCGGCTGATTGTTGATACCTCTGGCAGGGGGCAAATTGCCGGGCTGGGGCCGGCGGCACCGCTGGTGACGGCATACGGCAGCCACCCGATTACTGACGACTTTAACAATGGTCGGTCCTTCTATCCGGTGGCGCGTCCCGTTCTGCTAGCAGAACGGCCCGGCGTTCGAGCGACGCCGCTGCTGATTACCGACCCCCAGACATTTGCCGAATCCATCTCAGAAACAGGTGAGCTAGACGTCAACACCGAACAGGCCGCCGGGGGGCCGTTTAATATTGGCGTCGTGCTCGATAAGCCCGCAATAGCGCCAGTTGCTGAGCCCGAGCCCGAGTCCGAGGCTGAGGCGTCCCCAACACCAGAGGCGAACACGGAAGAGACTGCGGAGTCCGTCCCGACGGCAGAGGCAGACATCGCCGATGGAGAAGAAGCGACTGAGGGTCCTATCACGCCCGAGTCGGCCAAGCGATCGGACGAGGCGCGGCTGGCGGTGATTGGCAACGCTTCGTTTGCAACCGACGGCCTGTTTGACCGACAGCTCAACGGCGACGTGTTCCTCAACACGGTTGCCTGGCTCAGTCAGGTCGACAATCCGACGCTGTCGATTCGCCCTCGGGATGCGACTAATCGGCGAATTGAGATGACGGTGCGGCAGCAAATTCTAATTCTGACGCTGGCGCTGGCGGTCATCCCAGCAGTGGGCATCGTCGGGGCCGGGGTGGCATGGTGGCGCAGACGCTAGGGAGTATTCAAATATGAAGCTACAAAAGAGTACGCTGGCGCTGTTGGGGGCTGCAATTGCCCTGACCCTAGGCGTGGTCGTCTACGAAACCCAGTTCAGCGAGGGGCCCCAGGCCGAAGACGCCGTCACTGGCGAGCGCCTGTTTAGCTTTGAGGAAACCGACGTACAGGCCCTGACGATTCAGCGAGACGAAACCAATCTGGCTTTTGAGCGCGATCTGGACAACCCCGATATCGAAGTGGGTTGGCGCATGGTGGAGCCCGAGGAAACGCTAGCCGAACCAGCGGCGGTGGCCTATTTGCTGAACATTCTAACGACGGACCCCAGCCTGCAGACGCTGACGGCAACCCCTGAACAGCTGCAGCAGTATGGACTAGATGACCCTAATGCCATAATTGAGCTGACGCTGGCTGATGATACAACCCACACAGTTAAAGTCGGGGGCACCGACTTCAGTGGCGACAACCGCTATGTTCAGGTGGACGAAAGCGAGACAGTGTATGTGGTCTCCGGCGGCATCACCAACGGTATCGAGCGCCCGGTAGACGAGTGGATTGTCGCCACTGAGGAAGAAGCGGCAGACTCGGAAGCAGCAGACGCCCCCGAAGCCGCAGAGGAAGATTCAGCCGCCAGTGAGGACACGCCATGACCTCGCCGACGGCAACCCTGCTGATTTCCTGCCCTGACCAGCAGGGGCTGGTCGCCAAGCTAGCCAACTTCATCTACACCTATGGCGGCAACATCGTCCATGCCGACCAGCACCGGGATGAGGCGACGGGCCTGTTTTTATCCAGGATTGAGTGGCAGCTGGAGGGGTTTCAGCTCAGTCGGGAGTTAGTGGGTCCGGCCTTTGGTGCGATCGCAACGCCCCTCCAGGCGACCTGGCAGCTGCACTTTTCTGATACGGTCCCCCGCCTCGCCATTTGGGTCAGCAAGCAAGATCACTGTCTGTTAGATCTGCTCTGGCGTCACCGGGCCGGTGAGTTTTCTGCCCAGATTTCGCTCATCATCAGCAATCACGATAAACTGCGACCTGTCGCCGAGCAGTTCAACATTGACTTTCATCACCTGCCCATCACTGCTGAAACCAAACCCCAGCAGGAGCAGGCTCAGCTTGACCTACTCAACCAATACCAGGTTGACCTAGTCGTCCTGGCTAAATACATGCAGGTACTCAGCCCCGATTTTCTAGCGGCGTTTCCCACCGTCATCAATATCCATCACTCCTTTCTGCCCGCTTTTATGGGCGCAAACCCTTACCAGCGCGCCTACGAGCGCGGCGTCAAAATCATCGGGGCCACGGCCCACTACGTCACCCCCGACCTCGACGCAGGCCCCATCATTGAGCAAGACATCGTCCATATCAGCCACCGTGATGAGGTGAAAGACCTGATTCGTAAAGGCAAAGACCTCGAACGCATGGTCCTGGCCCGTGCCGTGCGCCTGCACTTACAAAACCGCACACTGGTCTACGGCAATCGCACCGTAGTGTTCGCATAGCGGACAGCCTCGTCTATACTGGGTAAGTATAAATGCTCATTATTTGTAGATCAACTCATTAAGCTTCCCACCTTTGCCAGCGCTCGAACCCCCCATCCAGCGATATAGTGAAGAGCGGACCACATCGATTAGTAACCCTAGACAATTCAATTGCAGCTATAAGCGAACGGTATCCCAATCGCTCGTTACAATTCTTAAAATGGAGCCATAATGTATTCGGCGCACGCAACCAATAGGGAATGACATCTTTGGTACTGGGCAACTTTCCACTTACGGGTCAGGGCGGTGACCAACTGGTCAGTAAAGCCGTCAGCGCCGCAATCGCAGCGCTGTTTAAGCGCACCGGTAGGGTAGAAGCAAACGTACGCGCTGAACCCGTCTCCAAGCTCATGCAGGGCAGCGTCGATGGCTTTGACTTCATCGGCAACGATATGCTGATGTACAATGGCCTTCGCATCAAATCAATGGAGTTATACGTACAGGCGGTCTCCATCGACTTCGGTGCGATCTTCCGAGGCAAGGTCACCCTGCGTCAGCCCACACAGGCATCTATGCGCGTTGTCCTCACAGAAGAGGACCTAACGACTTCATTTAACACGCCGTTCGTTGTCAGCAAGCTTCAGCAACTCAATATCGACGGCAAAGAAATTCTGTTCCAGAACACGGAGATGACGCTGAACGACGACAACAAGTCGATTCGGCTCAAAACTCAGGCCCGCGCTGGCACCTTTGCGCCCTTCCGCGACATTGACCTCACTGCCGATGTCGATATTCAAGAGCGCCGCAAAATCCAGTTTGTCAACGTCGAGTTCAACGACGAAGACGAAATTCTGGCTAACGAGCTAGGCGAAGCGATTATCGACCACGTCAACTCGTTGCTCGATCTAGACAAGTTTGCCCTCGACGGCACCCAACTCCGCGTAGATAAAATACGCATGCGCAACAAAGAGCTGGTCTTCTACGGCACCGCCAAAATCGACCGCTTCCCTGAAAAGAAGTAGCTGACTCCGCGCTCTCACGTCTGCTGGCGTTTCCAGTCATCCGTCAGTAACCCTGCATATCCCCAGTCTGATTCTTCAATTTCTTGAATCACGACATGGATGTGCTCTGGCTGCTTGCCCAGAATACGAACCAGACTATCAGTCACTTCCTTAACCAGTTGGGACTTCTGCTCGCGGGTTGCACCCTGCGTGATTTGAACATTTACGTACGGCATTGTTTCTCCTGATAGCTAGAAATCTACAGCATCAATAGGTCATGCTCTGATTGCTCAGATGCAGAATATAGCGTTTCTCATTTGACTTGACTCTTTCTATTCAGGCAGAAGCTCGGTAGAACAGCAGGTCAAGTGAGGCGCAAGTTTCAAGGCATTTGAAACTTGCTATAAAATTACAATTCGAGACGCATTTGAATGTTGCAGCGTTCGTAGGGCGACGGTTCTCCAGTGATTTTCTTGAAACCTAGCTTTTTGTAAAGCTGGATAGCGGGTTCCAAGCGGGTATTGCTTTCTAAAAAGAGGGTTTGGGCTCCCATCGCTCTAGCTTTTGTCACCGCTGCCTGCCCCAACAGCCAACCAATTCCCTTACCCCTCACGTTAGCTGTAACCCCCATCTTGGCGAGTTCGTAGGTATTTTCGTCTAGCTTCACTAACGCGCAGGTGCCAACAACATCATCTCGGTATTGAGCCATGAAGATATGTCCACCGGGCTGTAATATTTTCTCTTCAGGATTTTCCAGATAGAGGCGATCGGTCTCTTCAACAACAAAGTACTGCTCAATCCACTCGTAGTTTAGCCGCTTAAAATCGGCTGCGAACTGTGGCGTGTAGTCAACAATCTCGACCGCCCCAGTCTCACGACGCTTGCGTAAGGCTTTAACCCGCTCATAAAAAGATGCTTCTGAAAGCAGATATTCGGCTTCTTCTACCGCTTTCCACAGGTCGTACTGGGCTTCAGAGAGTAAAGCCTCGACGGAGGCAGCAACGTCTGAAAACTGCTTCTCGGCCTTAGGAATAAGCGATCGTCCCTTCTCAGACAGCCTCGCTACGTTAACCCGTGCGTCCTTAGCACTCTTGTTAGTCGTAACCAGGTCCTGCCGCTTCATCTCTTTCACAATTTGACTGATGGATGGGTGAGAGTGACCCACGCTTTGAGCAATTTCAGTGATTGAAGCTTCGGGCTGATGCGAAAGCATATAAAAGACGGGCAACCATTTTGGGTCTAACGGGACTTCGTACAAAGCATAAATCTGGGTGGCGTCCGCCATAAGCTTTTCACTCAAGCGACGGAGCCGCGTTCCCAGTGCCATTTTCCCTGCCTGCTGGTAGAAGTCCATAGCTTTAACATCAATTACGTAAGCAATTACATATTAATTCAGGCTTGCCCACCTGATAGGTCAGTCTCAGGAGTATTAACACTTCTTTATGGAACGAGCCTGGACTGAACCCCGCGTCTGTAGCCCAGCCCAAATCCAATCAGCCCAGAGCCAAGCATCAGCAAGTTTTCGGATGCTTACGGCAGTAGCCGAACCTGCCAAGCCCTCACCTATCGGGGATACTGCCGAGTACCGCCAGGAAAAACTGTGAGAAAATGACCAGACCTTCAGTGTTGGGAGTCCACTCATGTCTCAGTCCACCGCTCAGTCTGTCCCTCAATCCGTCAACTCTGCCGAAGATATTTTGATTGTAGGTGCCGGTCCGGCGGGGGCGACCACTGCTCTGTTTCTAGCAAAAAGTGGTATCCCACACACGCTGATCGACCGAGCGACCTTCCCCCGAGACAAAGCAGATGGCAATGTCTACGGCAGCAAAGTCATCGAAGTGCTCGACCGGCTAAGCCTGGACTATTTTCCTGAGCTGGTTGCCCAATCCGATCAAGTGCTTGGCTGCCGCTCTGCTCATATCTTTACTCCCAGCCGTCAGCGGTTCGATGTCCACGTCCCTGCTTCGGCCACCCAGGCCACCATTGCCAGTCCCCCCGCGGCTGAGGTTCCTTTTTTCACGATGAATCGTCGGGCATTTGACTATTTTTTAGTTCAAAAGCTGGACCCCGCCTATACCCAGCAGCATCTGGGAACAGCGTTGGAAACTATTGAGCGGCATCAGGATCGGTGGCGGGTTGTCGTAAATACCGGAACCGAGCAGCAGGAATGCTTTCCTCGACTGGTTGTGGTTGCTGACGGGGCCAACTCCACCCTACTACCCCAGCTGGGGCACCACATTTCTACTGATCGCTTTTACGACAGCATTCAGGGTTACTTCCGAGGCGTCACGGGCTTTGAGGCCGACCAGCAGCAGGCCCAGATACACCCTCAGGCTGCACCCGTTCCCACCACCTTCCACATTGAGGGGCACTTTCTGCCCGAATCTAGCCCTGGCTTTTTCTTCATTGTCCCACTAGCTGGTGGAGTGTTTAACGTGGGAGTTGGGATTCCCCGACAGACTGCACAGCAGCACAACATTGATCTCCGCGATCTGCTGCATCGTATTATTCAGAAATCCTTTGCCGAGCGCTTTGCCCAGGCAGAAGCCATTACCGATCTGCGTTCCTGGCCGATTCCGATCGGGGCATCAGGGCGTCCCCCCATCTCGGGGGCTGGCTATGTGGTCACAGGAGATGCCGTTGGTCTCTGCAACCCGCTCACTTGCTACGGTACGGGCAATGCCATGATCTCTGGCCTGCTAGCGGCTCAGCAGATTCAGCGCTGCGTAGAACAACAGCAGTTCGATGAAGCCACCCTCAAAGACTACGATCATGCCCTTTACGACCGACTGCAAAAAGAGTTTCGCCACAGCAGCGTACTCAAAGCGTTTACCCAGCAGCACTGGCTGTTTAACCTGGTGGCGAAACCGTCAGTCAAGTCAGTGTTGCGTCCGGGGCTGAAGCGCACAGCAGCCATGATGAAGCAGCTCTAGCGCAGCAGCCTGGGGGTTCCCCGTCCGGACAGCAGGAGAGGCATTAGAATAGCCATAAAACATGCATCACTGACAGTCGTAATGAAACCTCCCCTAAGCTGGCCTGAGCTAGAAGCGCTAGCGGCGTTCGACCTGGACCGGACCAACGGCCCCACCAACGCTCAATCACGGCTGCGACTGTTTGGCCACGCAGAATCTGACGTGCGGGTAACGCTATACCGCGACAACCATGCCTGGTGCCCCTATTGTCAAAAGGTATGGCTCTGGTTCGAAGAAAAGCAAGTTCCCTATCGCATCGAAAAGGTGACGATGTTTTGCTATGGCGAGAAGGAGCGGTGGTACAAACAAAAAGTCCCCTCAGGAATGCTGCCAGCCCTCGCGATCGACGGTCGTACCGTTACCGAAAGCGACGATATTTTGCTAGCCCTAGAGCAGGTTTATGGTCCGCTGAAGTATGGTATGACCGACCCAGCGGTGCTGCCGCTCAGACAGCTGGAGCGGCAGCTGTTTCGCGCTTGGTGCAGCTGGCTATGCTACCCCGATCGCTTTGGTCGAGCCGATAAGCGAGCAAAAGAACAGTTTGTTGCAGTGGTTGATGAGGTCGAACAGGCACTAGCGAGCACGCCTGGGCCTTTCTTCCTAGACGACTTCAGCACGGCGGATGTGGTCTTTGTGCCCTACGTCGAGCGTATGAATGCCAGCCTGTACTACTACAAGGGCTACTCGATGCGCGAAGAGAATCCGCGACTGAGTGACTGGTTCGATGGCTTAGAGCGCAGGCCAACCTATCGGGGCACCCAAAGCGACTTTCATACCCACGTTCATGATCTGCCGCCGCAGATGGGTGGCTGCTATGAAAACAACAACCCGCAAACCAAAATTAATCAGCAGCGAGTTGATCAGGGACCGTGGCAGGGACTGCCAGATGCCCGTTATCCCGAGCCCGAGAACGCAAAGGAAGAGGCCCTGTATCGAGTCCTTAAGCATCGCGACAACCTGATGCGGGCCAACCCGGCGGAGAGGGCCATGATTGACGAGGCGCTGCGCTGTGCCCTCACTCATATGATGACGGGGGAATGGTGCCAGCCGCCTGCTGGGGCCGATGTGGCGCTTCGATACGTGAGAGACCGGGTCAACGTGCCCCGCGACATGACATTTTACCCGGCCCGTCACCTGCGTCGAGCACTAGAAGACACCGCCGCCCTGGTGGGCGACCGCCAGGGTCCCCCCATCCCTGTTCGGCATCGGTACGATCAGAACCCGGCTGAGTTTGCAGCGAAACCTCATCAGCAGAGGGTTACAATGTAATTATGTGAATAAATGTAACGTCCGTTAATGCTTCTCTTCCTCAAACTCCTGCTAGCCCTGTCTGTCGTCGGCATTGCTCTATATATGCTGACCGCCCGCCGCTACCAGTCCGCTGACTCGGTGGCCAATTCCTACGACGAGTGGACCGAAGACGGCATTCTGGAGTTTTACTGGGGAGAGCACATCCACTTGGGCCATTACGGTTCGCCTCCCAAACACTTCCTGCAGAAGGATTTTCTGCAGGCAAAGGCAGACTTCGTTCACGAAATGGTGCGATGGGGCGGGCTCGATCGACTGCCTCAGGGCACAACCCTGCTGGACGTGGGCTGTGGCA
Source organism: Cyanobacteria bacterium J06648_16 (assembly GCA_039817185.1). GTDB lineage: Bacteria > Cyanobacteriota > Cyanobacteriia > Phormidesmidales > Phormidesmidaceae > CAWUKV01. The sequence goes on along the minus strand of JBCBWI010000022.1, from coordinate 57,722 downwards.
TTGGCGGCAGTAGCCGCATGCTGGCACGGGATTACGGTTTTGACGTGATGGGTGTCACTATCAGCCCCGGTCAGGTCAAACGGGCACAAGAACTAACGCCGTCAGACATTGACGCCAAGTTTCAGGTGGACGATGCGATGGCGCTGTCTTTTCCTGATGCCAGCTTTGATGTGGTGTGGTCGGTCGAGGCCGGACCGCACATGCCTGACAAGGCCGTTTTTGCCCGCGAGCTACTGCGAGTGCTGAAGCCGGGCGGCATTCTGGTAGTGGCCGACTGGAACCAGCGGGACGATCGCCGCAAGCCGCTGAATTTTTGGGAAAAACCGGTGATGCGGCAGTTGCTTGACCAGTGGGCGCACCCAGCCTTCTCTAGTATTGAGGGCTTTGCCGAACATCTGGCGGAAACCGGACTGGTGGACGGCACGGTCACGACTGCTGATTGGACTCAAGCAACGCTGCCCGCTTGGCTAGATTCTATCTGGCAGGGAATTGCCCGCCCCCGAGGACTAGTGAAGTTTGGCGTCTCTGGCCTGGTCAAGTCGCTACGGGAAGTCCCCACGCTGCTGCTCATGCGCCTAGCGTTTGGGGCCGGACTCTGTCGGTTTGGCATGTTCAAAGCTCGGCGAGCCAATGTTAACGTCGCGCCTACGGCGGTGGCAGCTCAGTCTGCGGGCCTGCGCTAGGTCGGCCAACTGAGGCAACTGGCACAGCAACTGGCACAGCATTTAACGAAACCAGTTGATTTGAACCCCATCTATTGGCGTTCATAGGGACCGGCTGAGGGGGTGTCTACCGTGCTGCGTAAGCGTGGGGATTGGGCTGAATCTTCCTGTGTCGCCTCCTAGGGAAGAATGATGTTTCGAGCAAAGCAGTCATCCGTCAAAGCCGATAACCCAGCCTATCAGCTCCGTAACGTTTACTGGCGTAAGCTGGCAGCGGTCGATATTCCGAGCTACGAGGCTAAGCAAATTGCTAATGCGATCGCACTTTACGACCTGAACCAAACGCCACCGACGGACGAGCAAAAAATGCTGATGGGCACCTATTGCGAGGCCATGTCTCACGCGAACCTGTGGCGGCTAGAGCTGATGCTGCAGCGATCTTCTGTGCGGCGGTCTTCTGTTCGGCGGTCTGCTCGGGGACAGCGCCGCTAGCGCGAGGCAATCAGGGTTTTGAGATCGCTGAGCAGCGTGTCCTGCTCCTGGCGCAGCGTTTCGATCTGTTTGAGAACGGTGACGATTTGCTCATCGATCGTGGGCGGCTTTTGTTGCTTTAGAGCTTGCGGCGTAGAGCGCAGCCCTTTCCACATGGCCCACTGAATCAGCAGCAGGGGCGTCCGCAGCACCCAGGCCACAGCCCGCTTGAGCGCGTCGCTGGTGAGGCTGATCAGGCTATTGAGTACCGTAAGGGAAAAAATTGCGATCGCAACCGCCCAATAGGGGTGGTGCCCTGCCCAGGTCCCAACCCGTTGCAAAATCACCAAATAGTAGCTAATTGATTCAACCGAATTCTGCAAATAGCGTAAACTTGAGGTTTCAAATAAGCCAGTACCCATAATGCGGATCTATCAAGACGATTGATTGCTAACCATCCTAACCGTTCACACCGCTCACTGATACTGCTTTTGGAGGCTCTATGAGTAGCCAAACTCAACACGCTGATCCCTTAACACTCACTGCCCGACAACGCATCTACACCCTCGATGTGTTTATCATCGACGGCCCAATCAACCCCGATTTTCTGGACAACAATCCGATCATCTCTCGCCGAATCGAGATTTTAGGGAGTCAGACCCTGGCCGATTTCCACCAGGCTATATTCAAGGCCTTTGATCGCCAGGAAGAGCATTTGTACGAGTTTCAGATTGGTGGCAAGGGGCCACACGACCCGAACAACCGGGTCTACGTCCTCGCTAGCGCTATGAAGCGAGAAGATGATACGGTTGCTGCAGCAGGCGATGTGGCGATGACCACTATTGCCGATGCAGGTATTGCGGTTGACCAACCGTTCGGCTACTGGTTTGACTTTGGCGATGACTGGTGGCATCAGGTCAACCTGGTCGACATTCGGGGCAAGGGTGATGTCGATGCGACCTTCCCTAAAATCATTGGTCGCGTGGGCACTAGCCCACCGCAGTACATGGATATGGATGAGGAAGAGTAGGGCTGGAGTCGGTCTTCATACGTCGGTCTTCTTCATACGTCGGTCTTCAGTCGACCGGCTCTTCAGGCGCAGTTGATTCAGTAGCCGCTTCACTTGAATGTTTCTCCAGCGGTTCGTTGCGCGTAATCATCAGCACGCTACCGCCGCTGTCCACCTGGCAAGACCCATAGATGGCCTCTGAAATTTGCCACTGAATTAACAGAGTGCCGTCTTCCATTGCAATGGGCGGTTCCATTTGAGGCAGCTGAGACGATTTTCGGGGAAGAATTGCCCGATAACAATCTTGCGCGAGTGCGTCTACCGTTGCGGGAATCTCTACCCGAGCCGCGTTGCAGGCCGACAAACCGATAGCAACAATATAGCTAGGTAAAACTCTGACCATTGACGGTTTAGGCGGATTGGCGGATAGAGATAAGGGACAGATGGGGAACGCGGTCAAGCCATCCCACCGAAGCTGTTCCTGATTGAACCACATCTGTCTTAGCAGATATAGCCGCCGCTGCAAAGTTTTGCGCCTGTAGCCGATGACAGCCCCCCAAGCTGGCTAAATTGAGCCGCCCGACATTCTCAGCTGAAGTCTACAGCTTCAAGCGCGCTGATGAATTCAGCCAACTCTTGTAAGCTAAGAATGACCTTTCGATGCTGTTCCAACAATGACGCGCTGGATTTCAACCCTGATTGCCTGCTGCCTGACCGCTCTGTTACTTTTGCCCACATCCGCTGCAGCGGCCGATCTCGCTGTATTACCGGGGCTGAAAGGGGTGTTTGCAGGAGAGCGGCCGACAGCACTCGGCGTCTCCGATGGTCAGCTGCAGCCCTGCCCGGCTTCGCCCAACTGCGTAGTCAGCCAGAACGCAGATGAAGAACACAGCATCGCCCCCCTGCGCTACAAAACCGACCGGGAAATCGCGCGCGAGACGCTACTGGCGATTCTGCAGAAGCAACCGCGCACCGAGGTTGTTCAACAGACGCCCGACTATATCGAAGTCGAGTTCACGAGCCGGTTGATGGGGTTCGTGGACGATGCTGAGTTTTACTTTCCCGCAGGCGAGAACGTGATTCACGTGCGCTCTGCGGCGCGGTTGGGCGAGTCAGACCTGGGGGTCAATCGACGGCGGATCGAGCAGTTCCGATTTGCCATGGCAGAGCTGGGCGTATAGCCAGTTCATTTCTGCTACCAGGTCAGTTCCTCCACCAGATAGGTGTCAAGTCCTGCCTGGGTACGGCAAATCTCTCGTCCGTTCTGCAAATATTCCACGATGATGACCCGTGCTGCCCGAGACTGGGGTGCAGGTTTACCTCGCTGGTCTTGCCAAAAGATGATGCTGTAGTCGCCCCCGTGGGCAGTGGGACCTTGCATGTAAGTTTGATGGTGAGTTGTCATGACAGTGCTTCCTACAGGGATAAATGGATGCGCTGTCCCCCGTTACGAGATGACCGTAACTTTTTGTGTGTGCCAGTTTGTCAACTGGCTCTGTAGTGAGACGGGGTGCGATCGCAATTAGTTGCGGGTCCACGTCTGACTTAATGTTTCCTTTACTTGCGCTGTACTACCGCCCTTAAACCACCACAGCGTAGTCTCCCAGCAGAACAGGGCAATCCCCCGATAGCCTGCTGCCTGTACCTGCTCAATTTCTTGTTTAAGTTTTTCAATCGGTTTGGCAGCAGTCATGGGACCGGTATATAGGCCAATGGCAATGGGAACTCGGTCCCGTAAATCATAGAAACCGCTGTTGTATAGATCATTCTTGAGAACGGCCAGGTCTGAACGGTAGACCTGCACCACCACTTCATCGACCATCCCCTGCTCAACCCAGGTCCGCCAGTCCTGTAGATACTTGTTGTAGGCAAAGGCAGGCGGGTTAGGAGAGATCGACACCACCGCCTCAGGGTTGGCCTGCTTGACTGCCGTCGAAATCTTCTGCATCAGGGCAGTGACGTGTCCCGCTCGCCAGGCAACCCATTCGGGGTTGTTGGGGTCCGTAGGCGGTGCCGCACCGCCGTGTTCAGCCTGATAACGCTCAGCCGTGTAGGCATCGTAGCCAAAGGCCACCGGTAGGCCAAAGTGGTCGTCTAGTTGGATGCCATCCACCGGGTAGCGCGTGATCACTTCCACAATTAGGTTTGTCAGGAACTGCTGCACGTCCGGGTGGGCCGGGTTGAGCCAGGCCAGATTGCCGCCTGTTAGCTCTAGCTGAAGGTTTTGCAACGCCTGAGGTAGCGGCAGCGCGGTCATAGGGTGAGCAACCGTAGCACCGCTCTGAGTAGTCGTGAGCCAGTCGGGGTGGACCTGGGCGATGGGCGAGCTGGTAGGAATCATCAACCCGTACTCAAACCAGGGCAAGATGCGTAGGTGTTGACGGTGGGCCTGCCACACCAGGCCCTGCAGTGGGTCATCGAACGGGTACAGCGGTAGATTAGTGATGGGTTCCTGTCTGGCTCCCTCTGCGGCTTGCATCACCTGACTAGGGTGCAGCGTATAGCCCCGATTCCACACGCAAGGATAGAGGGTGTTGAACCCGTGCTGGGCCAGGTTGGCCGCCACTTCGTCCATTCGGGTGGTGTAGTACATCAGCGCCGCGCCCAGGTTAGTCATCCATACCCCGCGAATCTGTTGCGTGGCAACGGGGGTAACGACCGGTGCCTGCCACAGCCACAGCACGCACCACAGGGCTGCAAAAAACAGCGCGATGCGTCGAACTATTCGGTTCCGTGTCACGCCAGCAGAATGTGCCATGCCAGCTCCTTCAGCAACCGATAGCCCCATTTCGGATGGACCCATTTCGGACAGCACAGCAGCTAGAGAAACTGCGCCTCGATGGCCAGATCCCGCTGCTGGCAAATTGCCTGAAACAGGGATGTATCCATAACCTGCTCAACGGTATGGACACCGGGCCGGGCTATTTTTTCAGAAAGGATGCTCTCGACTACGCTACCCGTACCCATACCGGCAACTTCAGCGGTATGGGGATGGGTAAAGGTCGCCAGGTAAGTCGCCGGTTGGTCGTTTTTGACGCCGGTTATCGCCAGTCTCAGGGCAATGTCGAGTCCGGTGAAGCGATCGGTGATTTGAGTCATGCGGTAGCTGACCTGGGCCAAAAATTCAATCACTGAGGAGCGCTGCAGCCAGCCTGCGGGCAGGCGCGTCATCAGCTGGGTCAGTCGGTTGTAGTCGTCAGGCAGCGAGCCAAACTTGGTAATGCAGGTCTGCAGTTGGGGGAAGGTGCGGGGTAGCACCATCGCCTCAACGGTGTTGTACCAGTAAACGCCTGCGCCCACATTGTAGGGGTCAGGGAAGGGGAGGACTTCGCGATCGCAGTAGGGCGCAATCTCCTGCCAGTCTCCGTCAACCTTTGCCCAAAAGGGCGTCTGCAGCTCGACGAAGGTAGTTCTCATCACCGTCAGCCCCGCCCCACCTGAGCCCGCCACCAGATAGCGCAGGTGGACCGATTCAGCCTGATCAAACTGCTCGACTCCCTGCCGCACCAGACTGTTAGAGATGCCTGGAAACACGCCCGTACTGAGCACACAGGTTGTCCCGTGTGCTTGAGCGGTCTGATGATAGGTCAGCGCTTCGCTGACGTAGTCTGGGCTATCTGCCACGTCCACGTAGGGAATCTGTTGTTCGATGCAGCTGGCCAGCACGCGCTGATTCCGCTGTCGGAATGGCCCCGCGCAGTGAACTACCAGATCGTAGGGCGCGATTTGCGCGGCGATTTCGTCTGCTTCGACCTCCATTGGCTGATAAAGCATGCCCTCAGGCAAAGGTGCTTTGGGTCGATGCCGCCGACCCGCCAGCGTCACCTGGGCCTGGGTATGACGAGTGATATCCGACGCGACGCACCGACCAATGCCCCCCGTCCCGCCCAAAATGACCACTCGTTGAGTCATGGCTGATACTGTTCCGTTTAGATATCCTGGTAGCCCGTTCTGCCATCGAGAACCGCAAACGGGCTCAATCCTAACACCCAATCTCCATACGCCCCGAAACCCATGCACTTTGAAACGGATCGTCTCATCCTCAGAGAATGGGCGCCCCTCGCTGATGCCCAGCAGGCATTTGATATCTACAGCGACCCCCAGGTTACCCATTGGCTTGACTTTCCACCCGACCAGAGCATTCACGAAACCCAGGGTCGCCTACAGCGCTATCTCAGTCGCAGCACAGGCGACGCTTGCATTTTGGCTATCCTTGAAAAAGCGATTGACCGCATCATCGGTACGTTGGTGCTGGTCCATTTACCCGGTACGGATGGCGAACCGATGCCCGAAATGGAGATTGGCTGGCACCTGCGGCAGTCGAGCTGGGGCTACGGCTACGCCACCGAAGCAGCCCGCCCCGTTGCGGCCCATGCCTTGGCACAAATCCCTGAACTCTACGCCGTGGCCCTGCCTGACAATCGCCGCTCGGTCAACGTGATGAAGCGCCTGGGCATGACTGAGCTGGGGCTTACGAAGAAATATCACGGCGGTCGCGAGCTGATTCTGTATCGCGTCACGGCGACCGAGTTTCAAGCCGCAGAATCATCCGGCTGAACCGTCACACTGAACCGTCACGTCGTACAGCACAATTAGATGGCCGTCAAAATCGTAGACCCCCTGTTCTGTAAAGGCGAGGTTGGGTGGCGCGGTAAAGTGACTGGGCGGCAAAACAGTCAACCCGGCGCTTTTGATCGGATCGAGCAGTGGCGTTACGGATGCAACCTGAATGACCGTCGCCTGACGGTGGGGCGGCATTGGCGGGGATAGCGCAAAGTGCTTGACCTCCGTAAGGGCCAAGGCCCGCTCCTCTTTATCACTGGTTAGCGCCGCAAACCGCAGCTGGGCCTCGGCAGGTAGCTGAAAGACGGTATACAGGTAGGATTCTGCTGACGCCTCGCCCACGTAGTCCAGGCGAAAGCCTAGAATATCTCGATAGAGCGATAACGACCGGTCGAGATCGGCCACTAACAGGCAGGGACGCTTGATGTGCAGACCAGGATAGGGCTGTGAGGTCATCGGCTCAGATAAACACTTGCTTCTATCTTCCTATGACGCTGCGCCCCTTCCACCTGGCCTTTCCCGTTTCAGACCTGCAAGCCACCCAAATGTTCTATGAAACGGTTTTGGGCTGTGCGGTAGGTAGACGTTCTGAGACCTGGCTCGATTTTGACTTTTTTGGTCATCAGATCACCGCCCACCTGAGCCCAGCCGAGTGCCAGACAGCTCAAACAAATGAAGTGGATAGCTGCGCAGTTCCCGTCCGTCACTGCGGCGTCATTCTAACAATGGCTCAGTGGCAATCCTTGGCCGAACGCGTTCGCCAACACCAGATTCCGTTCGTGATTGAGCCCTACATTCGGTTTAAGGGGGAACCGGGAGAACAGGCCACCATGTTTTTTCTTGACCCCAGCGGTAACGCGCTGGAGTTCAAAGCCTTTGCCGATGATGCCTCTATTTTTGCGACGGCGTGAGTGTCTGGGCGTCTATGAACAACCCGACAGTCATTGTTTACCCAGTCTGTCGTCAGCAGAGATTTCTTGATTCCTCGACTTGCGCCTGACAGTGCCTGAGAACAGCTTGATTCGTCAGTTTCGTCAATGGTTACGGAGTGAAAAAGATGACAGAGCACGCGGGTCATAGTTACCAGACAATTGCCCAACGCTATGCTGATCGAGTCGATAGTCAGCCGATTCACACGCATTACGAACGGCCTGCGGTACTCTCTTTGCTGTCGTCGCTAAAGGGCACAGCTGTTCTAGACGTGGGCTGTGGCTCAGGCTGGTACACCGAATATTTTCTCGGCCAGGGCGCATCCGTTACTGCATTCGACCTGAATGAAGACTTTGTACAGCTGACCCGGCAGCGGGTGGGCAATGCCACTCGCGTGCTGCAGGCCGATCTATCTCAGCCGCTCAGTTTTGCGGCCGATCGGGCTTTTGATGTCGTGGTTGCGCCGCTGGTGATGCATTATCTCAAAGACTGGCAGCCTGCATTAAGCGAGTTTCACCGGGTGCTCAAACCCCAGGGGAGCTTAGTCTTCTCAACCCATTATCCGCTGGTAACGCGGGACCTGTTTGCGCTGACGGACTACTTCGAGACGGCTCGAATCACCGATGAGTGGGACGGCATTGGGGAGGTGCAGTTTTACCACAACTCTTTGACGCAGATTAGCCAGGCATTAAGCAACAGTGGCTTTGTCATTGAGCGGCTGCTAGAACCCCAGCCCACCGCAGAGTACGAACAGCTGGATCCGGCGGGCTATCAAAAGCTATCGACCCAGCCCTGGTTTTTGATCATCAAGGCCACAAAGCGCAGCACGGTGTAGAAGCACGGTATGAAGGTTACTCCTCGTCAGGCGCTGCGCTTCTCCCCTCTATCGGTGAGGGTGCCGGAGCCGGGGCCGGGTCTGCAATCTCTTCGGGGTCAGCCGGAACCAGCTCTAGCTGAGCAGGTGTCGGCGCGGTCTGGACCGCCTGCCACTCACGAATGCGAGCCTGGGCAGAGCTGTAGGCTTCGCTCTGGGTCGGGATCTGCTGTGCTAGCGCGACGGCCCTACCAGGGTCGGTCCGGGCGATGTTTTCTGCCTGGGAGAGCAGTGCCCAACTCCAGCGGTTGATGCGGCTGGCGGCGTCACCGTAGCGGTTGCTGGCCTGGGGAACCTGGCGGGCGATGGCGATGGCATTACCGAGACCACTGGCGGTACCGCTGGCGGCGGACTGGTCGGCCTGAGTGAGCCAGGTACTGGTTTGGTTTTGCTGCTGCCAGTTGCTGACGTCGGTCTGGGCCTCGTCGTAGAGGGCGCGGCCTGCATTGATGCGTGAGGCCGTTGCGATCGCACCGTTTAAATCGCCCGATCGAGCCTGTTGTCTGGCCTGCTCCAGCACTGGCTGGTCCTCGATCTGCTGCAGGCGACGCCGCCAGGTGCCAATGCGGCTGCTGGCCTGGGCGTGTAGTGCCCGATCCGAAGGAATTTTGCCCGCTTCTTGAATCGCCGCTCGCAAAGCATCCGGCGTACCTGGGTTCGCTAACTGATCGGCCCGGTTCAGAATTGGCTGGTCTTCGATGGTCTGTAATCGCTCGCGCCAGCGGCCGATTTGGCGAGAGGTCTCGTCCCAGCGAGGGTTATTGCGAGAAATTTGTTCGGCTTGGTTGATAGCAGAAATCAGGTCGGCGGTGGTGCCCCCAGCGGCGGTTTGTCGAGCTTGATCGAGCTTGGCCAAGGCGACTAACTCTGAGCGCCAGCGCCCAATTAGGGCCTGAGCCCGGTCATATAGGGGCCGATCTCTGCCGATACTCTGCAGCCGCGTAATCGCCGCATCGAGCCCCAGGGCATCGCCGGACCAGGCACGCTGATACGCATCGACAAACACCTGAAAGTCAGCAACTTCCTGATTGAAGCCCGCATCGCGGGGAATCAGCTTGAGAATGCGTTCGGCCTGGGACAGCTGCTGCCGCTGTAAGGCGGATTCGGCCACCTTGAGCATGTCACCCGCCATTTCCTTCTGAAGGGTTTGGGCCGTTTCGTAGATGACGCTCTCTTCGCTGATGGAGGCAAGCAACTCCATCGCTTCTTCAAACCCGGTGGCGGTACCGCGCTTGATCAGCTGTTTGGCCTTGGTGATTTTGCCGCTGTCTTCACGGGCAAGACCAATCAGCTTGGTCAGCTCGTTGTATTTGGTTTTGCGCCAGTGGTCGTTGGGGACGTCCAGCAGCTGTACCGCCGAGCTAAAGGCTTCCTGAAATTTCAGCTCGGTCAGATGGCGCTTTGATACTTCGTAGATGTCCGATGCATCGTTCCAGATGCGCTTCCATTTGCGGATACGGCCTTCGACCAGGTCGGCAGCGGCAGTGCTGGCAGGAATTTTGCGGGCAGTTGCGATCGCAACATCCAACTCTCCACTATTAAAAGACCCTTCGGCCAAGTCCAAAATAGCCCGCGACCACTCCTCAATGCGCGCATTAATATCGGCCCGCAGCGGGTGATCGGTGGGCAAATAATCGACCAGATCGATTGCCTCTAGGTAAAAATCGACCGTCCCCTGCTCGGCATAGGACTCAGCACACTGCAGCCGTAGCGAAGCGGAGGCCGTCGGCCAGAAAATAGCCCGACAGTTGGGCAGATTGGGAATGCGAAACAGGCTGATCACCGCAAAGGCCCCTGCTCCACTGACGAGGGCAAGGGTGGTCAACAGCAGAAACTGCCAGCTGACAATCCAGCGAAACCAGGACAACGGATTGGTCCGGGGATGTGCTTCTAAAGCGGGGGCAGCGACGACATCTGGTTCGAGTCCGGCTGTGACTATGTCCGGCTGCGCTATGTCCGGCTGCGCTATGTCCGGCTGCGCTATCACGGGTTCAGGCGCACGCACAGGGGGGCGGGCCGACGCAGGACGAGCTGGCTGACCGGCGGCGGGCGGGCCGATATTTAGCGGGTTAGGACGGTCAGCCTTTACATACTGATTGAACCGGGGCGGAGTGGGGTCTGGCACTTTAGGCGTGGCGGCATAGGACGAAACCGGTTTGGGACGGCTGTCTGACGTACGCTTGTGGCTGTTGCTAAGCGGAACTTTGGGCAAAGCAGGTGACTTAGGGCGACTCTCAGACGGCTGCCCCTGGGGCGACTGGCGCGATTGCGAAGCGCGTTTCGGGTGATGAGGACTCATGTATTAACCAGCCGCTAAAGGACTCGAACAGTAGACCTGCCAAGGGCCATGACGAGCTCGGCACCCAAACTTTAGCCTACTAATATAGAAATGACTACAGCAATCTAAAGTATTGGAAAATCTGCCGCAGCCTACAGGAGAACCCCATCTTGGAGAAACAGTGTATTCAATTAGCGATCGGGTTAAAAGAAGCACACTGATCTACGTAAATATCGGGAAGATATCAAGCCACCCGATTTTACTCTGGCAGCCAGGTAATTCCAAGCAGATTACTCAATCTGCGCCAAACCTGCGCCATTTTGCGGGTCTAGGGTAGCGGCATCACTCGCACCGATGATGCTGCGCTCAGGTCGGTTTCCCCGACGGGCAGCACCGCTAGGGCATTGGCTTGGGACAGATTGACCAGATTGCCCGAGCTGTGGCCGCCAGCGGCTGGCGTGAAGCAATATCCCGCTGCAGTCAGCGACAGCTGCCCCCACAGATAGGTTTCGCGTTTGCCCCCAGCCTTCAGGTCGGCAGTGGTGGTTGCCTGCACCAACCCTGGCGGCCAAGGCGGGGCAATTCCTGACAGCTTTTGCAGGGCAGGCCGGACAAATCGCCAAAAGCTGACCAGTGACGAGACTGGGTTGCCAGGCAGCCCAAAGTACACCTGCGCAGACTGGCCTGGAACAGTGGCGACCGTCAGCGGCTTGCCGGGCTTGACCGCCACGGCGCGAATATGCAGAGTCGCCCCGAGTTCTGTGAGCAGTGCATCAACATAGTCATAGTCGCCGACGGAAACCCCGCCGGATGACAGCACCATATCTGCCTGAATCAGGGCCTGTGCGATCGCACTTTTCAGAGCCGCCTGCTCATCTCGCACGATTCCCAGACTGACGGGTACCCCGCCCGCCTGGGTCACCAGTGCCGCCAGCGCGTATTGGTTGGAGTCTACAATTTGCCCCGGTCCCAGTGGCTGGTCGGGCTCTACCAGCTCATTCCCCGTCGAGAGAATCGCCACCCGAGGTCGTCGCACGACCGTGACCTGGGGGCACTGCGCCGCCGCCAGAACCGCGATTTCGGGGCCGCCCAAACGCACGCCGCCTGGCAGCAGCTCGTCGCCCGCCCGGCGAAAAGCACCCTGCTTTCTGACGAACGCGCCTGCCTCAGGTACTGCCAGGACCTCAACCTGATCGGCCTGACGGATCGTATTCTCTTGCATCACAATCGTGTCCGCACCTGTTGGCAGCATTGCCCCGGTAAAAATACGAGCGGCCTGCCCTGGTTCGACCGGCTTCTGAGGACGCATGCCAGCGGGAATGTCTTCGATCACCGTCAGCGTTGTGGGTCCCTGCTGCAGGTCTGCGTGGCGGACCGCGTACCCATCCATGGCCGAGTTGTCCCAGTGGGGAAAGTCAAGCGGGCTCCGCACTGGCGCTGCCAAGATTCGGTCGGTCGCATCGGCGAGGGGCAGGGTTTCGGTTTCCGCCAGCGGGCGAATCAGCGAAAGAATTAGGGCCTCGGCGTCGTTGGCGGGAAACATATTCGTTATTGGATACCTACAGATATAGCTACAGAGAAGACGCTAACGAATCTAGCCTGCTCACACTGACACAGCAAACGTAGCTTGGGCCGTTTGGGTTAGGACGCCGAGTACAGAACCTGCTTAGCACAGAACCCAGCGCCTTGTCCTAAGGCCATTGGCCGCAATCAGGCCCTGACTGCTTCGCTAGGGTACGATTGTGCAAACGCAAAACGCTTTGCAATGCATCCCTTCCCAACGGGTGCCGAATCTCCACCGCTCCTCTCCAGCCATGCAGACTCTGTCCAAGCCTTTGACCCTACCTGACACCCTCCGCCAGCGTCGCCAACGGCTGGCTCAACAGGTCGATTTTCCGGTTTTGCTGTGGGCAGGGCAGCCCCAACCCCGCAACTTTCCCGCTAACGTCTATCCCTTTCGGGCTAGCAGTCATTTTCTCTATTTTGCCGGGGTGCCGCTACCCGAGGCGGTAATCCACCTATTCCAGGGCCGCCTGACGCTGTTTGTCGATGAGGCCACCCCGGCGGCGGCGCTGTGGCATGGCCCTACCCCAACTCGCGACGAGCTGGCAGAAAGGATCGGCGCAGACGCGGCGTACCCCTTAGCTGATTTGCCCGAGTACGTTGAGGGGGCAGCGACGTTGCAGGCGCTCGACGTGCGGACAGTGCGATCCCAGCGCCGCCACCTAGGGCGTAAGGTCGACTTCAGCAAAGGTGCTGCTGATCGAGAACTGGCCAAGGCTATCGTGCAACTGCGGATGGTGAATGATGAAAGTGCGATCGCATCAATTCGCAGTGCCGCCGCCGTCAGCGTCGAAGCCCACCAGACCGGCATGGCCGTTACCCCCAGCGCCGCCACCGAGGCCCAGGTCCGCGCGGCCATGGAGAGTGTCCTCATGGCCAACGGTATGACCTGTGCCTACAACAGCATCGTTACCACCCACGGCGAAGTGCTGCACAACGAGCAGTATCGCCATGCCCTGCGCCCGAACGACCTGATTTTGGCCGATGTGGGAGCCGAGACCGCCAGCGGCTGGGCCTCAGACATTACCCGTACCTGGCCGGTTAGCGGTCAATTTTCCCCCACCCAGCGCGACCTGTACGACGTGGTTCTCGCCGCCCACGACGCCTGCATTGAGGCGGCTAAACCCGGCGTCGAATACCGCGACATACACCTGCTGGCCTGCCGCATCCTGGCAGAGGGTCTAGTCAGCCTGGGCATTCTGATCGGGAATCCCGATAGCCTGGTTGAGCAAGACGCTCACGCGCTGTTCTTTCCCCACGGGGTCGGTCACTTACTGGGGCTCGACGTTCACGATATGGAAGACCTAGGCGACCTGGCTGGTTACGCCCGCGGGCGCAAGCGCAGCGATCGTTTTGGCCTCTGCTTTTTGCGTTTAGACCGACCGCTGCAGCCCGGCATGGTGGTCACGATTGAACCCGGCTGCTATCAGGTGCCTGGCATTCTCAACGACCCCCAGCGCCGCGAGCAGTACCAGGACGCGTTGAATTGGGAGCGGCTGACCCACTTTGCCGATGTTCGCGGCATTCGCATTGAGGACGATGTGCTGATTACCGAAACCGGTCGTGAGGTGCTGACCGAGGTGCTCACGGCACAAGCCACCGAGATTGAATCACTGGTGCAGGCCGAGACCTGACTGCCTCAGCTCCAGTCTTCGCCTTTCTTCGTTCGACCGGGCTGATAGATCGCTTCGTCCCGAGCATGGATTGACTGGGTCTTTTCAAACAGCGTGGCCTCGGTCAACCCCCAGCCTGTCATTATCTTGTCAAGATCTTTGCGAATATCCTGCGCGCCGGGAAAGCCGTCGTAGCGAATGCGTAGTCGGGCCAGTTCGGCCAGGTTAAAGTCGGTCGCTTCAGCCCCAACGAGCTTGTTCACGGCTTCGCGGTCGTTTTTGTACTGGGGGTGGGTGTATTGCTTTTCGTCGGCCATGGGATGCGCTCAAGGGGTCGGCTGTTACGATAGCGCACCGGGCGTGATCTCACCGCCTCAAAAAAACGTCAAATAACCGACTGAGGAAGACATTCTCGCCATCTATCGTCAATGTCTTCAACCCATTCGCCAACCCAGTTCGACCACCTCAAACGTCAAACCGATTGACCCATAGAAGATAGGCTGCAGATTTCATTGTTTCTTTATGCCGTTTAGCGACTTACTCCAACCTCTTCTATTGACATCCAATCGCAATAGGAACAAGATATAGCTGTAGTCTATCAGCCTTCTAACGGTCAGCGCTCATGCGGATCAAAGCCCAGGTCATCGATGTGCAGCACATCAGCACAGCTAGAGGCCGCCGCCTCTATACCGTCTTTAGAGCAGCCGACGGCAGCGAATTAGGTGTTTGGACAAGCGATTCGGCAGTAGTGCCACCGCAAATTGGCGATCAGGTATTTCTCCGGCGAGACCGTCAGGGCTCCTTACATTTCGACACCCACAGTTCCAGATATTGATAGACGGGGTTCTGCGCGCCAGGTTTGTGCGCCAGGTTTAAAACTGGTGTCCTGACCGCCTCGATTCGCCAGCTGTATTAGACAATGGGGCCGATCTTTAACGTCGGTGTAATGAAATTTAGGCTGGGAATCGGAATTGGGTTAACCGTTTTGCTGCAGGCGCAGGCAGCGTTTGGCTTTTGTCGAGCCGAGCTCGGCGATCGACTCGACGCGATTGCGACCCGTTCAACCCTTGAGAATGCTCGTTTAGGTATTTTAGTTGAAACTCAGGGGCGCGATCGCACCCAGCGCCGACGCGTCTATGCCCGCGACGCCGACCGCTACTTCGTCCCCGCGTCAAATATCAAGCTATTTACGACCGCCGCTGCGCTGCAGCGTCTGGGACCAGGCTACCGCACCCGCACCTCGGTCTACGGCAACCTGTCCTCGGCTCTGACGATGCTACATGTGGTTGGCAAGGGCGACCCGACTCTGAGAGAGGAACAGCTGACGGACATTGCCCAGCAGCTAGCCCAGCAGGGCGTCACTCGGGTCAACCAACTGATCGGCTATGACGGGTACTTTCCCGGCCCCACCGTTCACCCTGACTGGGAATGGGCCGACGTACAGTACGGCTACGGGGCCGGGGTCAACGCGCTGATGGTGGCCGAAAACGAGCTGGTCGTCCGCATCGCGCCCCAGGCAGTCGGACAGCCGCTCAGCCTGCAGTGGGTCACGCCCCCGCCGCCAAATCCCTGGCGTGTTGACAATCGGTCTCAGACCGTTTCTGGTGGTGCTAGCACCATCAACCTATGGCGCAGCTTTGGCAGTTCTACCTTTCGGCTGTCGGGGCAAATGCCCGCTGATAGCGAACCCGAAACTTTGTCCATGGCTATCCACGACCCGGCCAATTACTTTTTGGACCGTCTGCAGCAGCGCCTGGGCGAGGCGGGTGTCAGCGTGGCCCAAACCAGCGTGAGTTTGCAGGCTGCGGCTCCCGCTGCGGTAGAACTAGCTGCCGTCACCTCAGCACCGCTGTCAGCGTGGATACAGGTCACGAATCAGCGCAGCAATAACCAGTATGCCGAGGCGATTTTGAAAACGCTTGGGGTAACGGCGGACGCGGATACCGAGAATGCGATCGCATCCGGCACCGAGGCAATCCAGGCCATTCTCCAACCCTTGGGTGTAAATGCCGCTGACTACCAGATAGCCGACGGTTCCGGGCTATCTCGCCACAACCTGGCTACACCCCAAAGCTTCGTAGACCTACTGCAGGCGATGGCCTACATACCTGAAGCTGACGTCTATCAGGGCTCCCTCGCAGTGGCAGGTGAAGTCGGCACCCTTCGCAACCGATTTCGTAACACGGCTGTTGTTGGACGGCTCGTTGGCAAGACGGGCGCGCTCAGTAACAACGCGTCCCTATCGGCCTATTTCAATCCCCCCAACCATCCGCCGGTTGTTCTCAGTGTCTTGCTGAACAACGTCAACCAGCCTGGTAGCGGCATGCGGCAGATCATCGACGATATCGTGCTAGAAATTGCCCAGCTGGATGACTGCTGAGCCTCTCTAAACTAATCAATCGTCTATTAAACTGAGGTAGATCAAGGCATACAACGATGGTCAACGCCCCGCCTACGCTCAAAACCGATGTCTGGACAAAAGCGACCTGGGACGAGTTTTTGTCATTGGCAGCCCGTCCCGAGTTAGGAAAAGCTCGGTTTTACTACGACGACGGACGTATGAGAATTGAGACGATGCCGATTGGACTAGCCCACAGCCGGGACAACTCGATTTTGGCTGCCGTCATTACACTGTACGGAGCCCTTAAAAATATTCAATCCGTTACCTACACGAACGGTAGCTTTCGGAAAGTGGGCGAGCGAGAATGCCAGCCAGACTTGGCCTACTACATCGGTCCCGATATGCGGCTTCCTCTCAAAAGCAATCAGCCACTTGACATTAATCAGTACGGCCCTCCCCAGTTAGCAATTGAGATATTTGCTACGACTTTGAGCGACGACCTAGGCGAAAAGCGTTTGTTGTATGAGCGGCTGGGTGTTTCGGAATACTGGGTCGTAGATGTGGCAGAAGCCACGGTAATCGCCTTTTCGATTTCCAATGGCGGTAGCTATCGAATTCAGACATCAGCGGTTCTACCCGACCTTTCCATCTCCGTAATCGAAGAAGCCCTGCGGCGCAGCCAAACCGAAAATGACGGCGTCATCAACCGCTGGCTATTGGAGCAGTTCGGCTAAACCCCTGCCAGCATGAAACCGTGGGTTTCTGCATACTCAGGCGCGCCCACCACCCCCCTTAACCTCTCGCCAGGGTTTAGACGAGCGAGGAGCGGGTGTACCCTGAGCTATACACCTAGACCTAAACACCTAGACCTAATAGGACGCTCTAATGAGCCGGTCGATAGGACACCGGTACAAAGACTTTTATGGATCGCTTCGAATCTAGAAACGCTCAGCTCAACGACTACTATCAGAAGATCAAGGCCGTTATCCTGTCTCGGCAGAATCCGGTCTCAGGTCTGCTGCCCGCCAGTACTGCCGTTACCGCCCACGGCGACTATACCGATGCCTGGGTGCGTGACAACGTCTATAGCATTCTGGCTGTTTGGGGGCTGGCGTTGGCCTATCGCAAAATTGACGAGAACCAGGGTCGTACCTACGAGTTAGAGCACAGCGTCATCAAGCTAATGCGCGGGCTGCTATTTGCGATGATGCAGCAGTCCCCCAAGGTTGAAAAATTCAAAACTACACAGGAGCCCCTAGACGCCCTACACGCCAAGTACGACACCGCGACAGGAGCAGCCGTCGTCGCCGATGACGATTGGGGGCATCTGCAAATCGATGCGACGTCACTTTATTTGTTGACCCTGGCGCAAATGACGACAGCGGGCATGCAAGTTGTCTATACCTACGACGAGGTGGACTTTGTCCAAAACCTGGTGTACTACATTGGGCGAGCCTATCGCACGCCAGACTACGGTATCTGGGAGCGGGGCAACAAACTCAACCACGGTAAGCCCGAGCTCAACACCAGCTCCCTGGGAATGGCCAAGGCTGCGCTAGAAGCCATGAGCGGACTTAACCTCTTTGGGGTAAGGGGCGGTCGCACTTCTGTCATTCATGTGCTGCCCGACGAGATCGCCCGCGCTCGGATCACCCTCAACTCCTTGCTCCCGCGGGAGTCTGGTTCGAAGGAGATTGATGCGGCGCTGCTCAGCGTTGTCGGCTACCCAGCCTTTGCCGTTGATGATGAGGTGTTAGCCGAACGCACCCACCAAACAATTGTTGACAAGCTACAGGGGCACTACGGCTGTAAGCGGTTTTTGCGAGACGGTCACCAGACTGTCATCGAAGACCCCGATCGGCTTCATTATGAACCCGGCGAACTCAAGGCTTTTGAGCACATTGAATGTGAGTGGCCGTTATTTTTTGCCTATCTGTTACTCAACAGCCTGTTTCGAGGAAAGTCTGAGCAGGCGGCTTTCTATCGAGAGCGGTTAGGAGAATTGGCCATAGAGAAAGCGGGGATTCTCTTGCTGCCCGAGGTGTATTACGTACCCGCTGAGGCCATTGAGGCAGAGCGAGCAACGCCCCAGAGCCAACAACGATTCCCAAATGAGAATATTCCTTTAATCTGGGCGCAGAGCCTATATTATCTGGGCCAGATGATTCAAGATGGCCTGCTAACGCCTGGCGACCTTGACCCGTTGGGGCGTCATCTGAAAATTGGGCAGCGGCGCAGACCAACCGTACAGATGGTCATGCTTGCCGAAGATGCGCAGCTGCAGCAACAGCTGGCCAACTACGGTATTGAGACTCAGGTAACCGAGCAGATCGAGCCTGTTCAGGTCCGTTCTGCGGTAGAGCTATCGGCACTCTATACCCAGATTGGTGACAATAACAAGCTGCAGCTGACTGGGCGACCCATTCGACGACTGCGTAGTTTGACAACCTCCCGAATTTTTCGCATTCAGCGTGAGACGGTGGTCTTTCCCCCCTCTTTCCAGGATCCACAGCAGTTTTACATTCCCCTTGATTACCGCTTTCTAGCCAATCAGATTCGTAGTGAGCTGGCCTACATTCACGAGAATTGGGACGAGCCGGGTCGACCGACCATGACGCTGCTGCTGACCCATCGCATGTTTGAGCTGGGCAACAAATCGATTGAAGATTCGCCGTTGCTGGAACTGGTGTTTGAACTCAAAGAAGGGCAGTGTAACGGCGTACCGGTACAGGTCGGGAGCCTGTTTCAGCTGATGCTGACAGCAGCGACAGAGCGTATTGAGGCGGCTGATTTTACGCGACCGCCAACGCTGTCGGCCTACACCATGCCGATCTCGGCCTACCTGCCGCTGTCCGAACCGGCGACACAACCGTTGAGCCAGCTGCAGGAGCTGGACCTGGAGCGAGAGACCGATCCCAATGCGCTGCTTAGCCGACTGCGTGCCTCCGACAACCTATATGAGCAGATTGAGCTCATCAGCGACCTGATCCGCATCGAGAGCCTGGCTTTTGATACCCAGTGGGAAACATCCAGGACGGTCACACTGGCGAACCTGCTGGACGAAATCTATACGAAGGCTAGTCGGCTAGAGCTGTGGGCGGTCGTTCGTAAAGCGGCAGGCCTACTTGGCAAGATTGACATTGGCCTGTCGGATGCCGTGACCGAGCTGCTGGTTCGACAGAAGCAGATTGCGGTGGGCAAGGCTTACAGCCGGGCTTCGCTAATGACTGATCCGATGCCGCCGGATGAGATCGTACGAAAAATTAATGAGTTCTGCGGTGAAGACATTCGCGATCGCGTGCTCACCCAGGAAATTCTGATCTATCTAAGTGTGCTGATCAAATCCGAACCCGAGCTGTTTGAAGGGCTGCTAACGCTGCGGGTGAGCTACCTGATTTTGCTACTCATCAACGAAATCTGCCTAGAAAAAGGAATTACCCAGTCTGAGGCCTACGAGGAACTGATGAAGCAAAGCCCGTCCGAGATTCAGCTGGCGCTGCGTCGGGTGCTGGCAGGCTACGAGGGCTTGGACAAAGGCTCCTTTAAGCAAGAATCACTGCATGCGCGCCAGTCGCAGTCGGTACAGTGGGTTGTCCGCTCGGCTGAGGATGCGCCAACGCCACCGGAGGGTGACTGGTGGCACAAGCGTCAGCTAGAGGGTAGCCTCAACCGGGTTCCCGAAGATTTCTATTCTCGAATTTGGCGACTGCTGCTGCAGTGTCATGGGATCGTCATTGGCGATAAGCTAGAGCGGCGAAATCGGCTGGTGAGTGAGATCATTCTGTCGGACACGACCCCCGAAGAAACTGACTTTGCGCTGCGGATTGAGCACCTGCTCAACAAGATTCAAGCGCCGGAATATCGTCAGATCACGGTCGAAGTCCTGATGGAGCTGTCGGAACTGTTTGATCAAAATCCCGACTGGCAGATCGAAGACGACATTGTTCTGGACGTGCTGGTGGGGCATGCTGTGCGCCTGGCCTGGTTGGACGATAACCCTCAGCGGGCCTACCGCTACAACCAGGATAAGGGCGAGGCCTGGCCCGCCTTTTACCGCAGCTCACCGCGTACCTGTGCCCAGTACTTTGTCAGAGCGATTCAGTTCCTGCTAGAGCTGGGCGACCAGGCGCCAGCCTTGACCTGACGCGATGTTTCAATCGACCCGCCGCCGACTGGCACTCTGGTATACTGCTGTGACTGCGGTGCTGCTGCTGCTGTTTGCCAGCGGCGTGTACTGGTATGTACGTAGTACGCTGGTCGAGCGAGTAGACGACACGCTCAACCACGTAGTTGAGATTGTGCAACGTTCCTTAGTGATTGAGCCCAGTCCAGAGAGCGATCGGGTGCTCACAGCTATGGGTGTCGTTGAGTCACCACCGCTCCGGGTCAACGTCGAAGATAGCTTTCGGGATAATGCTGAAGCGGTTGAGGATGATCATATTGACCTGGAGTGGTTTAGCCCGACCAGCGAACTGCTCTGGAGTACCTTCGACGCGCCTCTGCTGGTCCCGCTGCACGTCAACCCTGCTGGTGAAACCGTACGCATCACGGGCGATCAGGTGCTACGGCAGATCACCCACCGAGTACAGCAAAATCATCAGGTACTGGGCTATCTACGGGTGAGCCATCCCTGGTTTGAGGTCAGCAAGCCCAGCCGACGGCTGATCGTTGACCTCAGTTTTTGGTCGGGTATGATTGTGATTGCGACGGCTGCTATTGGCTGGCTGCTGTCGGGGCTGGCCATGGCGCCGGTGCGTAGCTCGTACCAACAGCTGAAGCAGTTTACCGCCGATGCCTCCCACGAGTTACGCAATCCGATTGCGGTCATTCAAACTAACGTGCAGGTCGCCCTATCCGATCCCGAGCCAGATGTTGAGCAGCAGCAGCGTCAGTTACAGGTTATTGAGCGGCTAACTCGAAGACTGGGCCGGTTGGTGGATAATTTGCTGTTCTTGGCTCGGCAGGAGAGCGGGTTAGTGCCAACGCAGATGACGGAGATAGACCTGGCCCAACTGCTGGAGGAAGTGATCGAAGAGCAGGCCCTGTCTGCCCAGGAAAAGAATTTGTCCCTAAGTTTTGATGCCTCGCTGCAGTTGGGAGCGGTACTCTGGGCCGATGCCGATCAGCTGACACGATTGTTTACTAATCTGGTGGCCAACGCGATTCAGTACACCCACGCAGGGGGGGTTACGGTGCGGGCCGATCGGACGGACAAGCTCAACGGCCAGCTCGCCTTCAAAGTAGAGGTAGCGGATACGGGGGTCGGCATGACGGCGGACGAGCAGGCCCGCGTATTCGATCGCTTTTACCGTGTCGATCAAGCCCGTAGTCGCCGCCAACAGAAAACAGGGGGATCGGGGCTGGGACTTGCGATCGCAAAAGTCATTGTCGACAACCACCAGGGCCAAATTGCCCTTATCAGTATCCCCAAAGCGGGAACCACCGTTACCGTGTTGCTTCCCGAACGGCCTAAACCCTAGTCTCTGAAGGCAGAAAAACCAAAATAGGACGGGCTGTACCTACTCGCTCAGATTCATGCTGATGGTGTTGTCTGGGCTGAATGTCCTCTCCGCAACCATGCCGGGCTGCCCCATGGCCTGGGGATTGCTGGCGTTGTGGCTAACCACGACGCCCCCGGCATTGCCCGCCCGAATGGTGATGGACTGATCCGCCGACCAGGACCGAGACTCGCCCTGCTGCAGAATGCCTTCAAACTCGGTCTGACCATCAGCGACGATGCGAATCCAGGACTGTTCGGTCAGTTCCAACTGCACAACAACGGGGCTGTCGATGAGGTGGGCCGGGGCCGGCTCAGTCGCAGGGGCCGTAGGCGTAGCGGGAGTGGCCTGATCCGGCATCAGTTGCTCAACCGCAGCCGGGTCTAAGAGCGGGGGCGCCGCTGCCTCAGGGGCGGCCTTTCGCATGAGGTAAGACAGACCGCTGATGGATATAGCAATGAGCAGAATATAAGCACCGTACAGGTGAAGGGGCCGTAGCTGCGGCTGCGGCAGCCCTCGCCAGCTCGCCCGCGGTTTGCGCGAGACCGGTCGGGAAAAGTACTGACTTGAGAGGGTTTCGCCGTCTAGGCCCAACGCGTCGCCATAGCGACGCAGCAGCCCTCGCACGTACACCGGCTCGGGTAGCTCAGACACGTCGCCTGACTCAATCGCTAGCAATAGCTGCTGGCGAATCAGGGTCGTGTGGGCAACGTCCTGAATCGAGCGGCCCTGTGCCAGTCGAGCCTGGCGCAGCATCTCGCCAAGTGCAAGCAGCTGCTCGTGGAATTCTGGTTCGCTATGGTAGACCTTTTGTCTCATGTATATTGTCCGGTCCGTAGATTAAAACGTATCACAGTCGTTCAGATTTCCCTAGCGCGGCTGTTCACCTTTAGAAATTGGCTCTTCAAAGAGCGCTTTCAGCTGAGAGACTTCTGTTGTGGTCAGCTGCCGACAATTCCCCCGCTTGAGCTGAGCCACGTCAATCGGGCCGATAGCGCAGCGATGCAGGCTAATCACCGGGTATCCCAGGGCTTCAGCAACCCGGCGAATTTGTCGATAGCGTCCCTCCTGCAAAACCACCTCCAGCAAGGCGGTTTCTTTTCCCCATGCCCGCAGTAGCCTGACCTGAGCAGGCCGGGTCGATTGCCCATCCAAGACAACACCTCGCCGCCATCGGTCGAGGTCACGCTGGTTAGGCACCCCTTGCACCTTCACCCGGTAGATTTTAGGGATATGGTGCCGGGGATGGGTGAGCCGGTGGGTCAGCTGGCCATCATTGGTGAGCAGAAGTGCCCCTGTGGAGTCGGTATCCAAGCGACCGACGGGATGAATGCCCGCCCCCAGACGCAAATGATCGGGGATCAGGTCGATCACGGTGCGCCGCCCCTGCGGGTCACTGCAGGTAGAGACCACCCCTCGAGGCTTGTGCAGTAAGAGATACTGCTTCTGAGGCTGATTGACTGCATTCAGCTGTGTACCATCTACCTCAATCCGATCGGTGTCTGGATTAGCCCGTTGCCCAAGGTGGGCAGGCAAACCGTTGACGGTGACCCGACCCGCTAATATGAGCGACTCAGCTCGACGGCGAGAAGCGACTCCCCACTGTGAGAGCAGCTTTTGCAGTCTTTCTTCCATACATGCCCTACTGGCTTGTGAGAAAAGCTCCCTGAACGTTTAGTGAACGCTGGCTAGAAACCTTTCGCACCAATGACCACCGCTATTGAAGCAGGTTGTTCCCAGTGATTGCAAGTACGGAAACCCACTCAAACACAGAATTTTTATAAACAGGTGTCGGTAGTGAGGTTACGGAGCGACTCGGGTAACCAGACCTTCAGCCAGGCGCCCGATGTCTCAGGATGGTTTTGGGCTTCGATGTGACCTTTGTGGAGCGTCACAATCTTTCGCACAATCGACAGGCCCAGACCCGTACTGGAATTACCCTTAGCGGTCTTTGAGCGA
This sequence comes from Cyanobacteria bacterium J06648_16, assembly GCA_039817185.1. GTDB lineage: Bacteria > Cyanobacteriota > Cyanobacteriia > Phormidesmidales > Phormidesmidaceae > CAWUKV01. Next base: position 33,961 of record JBCBWI010000022.1, on the reverse strand, counting down.
CTGCGGGCCAGATCAGAACGATAGAAACGATCAAAGACAAATGGCAGATCCTTGTCGAGAAATCCGGGTCCTGAGTCGATCACCTCGATCAGGACCGCTCTTGACTGGGGCTCAGTGGGGAGCGCATCGGTCGTCACCCGAACTTGAACAGCGGCATTCGCGGGGCTGTACTTAATGGCATTGTCAAGCAGGTTAATCAACAGTCGATAGATCAGCTCGCCATGGAGTTTGAGAATATGCTGGTCAGGGCCGCTGTATTGCAGCTGCACAGATTTCAGCTCGGCCAGGGGCATCACGTTTTGCCAGGCTTGGTAAATGAGCGGGATAAGATTGGTCGCATCGGGCTCGCCTATTTTGGGTAAAGGCTGATCAAGCTGATTGAGGTTGAGTACATCGTCGACGAGATGGCTGAGGCGCATCACTTCTGACAGGAGCCGGTCAACCCAACTGGTAAGACTATCGTCTACTCGATTACGGAGAGTTTCGGCCACCAGTCGGATCGAGGTCAGCGGTGTTTTCAGCTCGTGGGTCACATCCGAGGTCCAGCGGTCGCGCTGCTGCATGAGCGCAACGGCTTCCTGCCGATTTTCCAGGAAGATGGCCACGTGGCCCCGCTGAAGCGGCACCCCATAGCCTCGTAGCGGATGGGCAGGCCGCTCGGATACGTTCGAGGGATCGGGAGAAATCGAATAAAACACCCATTCTCGCTGGCAGAGTTGCTGCTGCTCGCGGGTGTCTTCGATCAGCTGATCGAGTTCGTAGGAACGGGCAATTGCTAACAGCAGACGAGGGGGATCGTAATCAACCTGGTTGAAGTCGAGAAAGCTCTGCGCTTTGAGGTTGCAGCCCAGCAGTCGGTTTTCGTCATCGACGTACAGGTAACCCACTGGGGCCTGCCGGAGAATTTGGCGGAAATTGGTGACCTGGTCGCTGAGACGATCGAGGGACTGCCCCTGGGTTGCGATCGCACTGGCGATCTGCGACTCGTAGGACATGTGGGGCGAGGCCGAATGCTGCTGAATCCGCTTTAGCAGAACCTGCAGTCGGCGGTTAGCCCGATACTGAGATACCCACAATGCCAAGAGACCTAGGAGCAATCCCATGCCTAGCCCTGCCCAGAACGTATCCACGTCTCTGCCCCACTGACCACCGCCGTACTCAGAATAGCCTATGGAACTCAGCGAGGCCGAAGCAAAAAAAAGCACCCGTTGAGGGTGCTGGGGTCAAACTACAAAAGTGCAACCCAGTTTTGTAAATGGCGTTAGCGGACTACTGCGCCCCGATACTTGAGACCCTGGGGGTGAGCCTGGACAGACGAAGCGCTGGCTTGCTTAATGCGATAGGTCGCGCCCCGGTAGGTACCGTTAGCAGGTGCGTCTACAACCTCGACAGGAGATTGAGAAACGCTGTACTTAACACCACGATAGGATAGTTGCATGAGTCGTCGCCTCCAAAATTAAATGACGTGTTGCGTAATCAGAGAGGCGCGTTCCTTCAGAAGCTCTCAGCTGTGCACGGCGATAAAAACCGCCATTCTGAGAAACCACTTACTTCCGTCCCTTGCTGCACTGGAGCAAGCTAAAAAGAAAAGCCGCTCTCGAACAAAAAGGAATGAACGATTTCGTTTCTGTATTTGATTATACGGTTTGACTCTGCCTGTGTCAAGTTTGCACTAACTTTATATAGCCGCCTCATCAACACACCCATGCACGGTCCCATTCCGCCCGAACGCTTCTTTCCCTATCTCAGCTGGCAGCAAATTCGCGATTTGCCCGACCGGGAGAATACCCTCGTGATTCAGCCGGTGGGGGCCATTGAGCAGCATGGTCCGCATTTGCCAGTGGTCGTCGATTCTGCGATCGCAACCCACGTTATGGGCCGGGCGCTACATCAGCTAGACACGGCAATTCCAGCCTACTGCCTGCCCACCCTGTGCTACGGCAAATCCAACGAACACTGGCATTTCCCAGGAACGATTACCCTATCGGCGACAACCCTGATTGCGGTGCTGACGGAGGTCGCCGAGAGCCTTTACCGTTCCGGCTTTCGTAAGTTGGTAATGCTAAATGCCCACGGTGGCCAGCCCCAGGTGATGGAGATCGTCGCCCGCGATCTGCACCAGCGTTACCCCGACTTCTGGGTATTTCCCCATTTCGTTTGGCGGGCCCCCCATAGCGCCGGATCGTTGCTGGGCGACTACGAAAAGGCCCACGGCATCCACGCGGGCGATGCGGAAACGAGCGTTATGCTCTCACTTCTGCCCGATCAGGTAGACATGACCAAAGCAGTGAAGGAGTACCCGCCAGCGCTGCCGCCCGATAGTCTGTTGAGTCTGGAGGGCAAGCTCCCCTTTGCTTGGACCACCCAGGATTTGTCTAGCAGCGGTGTGGTCGGAGACGCTACGGTCGCGACCCGTGAAAAGGGAGACCAGATTGTCGATTCTGTAGCCCAGGGCTGGGTTGCCGTTTTAGAAGAGATTTATCGATTTGAGGGGCCGAGTCGCGGTGTATCCAGCGGTGTATCCAAAGGAGACGCCACCTGATTTGGTAAGGTCAGTCTAGAACTGAGGTCAGTCCAAACCGTGAACCTATCTTCTGAGCGTTTATCTACTCCCCCCGCTGCCCCTTCGACCGTTACTGCAGTGGTCACCCTGGCGGTCGATATTGGCGGTAGCGGCATCAAGGTCATGCTGCTCGATGAGCAGGGGCAGCCGCTAAGCGAGCGGGCACGATTGAAGACGCCCAATCCGGCGAGTCCTGAGCAAGTGGTCGATGCGATCGCAACGCTCGCCGCACAGCAGTTCCCCTATCACCGCGTTTCGGTCGGCTTCCCTGGCGTGGTGCGAAAGGGCGTGATCTACACCGCCGTCAATCTAGACAATGGCTGGTTCAAGTACGATCTGGGTCAGGCCATCGCCGAACGACTCGGCCAGCCGGTCCGAGTGGCGAACGATGCGGATATTCAAGGGCTCGGCGCGATCCAGGGCGATGGGGTCGAGCTGGTCATCACTCTTGGTACCGGCTTTGGCTCAGCCCTGTTCGTGGATGGTCGCCTGGTACCCAACCTAGAGATGGGCCACCACCGCTTTCGCAAAAAAGAAACCTACGAAGAACAGCTGGGTCGCGCCGCGATAGAAGACATTGGCCGCTCCCGCTGGAACAAGCGCCTTAGCAAGGCCATCGCCCAGCTAGAGCACCTGTTCAACTACGATCATCTCTACATCGGCGGCGGTGAGGCTAAGCATATCGACTTCGAGCTGCCCGACAATGCCCAGATTGTGTCCAACGTGCTCGGACTGCTCGGCGGTATCGCCCTCTGGAAAGATTAGTAGACTGTCAACACTCACCATTCGCCCCCTAACCAGCTGATTCCAATTCTTCGGTTCAACGCTGCACTAACCTGGCTTCTTTACAGTCCCTCGCCAGTTAATTAGGGTCAGCCCGCCTAGAATCGCGCCTAGACCCAGTAACCCATTCCAGGCAATGGACTCGTTGAGGAAAACGGCCCCGAGCAGCAGCGCACTGGGCGGGATCAAAAACGTCACCAGGGCAGCGCTCGTCGCCCCGGCAAACGTGAGGATATGGTAGTAAATCAGGTAGGCTAGGCCGGTGCAGGCAGTTCCCAGCGCAATTACGGCCCACCAACTAGCGCCATCGACGAGACCCAGTTGAGGTCGCTCGATGGCCCAACTCAGGGGCAGCATCATGGCCGCCGCCGCCGCCACCGTGCAAGCTGAAATTACCACGGGCGAGCGCCCCCTAAACCGCTTGCCGTACAGCGCAGCAAAGGCGTAGGAACAGGCTGCCCCCATCACCGCAAACTGTCCCAGTTCCTGCCAGCTCAGCCCCTGTAGCGCCCCCGGCCCAATCAACACCACCACACCCGCAAACCCCAGCAGCACGCCTAGCAGCTTCTGAAAACTTAGCGACTCGTCACGGGTCAGCCAGTTCGCCAGCAGCACAGTAAAAATGGGCGTCATGCCGTTCAAGATTGAGGCTAGCCCAGCGCTGATGTGGGTTTGCCTCCAGACAATCAGGCTGAAGGGGATCACGTTGTTGAGCAGGGCCAGCACAACAAAGGGAAGCCAGTCCTGCCAGCGGCTAGGCAGGCTCTTTTTCTGAACCAGACAGATCAGTGCCAGGGTGAGGGCTGCGATCTCAAGTCGGAAAAACACCAGCGTCAGCGGTAAAAACCCTTCCAGGGCCACCTCCACAAACACAAACGAGCTACCCCAGACAAGGGAGAGCAAAATTAGCAGCAGCCATTCCCGTAGCGCCATTCAGGTCCTAATTGATGGGGTCAATTCGAAAAGATTGAAAGCTGATCCGCTGACGTTGTGCCTGTGGGACGCTCAACTTGATTCTGGTCAGCAGTCAAGCGAACCCCTTCGTGCAGCAGTAGCCAGCGTTTGCGCTCAAGGCCACCGGCATACCCAGTCAGCTGGCGATTAGCCCCAACCACCCGGTGGCAAGGCAGCACGATGGAAATAGGGTTAAGAGAATTCGCCATACCTACCGCTCGAACGGCCTTAGGATTGTTGAGCGATTGGGCCAAATCGCCGTAGGTCCAAACCACACCGGGAGGAATGCGTTTGAGCTGTTGCCAGACCTGCTGCTGAAAAGCTGTCCCGCCGGTCTCAGTCGGAATCTCATCCAGGCTGTCCAGCTGACCGGCCAGATAGGCCTGAATCTGATCACTGACGCCCAGCGGATTTGCAGAATCTACCAACTCGACAGCGGTATACCGCTTTTGCAACAGCTTCATCATGCGGTCTTCGTAGCCTTCAAAATCGACGGCACACAGGGCAGTTTCATCAGTGACAACATAGATTTTGCCAATGGGGGAATGAACAGCATCCTGCTGCAAGGTTATGGGTGGGCGTGTCATGCGGGGTAAGCCTCCGTCCATTGGTTTGCAACAGATTCTCTATTCGCCGTCCACAGGTGCAGGGCGGCATAAGCTCGCCACGGCTGCCAGGGCTCGGCCCGTCGGATCAGCTGGGTCTGGGTCATCGGCTGTTCTAGCGCTGCGATCGCACGCAGCAATCCCAAATCTCCAGCGGGGAAGGCATCAGGTATCTGCAGCCCTCGTAGGGCGACGTACTGTGCGGTCCAGGGACCGATGCCTGGCAGCCGACAGAGACCGGCAATGGTTTCATCAAGCGTGGTGAACTGGCTAAAAAAGGCGGGATTCGCGACTAACTCGGCAGCGAGGGACTGAATCGCCTGGGCGCGGGCGGGGGTGATCCCCACCGTGCTCAGGTCAGCTTGGGTCAGCGCCTGGGGCTGGGGAAACTGATGAGTTAGCTCGGCGGGAGTCTGCAGCCCCGTCGTTGGCGGTTCGCCAAAGCGTTGAATTAGCCGGTTACAGACCGTCGTTGCCGCCGCCACGCTGACTTGCTGCCCTAGAATGACGCGCACTGTCAGCTCAAAGGGGTCCCAGGCACCCGGCAGCCGCAGACCCGGACGCTGATTGACCAGGGGGCGGAGCAGGGGATCCTGGCTAAGATGAGCTGCGATCGCACTCCCATCCGCCGCCAGGTCAAACATCCGCCGCAGCCGCTCGACAATCTGAGCCAGAGATCCGACCGATTCAAAGTGGATGTCGGCCTGCAGGTAGTGCCCCTTTTGAGCCGGACGAACGCGAACCCAGCCGAGCTGATCGTCTAAGCGGATCAGCCGCGCGTAGGTATCACCCACCACCGATTCGACACCCGCCAACACCCGAGGCTGCCAGTAGGCCATCAGCGCAGACCAGTCGTAGGGCGGCGAGTAGGCCAGTCGTAGCTGCAGTCCGCCAGCTTGCGTACCTGGAGATGACCGCCTGCGCCATTGGGAAGGCGCATGGCCGTAGGTCTGCCGCATGGCGTCATTAAAGCGTCGCAGGCTGTTGAAGCCGGCTGCGATCGCAACTTCCGTCAACGATAAATCAGTCTCATGAATCAGCTGCTTGGCAAACAGGACCCGTCGGGTCTGGGCGACCTGCCGAGGAGAAGTCCCCACATGCTGAACAAACAGTTGCCGCAACCGCCGATCGCTCACCCCCAGCTTTGCCGCCAGCTCACCTACGGTGCCGCTGTCCAAAGCACCATCGGCAATCAGCCGCAGAGCTCGAGCCACGGTCACCTCAGTCCCGACCTGATCAAATAGACGCGGCGACAGCTCCGGGTGACACCGCAAACAGGGACGGTAGCCTGCCTGCTGGGCTTGCACCGCGTTATCGAAGAACTCGCAGTTTTCAAACTTGGGCGTCCTAGCCGGGCAGATGGGCCGACAAAAGATGCCCGTTGACCGCACCCCCGTAAAAAAGCGCCCGTCAAATCGGCCATCTCTGGTCAGCAAGGCCCGGTAACAGACGTCTGCCGCTAGTTTTGCCACACTTTCTATGCCTGCGACGACTGCCCCAGCATATCGAGCCGGGCTCCTCACAGCTAGCCATTTTCGGAAGGGGCCATCGATCGGTTGCCCACCGGGTCGCCTCAACTCAAGCCGAATAGTCAGGCAGGTCGCTATAGTTGAAGGAACCCAGTTACATCGCCTGAGTGCTGCCTGTCTATGCCCTCACCTGAGGAAGATTACTACCAGCGTTTGCGGGTTTCTCGCAACGCCAGCCGGACGGAAATTAAGGCCGCGTTCCGGCGGCTGGCCCGCCAGTATCATCCTGACTTAAACCCCAAGAATCCGCAGGCCCAGGAAACCTTTCGGGCGCTGCGGGAGGCCTACGAGGTGCTGATCGACAATGTCCAGCGGCAGCGCTATGACCAGGGTAAGGCCGACTGGGAACCGGCAGAAGCGATTCCACAGACGGCGCAGGAATTTTATCTGCGGGGTGTTTATCGGTCGCTGTCGCGACAGTATCGAGAGGCGCTGAAGGATTTTGACCAGGCCCTGGAGCGCGATAGCCAGTTTCTAGAAGCTTACCTGCGACGGGCCCAAACTCGGTATGTCCTGAGCGACGATGCGGGCGTGCTGGCCGACTGTCAGCGGGCGCTGCAAATTGAGCATGAAAACGTACAGGCGTTTTACTATCAGGGATTGGCGCGGTATCGGCTTGGGTATACGCAAGGTGCGATCGCAGCCTTCACCCTGGCCATCGAACTCGACCCAGACGACCCTCAGCTCTATTACCAACGCGCCATTGCCCACGAAGACCTGCAGGAATCGGACGCAGCCATTGCCGACTATCAGCGAGCAGTGACCTACTACCAGGCGCAGGGTGACCGGGCCGGGGTAGAGCAGGCCCAGGCGCGTCTCAGGCAGTTGGGGATCGCACCCAAGGTCCGCCTAAGCTGGCCCCAGCCCCGGCGGGCAGGCGCGTTTCTGAAGATTTTTGGGCAGCTACTGAGCAACCCAACTGGCGAGCTGTTGTCTAACTACTCACGGCTGTCGGGGCGACAGGCAACGGAAGTAGGCTGTCTGCTGGCCCTGATTGCGACCATCTGCTTTACGCTGGGGGGGCACGCGCTCCGATTCGGCCTGCCGGGGCTGGCCACAGCACTAGGGCTGTGGGTGTCTGCTAGCGGCGTCTTTCTGACCCTGGCGCTGACGCTAGCATTTTCGCGCGCCTGGTTTCGTCGCCGCAGCCGCTGGAGCGCGGATGTATTTATTGCCGGGGCAACCGTTCTACCGCTGGGGTTGTACGGTTTGGTCGGGCCGCTGAGCGCCATCGTCCCCGCCCTCGGCATTCTAGTCACGCTAATTACCCTCAGCCACAGCCTGCTTGTCCTCTACACCGGCTGCACCCAGATTCACAGTCTGCCGGAACAAATTGCGGCGTGGATTACCCCGAGCCTTCTCTTTATCAGCCTCTGTGCAGGCTACCTGATTCAGATTGCCCTGGTCGAGCCGGGCTAATTGGATCCTGTAAACTCTCTTTCCAAATATGCTAACTTTTCACTCCGGCCAACTCTTTTCGATGGCCTCCAACACATCTGCCTCCGTTGTGCCGCCGACGTAGTCCAACATCCCAGTCCAAAACGTGCCGGTTCCAACGGTTGCGGGCATCAGATCAGATCCGTCAAAGCGAATGACGGATACCTGACGGAGGATCTCGGCCTGCTGCCGGACCAGGTCATTGGGGTAGGCTGAAAGATCGACTCCCTGATGGGGAGAGATATAGCCTCGACTGGCCCAGATAGCGTGAGGTTCAGCCGTGGCCAGATAGTCCATCACTTCGCGTCCGGCAGGGGTATCTTTCAGTAGGCCAAAGACTAGTCCACCCGTGAGCAAGGGAGGCTCAGCCGTCGTCCCCGGCAGCAAAAACACGCTGACGTCTTCACCGGGAACCACTGTTTCTGGCAAAAAATCGGCAATGAAGCTGGCCTGCCGATGTAGATAGCAGCCAGGGGGCTCGTTAAACAGGGGTGTGGGTGAATCACCAAAGGGAATGCTGATCACGCCGGTTGTGCCACCGTAGACATAGTCAGGGTTACGAACAATGTCGCCAAACTGTTCTAGCGCCTGCTGGACAGGGGGCGCATTGAAGGGAATCTCGTGGGCTACCCATTGGTCATACACCGCTGGGCCTGCCGTCCGCAGCAAAATATCTTCGAGCCAGTCAGTCCCGACCCAGCCGCTGGCATCGCCGCTTTCCATTCCCAGACACCAGGGCGTCTGGCCCGCACTGACCATCTGGTCCGTCAACGCCATCAGCTCGTCCCAGGTTGAGGGAATCGAGTATCCCGCCTGCTCAAAGGCGCGGGGGCTGTACCAGACCAGACTTTTAGGATCGGCTCGCATCCACACACCATACAGCTCACTCTCGACGGTCCCCAGCTCGATCCAGTCGGTAGCGTAGGCCTGCGCTAAGATTGTTGGGTCAATGTCTAGCGGGACCATCTCTCCAGCACGGGCCAGGTCGGCCATCAGCCCCGGCTGGGGAAACAGGGCAATATCTGGCGGGTCTCCGCCCTCAACGCGAATGGGCAGCACGGTGGCAAAAGCATCGGTGCCTTCGTAAACAATCTCGATTTCACCCGATGCAGCCAGCGGAGCCAGAGCTTCTTCAACAATCTCTTGGCCTACGCCTGTTAGCGATCCTAAAATAACAACTCGTTGAGTGGGGGAATCCTGCCCTGAGGTGCGATTGCAGCCACCCAATAACAAAATGCCGATCAGCAGGCTGTGTACCCATCGATACTGCTGTCGAAGAGAATTCCCTTGCATAGGTCCTGTCCTGTGGGGTGAGGGTTGGGATCGCAATCTACTTGCCACGAGTTTGAGCACATCCTTCATCCTAGAACACGACCGGTGGCGCAACGGCACCCTGCGTACAATTGCGGTGGTGATGGCGTTATCCCATCAGTAAAACCATCGGCTTTAGGGAGAATTCTTCAGATTCGTAAGGATTTCCCCAAGCAATCTAGCATTCGCAGACAGTTGGGCACCTTAAGAAAGCCTATGTAGCGTTTGATACGCTGTCTGACCCTGATGTCTGACCCTGACTTTGCAACACCTGCAGCGCCTATCGGGTTGCGCCGTCCGCCGAATTCTTTATGGCCCTTTCGATTCTGCACGACCTAACCGCATGCGTACGTTGACACGATTTAAACAGCGGCTCCGCTCTTTGATGATGGGTAGTGCCTTACTGAGTAGTGCCGTGCTCGGGATTGCCGTTAGCGGCGCTTGGGCCTTGCCTGAAACCGCAGCAGACCCTCCGACAGTTTTGGTAATCCACTCCTACCATGCTGATTTGTCTTGGACGAGCAGCTTGAAAAGCGGCATCGACAGTGGCTTTGAAGGTGCAAACGTCCGGGTCTTTCATGAATACTTAGATGCCAAACGTTACCCTCAGCTCGCCCACGGCGAGCGGTTTCTCCAGTACCTTGACCGCAAATATGAGGACGCGGGTGTCGATGTACTGCTCGTTTCGGACGATCCGGGGCTGTTGGTGATGGTCGATCACCGCGATGACTGGCTAGAGACCATTCCGCTCGTCTTTTTGGGCATTAATCACGTTGAGCCAGCACTGTTGACGTTAGCAGGGGCAACGGGTGTCTTCGAGACCCACAGCGTTGCTGAAACCGCCGCTGAAGCGCTTCGCCAAACCGAGACTGACACGCTGATTGTTGTCAATGACTCTAGCGAAACCGGTCAGGCCAACCAGGAGCGACTAGAGGCGATCCGCCAGATGCCCAACGCCCCTGAGCGAATCGTCATTGTCAACGATCTTCAGCTCGATCAGATTAAACAGCGGTTTCAAGCGTATCCCTCTGATTGGCCCATTTTTCTGATGGGGCAGCTGCGCCATGACTCAGTCACTGGGCCGTTGGTAGAGTTTGTGGAGGGAGCCGAAGCATTGCGCGCGCAGTTGCCCAACCCTATCTACAGCCACACCGAAATGCTGCTGGGTAGCGGTATTGTCGGCGGGAAGCTACTGGACGGTGAGCATCATGCCCGTCAGGCCGTTCAGCTGACCCAGCGGATTCTCAATGGCGAGAATCCGGACGACATCCCTCCTATTCAGACCTCAGAAAATCTCTGGATGTTTGACGCGCAGGAGCTAGCACGTTTCGACATCGATTCGACTAGCCTACCCTATGGCAGCAAACTGGTGAATGAGGAAGTTTCGTTTTACCAGCGCTATCGTCAGCTGGTCTGGATGACGGCTGGGGCTTTTACCAGTAGCGTCCTGATTATTTTTTTGCTGATCGAAATCATCCGTCGTCGCGCGGCAGCGGCTAAGATTTTGCAAGAAAATGAGCAGCGCTACCGAGATTTGGCAGAGTCAGGAGCTGATTTATTTTGGGAAACGGACACCGCCCTGTGCTTTCGCTACCTTTCAGGCAAGCTCCCATTTTTACAAACGATGCCGCCGGAGGATTTACTGGGCATGCCGCTCAAAGAGGCCGTGGCCCTCTCAGCAGAGATTGATTTCGATGTTGAGGCGTTTCAGCGACTGACCTATCAGCGGCAGCTGATCGAAGGCTTCACCTTTCGATTTAGAGAGACCCCCTCTACGGTGCGAATCTTTAAATTGAACGGTCGTCCCATCTACGACGCACACAGGCAATATATAGGGTATCGCGGCATTCAAAGAGAGATAACAGAAGAGTATCAGCTGAGTGAGACGATTGCTTACCAGGCCACCTACGACTCGCTGACGGGATTGATTAACCGCAACGAGTTCGATACCCGACTCAAAGATTCGGTCATGCGATCGCGCAGTCATCAAACCCATTCGGTGCTGTGCTATCTGGACTTAGACCAGTTCAAAATCGTCAACGACACGGCGGGTCACCTGGTGGGTGACCAACTGCTGGCAGAACTGGCCCATCTGCTCAAACAGTCCGTCCGCCTCACTGACAGTCTAGGGCGGCTGGGCGGTGACGAGTTCGGCCTTATTCTAGAAGGCTGCACGATCGAAGACGGGAGTAAGATTTGTGAGACCCTGATCAACAAAATTCAGACCTATCGTTTTAAGTGGCAAAATCGCCAATTCAACGTGGGCGTCAGCATTGGCATGGTGCCTATACAGCCCGATGCGGCTAACCCCATTGAGCTGCTGAGTAGGGCCGATCTGGCCTGCTATAAGGCTAAAGACCTGGGCCGAGGACGTATTTATATTGCCGACCACGATGACGCCGAGCTAGATATGCGTCAGTCTCAGATGGCAAGAATAGCGAATATTTCTCAGGCGATCGAGGAAAATCGGTTTTTCCTAGTACAGCAGCCTATCCAGTCGCTGTTTGCTTTTAACAAGCGGCCCCACGTCGAGATTTTGCTGCGCCTTAATGACGAAAGCGGTGAAGTGATTTCACCAGGACAGTTTATTCCCGTGGCTGAACGTTACGGGCTGATCAGCCTGATTGACCGCTGGGTGCTCGAAACGGTCGTCAAAAACTACGACCAGCTCTTTGATCAACCCAACACGCTGGTCTCGATCAATTTGTCGGGGTCCAGCCTCAGCGACGACCGCTTTATTGACTTTGCCCAGAGTCTTATCTGCCAGTCTCACATAGACCCCCACTGCGTTTGTTTCGAGATCACTGAGACGGCGGCGATTTCTCACCTCGATCAGGCGACTAAGTTTATCAAAGCGATGAAGGCTATCGGAGTCCGGTTTGCCTTGGATGACTTTGGGAGTGGGGTGTCGTCTTTTGGCTACCTGCGCAGTCTGCCGGTTGATTATCTCAAGATTGATGGGGCGTTGGTGCGTAACATCACTCAAGAGCGGTGCGATCGCACTATTGTCGATCTGATTAACCAGGTCGCCCACATGTTGGGTATGCGCACCATTGCCGAATTTGTTGAAGATGCTGAAACGCTCAAGCAGCTGCGCCTGCTGGAGGTAGACTATGCCCAGGGCTACGAAATTGGTAGACCCGTTCCCTTAGATGGGGTCATACCGGCAAAGCTGGATTAGCCACCAGTCCCTTCAGGCGGTCTCCCCGTAGCCGGTCAAGATCCTCAGGCCGGTCCACGTCGCTGAGCTGTTCTAGGGTCGCAATGGAAAGATTCAGCCGAGTTGCGATCGCACGCGTCTGCTCGAACACCGTAGCCGTCCCCCAAGAAATATCTTTGAAAAGCTCAGCCTGGGCCTGCCTCAGCCCAATCAAGTAATAGCCACCGTCCTCGGCCGGACCGAGCACCACATCGTGGGTCTGAAGCCGACGAAACGCCTCTTCTAAGTGAGCCGCGCTGATGTCCGGGCAATCGGAGCCGATCACCACAACTCCCGTCTTACCCGACTCAAACTGACGACTAAAGGCCTGATGCAAGCTTTGGCCTAGCCCACCCGACGACTGTGAGCGGTAAGTGAAATGCCGACCTAGCCAATTCTTCATTCGCTCAAGGCAGCCGCCCGAAAAATAAATCTCTAGGCTGATTCGAGCCCTAATCGAGCCAATCTCGCGCACCATATGTTCAGTCATCTGCCGCTGCAGTTGGGCGGCTCTCACGGCCCCCAGCCGAGGGATAAGTCGAGTCTTAGTCGTCCCCGGCTCGGGATACCGCGTGAACAAAATTAGGCAAGCATCGGTATCCACAGCATTTATCCGCATAACTTTGATGTTTACATAACTTAATCTTTGCTTCCTATTATGGCTGGCGGTTGAGTGACCAGTCATAGTCGAAATAACTGATCTTGTAGTCACCGGTCTCTAAGTAAGCCTGATCTTCTTCGCTGACGTAGCCGCTGATGAAATTCAGTACAGCTCGCTCAGCGTCGTTACCGGTGAAGCCTTCCTCAACCCCATAGGTCGGAATCCAGTCTTCGCCAAACCACTGAAAAATTTTGGAAACACGCACTTCGCCGGCAGCTTTGTCGATGCTTAACCCATCTGGTCTTGCCAGCCACTGAACCACCTGGTCGTCTAGCTGGGCATCCAGCTCGGTGCCGGTAAAGGGCTCCTGACGCAGCGGCGGGCAGCTGATGGCCGCACAAACCAGGGCCGCATGCACACGGGGCTCGTTGAAATTGGCGCGGAGGGTCTGGTGTTCAATGTTGTCCAGCGTTTTCTCCTGACCCAAAATCGGATGCTTGCGCAGCCGCCAAACGCCCGTAATATCTTTAATGCTGTCCTTTAGCGGATCTTGATCAACAATTGACTTGAGCGTCAGCGAGTTGTAAGCATTCGTCCAGTAGGCAATCTGCTCAGCCTCGCTCCAGCTAGCATAGGTCGCTTCATCCACCGCTGCCAGTTGGGTATTAAAGGTGTCCAGGGCCTCTCGCGACTGCTGCAGCGCTGAGTAATTAACCGAGCCGTCGGCGTCAACGTAGGTCTCTAATACCGTCGCGTAGGGAGTGTAGTCTAGATTAGCTGCGGGTGCTGAAGCACTGACGGGCGCAGGTTCAGTCACGCGGGTTGTCGCAGTGGTTGTACAGCTAACAAGGCCAATCGAAAAGGAGAGAACGAGCGCGGAAGAGAGTAGCTTCATAAATGGGGTCTCACGTGTGTCGGGCGCTTAACTGTTCACACTCTCCCATCGGTAACTGAAGCGCAGCTGAGAACGCCCTTAAGCTTTCTTCAATTTCTGAGCAATGGGTAGAGCCCGCCAGGTTGCACACCCGCTGCTGTAGAGAAGGCCCAACAGAAACGGTCCCCACAGCCAGTACCGTTCTGATAGGGACAAAAACCAGCTAGCGTCGCCCAGGGCAATACGGTGGGGCAAGGCAAAGTAGATAAACGCGGAGAGGCTGACGAGACGAGTCCCCCAGTTTTGGCTGACGACACCCAACGGCACCAGCCAGGCAAAGTACCAGCCGTGCACGATTGGCGACAACAGCAGTAGCCCAATCAAATACCACTCGGTAAATTTCTGGACGGTGGTTGTTCGCAGTAGCAGCCAGGCCACGAGCAGCGCTAGCGGCAGCGCAAAGAGCCAGTTCTCCCAGCGGGACGGCTCCCATAGCTGCGCTACCCAGTAAGGGACCAGCTCCGCGCTTCGCCCGTAGTTGACAAACACCGATCCGGTCGGAATCAGCGGACAGGCTGTGGCGCTGCAGAACGGGAGAGCGCTGACCAGTATCGGTAGCAGGCCAGCAGCCAGCGTTAGCAGAGACAGTCCCACTCGACCCCGCCGCAGTCCGTGCCAGGTTAAAAATGCCAGGACCGGCAGCGATATCCACTTAATCGCAATGCTGACGCCGACCAGTAGCGCACTGCCCAAATAGGTGAGCGGGGGTCGGTTTGTTCCTGGATTATTTTCATCTGCCGGGCGGTCGAACCATAGCCAAGCGGCGACCAGCGGCAGCATAAACCAGCTGTCGTAATGCCCGCCGCCAGCAAAGCTGTAGATAACCAGCGGGTTCCAGGCGTAGACCAATGCCGAACCGTAGCCATAGCGCTGACTGAGCAGCCAGCAGATAGCGAGGTCGGCAACCACGAACGCGGCTTTGAAAAGGAGGACAGAGAGGCCAATGGTCGCCAACGCCCGAAACCCAAACTGGGTAACCGGCGGATAGATAGCCGACACCTCCAAATGGTTGATCTGGTGCCACCAGTCGGTGCGCAGCGGTACCAGTGCCGCCGCGTTGGGCGCAAACTCGTAGGGACTGAGGCCCTGGGTCTGCAGGTAGCCCTCCCACAGGTAGCGCCAGATGTCATCACCGGGGGCCATCGCCAGCAGAATCAGGCGAGGTGCGATCGCACCTGCCCAGAACCATCCTGCATGCACACTGCGGACCATCCACGACAGCCCAAACCCCAAGCCCATCACCGCTGTCGCTCGCCAAAAGTTAGGCACCGCTGTCGGGTCAGTGAGAAAATTGCCGTGGGGGGCCATGCCAATGCTGCCCAGCACTAGCAACGCCACGCTGAGAAATGTCAGAATCCGCTGGACGGAGTCGGAAGCGTTTTCTGAAATAGACGACTGTGGCCACAGTCGCCGCCAGTAGAGCTTTGCTAGGGTGGACAGAATAATCGTCCCCGCTTTGACGCTACCGGAAAGCGTACCTGAGATTTTAGACTGGCCGCCCTGTCGAGGGCGATAGTTGACCGGGATTTCAACGATGCGCAGTCCCTGCTCAATGGCCTTGACCTGCATTTCGACTGTCCAGCCGAAGTTGCGATCGCACATCCTCATCCGCTCTAGCGCATTCCTTCGGATCAGCCGTAGCGGCCCCAAATCCTCAAACCGATACCCCCAACCCAACGCCATCAGCACTCCTGACAGCCCGTTCCCGAACCGCTGCACCGGGCTCAGATTCGCCCGTCCCGTCGCTGTGCCGCGTCGATTACCCAAGATCAGATCGAACGCCTCCCGCTGCGCAAAGAATTCGGGCAGCTGACCCAAATCGTCACTCCCGTCCGCATCGCAGAAGAGAATCCACCCAACATCCGCTGGTAATTCCTGTAGCCCGCGCCAGCACGCCTGTCCGTACCCCCTAACTAGCTCCTGAATGACCTCCACGCCTGCTGCCTTTGCCACTGTGCCCGTGTCATCACTGCTGCCGTTGTCAATGACCCGAATGCGGGTTAACCCCTCAGACTGCAGTGCCCGAATCACAGCCCCGATGGTCTCTGCCTCATTGAGTGCTGGAATAATCACCAGCGTATCGGCTAGGGGCACGGGCGGGTCTGTCATGTTCATGGGTAAAAATTCTCAGCCTACGATGCCAGTCACGGCCCCAATTAAACCTGACCTGCCTGAAAATCAGCTGAGTCCTCCACCTCCAGGCATGAATCCCCATCCCACTTGCAGATGCTTTAACCTGAGTAAAGCATTCTCAACGCCTTTAACCCATGCTGCTCGAACAGGCCCAGCGCAATAAGCTCGACCCCACCAACGATCTAGAATTTTACGCCTACCCCCGTTTCGTCACCCACGTAGACGAAGGCTTCATCAGTCAGCTCACCGACCTGTACCGGCAGCGGCTACAGCCTGAAACTCGTATCTTTGACATGATGAGCAGCTGGGTTTCTCATTTGCCCAGCGGCATGACCTTTGAGCGTATCGAAGGCCATGGTATGAATGCCGAGGAACTCGCTCGCAACCAGCGGCTTGATCACTACTTCATCCAAAACCTGAATGAAAACCAGACCCTGCCGCTTGAAGACCGTTCCTTTGATGCGGTGCTTAACACCGTGTCGGTACAGTACCTGCAGTATCCAGAACGAGTGTTTGCTGAAATTTACCGCATTCTCAAGCCTGGCGGCATCGCCATTATCAGCTTCTCTAACCGGATGTTTGCTCAAAAGGCCATCGCCACCTGGCGCGACGGCAGTGAGGTCAGCCGGGTTGAGCTAGTCAAGCGCTATTTTCGGTCCGTACCCGGCTTTAGCGAGCCAGAAGTTGTCCAGAAAGTCTCGGACGTACCGGTCATATTGCAGATGATGGGTATGGGCGGAGCCGACCCCTTTTATGCCGTAATCGCCGAGCGCATGGAGCCGATGGTATAGGCCGATCGTTGAATTAGGCTTTGGTATATCCTACCGATGGATGGTCAGTGTCATAGGGTGGCAGGTCAGCTCAGCGGTGGATTGACCGTCAGCAGCTGTTGCGGCTACGCAGTCGATTAGCTGAGTATTATTGACCTCAGGTGTCTGCAACAGTAGATAATGTTCGGTCGGAATGCCCGAGACTTCAACCTGCACACATCCCGTCGTCAACAGCATGACGATTGCTCCCAGCGTAATCAGTAGTAGCCGTTTGTCCTTGATTAAGCCGCGCATCTAAACAGTGTCCTCACACCATGGGTCCATTAGATAGTAGAGCCTTAGCTGCCTGGGCATAAAGTGACTAGAGATAGGGCTATTGGATTCCAGTTCCTATTCGTATTGGCGGTATCCATGATCTAAGTGATTTGTTTGGGGCTTCACGAGCTGAGGCCGATCAAAAAGAACTGATTAAGCAGCCTGATTGTACCTAATTTGCGCGGTATCAATCGCAAGAGCGCGAAATCTGATATATGAAAAGCCCATTGCTACTGATTGGCCTATTGGTCCCACTAACCATCCTGGCTGCCCCTATCCAGGCCGACGAGCCCATCTCCCAATCAGAAGCGGAAGATCTGCTGCGTGAAGCTATTTGCTCGCAAGACTGGAATGAAGCTGAGTTTGCCGCCAGTGTACTGATTGCCCAGTCAACGGTCAGTCATCCCTACCGCAGTGAGCTGATTGGCTGGCGCAGTCGCTTTTCTGACTACCGCATAGCTGGGACGAAATTCGATGAGATTCCTGACTGTGAGGAGGTGGTTGCTGCTGCTGACAGTCCGGCTGAGACAACAGCACCACCGTCACGTTCAACGGCATCGCTAAGCGCTAACTACTACTGCTATGAGGTTGAGACAGGTGGAAGCGTTCAAAGTCTCGAAAGCATGTGTACGGGGCAAGCGCCGCCCTTGCCCACCCCGCCTCCACCGCCTGCGATACTCGCCAATGGCGAGTTAGAGTGCACCTTCGCTAGTAGTGCTGACGCCCGGAGCTTCGCCCGTCAACAGATTTCCGTTCCGGTCATTTGCACGGCACTTACGGATATCAGAAATGCCTCTATCGAATCTCAAATTCTTGCCAATAATCGAGTATTAGGCACGCACTCTCAACTCGTCAGGCGTTTAGATGCTGGAGAGCAGTATGCCTATGATTCATTTTTTCAAACGGACTACGCGCCAAGAGCACAAGATACTATTTCTGTAAGATTCTTGGACTAAGGGGAGAACTACTTGCTAGAAAGTTTTCTATCTAGTAAACGACTTTGCCGCTCGGCAATCTCTAGCGCCTGTGGATTGGCGGTAAAGACTTGAATCCCTGGCACGCCGATATAGTCGATGTCGTCAGTAATGACTTTTACCTGTCCGGAGCCCGATCGATACATCGACTCTAAGATAAACAAATCGTAGCCGTCGAGGGCTTGGGTGGCATATCGATCTAGCGCCGAGTCCGTCAAGCCTTCATCGATAGTGACGGGGAGGGGAATGGCGATAGCCTTGACCTGTGCCCAGGCAGCCTGCACCTCAGCCACTACATTCTTGCGCTCTAGCACGCACTTATGCCGAAACTCTTTGGTTCTCAACCGCGCTTTGTTGCGGCGATTGAAAATACTGCATTCTGTTTTTTCGATGACAAAGGCCAGCTCTGAGAGAATCAGGCTAGAGTAGGCCAGGGTTGCGTCGCTGTCGAGAGTGCGCTTGAGGTAGGTGGTATATGCGAATCTTTTGCGCAGCAATGCGAGATGAGGCTGCAGCGTTGCTGTAGGTTTGCCAGACCCATACGTTTGTGTCGACTAGGAAAATGTCGTCAGTCTGGGGCCTGTCTGTCAAAATATCGACGACGGCAGCACGCACGTTGATGGGTAAACCCATGGGTTAAGAAGATGATTGCACAGCAGATGGTGAAGGATTTAAACCTTGGCCACGTCCAGATCCGGTGTTTTTCCATAGGGAAAACTCAAGTTCTCAAGCTGGACGTGGTTTAGCCAGCAGCAAACTCTTCTAACGCGCCGTCTACGGCTCTTTGATACTGGGCGTCGCTATAGTACTGCTTGGCGTTATCGATGACGCGCTTGAGAATGGGTTTTCCGTGGTCGCTGAGGTTTTCTATTTTGACCAGGTGGTTGAGGTCGGCTGGAGACATATCGCGCAGGAGTTGGCCAATCGCAAAGTTGAAAAAAGCCGAAGCAAAAACGGTCACGTCTGTAAAGTCAAGGGTGACGGGGGTGGACTGCTGCAGCTGGGGATAGATACGATCGTAGAGCTGCTGACCGCTGTCAGATGCGATCTCATATCCCCCCGTAATTTCAAATACCGTCACGTTCATGGTCAATCCCCTAGAACCGGTCCTCTTCTGCCGTATTTTCAGGGCCCGAGTCGGTCTCTAGGTCGTAGACTGACTCGTTGCACTGCAACGTAATGTTCACTAGCGTACCCGCAAAATTGACTGGTCGTGGCGCGTACTGCACGCCCTTCTCACTGACTTGAATACAGCCGTCGTTGCTATAGATCAGGAGGCTGCCGCAGATCAGGAGGCTGCCGCCGTTGCAGCGGATAAAACTCTGGAGTAAATGAAGGCCCAATCCTCGGCTGATGCCTTGCTGTTGCGTGGTATTGCCTGCCTGCAGGCCCATTCTAGCGCGTCCACCGTAGAAAGGGACTGGTTTTGTGGCAGCGCCCTGACACTGCTGGCAATGCCGATGCCAAAATCCACTACGCTGAGCTGTAGTACACCTGCTTTGGGATAGTGCTGCCCGCAGCTAAACACGCCAATGGCCGACTGGCTATGGTCAAAGGCGTTCAAGTACAGCTCTGACGCCTGTCCGGTAATCGCCTGCTGCAGTCGGTCGGTAATGTTGATCCAACCCTTGCCTAGCCAATAGTACTGTAGGTAATCAATGATTGCCCGATGGTCAAACTGGCAGTCCTGCCGGTAAGAGATAGCGTTGCCATCCTGGGGTCGCTGGTTTTCGCCAAAGCGCTGGTTTTCGCCAAAGGCATAGAGAAAGCCGTTTTGCTTGAGGCTGGCATAGATTTTGCCTCGCAGCGAGTCCCACTCAAACCGTACTGCGCCGCCCTGCTGCTTTACCAGTTGGGCCAGCCCGCCTAAGAAGGCCACGCCGTTATGGCCGAGAAATTCGCAGTAATTGAAATTGAGCGTCAGGTTTGTATTGGCCAACGGTAGTTGGTGCAGGATTTCCCAGAGGCCAACAAGTTTGTCGAAGTGTCTAGGCTGATCCGATAGGGTCTCGATGTAGAGAATAGGACCTGCAGAGGATTGGAAAAGCAATGGAAGCAACAGGAAGTGCCAACTACGCAGGCTCAGCTGTGTCTAGTATCCCCATTAAAGTCTGGGTGAGCGCCATCAGTTCTTTTGGAATTATAGTCTGCGCCATTTAGGGCAGTACACCGAGTACGGTTACGACGCTTAGTTCAGACCTAAATGGCGTCGTAGCCTTGTCCTAACGGAACTGGCGGCTGCTATAGAGACTGACCCTTGCGAGCAAGGGTCAGTAAGACTTGCCTGCAGTAGCGATGCTAGAGAACTCACCACTGCATAGCTGACACCAACAGGTACTCAACCAGGGGAGACCTCTCCACGGTTGACGCTGGCTGCTATCCACTTTCGCCCCAGGGCAACAACGCTGCTGACCATCGCCAGTCCAAGGACTACACCCGGTTCGGGCACACTTGTAGTGTGCGGCATGTAGTTGTAGGTGACCGACACATCGGCCCCTGCTTCAGTCAAGATGAAATTTGCCAGATTTGCCGCGCCAGTCACCTGTGCGGTGCCCGTAGCAGAAAAGATAAAGGGCGTATCCAGCGGTTCGTTGGCACCCCCTAAAAAACTGGTGAATTCTGGATCGGCAACGGTGTAGGTCGCAGTATCTGATTTTGTGCCAGCTAATCCCTGAAAATCGAAGCTGGCTGGCCCTACAAAGTCTGCCGGGATACTACCGTCAAAGGCTGAAACAGACTTTTGGGCAGAGGCCGTTACGGACTCTGAGAACAAAACGCCATCGGGGCCTGATAGCGTAAACTGTCCCTGGAGATTGGCGGTCAACTTCTGGGGCTCAGCATCCAGGTTCTCAGCAAGACCCGTTGTCGTAACAATACGACCGTCAAATTCAACAATCACCTGGTTGAGCGTGCCCAGTGCCGTATTAAATTTTTCGATCAGCGGCAGCAATACCTCATTCGTAATATCTGTGGATTGTTGAGGTACCGAGGCTGTTTGTGTGATGGTATTGGCCAGTGCTGGGAGCACAGCGAAACCGGATACGGCTAGCGTTGCCGTACCTAAAGCCTTGTTATTCATGGGATTAAAGACCTGTTGTCTTTGTAAAGTACACGGGGTTTGTTCTACGCAACCGAAACATGTAGCTTATGTGCCGCAACATAAGCTACTTGGGTGTACCCTGATTCAAATAGTTGATGCAGTTGAAATGTGCGATCGCACCCAGCAGTCTGATAAAGGGGCTGCTTTCGACTGCGACCGCGCAGCAAGCGTACTCTCGAGAAGAAAAAAGAGGGCGCTCAAACGGAAAGGTATTGACCTATCGGTAGATTGCCCAAGCTTTATTGATATGTAACAAGGAATTCTGAAATGTTAGCTTTACGATATTACTGATACTGTCAAGATAAAGGCATCTATCGCCTAGCAGGCCAATGATTTCAGCTCTTTATATAGTGTGGCTACTGGTTTCAGATTGTTGTAATGATAAGAATTTCATCTGAATATTTCAGTATAGGCCGCAAATAAATAGAGAAAAAACGACACGGATCATTCTCAGTGAGAAAGCATACCTGTCATGCCTATTCCTTACTGAAATGTATCCTTGGCCATTTTGCTTAGGACACAGAGTAGCGGTATCCCTAAAGCGCGGTGCGTCCCATGGCTCGCAGTCGCGTCCTAACCTTTGTGGCGGTTGCTATAATTGCGCTGCTCGTCGGTGACAAAGTCTATTGGGTTGGGGGCAATGGCTGTGTAATGCGCCGGGGTGCCCAGGCCAAAGTACACCAGCTCGTTCATCTCCTCACGTTCCAGCGCATGGCTCACCGCCTGACGGAAGCGCACATCGCTAAAGATCTCCCTCAGTGCTTCGTCCTTGTAGTTCACGTTGAAGGAGTACACCACCATCGACTCGCCTACCGTGGGAACGGCGCTGACGGTGTAGTTGCCCTGGTCCTCGTTCTGTTGCAACACCGGCAGGTCTTCGCCAAACACGGCCTGGGTTTTGTAAACCACTTCGCCGATGAGTAACTTCATGGAGATGCCTTATGAACTAGGGAGACTAGCGGTAAGCGGGGTCGGAGGGGTAAACGAAGGCGATGGAGACGGCTCCTGACTCCAGGGTCGGTAGCCGGGGACAAAAATCCGTTGCATTTTGCATCGGCGGGAGGAATGCAGAGGAGATGGCAGATGAGAGGTGCGATCTCAAGTTGAGAAATCCCTTCTGAATACACCCCCGGCATAAACGCCTCGCCAAAGCAGAACAGCGGTACATCCCGCACATCGGCAGTAGCGGGCCGGTCGCCAGCACCTGACCGCGATATTCGGACGTATCGGCCCCGTGGTAGTGTCTGGCGTTATCGATGCCCATGGGATGCACCAGCATAAAGTTCGGGGCGTGGGCCTGTCGCAGCATTTCGGCATCGGCCAGTAGGTGCGAGTCGGGGTAGCCGTCCTCCCAGTAGAAGCAGCTGTGCTGGATGGGGAGGTCTAGGCTGTGCTGGTTGCGGGCTGGAGTTGGGGCTGTGTCAGAGACCAGCGGCTGGCAATGGGCATGCGCCAGCCGGTCCCAAAGGCGCGGTCGGTCACCTTGAGTACGGGCGGTGCCTGACGGCGCTTAAACTCGGCGCGGGTAACCAGGCGAATGACGCGTTCTACGGTATCGGTATCGTGGCCTGCGGCGATCATTTCAGCCGCGGACTGATGTCGCTGGATCAGGCGTTCGAGAATGTCGTCCAGCACGTCGTAGGACGGTAGCGAATCCTGATCGACCTGGCCGGGTTTGAGTTCGGCGCTGGGTGGCTTGATCAGAATGTTTTCGGGGATGATTTCGGCCTGGGGGTTGGGGCTGTTGAAGCCCTGGATATACCCTAGATAGGTCGCATCGCCCGCTTTAGCCTGGCGGTTGAGCCAGCGACAGAGGGCGTACACCCGAGTTTTGGGCACGTCGGCAATCACAGCCAGGCCACCATTCATGTCGCCATAGAGGGTGCAGTAGCCCACCGCCATTTCTGATTTGTTGCCCGTGGACAGTAGCAGATGCCCAAACTTGTTGGAAATCGCCATGAGCAGGTTGCCGCGAATGCGAGATTGCAGGTTTTCTTCTGTGGTGCCGGACTCGGTATTGGCAAACAGAGTATGTAAGGTCTGGTCATAGCCCTGCATCAGGTGGCCAATGGCCAGGGTCTCCGTCGAAAAGCTGAGGTTTTTGGAGAGCTTTTCCGCATCGCGCACCGAGTGATCAGAGCTGTAGGGAGAGGGCATGAGAACGCCCAGCACGTTATCGGGACCGAGGGCCGCAGTTGCGATCGCAATTACTAAGGCCGAGTCAATCCCCCCACTCAGCCCAACCACCGCCTGCTTGAACCCGCACTTACGGGCATAGTCCCGCACGCCCAGGACCAGTGCCAACCAGATTTCTGCATTGGCATCCGTCACCAGGGGGGCAATCGAGCCCGGCTGCAGGTCTCGCCGCTGCGAATCGTAGTCCAGCACCGTTAATGCCGTTTCGAAGCCTTGAGCTCGACTGACCACCTCACCCTGACGGTCAAGGGCAACGCTGCAGCCATCAAAAATGAGATCATCATTGCTACCCACCTGATTGACGTAGACAATCGGGCACCGGTGCTGCTGGGTCGCATGGCGAATCATCTCTTCTCGTAGCTGTTGTTTGCCGACGGTGTAGGGGGAGCCGGATAGGTTTACCACCAGATCTACCCCCGCTGCCACCAGCTCAGCGGTGGGGTTAACCGGATAAGCCCGCTGCCCCCAGAACTCCTCATCGTTCCACAGGTCTTCGCAAATGGTCACGCCGATATGCACCGGATGACCGTTAACGTCATCAAGGACAAAATGATTGGGCGCTGTTCCCGACTCAAAATAGCGGTCGTCGTCGAAGACGTCATAGGTCGGCAACAGGCGCTTGTGAAACGTAGCTTTGACCTGGCCATCCTCGAGCAGGGCCATGCTGTTGTAGATAGGCTTTTCGCCTGCGGTGCCTGCGTTGGGGTTGGGGGCAACGATGCCCACCAGCGCTGCCAGCCCGGCGGGGAGATTCTTGGCTAGCTGCGTCAGGGCCTGCTGCATGAGCGCGACAAAGCTAGGGCGCAGCACCAGATCTCTCGGCGGGTAGCCACATAGGGAGAGTTCTGGCGTCAGCAGTAGGCGAGCTCCCTGCTCGGCAGCCGACCGGGCGGCAGCCAAAATCTGTTGGGCGTTGCCGGTAATATCGCCAATGGTCGGGTTAAGCTGTGCGATCGCAAGTTTCATAGTTTTCTTTTCAATCTCTTATATAAACACCATGGGTTTATCTTTCAGGGGCTCAAACGCTTCGGCATCGAACCGATATAGGCTGGCCGGTCGTCCTGCACCGCGGGATGTTTTAATGCCGGTATCCTGCAGAAAGCCCAGCTTGAGCAGCCGGGTCCGAAAGTTGGAGTAGTCCGCAAAGCCGTCGCCCAAAATGGTGGTGTAAAGCTGGTAAATATCGCCCAGCGTAAACATTTCAGGCAAGACCTCAAAGGCAACCGGGCTGTACTGAACTTTGCTGCGCAGACGGCAGTAGCCGTATTCCAAAATCTCGTTGTGATCAAAGGCCAGCTGGGGAATGCGATTGACCGGGTACCAGGCAATCCCGCTGACCCCATCGGCAATTAGCTCGGCTTCGGCAAAGCGCACCAGGGCAAAATAGCTGACCGAGAGATAGCGGACATCGTAGGCATCTGCCGACTCGCGGGGGTCGCGGTCAGGGCCCCCAAAGGTATAGAGCTGCTCTAGGTACAGGTTGCTGACCCGAATCTTTTCGGACAGCATCCGGTAGGCGGCTTTTTCTAACGATTCGCCTTTACGAACCAGCGTACCCGGCAGGCTCCAGGTGCTGGCGTAGGGTGGCTCGTGGCGCATGACTAACAGCACCATCAGCCGATGTTGCTCGGTATCGACCGAAAAGATGACGTTATCCACGCCGACCTTAAAGTCCGCCAAGCTGGCGTGATCGGGGGGCATTAGTGCGTCCGTATGGCCGCGTCTTTTGGGTGGGGTGAGTTTTCCAGGCATGGGTAGAGGTGGTGTGCGTGAATGTAGTCTTGTACGGCAGGGGGGACGCCGTGGGCGGCTTGATGATTGTCTGGCGCATGGCGATAGGCGCTAGAGGAGATGTCGAACTGCTGGGGCGGGGTGGCGATCGCAACCGAGGCCCCCTGCTGTCGCAGCTCGTCTAAATCACGCTCATGCAGCGGATAGCCGGGGCGAGGAAAGACCAGAATTTTGGCCTGCTGAAATATCTGTGCGGACTGGTACCACCGAGGCATCTGGTGAACCAGGTCAGCGCCAATGACGAAGGTGAACGCCGCCGCCGGCCAAATCTGGCGGGCCCGCTCTAGCGTGACCACCGTATAGCGGTGGCTCAGTTCAGGATGTAGCTGGACGGTCTCCTGAGAGAGCGTCAGACTGTCGATGATCAGCTGCAGCATCTGCATCCGGTCGGCTAGCGGTGACTGGTCCGCCTTAAAGGGATTGTCAGAGGCCCAGACGGCAACGTGGTCAAACTGTTGGCCGAGCCAGGTTAAAATTCCCCGGTGCCCCTCGTGGGGCGGGTCGGCGCTGGTGCCAAATAGGGCAATGTTTCGCAAGGCGGACCGGGTGTCGCGCAGTTGTTTAAACATGGTGAGGGATACCTAAGAGCATACCGAGGGCGATACCGAGGGGCTATACCGGCAGGGCCGTTTGTGTGCGCCGGGTCGTCTCCGTCAGGCGGCGAAGACCATTGGAGAGGACCATTGGGTAATCCTGGGGCTGCTCCACATCTCGCACGTGGGCTGGTAACGAGGCGACCGAGCTGGCTGTGCGTTGGGCAATGGCTTCGACCCTTTCAGGTTGGGCTAATCGCTTCCCTTCGTGCATGGCTAGCGTCAATAGGGGCACTTCGTCGATCTCGGTGGCCTCGATCGACAGGGCCAGCCGATCCTGCCAGGCTTCACCCCCAGCGATCCGCCGGAAGATTTGCTTACGACCGGGATAGGTCAGTTTGCCGCTCGACTCTTTCATGACTGGAATATTGTCAATTTCAACCAGCTTATAGACGCCGTTAACCGGTTCGCCAGTGACTAGCCTGGTGCCAAAGCCAAAGCCGTCGATGGCCGCGCCCTCGCGTTTGAGCCGAACAATTGCCCGCTCGTCCAGGTCGCCGCTGGCGAAAATCGGCGTTTCAGGCAGGTGCGATCGCACCTGCTGTGACAGTGCTGCCAGGTCTCCCGAGTCTAGCCGGACCCCTGCCAGCCCGGTGCCCTTCTCCGCCAGCCGTTGGGCGGCGGCCACCGTGTCATAGGTATCAATCAGCAGCGGCGCACCCGGAAAGTACCGATGAAATGCCTCAAAGGCATCGTCCTCGCTGCCTTCAACCGCCGCAATCGCCATCACTAGCGCGTGGGCCATGGTGCCGACTGGCGTCTGCCCCAGCTTCAGGGCCGCCAGGACATTAGAGGTGGCCGTCAGCCCCCCGGCCAGGGCTGCCCGCGCTGCCCACAGCGCCCCTTGAGGGCTAAAGGCGCGGCGGCTCCCAAACTCCAACAGCATCGCTTCCGGCCCGGCCACGTCTCGCAATCGGGCGGCGCGGGTGGCGATCAGGGTTTGATAGTTAAGCGTATTGAGCAGATAGGTCTCGACCACCTGGGCCTGCCACAGCGGCGCTTCAATCCGCAGCAGCGGTTCGTTGGCAAATACAGCCGTCCCCTCCGGCACGGCCCACACATCACCGGTAAAGCCACCTTCCATCAGCAGCGACCAGAACCGATCCGGGGCGTGGCTAAACAGGCCCGTCTGCCGCAGCGCGTCAATTTGGACCGCAGTGAACCGGAAATTTTCCAAATAGTCCAGCGCCTGCGAAAGCCCCATGGCGATCAAATAGCCAAAGCCTTCTGGCAGCCGTCGCGCGAACAGCTCGAAGCTGGCGGCCCGCTGGTCGAGCCCTTCACCCGCATAGCAGGCTGACATGGTGAGCTGATACAGGTCAGTCAGCAGTCCATACTCCTCCGGTGCAATTAACAAGGCAGTATCCAGTAGCGAATCTCGCATCAGCCCATTCATAACCGTTCCTCTTGTGGTCTCGTTTTATGGTCTCGTTGCGACTTATGGTTATATTAACCAAAACACTTGGCGAAATATCGGACCTCTGCATATTTTTTTAATTTATTCAGGCTCTTTGTGAAGCTCAGCCATTGAATTCGTCCGGTACGGATGACGTCATCGGCGCTTTCGAGCCAAGTCAGCCTTGAAGACTGAGTTGCATAGCCTTGCGGCGACAATCACTGGATCCGCTGATTTCGGGATTTTTCAGAATAATCAACGCCTGCAGCTATCATCAACCTCGTCCTTCTACAGACGGGTTCATGACAAAGGCATTTAAAACCGATGCTGGATTTTGGTGTGTAAAACTAATATTCGACGTTGTTTGTTTCTATTGGCACTGACAAAATCTTGGTGCATAGAGATATTCTGATAGAACGTTAGACTTTCGCGCATCGCTCCCATGGCTCCGATTGAACCGTCTCCTGAACTGACTCGCCCTGAACCGACCTGGATGACTGTTCTGAGGCTGATGCGGTGGGATAAGCCAACGGGCCGTCTGATCTTACTAGTCCCGGCGCTGTGGTCTTTATTTTTGGCCGCGCGGGGGCTGCCGCCGCTGCCGCTGCTCGGCATTGTGATACTGGGCACATTGGCAACCAGCGCGGCGGGTTGTGTGGTTAACGACCTGTGGGATCGTGACATTGACCCCAAGGTGGCCCGCACTAAAAATCGACCGTTGGCGTCCAAAGCGCTCTCGATCAAGGTTGCGATCGCAATTGTCCTGATCGCCTTTGCCTGCGCCTGCGGACTGGCGCTGTACTTGAACCCCGTTAGTTTTGCCTTTTGTGTGGCGGCGGTGCCGGTGATTGTGCTGTACCCGCTGGCCAAGCGCGTCTTTCCGGTCCCCCAGTTGGTGCTGGCCATCGCCTGGGGCTTTGCAGTACTGATCACCTGGAGCGCGGTCACGGGCAGCGTCGAGACGGCCACCTGGCTGCTATGGGGGGCCGTAGTACTGTGGACCCTGGGGTTTGATACGGTCTATGCGATACCCGACCGGGAGTACGATAAGCAGCTAGGGGTCAACTCCAGTGCCCGCTTTTTTGGCTCGAACGCCCCAGAGATGGTCGCACTGTTTTTTGTCGGGACGGCCATGCTGCTGCTGTGGCTTGGGGTGAATATGAGTTTAGGGATCCCTTTTTGGATTACGCTGCTCGTGGCCTGTGGCCTTTGGTTTACCCACTATCGCAAGCTCCGCCGGTTTCATCCGCCGCCGCGGGTGTATGGTCAGATCTTTCGTCAGAATGTGTCCATCGGGTTCATTTTGCTGGGCGGCATGATTTTGGGATTGCTGGCATAGCATGCAGTAGCGTTGTGCTCGGTGACGCGGTGCCCGTTGACGAAAGCGGAGGTCGGGGTGCTTATGGGGTCCGTTAGGATTGTCGCTTTTATCCAATGAATTGCGGTCTTGGAATCCATTGATGCCAGAGGATCAAGCCGTAATAAGCCGCTATAGGCAAAAAGCTGGCGAACCGGTATAAAACCGCGATACTGTGCAATCTGAAAAAACTCGACAGCTTCTGGTAGGACAAGTATCCCGCTACAGATAGGTAAACGCCGATTGTACCGACGTAGGGAGGGAACAGGTGATATCGGAAGAGGCAGTTGCAAAAGTGGCGTTCTTGAATGGTCGTCTCGATCCATAGACCGTGGGGATGGCTGAGGGTCTGGATAATCAGTAATGCCAGCAGCAGTAGGCCAACGCTATTGAGGAATAGGATTAGACGGATAGGGATGAGCTGACAACTTCCTCGCCATGCCACGGTCAAAATCGCCAGCGTCGCCAGTGGCCCGACCCCGAATAGCGTCACCAGGCCTCGAATGCCAAAATCCCAAAGGGCAACCGTGTTAATTTCATCCGCCAGCAGAAGGCTGTAGGAAAGCGTTACTAGCAGAATTAGACCGGCTAAACCGTTGGCTGCAGCGCGATACATATTGTAAGAAATGCTTTAACCCCAAGCTACAGTCAGGGATAGTGAGATTACGAACTCCATCTGTCCCCATGATTCAACGACTCATTACTAATATTTGTTCTGATCGTCTACCCGAGAGCCGAGATTTTTATGTGACGCTATTGGGCTTTGAGGTGACGTTTGATAGCGATTGGTATGTGCAGGTAGCCGCTCCAGAGAATCCTCGACTGGAGCTGGGGTTTATTCAGCGAGATCATGCGCTGGTGCCAGCGGCCTTTCAGCAGCCGCCCCAGGGCGTTTATTTGACGGTGGTGATGGACGATGTGGATGCGGTGTATGCCCAGGCGCAGGCGACGGGGGTAGAGATTGTGCAGCCGCCGAAGGATGAATTTTATGGGCAGCGGCGAATGCTGATGGTGGACCCCAACGGGCTGTTGGTGGATGTGTCTGCTACCACTCAATCGTCATGATGCTTCTGTTTACGGAGACGGATGGTGGGGTTTGAATCTGACTGTCGTAAGTAGGTATGGCCAATCATTTGTAAGACCGGATAGGTCATTAGAAGACAGGAGACAGAAGCTAGAAGCCTTCTATATTCTGCCTTCTATCTCCTAAAGACAGAATCTTGGCGTCTTACCTTTAATTAGGTCAACCTACTTACTCCAGCACTATGCTGAAGCGGTCTATCCAAGCTGATGCCGTCTCAGCGCTGTCAAACTGGATCAGCCAGCGGTGGACTGTGCGGCCATCTGAGGTTTGCAAAATGCCAAGGGTATCGGTGATGTAGCGTTCTCCGATCGGGTCGAGTTGCGATCGCAACTCAGGCGCACGGGCCAGCAGCACCCGAACTCATACTCGCCGCGAATCGCCTGCGTCTGCAGGGTTTCGCCGACCTTTACCGGCATGTCAAGCGTTGGGGTTGTTCTTTCACCAGAGAGATACCGCTCAGGATGAAATATGAGCGTAGTCACCTGGGGCGGGTCTTGAAAGACGGCATCCACCGCTTCCCAGCTGACCGCCTCACGAACGGCCTGGATGAACTTGAGCCCAGCCCCGTAAAGAAAAACCTTTTCAAAGAACTCGTCGCGGATGGGGCCATCGGCGGGAAGCCGGGCATGGTCTAAAAAGTTGTAGTTCATCAGCTCACTGACGGCCAGCATGGCCTCGCCTTCGATGATGGCGGTGACGGCTTTGTCGTAGGGCGACGCGCTGTAGGGGAATGGCGGGCAACCACCGCCGTCGCCTCAGTGTGCACCTTGGGAGCGACGATCTCTGCTGGATTGCACAAACAGATTGCCTCCCCCGATCTGCTGGTCGAAACCAGCGAGTGTGTGGCCCAGCTCAAGTCCCTGCGGGTCGAAACCCTCTTCAGCAGCTTCTCTATCGATGAGGTGCAAGACACCTATCAGGCGATTATCGCTGAGTTCTCCCGTGTGGAGGTTTAGCCCCTAGCGCGTCCCCTTTGCCAGTGCCCATTGAGTCAAAGCCGGGAAAAGCCGATTCAGCTCTGTTGCCACCACGGCAAGCCCGACAACGACTTCGTTCTGCCGCTGCTGCACCGCCTTCCATACCGCGTTGGCAATATCCTCCGGCTGGCTCACCCAGCTAGAATCGAGCATTTGCGCCATTTTCTGCTGACGGCGGCTGACCTCGTCGTCCGTCTGACCTCGAAACATGGCCCGCTCCATAAAATCGCTGTTGATCACGCCGGGGTGGACGATGCCGACGTGAATGCCCTGGGAAGCCAGCTCCAGCCTCAGGGTCTCGGTCAACCCCGTAATGGTGCAGTAGGCGGTCATCTGCGGCAGCGGCATTTTGCCACCGAAGGAGCCGACGCTGATAATGGTGCCCTGGCCCCGTTCGAGCATCGCAGGCAGAACCGCGTGAATCGTGTGAATGCTGCCCCACAGGTTGGTATTGAGAATCTGGTGCCAGTCTTCTAGGGTCGTTTTGACAGTTGGCCCCGTCAGGCAAATGCCCGCGTTGTTGACCAGCCCGTCAATTTGGCCAAAGGTGTCGAGCGATTTCTCCACCAGGGTGGCAACCTGCTCGGCGCTGCCCACATCTGCAGGGACCACCAAGGCTGCTGCCCCATGGCCCAAATCTGACCAGCGACCGCCTCCAGCGGCTCGGGGCTGCGGGCCGTGAGCATTACATCCCAACCGTTTTCGGCGAACAGCAGCGCGGTGGCCTTGCCCGCCCCCTGGGAAGCGCCGGTAATCAATACGTGCTGACTCATGGTTGTCTGAGGGTAGGTGATTTCCTACAGCATAGGAGAATCACCGATCCAGCGGCTCTATTCTGCGAGGGAGATGCCCCAACTGGGCGACTCGTCAAAGGAGACCTCGCCAGACTTATTACGACCACTCTTAGTCACCGTGCTACGGACGATTCGCTATGTCCGCTTAGGAACTAAACCTTGGCCACGTCCAGATCCGATGTTTTGCCACAGAAAAAACTCAAGTTTTCAAGCTGGACGTGGTTTATCGCCGAAGCGCTACCGCTGCCCATTCTGTTCAAGAGCCGCGGAAAAAGTCCAACGGGTCCTATGCTAGCTGAGTGAAGCACCCAGCCCTCTGCTCCCACACCAGCCGCCCACAGCCAACTCTCACCCCCACAGCTCAGGGCGCTAACCATGGACCACCTCATTGAGTGCGGTATTGAGCAGTTCTTCGTCAACACCGTGACGTTTGAGGCTGCCGATCAGGGCCGTCACAGTGTCGTTTTCTAGTTTCTCTAAATCGGCTCTGAGTCCTTGACCGATGTAGGCTCGCATGAGGGGCTGACAGCCAGAGAAGCCGAGTAGCGGGGCGACTCGCTTGAGGTCTTCGACCACGTCTTCTGGGATGCGCAGAGTGACGCTGGTCATGGGATGGTCTTTTTTGAGGCGGTTTCTGAGGTCACTGGGTTTCATGGCTAATAGGGAGGTGATGATACGTGCCTGCTTATTCGTAGACATTTCAGTATCTAGCGTTGCTACAGAGGAAGCTACAGAATCTGACCTTCCAGTTCCCCTGTAGCGATGCATTCGAGAACCACTAGAATATCTTCGATAATCTGACCAATGGGTGCGTCCGTGCGAACTTCGATGACACCCGGCATGGGATACCCCTTTTCTACTCGCTCATAGGCGTATTTTGTAATGGTTGAAACGTCGTGAGTAAGCAGGACTCGGCCTTCTTCTGCAGCCCAAGCCAACACAGTTGGGTCGTCTGCACCTGCTAATGCAACGTCTTGGACTCTGAGGATGTCGGCGTCGGGCTTTCACCTGAAAAGTCCTCTGAGGATGGTGTTATCGAAGTTTTCGTCAGCTAGCAGCTTTAGCATCGGTCTGTTCGTGCTTGCGTGCGAGTAGTCGTTCGCGGATACCGCTGGCGTCTAGGCGGGCTTCGTTCAGCTTTCTAATTTCTTGCGCTTGAGCTTGGCGTGTTTTTAGATAGTCTTCTACAGCTTGCTGATGGTTGAGGTAGAAGGCAATGGTGGCGTAGATGTCGGCTAGCCTGAGAACGGGGTAGCGCTGGGCGATTTCTTCGGCGGTGGTGCCTTGTTTGAAGACGTTGATGACGGTGTCTAGGGTGACGCGGGTTTGGCCGACTAGCACAACATCATCGGCATTGACCATCAGCGGAGGAAGTTGGGCGGTAATGGTAAGAGGCATAGTGAGAGGAAGGCTTTGGCTCGATTTTAACAAACGGAAGCGATGCAATCCCATTTTCAGCCATTACCAAAATCATGGGCGGCGGCGCTCTTGTTTGGCTAGCTTGGCTGCTATGCCGTTGGCAAAGGCTCTTTTGTTGTTGAGCACACTGGTATTGTCCTGGCTATTGATTGCCCCAATCAGACCGTCAAGCAACGTACAAAGGGACTGAGATTCCGACGGTGGGGATGGCAGCTTCGAGACGATCCAATCCAGAGGTGAAATGCCTTGAGTTTAGGCGGCTCGAGTCAGACGACGATACACCTTCTCGGTGAATGAGATTTGGTGTTCGGACATCTTACGGTTGGCTCAGCGCCGTTTATTGCGATGCCTCCATTTTATCCAGAACCCTGTAGGGTGCGTTAGCCATGCGTAACGCACCAAACCTTGGTGGTTGGGGCAGAAAGTCGATATTGGCTTCGAGATATGCAGGGTGTTGTGGGGGATATTGCGGGGGTGAGCTGGATGCGGTGCATTACGCTGAGGCTAATGCACCCTACGAGGTGGGTGTTGGATTGAGGAGTGCAGGAAAGGCGCCCGCAAGCTTGCTAGGAGAAGTTGCCCCAATTGCGTTCTATAAACCAGGGAGAGGAAGCTGTACTCCAAGAAATGAATTCTGATGGTTCGAAGGTGTCGGGTAACACATCAATCTTGACTACCTGTTCTGGCAAGAGACTAAGCACATGACGTTTGGTATCGCTGTCATAATCCCATGGTATCGCTGTCATAATCCCAAAAATGATAACGGTCATTCTTGTTTTTGGCTCGACGACTGGGGCCATAATCCATTGGTGCGCAAACACGAATTAGATTGTGGCCATCTTCCTTCGAAAAGAAAGTTAGTCGAATTTTATGCTTATCGTGAATAGCCTGAACAAATTCTTCTTTCATGTAAATGACGACTACGGGAATATAAACTCCGAGATAGACTAGCACATTTGTACGACAACGACTACTTGCTTTAGGAACAAGGATTAAATAACCTGCATTCTTTAGAGCTGTTGAGGACGAGCGACGTAGTTCCACTTGGGTAGGTGTTCATCGAAGAGAGTCGGCATGTTTTCGAGAAATGCTTCGGTCGCCTTGCGTCCGGTTTCATAGACCGCATCGATGATGGTGGTGACCACT
>JBCBWI010000021.1:69520-71899 GCA_039817185.1 Cyanobacteria bacterium J06648_16 | reverse complement strand
CTTTCCGCCCTTGAGGCTATCAAAGTTGCGCTTGACCCAAACAATTCGCTCTTTCAACCCAGTTGAGCAATTACCAGAAATTTATGCTGAGTTTTTCCAATCTAGTTCATGCAGAAAGGGAGATGTCATTGACATCTCCCTTTCTGCTTTATAGCCTTTCTGCCTTGCAGACAATCAGCGTGCCAGCCTCAGAAACTCATAGCTTTCACTCCAAAGGCAGAAAGGCAGCGAGTCCGAGCAGCCAGTCCGATTTATAGCAGCCGCCAGATCCGTTAGGGTAAGGCTGCAACGCCATTTCGTTGTGTACTGATCAGGATAGCCGTGCTCGGTGCCCTAACGTAAAATGGCGCAGATTATATTTTATCGGCGGCTGTCGAAAAGGTGCGTGTGCGTTGATTTTTCGCCAATGTAATCAGCCGCACAATCTTGCCCAATCTTGACTGTCTGTTCGGCGGCTGTACCTGCTACCCTTGTTGAGCAATGACAAGCCAGGAGCAGCCAATGGCGACAGGGACAGAGGCGAAAAATGTGCTGGGTGGTGCGTTGCAGACCTGCTGTACCGACCCGTTGACCGGTTTTTACCGAGATGGGTCGTGTCATACGGGGCCGCAGGATGTTGGCGTG
This sequence comes from Cyanobacteria bacterium J06648_16, assembly GCA_039817185.1. Taxonomy (GTDB): domain Bacteria; phylum Cyanobacteriota; class Cyanobacteriia; order Phormidesmidales; family Phormidesmidaceae; genus CAWUKV01. The sequence goes on along the minus strand of JBCBWI010000021.1, from coordinate 71,275 downwards.
CATGTTGTATGTGCTCGGGTAACCGAAGCTTTTTTGAGCTATACCAAAGCCCAGGGCAACGACTTGAGCACGCCCCGGTCCTACTTTCCTGGGCTTAAGCCAGGCGATTGCTGGTGTCTGTGTGCGGCTCGTTGGAAAGAGGCCCTAGACGATGGCTTTGCACCACCCGTCGTACTGGAATCTACCCACGAAGCCGCACTGAAATACGTGTCGCTTGAAACGCTTCAGGCCCATACGTGGGCAGCAGGCTAACTGAGGGAACCGACTCTAATTTTGAGAGATAGTGCCCTTTTTTGTAAAAAGACAAAATCTAGCTGTATTTACAAGAAAAAGTGCAAAGTTTTTCTTACTAAGCCGTAAACAGCTTCGATTTATCCGTATTTTCACTTAATATTTTAGGTATCTAATATCACTTGGTAGCGTTTGGCGTTACTAGCGCCCTTTGTGGGGAAAGCGCTTCAGTGTGCGGAATCAGAGCATTTTCCAGAACTGTTGTTGAGTCGTTTTCAATTGCTTGTCTATTTCTAGCGCCTGGGGACCGTTACCCCAACGAGCTAGAAATGAGGCGATGGATGGCTGCCGTCCCATTAGCGAGCCATCTATTCAAATTCTTTTGTCCGGTTGAGGTTGGCCTGTAGAAACTGCTGTGAGCTCGTTTCAGGAACCTTGCCGAACGAAGATACTGTGCCTAGCCGGTCGCTCAATGCAGCCGCGACCGTTGATGCTGGGCGATGGTTACTCAACTGTCAGGTTTAGCTGCTGATCCACACAGATCCTCTACAGGTGTGAATGCATGTCTGATATTTCTTTTGTGCCCGATCTGACGGGTGCCCAACTCTTGCCGGATGAATTATCGGGGCAATTGCCAGATGCGCTGTCTGAGCATGCCCTGGTAGTGGTTGACGGGACTGTTGACGATATTGATACGCTCACGGCAAACCTGCAGGCTGAGGTCGTAGTGATCGACCCGGCGCAGGATGGGCTAGCGGCGATTACGGCGGCGCTGTCGGCGCGCTCGCAAACTGATAGCCTACATATTCTTTCCCACGGCAGCGCGGCGACGCTACAGCTTGGCAGTACCCTACTTAATCGTGAGAATCTATCAACCCATGCTGCCCAAATACAGCAGTGGCAGTCTCTGCTGGGTCCCCATGCAGATGTGCTGTTTTACGGTTGTAACATCGGTTTTGGAACCGATGGCGAAGCCTTCGTCCAGCAGCTTGCCCAGCTGACAGGGGCCGATGTCGCCGCATCGGACGATCTAACCGGTCAGGGCGGTGACTGGCGGTTTGAAATCACAGTCGGTGAGATAGAAACGGCCAGCATCATCGGTTTAGCTACTCAGGCCGCTTATGACAGCACTTTAGCCACCTACAACGGCCACGAATACCAGCTGACCAACGGCGCAAAGACCTGGGAACAAGCCCAGGCCGAAGCCGAGAGTCTGGGCGGATATCTAGTCACAGTCAACGATGCCGCAGAGAGCAACTGGCTCCGACAGACCTTTAGCAGCACCGAAGACCTGTGGATTGGTCTGACGGACAAGGCCCAGGAAGGCAGCTTCCGCTGGATCAATGGGGAGCCCGTGACCTATACACCTTGGGGTGCAGGCGAACCGAATGACTACGGCAGTGGTGAAGACTACGCAGCGATGAACTTTGGCGATCGCAACGAGTGGAACGACTGGGGTAGCAGCACTCGTCTACGAGGCATCATCGAAATTGGTGACGGCGGTGGGGACCCCGGCCCCGATCC
>JBCBWI010000021.1:0-69420 GCA_039817185.1 Cyanobacteria bacterium J06648_16 | reverse complement strand
GATGGGGTGCGGCTGTGGGTGAACGGTCAACAGATTATCGACCAGTTCATCGACCAGGCCCCCACCAACCACACCGGGCAAATCACCCTGCAGGCCGGTCAAAAGTACGACATTCGCATGGACTACTACGAGAACAGCGGCGGGGCGGTCGCCAAGCTGGCCTGGTCTAGCGCCAGCCAGCCGCTGCAGATTGTGCCCCAGTCTCAGCTCTACTTTGACGGTGGCGGCAGCAATCCGCCCAAGACGCTGAACAAACAGGACCTAGTCTCTGGCTTGGTACAACCTACCGACGTTGACTGGCTGCCGGGGCAGGACAAAATGCTAATTGCCGAGCAGCGAGGCGTGGTGAAGCTCCGCGAGAACGGGACGCTTAGCTCCACGCCGTTTATCGACATTAGCAGCCAGGTTAACGGAACGCGGGACCGGGGACTGCTAGATATTGCCGTTCACCCAAACTTTCCTCAAAATCCCTACGTCTACATGCTGTTTACCTACGACCCGCCGCAAGTATATGAGAACGCCAGTCATCCGCTGGCCGGGCCAGACAAAAACGGCAACCGGGCCGGTCGTCTGATTCGGGTCACTGCTGACGCTAGTAACGGCTATCGAACCGCAGTCTCCAATAGCGAAGTTGTTCTTCTGGGTAAGAACAGTACCTGGAACAACTTCAATGCCTTTGTCGATAGCACGGTCAACTTCAGCGAAGCCCCAGCAGGCATCCGTCCCGACGGCACGAATGTACAAGACTTTATCGCTACCGACAGCCAGTCGCATACCGTTGGCGGCCTGGAATTTGGCAAGGACGGCAATCTGTACGTTTCCATCGGAGACGGGACGTCTTACAACCGTATGGACCCTCGCACGGTACGCGTGCAGGATATCGACAATCTCTCAGGTAAGATTCTCCGGATTGACCCAATTACGGGCCAAGGCGTCTCTGACAATCCGTTTTACAACGGTAATGCGAACGCTAACCGCTCGAAAGTATATCAATATGGCGTACGGAACCCGTTCCGTACGACCGTTCATCCCGATACAGGGCGACTGTACATTGGTGATGTGGGCTGGAATTCCTGGGAAGAGATCAACACCGGCAGCGCGGGCAGCAATTTTGGCTGGCCGTTTTATGAGGGCGGCAAAACCGGTAGCCTTCGAACCAGCAACTACGAAGACTTACCCGAGGCTCAGGCGTTTTATGCCAGCGGTCAAACGGTGACGGCCCCCTTCTTGGGGTTAAGCCATGCCAGCGATAACATCAACGCCATTGTTATGGGAGATGTCTACACAGGCAATACCTACCCAGATGAGTACCAGGGCGATCTGTTCTACAGCGAGCTATACACAGGCCGCGTGCGCAACGTCAGCTTTGATGCCAACGGTAACATCGCTGATATCGACACTTTCACGACTGGGGCCAACGTGGTCGTTCAAATAGCGATGGGGCCAGATGGCAACCTATACTACGTCGATCTTGACGATGGTACGGTAGGCCGTTGGGTGTTTAGCTAACACTACCTAAAGCTGGGTTTCACGAAGAAACTCAGCTTTAGATGCTCTCTTCTAGGAAGTTTTTTGATTTCCTTATCTCTCAACAAAGATTCGGGCTAGCTATCGAATAGGCCCTACTCAAAAATATATTGGCGAGTTTAGCCCATCTGCTGCAATTACCATTTGTCGTGTAGATTAGGGAACAATTGCGTAATATCAAAGCCGAAGTTGCTAGCTCGTATACGCTCTGCACTGCTTATGCCGTGGCTTGGCATTCGTTTAAAAAGAAAAATGCCTGACCCCTAAAGCCCCCAGGGTCAGGCAGCTCACCTGTAAGGACGCTTTCCTGCGCAGACGGCCTAAACACCTTAAATGCCCCCAAGATGCTTAGTTGTCCTGCACGCGTTCTCCAGAATTGATACCATTCTCCGCCGAGCCACCTGAATGCGCGTCGCAAGAAATACGGAAATATGGACACCTGGAATTTTTAGATTCTCTTAAAATATCCGTAAATTTACGCTAACGCGTACGGCAGGCTGCGGGTTTTGCTGCAGTTGAGGTTAGCTGGGCTTATGTATACACCGTTCAGCTGGCGATCCGTACTAATTACTAGTGGTACTAGCGGCGGCTATGGCAGACTGGTCTCTATATCTGATTCGCACCCGGCACAATACACTCTATACGGGCATCACTACCGACGTTGCCCAGCGGCTGACGCAGCACGAAAGCGGCCAGCGAGGCGCTAAGTATCTGCGCGCGAAGGGACCACTGCAAATGGTTTACCAGGTCGTCATCGGCGATCGCTCTCTGGCCTCGCAGGCAGAGTACCGAATTAAAAAGCTCAGCAAGGCTCAAAAAGAGAAAATTGTAGCTGAGGGGCTGGACCGAAACGCGCTATTTACGATGCTTGGGCTTTCTGAAAGACCGAACATCAAGACAACTGGCTAGAACAGTGGCTGTGCAGGCTTGCCCGTTTTTACGACGCAGGCTCTATGCGCAGGAGCTGTCCGTTATCTTCATCGGTCAGTACATAGATTAGCCCGTCTGGCCCCTGCCGTACGTCTCGCACCCGTTGGCCGATAGGGATGGCCTCTGCCTCTACCACTTCGCCGTTTTCGTTAACTTCAATACGCCGAATATCCCTGTTAACCAGTGCCCCTGCAAACAGGTTGCCTTGCCATTGGGGGAATATGTCGCCCCGATAAACCGTCAGGCCAGAGGGGGCAATCGACGGTGTCCAAACCAGATGGGGGTCTACCATACCAGGGACTGAGGTGGCTGGGGCGACGGGACGATCGGCAGTGTATTCACGACTAAAGCTGACTAGCGGCCAGCCGTAGTTTTCGCCAGACCGCAACAGGTTGAGTTCGTCGCCGCCTCTAGCGCCGTGTTCTGTGGCCCATACCTGGTTGGTCGCGACATCGTAGGCCATTCCTTGAATATTACGGTGACCGAAGGACCAGAGGGCAGGGTTACCACCCAATTCAGGGTTATCGACCGGAATCGTGCCATCGTCAGCAATGCGGACAACCGAGCCCAGAGCAGTGTTTACGTTCTGAGCCTGAAGGCGAATGTGTTCGCCATCCAATGAAACAGGCGGGTTGCCACCGTCACCGATGGAAACCAGCAGGGTTTCGTCCGGTAGCCAGGTCAGCCGTGCGCCAAAGTGCTGGGCATTAGATTTGTCTCGACCAACGGCGAAAATCACCTCCCAGTCGTACAGCTGCTCGCCATCGAAGACGGCGCGAGCCACCTCGGTACGGTTAGCGTTGCTGTTGCCCGCTGAGTAGGTGAAGTACACCAGCTTGTTAGTCGCGAAGCGGGGATGGGCGGCGATATCTAGCAGGCCGCCTTGGCCTCGGGCAAACACCTGGGGTACGCCGGGTACGGGGGCTGACTGTAGCTGCCCATTGCGGACGATACGCAGCCGCCCCGAGCGTTCTGTGATCAGGGCGGTACCGTCTGGTAGCCAGGTGATGCCCCAGGGATGGTCCAGTCCCTGGGCAACGGGGGTGATCTGATAACGGGCTGTAGGGTTTGCAGCCTGGGCAGTGGAAGGCGAGGCCACAGACGGTTGAGGGGCAGGGGGTTCGCTAGTGGGGTCGGCCGCCTCTAGCTGAGCGCACCCGATTAGCGGTAGCAAAGTGCTCCAGCTCAATGCCATCACCCAACCCTGATGCTGTTTCATCTTGAGAACTCAGCCTAACTACGCATCGAGTGTAGCGCAGGCCGCTGGTGCCGTTTAAGCCGGGCACTCCGGTGGGTGAAAACAGTCGGTGTATCTATTACTTGTTAAGGGTGTATTTAATTTTGGAACGATGGGGCTTTTTGTGAAACCGGTGGACGCTAGCCTGTAGAAAGCACTGAGTCACCGTACACATCCTCTAGGTTCCGTTTCTCCGTCACCCTTCGTCATTACTTATTATGTCTTTTCGTCGCTGCTCGCTCGGATTGTGTGTCGCCCTACTACTGGCAGGCGGTGCAAACTTAGGTGCTGTCGTTCAGGCACAACCGGCGGTTAGTCAGTCGGCCACAGATGGCGATGCGCTGGTAGAAGAGGCCGTTGAGCTGATGGCAGGGAAGGACTTTGCTGCGGCTGAAGCGGCGCTGACGGAGGCGCTGCAAATTTACCAGGCACAGGATAACCTCAGCGGGGTCGGCCAAGTTTATAAGAACCTTGGCAATCTCTACTATCTGCAGGCTAATTACGACCGCGCCCTGGATTACCAAACTCAGGCACTAGAGGTTGCTCGTCGTCTGTCCGATACCGAACTAGAAACGCGGGTGCTGATCAACCAGGGCAATATCTACGCCTTGCAGGATGACTCAGCGGCATCGATCCAGGCTTTTTTAGCGGCGCTGACGGTAGCGCAGACCCACAACTATCCTGAGCTGGGCGTTCTTGCCGTCGATCGGCTGTATCCAGTTCTTTTAGAGACCGACCTGATGCAGGCTGGCAAGGTGCTCGAGCAGGGCGTAGTGTTTGCCCAGTCTGGCGATGATTTTGCCAGTGAGGCGGCATACCTGGGAAACCTGAGAGACGTCTATTTCGAGACGAACGACTATGAGGCTTTGCTGCACGTAGCTGAGCGCTTCCAGGCAATTGCTGACCAGTTCGATCGGCCCGAGCTACAGTTGCTAGCCCGCCTAATCTATGCGTCGGCCTACGCAGTTGGCGGCGAATTTGAGTCTGTCTATGCGACAGCCGATCAGGCACTGGCCCTATCAGACCAGCTTCACACTGACCAAATTGACAACCGACTAGAAGTGCTGGACGTCCTGATTTTGGTCTATGACAAGCTGCCGGACTATGCGCGAGGAATTGAGCTGTTGGAAGATGCGATCGCACTGGCAGAATCGACCGACAGCTTACCGAGAGCAGCACTGTACTACGGTTTTCTAGCTAAATACCACGAATCTATCAACCAGTTTGAGGCCGCGGCGACAGCCAGCGAACAAGCACTGGCGCTGGCCCGGCAGCTGAACATGCCTGAAATCGAGGCGCTGGCACTCAGTACCCTCGCGGACGTTTACGACCAGCAGGGGGAGTACAACGAGGCAATTACAACAGCCAATGCGGCACTTGAAATTGCCCGACAAAACGACAACCTCACGCTAGAAGCCTTGGCACTGGCGACCCTGGCCTCTGCTTACAGCTCGCTGGGTAACTACGATCAGGCAATTACTGCTGCCGAACGGAGTATTCAGCTGGCCCAGGCTGAGGGCAACGTCAATATTCTGTTGGGGGTGCTGGGCAACCTCTACGGTAGCTATCTCGATCTGGGTGACTTTGAGCGGGCTTCACAGCTAGCAGATGAGATGCTGCAGCAAATTAGTGAGCACAATCCCAATTCCCAAAATGTTGTTCAAATCATTCAAACATTTAGCGGCCTGTTCGATACCGTCAGTGCCTTTGTGGAAGGCGACTATTCTGAAACGGTCCAGGCATCAGAGTCAGCCCTGGCCAATCTAGAAACGGTGCGCATAGCTGACGAAATCAAACAGCTGCTTGGCGGTCTGCTGTATCTGTTTGCAGGTGTCGGCTACAGCGGTCTAGAAGACCATGAGGTTGCGATTAAAAGCGTCTCTACTGGGCTGGGATTGATGCAGGCAACAGAGTTTTCGGCTACGGATGAGACCGCACTGTTCTTTGCCGGTAGCGTCTACTACCGGGCGGGTCAGCTAGAGCAGGCACTGACTTACTACAACGAAGCCCTCGCTCTAGAACAGAGTTACTACGCCAGAGCCGCAGTAGCACGCCTCTATCGCGATCAGGGGTTACCTAACGTCGCCATTGGTTACTACAAACAGGCAATCAACCAGATTGAAGCGGTTAGAAGCAACGTTCGCAATGTCTCGACTGGGTTAGAAGAATCGTTCTTTCAAGCGTTTGTGAGCATTGATGGTCTCCGCATCGTCGATATCTATCGAGAGCTGGCAGATTTGCTCCTTTCGCAGGGGCGCATCGCTGAAGCTCAGCAAGTATTAGAGCTACTCAAGTTAGAAGAGCTGCGAGAGTTTAAAGGGGCCGAGCGCTCGGGTGAACAACGTGACCTGGCACTGAATACAACCGAACGGCAGATTATTGAAGAGTATGGTTCTTTAATTGCATTTGGGCAAGAGGTCTTGACCTGTCAAGAAACCCGCTGCCCCGAGCTGAGCAGCCTGCTTGACCAGCGAGATGTGCTCACGACCGAGTTTAACCAGTCCTTAAAGACCTTCGAGGCCGATATTCAAGAACGGCTGTCGGTTGACCGAGCCGCGCTAGATACGCAAGACTTTCGTCGCAGCGCTGCCGCCATTGTCGAAGCCCAGCCTAACAGCCTGCTCATCTATCCACTGGTGCTAGAAGACAAAATCTGGATTCTTTGGGCGGCAGAAGGCGGCGTACTCAAAAGCGTAGAAGTCAACGAAGTGGGTCAGCGAGAACTGAGCGAAACCGTCGTCCAATTTCGTCAGCTGATAGAAACCCCAAATTCAGACATTGCCGAGGTCCAATCAGTGGGTAAACAGCTCTACGATTGGCTAATCGGCCCCCTGGAAGGAGAAATACAGGCTAACAACATTGAAAATCTGGTCTTTGCGCTCGATCGAACCACGCGCTATCTGCCGATGGGGGCACTTTACGACGGTAATCGCTACGTTGTAGAGAACTACACCACCTCGACCATTCTCTCGGCAGGCGAGACCGATACGAACAGCCGTCTGGCTCCTGGTACGGATGAGACGTCTATCCTAGCGCTGGGGCTATCCGAGTCCGTCGAGGGCTACAGTTCATTACCAAACGTTCCAGCAGAGCTGGATAGCATTGTGGTCGATACGGGCAGCGACGAAGATGTGACGGGTATCTACCAAGGGCAGCTGTTTCTCAATCAATCTTTTGACCGACGCACGCTGCGAGATAATCTCAGCTATCACAACATTGCTCATATCGCGACCCACGCTGAGTTTGTTCCCGGTAGTCACGAAGACTCTTACCTGCTGTTGGGCAACGGTGACCCGCTTAAGATTTTTGACATTCAAAATCTACAGGACCTGAGCAATATTCACCTGATCGTACTGTCAGCCTGTGAAACCGCGCTGAGCGGACCCGATCAGGATGGGATCGAAATTTCTGGCGTCGCCCACCAGTTTTTGACTGGGGGGGCGAAAGCGGTGATTGCCTCACTGTGGAAGGTGAACGATGCCAGTACCAGTTTGCTGATGCAGCTGTTTTACCAGCAGCTGGCAGATAGCACCGCCGAGACCCCGATTACCAAAGCTGAAGCGCTGCGTCAGGCCCAACTCAAGCTGTTGAGTGACGATGACGAGATTCAGCTGGCGCTAGCGACGCTAACTCGCTCGGGTGAGCGCTTCGGCGACTTCGACCCGACCCTAACGGCTCGCCGTCCAGAGGGCTACACGCATCCCTATTATTGGGCACCGTTTATCCTAATCGGCAACAGCCTGTAAACAGAGAAGACGGCCTACGTCATTTAGGCGTCATTTAGGCCACAACTGCAAGTAAGACGGCGGCTTACAGCACTTTATTCAAGAGCGTCACAGTCTTTCCCTCACGTCCCTGGCGGCTATGATCTTTGTCACATTGCTGAGGACAGTTCGGACTATACATAGATGAATTATAGCCTTGGCCACTTTGCTTAGGACACCGAGTAGCGGCAGCCCTAAAGCAAAGAGCGCTCCGTGGTCCGCAGTCGCGTCCTAACGTAACTGGCGACTGCTATATCTACTTGGACTCTCTTTTTTGCAGAGCGCGTAAAGGCTAGTGGTAGTGAGGGGTTCCATCCAGGTTATCGTAGGCGTACTATACATCGAGTCTTGATGCATCTGTTGAGCTTCCTGAGAAAGTTTGAAGCTGTTGAGCATCAGGAGGTTATGTGTAAATTGACCCAGTAAGTAAAACATTACTCGCGACTGATTGAGAACAGGTATAGAAATGTGACAGCGCATCTAGCCCTACTCTTCGAAGAAGGTGTAGTCAGAAGACTCACAGACATTGACATGGAAGTCTTCTACTATCTCACCGTCAGAAAACTCAGCCCGAATATCGTAGTAGCAGCGCTCGCTAGAAGGATCACCAAACAGAATCTGAACGTTGTTACCTGCCGGGAGTGTATACCCATCGAGTACGTTCTTGGCCCAAGAGTTTTCGTCAGAGGCGGTGACGTACAAATGGCTGATGGTCGCTAGCGTATCGTTATAAACGCGAAAGTCACTTTTGCCTGCCTCAGCAGCGGTGCAGAGTAGCGTAAAAACAGGAACGGACGCAGCTAGCGTAATGAAACCTTTCTTGAGTGACGCAGCAAACATGGGACAAGCGAGCATAACTGAAGGACACCCAGAGATACCGCTACCCGCTGTGCTTTTTCGGACAGTCGATCGCTTTGTCGTTAGCGTCTTGTGAAAAACTTCAAATTCATCAGCAGAGACTGAAGGAGACCAATCTTTGTTGATATGGCCATCGCCCTTTAGATATTGACGGGGTAGCTCAGGTTCAGCCGGTCACCGGTAATGCCCCTGAGCCCCCAGTTACCGGCAGGGGACTCAAACAAAGTGATTTCTAGATCCTGAGTCGCAATAGGCGTGGTCGAACAGACCGTTTCAAAGAGGGCTCGAATCAGTGCCTGTCGGGTCTCTAGGGTTCGTCCTGTAAACAAACTGACTTCAATAATGGTGTAATAGTTCGACCGGTCATCAGGAAAAACGAAATCGTCGGGTTCAAACCAGATAAATCGCTGAAATCGCTTTTCAGGCGGCGTTTTGAAGGTTGTCATCAGCGCCTGATGAATCGCGTCAGATAGTTGCTGTTGGCAAGGCTTCAGTGTGGACTTTAATCCGTAAATTTTGACCTGGGGCATCGTTAATCCTAACTATTAAAACTTTATAAAACCGTCAACTTTCGGGATGGTATAAGCTCTTGAGCGATGTCCGTGGGGCTTACAGGTTACGATCTCCGGATTAAGTTGAGTATTTTTGTATACAAATGTAAGTACTTAGGCAATCATCTGTCTCCAAGCGGATCTTCCCTTTGTTGATGTTCTTAATTTATAGACACCGCGACCTTTGCAATGCTCCCCATGCGATCGCAATGTTTCTAGCCCCACCGCACTCAAATCCTATTACACGACTGCTTTAGCCAAGATTGATTGACTCAGTTTTGCTTGTCCTCCTCAGCATTTTTTATCAATATGATTTTAAGGGTACGGCGCTGGAAACCGCTTTGTATAGCGCTTTTCTGGGTTTCACTCATGTTTGTGTTGCTGCTGGGTCGACCCACACCAGCAGCCATTTCAGCTGGTGAAACCTCCGAGATTAGAGGCGTATGGATCACAACGAACGACACCCCGATGGTGATTGACCGGACTCGGCTATCGACCGCGATGGCTGAGCTGGCTCGACTCAACTTCAATACGGTTTATCCGGTGGTATGGAATGCAGGCTATGCGCTGTTTCCTAGTGGAATAGCGCAGCGAGAAGGCATTCAGCCTTTTGTCCGTGAGGGTCTACAGGGCTATGACATTCTGGCTGAGATGGCCAGCGATGCCCACGAGCACGGGCTATCTATCATCCCCTGGTTTGAGTTTGGCTTTATGGCCCCGCCGACCTCAGAACTGGCGATAAATCATCCCACCTGGCTGACGCGCCAGCAGAACGGGACTCAGACGTCCGTAGGCGTGGCCGGAGAAGTTGCCTGGCTCAATCCATTTCATCCAGAAGTGCAGCAGTTTCTGACTAACCTGGTGCTTGAGCTGATCAGCCGATATGACGTCGATGGGATACAGTTTGACGACCACCTTAGCCTGCCCGTAGAGTTTGGCTACGACGCCTATACAGCTAGTCTGTACGAGGCCGAGACCGGACGCACACCCCCCGCCGATCCCCACAATCCCCATTGGGTTGACTGGCGTGCGGGCAAGCTCACAGCATTTGTTGAATCACTGCATGCAGCGGTCAAGGCTAGGCGCCCCCATGCCGTATTCTCAATTTCGCCCAACCCCTATCACTATGCCTATAACGCCCAACTACAGGACTGGCGAACTTGGGTCGAGCGAGACTGGGTCGATGAGCTGATTGTGCAGGTTTATCGAGACCGTCTGCAAGCGTTCCGCGAACAGATTTTCAAGCCAGAAATTGCCGAAGCCCAGCGCAAGATACCAACTGCCGCAGGCATCTTGACGGGGCTGCGTAACGCACCCGTCTCTATGGATACAATTGAAGCCCAGGTGCTGTCAGCTCGCTCTGCGGGTTTAGGGTGTACCTTTTTCTTCTATGAAAGTCTTTGGGACCTCTCTCCTGAGCCGATAGCAGATCGTCAGGCAGGCTTCCAAGCACTGTTTCCCGCTCGGTCCCTGAGGGCGAGCCTGTAGTCCCGATAGTCAGCCCCCTATAACCTAAGTGCTTTCTCGGACGAGAAGCGGCCTCATGCTTACAAGTGGTCTCAGTACGATTGTATAAGTATGTTGTGGATAAACGTTGGATATTTGTAGCTACTTCGGGAAACTCGCTTCAATTTAGGCAAGAGTGGGCATATAAAAGAAGGATACGCTCGTCCTTCGATTGGTATGCAAGCACACCCTCTTTCTGATGGGTCTAAGTCGACAGTTGTCCACGCGCATTTGTTACATAGGTTACCTCAGCCACTGTCTGTCCGCTGGCAGTTGCTAGGGGCGTTTACCGACCGTCTGGTCCGGCGATTAGCACTCCGAATCGGCTCCCGCAGTACCTACTACGGTGGACTGGCGGGGCTGTTAAGCAAGCGAGCAGTTGAGGCTCAAATTGCGCTGCTAATCAGGCAGCAGGCATTGAGAGGACAGCCGTTCGCAGTCTTGCGGTTGGGTATGGCCTTGTCAGAGCAGGGCAACGGCAGTCGTCAGCGGTCGCTGAACGAAGGGCTGCTGCGGGCGGCGGTGGCCCGGCTGCTGCGGCTGTTGCCCTGTAAGCGTGCGATCGCACCTTTGCAAGAGAATGAATTCATCCTCCTCATTGATTTCACGGGCACGGCACTGACTCAGCTGATTGAGCAGATTTTACGTAGCTTTCGTCAACCCTTCCAGATAACTGACCAAACCTTTCACCTGGGAGTCAATTTGGGCATTGCCGACAGCCGTCTGCAAGCTGAGGACGCCAAGGACTATCTTGCCCATGCGAGTACGGCACTAAAATCTGCCCAGCAACGCGGAGTGGGCCACTGGGCCTACGCGACCCAGAGACTTGACCCAGCAGCGACGCTACCGCCGCTGGCGGCTGATTTACGCCAGGCCATCGCCGCGAATCAGCTAGCTGTCCACTATCAGCCCATCATCAATGGGCGCACATTAGCCGTAAGCGGCTTTGAAGCACTGCTTCGCTGGCACCACCCTGTGTACGGTCTAGTCCCGCCCCAGGAGTTTATCCCGCTGGCAGAGCAGTCAGATCTCATTTTAGAGATTGGCTGGTGGGTCATGGCTCGGGCCTGCGAGCAGTTGGCCGACTGGCAGAGGCAGCTGCCCGGCTGCGAGTCGATAACAATCAGCGTGAATGTTTCGACCCAGCAGTTCTTAGCCGCTGACTGCACCCAACACATTGAACGTATTCTTGAGCAAACCCAGCTGCCGCCCCAGTGCCTAACGCTAGAAATTACCGAGAATGCGTTTATGAGCCCCAGTAAAACCCTTGATACTACGCTGTCCTGGATTTCCCAGCGACAGATTGGCCTCAGTATTGACGATTTTGGGACGGGCTATTCCTCCCTGAGCTACCTCTATCGGTTTCCGGTCAGTACGATCAAAATTGACCGCTCATTCATTCAGGCTTCATCTCTGAATTGTAAAAGCGGACCGATTGTAGAGGCGATTATTGCATTAGGGCACAAGCTTGGGCTGCAGGTCGTGGCCGAAGGCGTCGAGTCCACAGAGGCGGTCACCTGGCTACAGTCGCATCAGTGCCACCAACTCCAGGGATTTCTCTTTTCTCATCCATTACCCGCCGCCGCCGCCGCAGCGCTGCTGGCAATAGAGGGTCAGCAACTGGGAGCAGCCGTCGTCAGCTAAATTGGCAGGGTCGCTGAATCGCTAGGGCTAGCTGGTGGCTGTAGGCTTCGGCTTCAAGCACGTAGGCCCCAAACCGGGCCAGGTGTTCGTTCATAATCTGGGCATCGAAGAGCAGAAAATCGCGCGATCTCAGGTGCTCTACAAGCTTGACCATCGCCACCTTCGAGCCCTCTGGAATGTGATAAAACATCGATTCGCCAATAAACGCGCCGCCCAGTACAATGCCCAAGATGCCGCCGGCTAGCCGATCGCCCTGCCAGGTTTCGAAGCTGTGGGCCCACCCCATCCGATTGAGACGGTGGTAGACCGCCTTGAGCTCAGGTGAAATCCAGGTCACATCCCGGTCGGCACAGCCATCAACCACGGCAGCAAAATCGCGGTTGATGGCTGTCTGAAACCGATTCTGATTGAGCGCCCGCCGCAGCGATTTGGGATAGCGAAACCGGTCGTCAAGGGGGACCAGCGCCCGCTGCTTGCTGGTGTACCAGTCAAGCCCCGGTTGGGCCTCGTCAGCCATCAAAAAGTAGCCGCTGGCATAGCCCTGCAGAATATGAGAGAGGGAGTAGGACATGGCCTTACGCTATCGATAGGGAGGGTGCGATCGCAGTGGCCAAACGTCAAGCTGTAACAAGACGTTACGCGATCGGAGAATGGACTACGAAAGCTTCTAGCGTAGTCAATAACCGTTGGAGCAGACTTACCGCACAATCCCCGTACGCAACTATGGCCGAGCCGATTGAATCAATTACGCTACCGCCGCCCCAAGACGCGGCTCAAGAAGGCGAATGGCTTAAGGCATCGCTGCGTCGCTGGCTCGACACCGAATTTCTACCCGAGGATGTCAACGCAGAGATTGCCACGCGAGCCGCCCAGGTATTTGTCAGGCAGCGCATGGAAGGCGAGAACGAACTGATTCAGCTGGTGATGGCAATATTGACTGAGATGCAGGGATTTGATTTTAGCCAGAGCTTTTACAGCGAGTTTGCCGTTGCCAACGCCGTGGGAGACCTGCTGCTCGACAGCCTCGGCATCGATCGCTGCTGCGGCGCGAGCTAGTGCTATGGCTGCTGTTCGCGAGCTGTACTGCCTGCTTTGAGTCGTTTAAGGACGTCACCGGTAAGCAGTCTCTCAAAACCCTGAATGAATATACGGTGCTGTTCAGCTTCGCCGCAATCGGAGCCGTTGCGCTACTAGGCGTCATGTTACTGACCGAAGGCTGGCCAACGCTGGGGCCGGGCTACGGTCCGGCGCTGCTGGTGGGCGGCAGCCTCAATATTCTGGCCTTCACGCTCTATGTACGGGCGATTAAAGTCGCTGATCTGTCACTGACGGTACCGCTGGTGACCCTGACGCCCCTGTTTTTGCTGATTACTTCGCCGCTAATTGTGCAGGAGTGGCCGACGCTTGCCGATGCCGCTGGGGTACTGCTGCTAGCGGTCGGGGCCTACGTGCTTAATTTGAGGCCGTCTGCTCATTCGTCTGTGTGGACACCACTAACCGCGATGGTGCAAAGTCCAGGGAGTCGCATGATGTTAGCTGTCGCCTTTCTCTGGAGCATCACATCCAATTTTGACAAGGTGGGCACGGTTAACTCCTCGCCGCTATGCTGGGGTATGTCGCTGTTTGGCGTTGTCGCAGTCGGAATGGTGCCCTTTGTCCTGCGTCAGCCGGTTCACCCCGCTAGCCTACTGTCGCAGCTGCCCATGTTAGGGCTGACGGGGGTATTTAATGCCACAGCGGTCGGGTTTCAGTTTGCGGCCCTAACCCTAGCCCCGGTGGCCCAGGTGATCGCAGTAAAGCGGCTGAGCACAGTGATTTCGGTCTTATTTGGCTATTTTCTATTCAAAGAGACCGGTCTGCGTGAGCGGCTGCTCGGTGCGGCGATTATGGTTTTTGGAGTCGCCGTCATGTCGGTCGGTTGAGAATGGCCTAAGCCCAGTTGTCTCAGGATATGGCTTCGCGATGTTGGTCAGCATCTGCGCCAATGGAGCCTCAGCCCTTGAGCCAGATCTCGTAGACCGACAGCAAAATCTCAACCACAATCAGAATGACGATGTACCATTCCACCCGGTGGCTGCTGTCGCGTTGCAAAATCCCCAATGCCGTTTCGACCGTTCTAGAAACCAGGGCAAGCTTTTGCTCAAGCGCCAGCAACCGTTCTCGCAGCTCGTATTCATCCTCCAATCTAAGATAGAGGCGGTTGAGCCCAGGGTGATCCCAAACGGGATCAGGCTTTTCACCCACCTCTACGATGCCTAGCATCCTTTGCTGGATGAGTAAGGTCCCGCCAATGTAGCGCAGCAGTTCATGCTCCTTCGGCGGACGAGCCGCCTGGTTTTGAATGGCCGTTGTAAAGGGCTTGATCTGCTCAAATAGTCTAGAGACTTCGTCTTCGTAAAATTCCAAAACTACGCTCTTGGCCAAGGCCTCAGCGACAATCTGCAGCCGCTCGGCGCTGCTGTCACGTAACCGTAGGCGGTTACTTTCGAGCCGTTCTTTGGCCTCGGGGCCAAAGGTGAGCCACAGCTGCTCAGAGACAGGATGGTCAGCGGGTTCTTTTATGAAGGCGCTGAGCGTCTCCAGAAAGCTGGCTTCCTCGATCGGTGTCAGGTTGAACATCACCACCACCCCGTAGCGCAGTAAAACGGCGCAGCCCGCCTTTCCCGCTCGCAAAATCAGGGGATTGGTTGCTAGCGGATCGGTGGTTTCGAGCGTTTTTAATACCAGGCGCTCTCCGACGAGTAAAGCCTTCGCGACGATGCGGTCTCGCTGCAGCCAGTCAGGAAAAACCGAGACAAGGTTCGCCACCGGGTCAACCAGTGATATGGCGGTCGGCTCGGTTGTAGAAGGGGAAGAAGAAACCATACAGGGTGGTTAGGGGACACTGCCTAAGCGGGAAAAGATCCTTGAGTAATGAAGTTTGTGTGGTTACTCTTTTAGTAGTCATTATGAAAACCTTTGCCAGAAAATGCCCCGTTTTCTGGTGAAAGTTTCAGTTAAAATCCAAGCAAACGTTGGGTCAGGTCTTAAGTTTGACCTCAGCTGTCTGTAACTATTGACGCATACGCAACTGCCGGTAGATGGGCCGCCATGTCCATCACAGATTGACCAACGCTTCCCATCGTGTCAGCCAGCCAAAGACGGTAATTCCCTGTCCCAGCAGATGTAGCGAAATGCCGCGGCTAGCGCTCTGGATGGAGGTCAGGCCACCTCGACAACGGTCAGTTCAAAAGTAAGGTCTTGTCCGGCGAGCGGATGGTTGGCGTCAACCACGATGCCTTCGGATTGAATTTCTATGATACGAACAGGCAAAGCGCCCTGGGGCGTCCTGAATTCTAGCGTTTGACCGATTTCTGGCATTAGTCCATCAGGCAGACGGTCGTGGGGAACCAGGCCCCTTTGTTCAGGCTGTACGTCACCATAGGCCTCGGCACTCGGAATCGTTACCGTTCGGCAGC
Source organism: Cyanobacteria bacterium J06648_16 (assembly GCA_039817185.1). GTDB lineage: Bacteria > Cyanobacteriota > Cyanobacteriia > Phormidesmidales > Phormidesmidaceae > CAWUKV01. The sequence continues at coordinate 53,945 of JBCBWI010000021.1, read as the reverse complement.
TGCCCACATCCATCGTTTGAATCGCCGCGTCAAAGCCAGGAATTACCTGACCTGCCCCGACTTGAAACTCAAGCGGATCCCGCCCCTCGGAGGAATCAAACACGGAGCCGTCGCTCAGCGTGCCTGTGTAATGAACTTTGACGGTTTTACCGGGTTCGATCATACGATTGAGGTGTCGCTTATATATGAGGCTCTTACCCTAAGCCTTCTCGCTAGCCATGTGCAAGCGGCAGGCGACTGGCCTGACTAAACAGCCGCCGCTTTTGACAACCGACAGACTATGTTAATGTGCCCGTGAGCATTATTCTCGGTTGAGTATCGTAAATTGAGCGTATGTCTGCTAAGCTGGTGGACCGCCTGTTTAGTGACTCCGAAGTAGGCTTTACCCCCATTCCATCAATTCTGGAGACCATTTGTGAGCATTTACGTTGGCAACCTCTCTTTTAGCGTGTCCCAGGAAGACATTGCCGGTCTTTTTGCGGAGTACGGCAGCGTGAAAAATATTCACATGCCTAAAGATAGAGAAACAGACCGGTTTCGTGGGTTTGCATTTGTCGAAATGTCAACAGACGCCGAAGAAACCGCTGCCATTGACGAACTGGATGGGGCCGAGTGGATGGGACGAACCATGAAAGTCAATAAGGCCCGCCCTCGCCAGTAGCTAAATCCATCTGCCGGCTAGGTAGGTAGACCGAATCGATTGTTTAACAGGCACGCAGGTGCCGTTTAAGTATGAGGAATCTCGATGGCCCAAATTGTTCTGGGTGAAGACGAAAATATTGAATCCGCTCTGCGCCGCTTCAAGCGCAAAGTTTCTCAGGCTGGAATTTTTCCAGACCTGAAGAAAAACCGCCATTTCGAAACCCCTCATGAAAAGCGCAAGCGCAAGCTTTTGGCAAGACACCGTCAGCGTAAGCGTCGTAATCGCTCTAGCGGCTAGATTAGGCGAGCTAGCGTAGGTTGGTCACGGCTAGGTTGGTCACGGCTAGGTTGTGCGATCTAGCCTTAGTAGGTAGTCAGCCCTTATCAGGGGTGACTGGGCCTATCGGATGCTCATGGCTGCAGGGCATGCCCTGCAGCGAGGCAACTTTAGCAGCAGAACGTTAGCGGTAGAACGTTATCAGTAGAGCATTGACGTTCACAGGCAACCGATGTTTGTAGCCGTAGCCGTCTGAGAAATCATCGCTAGCTCTGTTCAATGAGCGTTGCTTTTGAATAGCGGGTCGCCAGGTGCGGCCAGTGGACATACAGCACGTCCAGAAACGGTAGCACCAACCGAGCCGATAGACTCAGCTGCGTCACCCGAGTAATCGACTCGACGAATGCGGTTTGAATGCCCATTATTTTAGCAATTGCCAAAAACGGTACCGCCACGCCCGCCCCGGTTGAGAGGACCAGATCGGGCCGTTCTCGCTTTAGCACCTGCCAAGCCAGGCCGATGTTGCGAATCAGATTAGGAATGTTTCGGTTGGTCGGATGATACGCCCAGTAAACCTTCTCTTCCATTAGCCGAGACTCCGTAGACGCGCTTCTAAAGGTAATCCAGCAACGGTCATGCCCGCCCCAAAAGGCTTGGAGCTGAAAAAGTGCGTCAAAGTGACCACCGCTGGAGCAAACTAGCAGAATTTTCATGATGACGCCACTGGATTGCCGGACTGTTGAACAATGGCTCGCCGCTGTTGGCGACCGGTTGACCGCATCATCCACTGCTCTAACTGTCGATAGCGGTGCTGGGGCAGCAGCGCTAGCAGATAAGCCGCGATTAGCGTGATCCCTGTACGTCGAGGCTCTGTCAGCAAAATCCGACCGTCAGTTACTAGGGACTGTTGCACAAGCTGTCGGGCGAGTCGTCCATCCTGCTGGCTGACCGCTCGTCGGGCCAGATACCGCAACTGGTAAGCTCGGGCTCGGCTTTCCCATTCGGCTAGGAACTCAGGCGCATAGGTGCGGGTTCGGTCAACGATGCGCTCCCAGGCGGCGTACTGTTTCATTAGATTGGCCGATAGCCCGCCCGAATTCACCCGGTATAGGGTCAGCGATTCGGGAATCCCCTCAATGCTCCAGTCGGTCTGCAGCGCAATTCTTAGCCAGCATTCAATGTCTTCTGACTGGCGAAAACTGTCGTCAAAATAAAAGTCTTCGACGGTACCGTATAGGTTGGCCTGAAACTTGATCGCATCGAAAACCCCACGGCGAATGACTGGCGTCGAACCGTTGCTGATAGGATTGCGGCAAAAGAGATAGCCAGGGGTGATGTCGGTGAGCTTAGGCATTTGGTGAATGCCTAGCGGCTGTCCGTTTTCATCAATAAAAGTAGAACGGCTGAAGCTAACGCCGACCTGGGGAGACTGTTGCAGGTGCTCAACATGGCGGGCTAGCTTTTCGGCATGCCACAGGTCGTCACTGTCTAAAAAGGCTAGGTACTGGCCACGGGCATGGCGAATGCCGGTATTGCGTGCCCCGGCCAAACCTCGATTGTGTTGGTGAATCAGACGGATGCGGCGGTCCTCAACCCTGCGGCAGATCTCGACGCTGCTGTCGGTTGCGCCATCGTCTACGATAACGATCTCAAAATCCTCGAAGGTTTGACCGAGAACAGATTCAATCGTTTCAGCAATATATTGCTCAACGTTGTAGACCGGAATAATGACCGATACGGTCGGCAGCCGAGCTTCGTTAGACAGCATGACGAGGTCTCCACAGGGTAGTCAGCGGCAGGGTATAGATGGCTAAAGCAAGCAGAATGGTTTTGGGGGCTTTGAGCAACAGCGTCCAGTCGGACTGCAATGCCCGCGACAGGAAGTCGGCGCTGACGGCAGGTGGGCACTCCAGCCGCAGGGCTCGCCGGGCCAGGTAGCGAAGCTGGGCGGCACGAGCGCTAGAGTAGTAATGTTCGACCAGATCAGGGGCGTGACGGCGTGCGATCGCAATAAACTGCTCCCAGCCCGCCTCCATTTGGTACAGCTGGGCCGAGAGCCCATTGGGATTGATGCGGTACTGCAGCAGCACCCGGTCGAGCCCGGCCACCTGCCAGCCCGCCAGCATCACTCGAAAGACCCACTCAATGTCTTCTGAGTAGCTCATCGTCTCATTCATCGGAATGGTGGTCGCCACCGCCTGGCGCACGACAATGTTAGACATGCTAATGGTGGGGTTGACGGCCAAAAAGTGGTGGGGTTCAACCCGCTGCAGACGGTTGTTCGAGACGGTCCCCGTGGGCGAGCTATCGGGATGGATAAACTCGGCACGGCTGTAACTGATGGCCAGATTGGGGTTGCGGTCTAAGTGCGCAACGTGGGCCGATAGGCGCTCTGGGTGCCAGCAGTCATCGGAATCAAGGAAGGCGACCAGGGGATACTGGGCTAGACGAACACCGTAGTTGCGGGAGATGGCGACGCCCCCCAACTGAGTGTGCCAGTGAATTCTCTCGTCAGTTTGGCAGAAGCGCTGGGCCAGGGCCGCCGTCCCGTCGGTTGATCCCCCGTCAATAATCAGGATTTCCCAATTAGTCAATGTCTGCTGCTGCACCGATGCCAGCGTCTCCGCCAGAAATCGGGCCGAGTTGTAGGTAGGAATAACAATAGAAACGGTCATAAAGAAACAGAAGTAGAAGGATTGGCGAGCTTGGCAAAGTGACTGACGTAGCGGCTGGTAAGCCAGGTATATAGAGGCAAAACGCCGATATGAATCGCGAAGACTGCGATCGCAACGCCCTGGATACCCCACTGCGCCCCAACCATCACGCTGCCCGCCAATAGCGTGGTAAAAATCACATTCCAGCGGAGTTCTAGTTGGGGCTTATCCACCGCCCGCAGCAACAGCGATGCCGCATCGGCAAAGGGGCGGGGAATCGCCGATAGGCAGATCAAAATCAGGATAGGCACCGCGCCCTGGGTGACCCATTTCTCACCAAACACAATCGGTACGTAGACCGGGGCCAGGCAGGACTGCAGCACCACCAGGGGCACAATCACTTTAGCGATCGTCCTGAGGCCGCTGATATAGCGCCCGCGCAGTCGCTGCCAGTCGGCTCTCGCCTTGCACAGATCGGGGTAGAGCGAGATTTTAATCGCGTTGATCACGCTCAGGCTAATGCCTAGCCCGGCGTTGAAAGCAAAGTAGTACACGCCCAGGGCTTCAATACTCAAGAAGCGCCCGATCAGCAGGTAGTCAATGTTCTCTCGCAGGGTGGTCAGCCACTCAACCCCCAACACGCGAGTGCCAAAGTTAATAATGTTTCGCCATTTTTTCAGCGTGAAGCCGTAGACAGGCCGCCAGTTGCAATGTCGCCAGACCACCACGACCAAAATCGGCGCGGTCAGAAGCTTGGGCAGCACAATCGCCCACATGCCCATCCCTAACAAGGCAAACAACCCCGTTAGCAGATTGTCAGTACCGACCTGTAGTAGATTGGCCAAACTCCAAACCCGCATTTGGTTTTGCCGCTGCACCAGTGCCGCCTGCACCAGCCCCAGTGGATAGACCAGATAGGTGGCGGCGATGGCACAGATCGGCATCACCAGAGAGGCGTTGTCGTAGGCGGCGGCAATTAGGAATGCGATCGCAACTTGCCCGACAAACAGCACGCCGCTGAGCATCCAGTTCAGCCAGTAGGCCGTTTTGCAGATCTCATCCACGTCAACATCGTCTGCCTGGATAATCTTGTTCAAAATGCCGTTGCGAGTGAATACGCGAATGAACTGATGAGTTGTCAGCACAATCGCTGCCAGGCCGTAGTCCTGGTCGGTCAGAAACCGGGCCAAAATTACCGTCGCCACCAATCGCGAAACCCGGATGCCCACCTCAGAGAGGCCCATCCAGCTGAGGTTACGGATAAACCGGTCCTGGCTCAGCTTAAACAGGGGCAGTCGATTCAGTCGATTCATAGGGTTGAGAAGAAAGGTGCGTCGCCTGTCGAACACAGGCAGTAAAGTCGGACTGAACCCGCTGGCGAATCGCCGCGTGATCAAACGACTGCCCAATGGTTTGCTCAATTTGAGCCAGATGCTGCACCGGGTCTAAAGCCTCGATTGAACAGCCGACCAAACCTAATCGTTCGGTCAGATCCTGCCCCTTGTTGGCGTAGTACAGGTTGAACGATCGCCGACCCGCGGCCAGTCCAAGAACCGTCGTGTGGTAACGCAGCCCGACAACTGCCCGACACAGCGACAGTGCGCCCATCGCCACATCCCAGTCGGGCAGCTGTGGGTCACGGACAAATGGGTTGAGAATACCTAGCGTCGGCACGTGGGTCCGCAGGCGAGCTGCGATCGCAGCGTCGTCCTCCCCACGACTGGCCTGGGCCTGCACCAACACCACAGGCTGATGCCCGCGCTGCACCATTGCCTGACACAGCTGGACCAGCCCAGCAAAACACCGCTCCGGCTGACGCATGTACATCGAGTCAAAGGCCCGCACAGAGAGTAAAATTGCCTGCTCGGGATTGATTTCTGCCGCGTCAAACAGATGCTGTGCCTGCTGGCGCCCCCCTTCACTGCCGGTCAGCGCAAAGGCCGTATCGTAGGATAGCCGGGCCTTCACCCCCGCTTGCTGCAGCCGCTCATAACTCTCCCGATCGCGCACACATACTGCCGCCAGTCGCCCCAGCGTCAGTGTTAACAGTCGAAAGCTCAGCCCCTGGCAGGACCGAGGAATAGACTGGCCAAACAGCATCGTCTGGCGGGGAGCCTGCCACAGCTGCCCCAGGTTTTGTAAAAACTTGCGCGTGACTAGCCGCCTGCGGGGATTGTTGAAGATGTCGCCGCCCACTCCGATATACAGATCGTAGTTGGCATACCGTTCAGGCGCGACCAGCGTCAGGCCCGGAACGAGACGCGGCTCAGACTCATCTAGCGCTGCTTCGAGGACTGCATTAGGCAAAGTCTGGGAAAGGAGGGTTGCGATCGCGCTATAAATCGCTGCATCTCCTAAATTTTGGGTCGAGTAGGTATTCACCAAACCGGCTTTCATCGCGGTTAGCTCATAGAATCTTGCGGTCTTAGCGTGCCCGGAAGAATTTACAAACTCCTACGACAATCGCGCAATTTATTCACGGCCCATTCAACGCCGATTGCCATGTTTATACGGTTGTTCCGAACAGTCTGCCCCCACAAGATAGGAGCTAGAAGTAACAATATCAGTAACAGTTGATAACAGGATCGTGAAAATACACAGTCTCTGCATTGCCAAAGACGAAGCCGATATCATCGAGCAAACCCTTCGCGCCGCCGCCGTTTGGAGTGATTCTATCTACTTTTACGACAACGGTAGCCAGGATGGCACCTGGGAAAAAGTGCTGGCCCTAAGCGAAGCGCTACCGAAAATTGTGCCCTATCGCCAGGATGATCGGCCCTTTCACAACGGTCTGCGCGGAGAAATCTTTAATCACTATCGACAGTACAGCCAGCCCAGCGACTGGTGGTGTCGCCTAGACGCGGACGAAATCTACATCGACGATCCGCGTATTTTCTTAGCCAAAGTGCCCCCCAGATATACGACTATCTGGAGTTCGAGCTTTCAGTATTATCTCAGCGATGCCGATATCGTCCGCTTTGAACAAAATCCCAATGCCTATGCCGACGATGTTCCGGTTGAGCAAAAATGTCGTTACTACATCAACAACTGGTCAGAAACTCGCTTCTTTAGAGACCGCTCGGGCCTCGTCTGGCTGCCAGATGAACGCTGGCCCGCTGCCGTAGTGGCCGCACGCCCCTACCCCATAAGAATTCGGCTCAAGCACTACCAGTACCGTTCACCTCAGCAAATTCAGCGGCGGCTCGATATCCGCAGGGCAGCCAGAGCCAGGGGGAGCGCCAGTTTTGCCCATGAAGTGCAAACAAACTGGCACGCCAGCACACTGCAGGTCACTCAGCCCAACCAGTTAAGCGAATTTACCTCAGTATCTACAACAGCATGGCGCGATCGCGTTTTGCCCGCAGCTGAGCTCAACTACGACACCCACGACGGTCGCTACATTGCTAGAGAAGATCTGCTCCCCAGCCTTAACCCAGTGGGTGAGCGGCTACGCGCCCAGGCGAAGCGGGCCATGCGAGCGATCAAAGGTTGCTGGCCACTAGGGCAGGCCGCATCAAAGTTAGAAATTCGAGCAAGTCAGTGAAGTTGTTGATGGGTGCTCTCACGCCGGGCACTCATCAACCGGTGCCGTCTGCCGTCGCTGGGGCTTGAGCGCGATTCCCAGCACGACTAGCGCTGGCCAAAACAGATAAGCTAGAATTTCTAGATTCTCACCAAAAGTATACAAAAACAAAATGCCCAGAATGGCCAGCCCGGCCTGGCCTACCTCGCTGTATTGGGCTTTGACTAGCAGTACCACAAAGCTTATGGCCATCGGGACAGCCAGTGAGTAGAATCCAACAATCCCTTTTATAAAGAGCAAGCCGTACCAGGTATGATGTGACCCAATCGGCATGTATTCAACCAAATGCGGCCCCTGTTCGACCACGCCATGCCCCCACAAACGCGCTTCTGTGCGCCAGCGGTAGCCAGCAATCTCTTTCAACGCCAGTCGCACTCGGGTAGAATCTTCCCGAGCGCTTTTGAAGCCTTCCCAGAAGTCGTTGAATGCCGTCACCAGCTGAGGGGCTACCAGACTGCCTAAAAAACTGCCCACTCCCAGCGTAATCAGCGTATACGAACGACTGAGCCGACTCAGGACGAACATCATACAGGGAATCACCACAACACAGACCTGGGCCAGCCGCGATTTGGAGATGTAGCACATCAGCAACGCCCCGATGATGCCGCACCAGCGCCAGCGTGGATCTTTTTCTTGCAGAGCAAAAATGAGATAAATAACTCCCACCATGCCTAGCGCCGGGCTCCAGGGGGTAAACAGTCGCCAGCGGATTTCACCCGCGTAGTTTTCAGAATAGAGCGATACATCAAAAAAGTTGGGACCCGGACCACCGACCTTACGCAACGGCGAGACGTATAGGATCTGAGGGAGGTTCAAGATCGGCGCTGAAAGATAGAGGGGAGCCAGCATCAGCGTATGCTTGCAGACCCGACAGGTCGCCCGATAGATGAGCTCTGGTCGAATGTCCAGACAGCCTGCCAACGGATACAGCGCTAGCACCGCCCACCCCTTTGCCCAGCCAATGGACGACTTGACCAACAGCTTCGTCCCCAGGTCATAGTCTAGATGGCCAGCAACAAGCGCCACTTCCATCATCAGCATGCCAGCTATCCACACCCAAATCGTTATCGGAATGACAATGCGCTGGTCAGGTGGGGTGTGTTCATCCTGCAGCCAGCAACGAACCAGCAGATACAGGAACAAAACCCAGGCAATTACCGCCCCTAGAATGTACAGGCTTCCCAGGATGAAAAACCCATAGGTAAAGACAATGGAATACCACACCACCCGCTCGGGAAAATTCTGCGGATGGAGATCGTCCTGAGCGTCAGTAGAGGCTTTGGCTGTCGTCTCGCCTGAATCAGCAGGCGAGACACCCGATTCGTCTGCAGGGGTTGCCCCCGCCGCTGAACGGTCGCTCATGCCAAAACCTTTTGCCCGACTCGGGCCAATAGCTTGATCAGTAGCAGTCGCCACCAGATCATCGTCAGCCCAGCGGTAATTAGCAGCGAGCTTAAAACAGTTCCTGCAAGGACAACTGATGCCTGGGGCTGGGTGGGCTCCTCAGGCAAACTCGGCTCCTCAATGACTTGCACTAGGGGATAGGCCCCAAACGGATCGCTATTGCCCAGATCAAGCTTGGCTAATGTCGCCGCAAACACCGCCTCGGCCACCTGTAAGTCTCGTAACCGATCGTTCAGGATCACTTCGGTATTAGAAAGCGCAGCCAGGCGGCCTTCAAATTTGTTGATCTGTGTCGTCAGCGCATCGATCTTGCCAGCGGCACCTTCCTGCTCGGTCTTCAATAAGACGACTGACTGAATCAGCTCAGTGCGCTTAATTCCCGAACCGTTGCCGTTGTCGAGGCTTAGCCGCTCTAGCGTGAACAGATCGACTGGCCGCTGTAGCAGCGTTTCTCCCCGTTCCAGCATCAGTCCAAGTGAAGCGTCCTGTCGCTGTCGGGTTGACACCACATCTGGATAATTTGGCCCGCGACTGGGCAGCAGATTTTCAAGTTCAACTGTTGCTTCGGTATATTCAGTCAAACTTTTGAGAAACAGCTGATCGGTCTGCAGCGAAAGAATGTCTGCGGCTTCTTGAGGAGAGAGTCCCAGCGTTAGCGATAGCTGGTCAAGCTGACTGCGCGCGGATTGCTCCTGGGCAATGGCCTGGGCTCGCTGCTGACGTAGCTGCTCCAGGTTATTGATGAGCTGCGTGATCTGATCAGAAGATTTTAGCTGCGAGACTGTTTTGTAGTCGGATAGCCGCTGTTGGGCCTCAGATAGATGGGCCTGGGCCTCGGTCAACAAGGTTTGCGTATGAATGTCGCGGGCAGTTTGCTCAGCGACTCTCAAAGCCTCTAACCGATTGTCAAAGGCGGATACCAGGGCAGCGGCCTTTTGCTGTACTTGCTCAGGGCTGGATCCACCGACCGTTACATGGAACAGGGTTGTGTTGTTGACAATTTCGACTTTGGGCTGGCCAAACGCACCAGCCGTCATCTCTAGGCTATCGGCCGCGGATTCCAATACAGCGTCCCCGGTCAAAATCAGCTTGTAGTTTTCTCGAGGGTCTGACCGGATTGATCCGAAGGCAGATGCCTGGGAAGAGGAGGCTTGACCAATATCAGGCAGATTGACGTTGACCCCCGTACCGGTACCCGCAATCCCTAGCGAAAAGTCACTGGTATATAAGGGCTGGGCTGTTTTCAAATAGTACAGTCCCGCTCCCCATACCAGGCCATTAGCCAGCAAACTCACCGCCAGATAGCGGCCGACTCGCAACCATCGGAGACTGTCTGTGGCAGATGGTCGGGGCAATCCGTCAGAAATGAGGTTACTGGTCATAGATGACAGATAAGTAGCCGTTTAGAGAAATGCAAGAAGGGGCGTTGGCCTGATTGAGTCATCATTATTACTAGCCCAGTGTGCCTTGGGGAGAGGGAAAACACTGATTAAATCTAGAAGACTTGCTGAGAGGGAAAACAATCCGCCATATCGCGTAAGCGCCAGCAGCTCAAGTCGAGAAACGCTTTTCGAGGCGCGATTTTGTGCCTACTTTTCTCTACAGTCAACTGCTTCCAAGATCAGAAAATGAAATCTAGAATTTCTCCGATTAGGGTGATGGGGTTCAAGATGTCGCCGATAGTGCGTGAGACATCACGAACGTTAGTGACGGTGGAGTCGTAGCAGACAACGCCGTTGCCCGGCATCAAAAAGGGATTGCCCCCGTCGGCTAGAGGATCTCTTAGGATGCTTTCAATCGGGCGATCGATAACGACAGTCGTGCCCGCTTCTCGATCGACGTCTACCAGCGCGGCGTGGCGACTGGCATTGGTCGCCTGGGTGCCCCCGGCGCAGTTACCCGCAATGACGGCCTGGCTAAACCGGGCACCGTAGGGAAAGGATAACCCTTCAAGCTGATTGTTAACGCCGGACCCAGCATTGCCGCTAGAAGGCACCGTTAAGTTGGAGATAAATACTTTGATACCGGCTGGGGTGATGGGCGAGGGTCGCATCAGTTCAGGTTGAATTTCGCCCACAGAGGGCACAATGATGCGATCGCCTGCAATTACGGGGACATCCGCGACCGGTTCGCCCGACAGCAGACCACTCATGTCCAGGACGCGCTCTTCATCACCGCGAATCCAGATCACATTTTCGATGTCGGCGGTGGGGAGTACGCCCGCTGCCGCGCGCAGGGCATTGGAAAGATAGCGCTCTGGGCGATAGCGACCGGGGACCTGTAAATTTTCAGCTTGGATGGCCTCCGTTTGTTCTGCCGGATCAAACAGTCGATTGACCAGAACACGACCGGGCTGAAAGACTTCCCCCGATACGCTGACGTAGACTTGGGACCAGGCAACTACCTGCATTGTGAGCTGCAACTCACCTGGGGGGAAAAACTGATCTTCGATTAGGGCGGTCGCTAGCCGCTGCTCGGCCTGCTCGGGTTCTAACCCCATCACCGCAACCCGTCCCAGGTAAGGGACTTCCAGATTGCCATCCTGATTGACCTCGTAGACGCGGGTGAAGTAGGTATCGTCGGGAATAGAAACTTCAATGCGGTCGCCGGGAGACAGGGGAATGGCCTGAGCAGGGGCTGCGATCGCAGCTAAAAAAATACCCAAGCTAAGGCGGCAAATAGATTGCCAGCTGCCGCTTGAACGAGAAGACAATGGAGACATGGCTGCTGTAGAAGGCCGGTGATGGAATGGGCAGGGACTACATGGCCCCGCTACGTTTCGAGAAAATGAGAAAAATGGTTTTGAGGATAATCTGCAGGTCGTAACCCAGGCTCCACCGGCGCTGATAAGTCCTATCGAGCGCGACGACTTTGGAGAAGTCCCTGATGTTTGACCGACCGCTCACCTGCCAAACCCCGGTTAGTCCAGGCTTTACGTCTAATCGCCGCCATTCGTGGGTCTGATAGCATTCGACTTCCTGAGATGTGGGTGGACGAGTTCCAACCAGACTCATTTCTCCTTTGAGGATATTCCAAAACTGAGGGAGTTCGTCTAGGCTAGTTTTGCGGAGAAATCTACCGACTCTGGTTACACGGGGATCGCGATCGCACTTAAAAAACGCACCCTGAACCTGATTGTCGACTAAATGCTGCAGCTGGCTGGCATTCGTCACCATCGACCGAAACTTCCAGATCCGAAAGGGCCGGCCAAGATAGCCACGGCGAATCTGACTAAAGAAGATCGGTCCGGGCGAATCTATCTGAATCGCAAGAGCAATTGGCACAAACAGCAGGCCCAAGATTGCGAGCCCCACCAAAGCGCCGCAGATATCGACCAATCGTTTCCAGCGACAGTGGATTGATGGATGGGGGCGGACGGCTGCCGCTCGGGAGACCGCCAGGACACGTGAGTCAGCCGGAATCGCATCCGTACCAGCCTCAAAGGCGAGAGGAGACCTAAGCCCTGCTAGCACCAGGGCTGGCTGCAGCTCAGCGGAAACGCTCCAGTAGGCCATATCAACCCCCGCCGCCTGACAAATATTCTGGGCCTGGGTCAACGCACCAATCCCCTCGCTGTTGATGAACCGCGTTTGGCTGAAGTCAAGCACAACTCGCCTAACTGAAGCGCGGCAAACCTCCCTCAGCTGAGCCAAGAAAGACCGCGCACCCTGACAGCGAAGAACCACAGGTAGAGATAAAATGCAGGTCCCTGACGGGTGAACGGAATGAGCTGAAAGACAGGCTGACATAAACAAACGAATAACGAACAGCAGTTGGCAAGCAATAAGACTTGTCTGAGAAAAGCGCTAGCCCACTACCTTGATCAGGGGCGATCGGGAAGAGGCGCACAGAGTGAGGGGATTGCCAGACCGCGATGGTGCGGTGACAGGCGTAAAGCGACGGTCAAGCTGTTGACAAAGTTTGTTAACTGTTCTTTGCTTGGTCAAAAGCGTATAGCGACTGTCCTTGAAGTTCTCAGGGCAGCGGGCTCCCCACCGGGAGAACATCTGATACTCCCGCAACAAAGGAGCTAGAGGCGAATGGGGCGCGGCAATGAACCGAGCTAAATCGGCAGGGGCATAGGCGATGGGGATTTTTCGGGTGGCGAGCGCCCTAGCCATCTCTATCTGGTGGTTGTCAACATGCTCACCAAAGCTGCGGCTACGGGGGACCAGGATAAAGGGGCGGTTGCTCTCTAACAACGCATTCAGCGTTCCTTCGCCACAGTGAGCAATAATCAGTCGGGCCTGCTGCATTAGCCGTTTAAAGTCATTGACGGGCAGTAGCGCATGGGCTTGGGTCTGTGTTGGCAACACGGTGCAGGCACCGTATTGAACAACAATACTTTCCTGGTCAGGCTGCAAGATTTTTTGCTGGATGAGCTGCTCTATCCAACGCATCAGGCGATTAAATTGAAACTTTTCAGTACCGACAGTAATCAGTATCATCCCATGCTTCCTCTTCCGTAGACGCGGCCTATCCAAGCACTCTCGGAGGTCAACCCGCTCTTTCTAGTCGTCTATACCTTAACAAAGCCGTAACAGAGACAGTAGCGTAGTGTCACGGTGGCAACAGGCGCGGCGTGATTGAAAATCATCCCACGCGCGGGCTAATTCACGTATAAATGGGGTGGCAGATGCAAGGCTATACAAAAGCCGTGAGTATAAGCTCGCAGAGTGTATAGATTTTTTTCTATGCACCCAAATTCGAGTATTTGGAGGGCAGTGGCCAATTGCCAAAAATTGTGATCGATGGTGAGCGCTCGCTCGCTAAAATCCGCTAAATTGCTGATCGACCTAGCGTGGATAGTGCTTGCTTACGCGTAGGCGCTCGCTTCCGTGTACGGATGGCGACCTATGCGCGACTATAGTTGAAAACTGGGCCGTATAAACCGATAGCCAGTCGCCTTTAGCTTGGCGTTAGACACTCGGGCGTTGTAGGCCCGACCACTGGGCTGAGCGGGATCCCAGGTGACCGCAGCCAGACCATGCTGGCGGCAAACCTTGTCCACCAGCTCTCTGACCGGCAAAATTTCGTCCTGCACCAGATTGTAGAGCCCTCCTAGTCGGTGCTGGCGCACCCAGTCAATCGCGCTAACAATGTCTTCTAGGTGAACCCAGTTGCTGCTCTCTGCCCCACTACCGGCTCTTGTCGTACCGGCAATTCGACCGTAAATGTTCTCTAGGGTCCGACCAGGGCCGTAGATACCGCCTAGCCGCAGGATACAGACCCGTTGAGAAAGAGTATCCGTATCTACCGACAGAAGGGTCTGTTCGGTCGCGGCAATGATCTCGCCGTTTTCTGTAGTAGGAGCGGCTGGGGTCGCTTCGGTGACCCATGCACCTTGGTGCTGGCCATAGACTGAGCAGGTGCTGGTGTAAATTAGCTGCTGAATGCTGCTCTCAGGCAGAACTTGGGCCAGGGTCTGGGCAGTTTTGAGATAGGTGTCGCCGTAGCTGGCCCCACGCTTTGAGCCAACACAGACCAGCACAACCTGACGGTCCGCCAGGTGCGATCGCACCTTTTCCAACTCATCTCCACGCAAAACGGCTACTGAGTCGGCCACCGCTGACAGTTCATCCACCCGGTCGGGGCGCGTTGTCGTGGCTAACACCGACAGCCCCTGAGCCTGCCAATGACGTGCCACCGCAGTCCCCACGTAGCCGCATCCAACAATAGCCGCGTTCATCGCTACGCTCATCTGCCGTTGCCCCTATTTCAAAATGCCGAAATAAGTCAGCACCAGCGGATCGGCGCCCTTATTGCGAATCTCGTGGGTTTCTCCGGGGGCGACCGCAATGCAGACCCCCACCGACAGAGCATGCGCAGTGCCATCAACCGTCATCGTGCCCTGCCCGGACTGCACCAGAAAGACCTCGTGCATATCAGCATGGGCATGGGCGGCAGCAACCTCTCCGGGACCAAAGCAGGCTTGGGCGAACTGGGTCAGGTGGGGCAGATCGCCCGACTGCAGCAGCACCTGCTTGCGAATCGCCGCATTGTGGGAGACGCCCTGGTCCGGGAGAGTATCGAGAGAAACGCGCTTCATAGGCTGTCAGGGTTGTGGCAATTCACTATGTTGCCACTATCTGCATACCATGATCTGCGCTGACAATGCCCGGTTCAAGGCGTAATACCCAGTTTTAATATCGAATTTGCAGGGTGACACGGGCCGTCACCGTTTGCTCGCCTCCTTCGACAGGAGTGGTGAAGTCTGATTCAGCACTGACGGCGCGAGCCTGGTTTTGGACAATCGGGAGCGGTACGGGTGCCTGGGCACCATTGACCTGGATGCTGACGACTTCGGCCGCGCTCAGACCGAGAGCCTCCAGAACGGCATCGGCCTGACGTTGGGCATCGCCAGTGGCAGCCGCCAATGCGGTCGATTGGGCGGTTGCGATCGCATCCTCTTCTGCAGTAAAGCTGACTCGATTGATCTGGTTGGCCCCAGCCTCAATTGCAGCGTCCAACAGCGTCCCGACCTGCTCAGTGGGCAGCTCAAAGCTAACTGTGTTGCTGCCGGTATAGCCAGTGATGCGAGGGCGATCGCGGTTGTCGTAATTGTATTGAGGGCTTAAACGAATGCCCGTAGTCTGTAGCTTATCGACATTGTTTTGACGCAGCAGCTCGACCACACGAGACTGTCGCTGGGCGATATCCTGCTGCACTGCTGCAGCCGTAGGCCCCTGGGCCTGCACACCCAACTCTACCCGCGTCAGTGTCGTCGGAATCGACTCGCGGCCCTGTCCAGTCACACTGATTACTCGCATAGGGGCAGATTGAATGGTCTGGGCTAGGGCGGGCACAGTTGTGAGCGCCATCGGTCCCGCTAGGACAATGCAGGGGAGCAGCCCACAGGCAATCAGCAGCAAAGCTCGGTTCTTAACTGTTTTGATCATCCTGACCTCCTTTAGACTCGGGAACGATGGCTTAATATTTAGCGTGCTAGCCTGGTATACGCACAACGGTGACACAGCAACCCGCGTTTAGATCTATCCGTTACCTTTTTTGAAACATTCCGAATGGCCACGATGCTGGCTGCGTCTGGATGAATGAGGATGCTCCCTCGTTCATCCGGGCTCAGGTCTGCGAGGTATAGCGCTCGCCACAAAGGCATTTTCTTGGGGTGCATCATCGAAAGACACCTTTAACGCAGGTTAGCTACCAGACAGATACCCAACCCGAAATTAGGTATTCTCACGCTGTAGTCTTTGCCATTGCCGCCTGCCTGCCGCCGGAATGAAACTGATCTGTCGACTGTTTGCCTGGGCCTGTCTACTATTCACCCTCGGTATAACAGGATTAGCACTGCTGACCCACCGCTACGGCTGGCCGATCTACCTGGAGATCTTTTCTCACTTTCAGCTGCAGTATTTTGTTGTTGTCACGCTGTTGGCCACGCTATTGATACTCTTGCGCCGTAGTCGGATGGCGCTAGCTGCGCTGTTCTGTGCTGCAATTCTCTCGACACAGGTTGTCGCTTGGTATACCCCCTTCAGCTTTGCCAACCAGGCAGCCAATTACCGAGTCTTGATTGCCAATTTAAATGTGGGTAACACCGATGCCACGCAAACGCTGGCGCTGATGGAGGCTGAGCAGCCTGACCTGGCGCTGTTTATGGAAGTCAATGGGACGATGGCCGCGCAGCTAGAGACGCTTAAAACCACACTGCCCTACTCGTCCAACCAGACCATTACCGCCAATCCTGGCATGGTGCTTTACAGCAAGGTGCCGCTAACCAACGTTCGGGTAGAGCTGTTCGGCACCGAACGAAGCCAAAACCTGGTGGCCCAGTTGCAGGTGGCTGGACAGGCGCTATCGCTGGTGGCGGCCCATCCCCTCCCCCCGGTCAGGCAAAGGATTTTTCACTCGCGCAATCGGCTACTGGATGCGGTGGGGCAGTACGTTCAAGAACAGGCAAATCCGGTCCTGCTGATCGGAGACCTAAATACAACCATGTGGTCGCCCTACTATCGTAATTTGGAGTATCAGACCGGGCTCAAGAACGCCCGCGACGGCTTTGGCATTTGGCCCACCTGGCCCACCAAACGGACCTACGAAGGCTTACCTAATCTGGGTCGATGGTTTTTGCAACTGGTACAGATCCCCATCGATCACTGTCTGGTGAGCCCCGAAATTATCGTAGCGGGTCTGCACACGGGCAGCGAAACGGGGTCGGATCACTTACCCGTGATTGTCGATCTGTGGCTGGGTTCGGCGACACCGGTCTAAAGCAAAATCAGGCCAGCTCGAATACCCACCGATACAGCTTCGGTGCGGCTAGCAACCCCTAGCTTGGCAAGAAGGGTACTGATGTGAAACTTGACGGTATGTTCAGAAATGCCCAGGGCCTTAGCGATGGTTTTGTTGCTGGACCCGGCGGCTAGCTGGTTGAGGACTTCGATTTCCCTAGGCGAGAGCGGCTCTTGGGGTAAGTCGGGCAAGGCGCCAATATTGCCGGGAGCACTGGCAAACAGGGCTTCGGCCAGGTCAGGATGAAGCACGGTGAGGCCAGTAGCGATCGTTGCGATCGCACCGCGTACCTGCATGGCCGAAACAGTCAGAGGCAGGAGGCTGACCGTCCCCAGGCTAAACAGCTGCAGCCATCGACGCTGCTCCCCAACGCTGACCGCCCCATCATCGACCAGCAACAACATCGCTGGCGCCGACCATCCCCCGACAATCTGCGAAAGCGTTCGCGCCGTCGCTAGCGTCAGGACCGGGCACTCTACCAGCGCCAAATCAATGCCCCCGTCCGCCGCTTCGATCTTGAGCCACTGATCCAGCGCAGCTGGCGTCTCCACCTGACCGACGACAGACACGGCTGTTGTCGCCACCATTGCGACCAGCCCGGCCCGCGTGATCGGATTTTCCGCACACACGACTGCTTGTATCATTGCCTAGCGCTCGTCAACGGTAACGGTGACGGTTTGTAGCTGCCCTCCCCGCAATAATTTGATCGATAGGGGCTGCCCGACACTTTGCGGCCCGAGCAGGGCCTGAATCTGCTGCACCGATTCGATCGTCGCATCGTTAATGGCGACAATGACATCTCCTAACAGTAGCCCGGCCCGGTCCGAGGCGCGTCCCGGCTCCACGTTAATAACCATCACCGCCGACTGATTGTCTAGCCCGTGCTGTTGCTGCACGATGTCGGTTAGGGGCACCGCCTGCATGCCCAGCCCCAAATAGCCCCGCGCAATTTTGCCGCGCTGTATCAGCTGCTGAACCACCGGGTTAATCGTCGCCGCCGGAATCGTCAAAACTGTGCGTCGAGGTCCGAAGGTATTGAACCCAACCACCTCGCCGCTGGCGTTGATCAGCGGGCACCCGGCACTGCCCGGGGACAGGTCCAGACTGACTTGAATGTACTGAGCGATCTGCCCGCCGCTCTGACTGCGCCAGGGACCGCCGATGTGACTGACCAACCCCAGGCTGGCAAATACGCCTCGCCGGGCCGACTGTCCCACCGTAGAAACGAGCTGCCCCAGCGCCAGCCCTTGACTGTCGCCCAGGCTAGCAACGGGCAGATCGGTGCCCTCAGGGAGCGACAACACAGCCACATCGGTTGAGGGATCGCTGCCAAGCAGCTCGGTTTCGACCGTTTCGCCGTTGGGTAGCATCAGCGAGAGCCCCTCACCTTGGCGCAGGGCCTCGCAGGCGGTCACGATCAGGCCGCTGCGCCAGTGGATGCCCGTTCCGGCTGAGCGGCGGCCCTTAACGGCGACGATCGCCGCACGGGTCTGGGCGATCATGGCAGAGAGGGCATTGGATAAATCAGTCAAGAAAGTCGTCATCGTTGGAGGGATTGGGGGGTGGCGAAACGAACGCCTCCATTGTTGCGGTCCGCAGGGCATTCAGCATCGCCCGAGTGGGTAGGCCCAACCTAGCCGAACAGCTAGATCGGCATCGCGCCCCCTCCGGTCAGCAATGCGGAAACGGTGATCGTAGAAAGCGCGATCGCACCTTACCCACCATGAGGTGCTCGTAATGCATGGCTAAAAGTGCTGCCTGCCACCGCCGCCAGCCCAACTGCCGCCACTGCCGAGGGCTAGAAATGTGTCTCTACGAACAAGATCGGGTAGGTTAGCTCAAAGTGGCTTGTGTACCCCGTCACCATTTTGTATGGTGTGAGGTGAAAAACGTGCGCTTGAATCCTTTGATTTTGCCCACCCTATGCTTACCAGCGTTGACCGGCTGCTCTTTGTGCGCGGCGTCCCCATCTTTACCGAGCTGCGGGATGACTTTCTCGTCAGGCTGGCATCGATTATGGACGAGCTGGCCTTTCCTGCCAACCACACCATCTTTACCGAAGGGCAGGAAGGACGCTCGCTTTACATTGTCGTGTCAGGTCGCGTCCGGGTCCACACAGATAATAAAGAGCTGGCTCGACTGCCCGAAGGGGCCTGCTTTGGTGAGATGTCCCTATTTGATGCAGAGCCTCGATCGGCGTCGGTCACCACCCTCGAAGACTGCGATTGCCTGGTTCTGACCCAACAGCAGCTGTACGAAGCCATCGACGAAACGCCGGGAATCGCCGTCAATATTATTCGCCTGCTGTCCAAGCGCATCCGCGATCTCAACCACAAACTCGACGAGGAAATCAACAGCAAGGCCGTCCCTACCCTGTCTGAAACGGTTGCCCAGGAAGTGGCCTCGACGCTCATGGATGCTAGTCCTGCCCAGCGGGCAACGCGCTCACCCTCAGATCCCATCCCTTCGGTTGCCACTGGCATCGACAGCCCCAATCCCCTGTACGAGGGACCATGGCCCTATTAGGCTCAGCCCAGCGGAAACAGCCATGACCCCGCGCAAAGACTGGCAGCCGGGTCAACTCCGGGCACGACTACAGGCCCAAACACAGCACGGGCTAAAAACGGGGGCACTGCTGCCGATTGCAACGGACTATGAGCTCGTCGAATCCGGCGGCGTCATCTTTGTAGTACGCATTGTGGCAAATCTAGGGCGTAAGTCCAAGGCGACCAAAAAGCAGCAACGAAAAGATCCCGACTTTAATCCCTTCCTGCCCTATGAGCCCGATCTGTACGTCACCGACATCTCAGAGACGCACCTGTGCCTGCTCAACAAGTACAACGTGGTCGATCACCATCTGCTGATTGTCACCCGGGCGTTCGAATCTCAAGAAACGTGGCTCAACCTAGCAGATTTTGAGGCCCTAAGTCGCTGCCTAAATGAGATAGATGGGTTTGCTTTTTACAATGCCGGACCAGTCGCGGGGGCCAGCCAGCATCATAAGCACCTGCAGCTGGTACCGCTACCGATGATTGAGTCTGGGCCAGGATTGCTAATTGATCAGCTGGCGGGGGATCGCTCAAAACTCAATGGTTGGGAGCCGACGCTTCCTTTTTGCTGTGCTATCCGACCACTGGATCGAGTTTCGGGATCGGACCTCTTGCAGACGTACCGACAGCTGCTATACATGCTTGAGATAGGCGATCCCCGAGATCGGTGGCAGGGTGACCAACTGGCTCCATACAATCTGCTCTGCACTCGGCGGTGGATGATGGTGGTGCCGAGATCACAGGAAAGCTACGGACCGATCTCAGTCAATTCGCTAGGATTCGCGGGGTCGCTACTGGTCAAAAACAGCGAGCGGCTAGAAACGTTAAAGTCAACCGGCCCCATGGCCGTGTTAGAACAGGTCAGCCTTCCTTGCTAGCCTGAGCCTCGCCCGTTGGATGAGGCGCTATTGGCTGAAATGCTCTTTAAACCGATTAGATGAAGGCGGTGATGTCTTCACCACACTCATCAGCCAGATAGCAAAGGGCACGAAAACGGAGGGCAACGACCTCTTCGTAGAGAGGATTGAGCTTACATAGCGGCGGAATATGGGCTAGGGTCCGACCAAATAGCCGCAGCTCACGCTCGAAGGGACATTGGGCTGGAATAGTGCGGGCAATGTAGCGGGCCTGGTTAGGGCTTTTGACCGGTAGGCCGTTAAGCCAGCGGCGCATGGGACGTAGCAAATCAGGCAGGACACGACTAGCATGCCCGGTTGGAGAGACGGGATGGGTCATTACGATCGCTCAGGTACTCGGCGTGTGTAGCGTTCAGAGATTAATAGAAGACAATATTAAAAAGATTGTCAGCGAGAAGACGAACGCTGATGGGATCTACACGTCCGGAATCTTCTCTACCGTAAAGACTGCCCACTAAGACTGGGTAAAGGAATCACAAAGGCTCACTTTAGTTCGCTAAAACTCCAGTGAAGCTGCCAGTAGTGAGCTGTTATCTGGTTAAACCGTAACGTATTTGACCAGAATTTGAGTGTTACTGGATAACTTTTTTGTCGTATGAAACTCGTCAGTTGTAATAATCGCATCAAATTCCTTACAGTTCTTGCATGCGGAGCGATTTCCTATCGAAAAGAATTTGATGATTGATGGAATGCTATGGCAGTTGATGGTTTCGCTCCGCTAACGACAACAGTATTTATACTCACTGCACCCTAAAACAAAAAATATCCCCCGTCTACGGCGAAGAGACGGAGGCTCCAACCACTGAAATGTTGTGTGAATGACGCTAGCGCTCCAACTTTGGCAATATCACACCCTTGAACTGTCCTAGAGCCGTGTCAAGCCTAAGAGTTGGGATCAATGGGTGAGGCGGTGAATCGTAAGGGAGTGCTCGCGTTGAAACCGTTAGCTACAAAAAGCATCACACCATTTCACTACTTCACTTGTCCCAGCCCATCTCCATGTCGAGTGTTGACAAACCACTAGCTGTGCTTAGCTGGAATTCGATTGACCTTAGTCGCTAATCCAAACCGCTCTAGCAGGCGAATCGTGTGCCAGGTCACATCTATTTCCCACCACTTCCAACCGGTTTGAGCCGAGCGAGGATAGGTATGGTGATTGTTATGCCAGCCCTCACCGTAGGTTACGAGTGAGACCCACCATAGATTGCGCGCGTTGTCATTCGCATCAAAGGTCCGATAGCCCCAGCGATGTGTCGCTGAGTTGACCAGCCAGGTCGAGTGCCACAGCATAATGGCTCGGACAAAGATGCCATAGATCACAAAGGACCAGCCACCCAACAGGTAGAGTACAGCCGCAAGCGGGACTTGCAATAGTAGAAAGTTCTTGTTCAACCAGCGGTAGTAGGGGTCGCGCATCAGATCCGGTGCGTACTTGGCGTATCGTCGATTGTCAAAGGTGGTCGGCTCCGGATAGATAATCCATAGAATATGACTCCACCAAAAGCCCCGCTTGGCCGAGTAGGGATCTTTCTCCACATCTTCTGAGAAGGCGTGATGGCGACGGTGACCGCCGACCCAAAACACCGGACCGCCTTCAATCGCTAGGGCACCGCAGGTTGCGATCGCATATTCGAGCCATTTCGGCACTCGAAAGCTGCGGTGACTGAGCATGCGGTGATAGCCCAGACAGATACCCACACCGCCAAAGAGCCAGTGCAGTAGGATCGCGACCCCCAGCGCTGACCACGAGAAAAACCAGGGAGCCAGCAGGGCTAGCGCATGAAAGGCGGTAAAGAAACCCAGGCTCACCGGGTTCAGGGGGGGACGCTTGGGTTCAACTACCGGGGCAGCAGCCGAGGGCGTCGTGAGTAATGAGGTCATAGCGTGCTGAGATTTGAACTGCTAAACTAGAGCTGCATTTTGCAAGTGCTACTTGCATTTGAACTTAGAATAGCAGTTCAAATAACTATGTGCAAGTAGCACTTGCATTTTTTTTGCCATTTCGTACGGCTTGATTCTGCCATGTCCACTCCTTCGACCCGCGATCGGCTTACCCAGGCGGCCCTGGAACTCTTTTTATCCCAGGGCGTCAGCCAAACCACCACCCGGCAGATTGCCGACCTAGCGGGCGTCAACGAAGCGACTCTATTTCGCAATTTTGGGAATAAGTACGGCCTGCTGCTGGCAATGCTACAGGATGCCCCCATAGCCCTGTCTGAGCCTATCCAGCTGGCAACGTTAGAACCCGTCACGGCCCTACGCAGCTACGCCAGCAGCTGTTTGCAGGCGCTAGAACAGTTTCCCAGCTTTGTCTGCTCGGTCATCGGTGAGGCGGATCACTATTCCAGCGAACAGGTTCAGGTTTTGAAAGCCCAGTTGAACAGTATCCGACAGGATATGGCCCAGCATCTGGAGCAGCTGCTGGGGGATCAGGCGCGGCTCTCCTCTGAAGATCTAGCAGGCTGTTTAGGCGCTTTACTGCTGGGCTACATGGTCATCGAGGCGACCAGCGGCTACGCCATCTGGGAAAAGCGTGAGGACTTTTTAGACGTGCTGACGGCAGCCTTTACCGACAGCCCTAAGGGCACCCCAAACGGGGACGGCAGCACGGACGCCGGGGTACAGGATCTGCCGACTGCTTGGGTACATCAAATGATTAAGCAGGCCAAGAGTCTCGGCACGCAGGACTATGCCTTAGCCATCGCGCTGTTCGGCGCTGGACTGCGGCCGACAGAGGTGACGGGATTGTTGAGATCGCACCACATCAGCGACAAGACCCAGCACGTACTTCAGATATTGACCCCCACCGGGTCTCGCCAGGTGCCGGTCAACCAGTGGATTTTAGGCAAACGCTACGGATCGTACACCAGCAACCCCCTGACCAAGTGGCTCAAGGTCCGGAAGGATTCGGCGCCGACCCTATTCGCGACTGAGGCTGGGACGCCTCTGACGGTGGACGATATTCAAGCACGGTGGCAGCAATGGTGGCAGGGCATCGACGTTGGGTCAGCGCCGCCTGTCCCCGAGCAGGCCCACCAAACCTGGTGTGTCGAGATGCTGATGCGCGGAATGAGTCTGGAAGATTTGAGTATTTTGTCTGGGCACGCCGTGGCGGCGCTACGACGCTACGAACAGCGCGGTCGAGAGAAAAGTGCGATCGCAGCAGCCACCCAACTCGACCGCAAGACCCCAGTCGGCAATTAGCACTGGCAATTAGCACCGGCACCTAGACAAAACAAAGCAGCCCCTAATGGTAGAGGCTGCTGGCTTAATGAATGCTACAGACGGAAATGGGGGCGCAGCGTCTTGGGAAAAGTCGTGTCTAAGCAGGGTAACGAGAAATGACCAATTGCGTCTAGGCAGCTCGCTCAAAGAGACTTTCTAAGTAAAGATTGCTGAGGCTTTTGTTACTGATGCCATTCTGCATTAAAAAGAGCGAAAGCGCTGCTTGAAAAACACGATCCTGATGCCACAGCGTATGCGAATCCAAATATTGTTGCAACGACTGATGTAACTCTTCAGGGATATCAACTAGCAAACTAACAGGATGGGTTTTCATTGGGAAGTCCTTTTGCACATGGTAGATACAGCCCGACTGCATCGTCTCCTCGAACGAGTCAACGTACACAGCGATGGTTGGGCAGTGGGTGTCATTGTCAGACAACGGCTATTAATTTTCAATGTGCAGAAAAAACACAGTCCCTTCTCCGTATTTTTTCGGTGTAACGAAAGTAAAAGGGTTTCGCCCTATTTTTGCTTACAAAATTTTACATTATGAGCTCAGCAACCTGTCTACTGCCTTAATCCACAGAAACGGTCCAAACCATTGCTGTTGTGAAGAATACTGTGGAAAACCTGGGTCCTTCTGTGGAAAAGGTGTGGAAACCCTGTTAAAAAAGGCGAATTTTATAAAAAAATGCAACAGATTTTGTTTTAGATGAATTTCAAAATATACACTTACCTGTTTATTTGTATACAAGGTTGCTTATCTTTTTTTAATTACTCCGCAAACACCCTACGCACAACAGTCTGGCCCTCGTAGAGCGTCTCAAAGCCCATCAAACAAGTAGGCAGCGAGTAGACAAATCTGCCGATTGCGACAACTCACAGTTAGCGCCGCACTACTGTCCGTCACTTCATACGTTAACTGACCTGGGGACAGCTGGGGTTGCAAATCAAGTTTGGGTTGTGTATGGTAATTTTGTACTAGTTGGGGACGAATTTCCCCACGCCTATATTTCCGGTGAGGTAAATCATGCCGACCGCGACCACAACCAAAACCCCCCGCACTCGCAAAGCCGCGACCTCCGCTAGTCTGGCCACCCGCGTACTGGCCTTAGATGCGGGTAACTACGACCTCAAATTTTACGACGGAGACGGTCATCCCAAAGCCATTCGCTCTGTGCGCTTTCAGGTTCCCCAAGGGCGTGATGCCGTCAGCTACTCTGACGCCTCGCCGCTGATTGAGCTGTCCGACGGGCGACGATACCATTTCGGGGCCCAGGCCTATAAATATCGACGCCAGCAGCAAACCGTTATCGAAAACAAGATCGATCTCGCCAAACTTCACCTTTACGCCTGCCTTGAGCCCAAAGGACAGACCGCTGAGGATGCCACGATTCATCTGCTCGTGTCCACGCCTGACCCCATTCGCTCCGCAGACGCTATCAAGGCCCAGTTGCTGGGGCCTCACCAGTTCAAGCGCAACGGCATCGAAATGCAGGTTCAAGTGGCCTCAGTCCGAGTCGAACGCGAAGGCATGGGAGCCTATCTGTTTGCCCAGCAGCGGGGTCTGGTCCCGGCTACGGGCTACACCATTGTGGTCGATATTGGTGGGGGCACCTGGCTGACTCGACTGGTAGACGCCAATGGAGAAGTGATCGACGAGAACGTGATGGATCGCGGCGGCACCTACGAACTCGCTACGGCGATCAGCTTTGACCGACGCCTTACCAATGTCCTGGGCACCACTGCAGACCCCTCCGTGATCATGGATGGCTTCCGCACTGAACACATCTACGCCGACACAGGGCTTTCCTGGTCAGGCTGGCTGGATGAGTATCTGGACCCCTGGTTCAAAGGAATCTTCCAAATGGTCAAGGCCCAGTACACCCCCTACATGGCCCGCGTTACCCGCTTTCTCGTCACTGGCGGCGGCTCTCACCTGATTGCCCAGCGGCTAGAGGGGCGCAAGCTGTTCTCTGTTCTTAGCGACCCACAGTTTGCCAACGTTCAGGGCCTATTCTCTCTCTCGACAGATACTCAGCTATGTATGACAACAAAATCAGAATCAGCAAAGATGTAATCGAAAAGGCTCAGCGAATTGCAGATGAATGGGGCCTCAAAAATTCGAGGGCGGCACTAGAGGCCGTGTTTCGCAAATACTCCGACGAGTACCTATACGGTCGATTGGGCGGCCCTGTCCAATATGCCCCGATGCTGGCTACGTCAATAGCTCCAGCTCCACCGATGCCCGCAGTTCAACCACCGCCACCCGCGCCAAAGGGCGAGAAGCCTGGATGTGAGGCCATTGATGCCCTCGATGATCTGTTGGCAATGTAGGGGAGTTAATGCCGCTGCAGGATGGTCGATTCGACCTATCCTGCAGCGGCTTCGATCGAGGGCTAACTACGAGGCAATAAACTCGTTCCACTTCTGGACAAGGTAAGTGTTTTCTTCCATGGTGGAATTCCACACAACAATATTGCCAAAGCGTTCTTTAAACGAGCCGCCGTCGCGGACCGCGCCAGACTTCGCCAACGTCTTGCCAAAGGGATCGACAATATCTTCGGGGGCGGCCTGCCCCTCGTACCAGTAGGCCCACTCGGCGTCAGACATGTACTTCTTCGCCAGCTCAGGCGCAGCGCTGTAGTAGCCCTGACGACCTAAGAAGGCCCCAACCCACCCTTCTAGCATCCAGTTAAGGTACTCATAGGCAGCATCCAATGCCACCCCTTCGAGATTCTTCGACAGGCCAACGCCGCCGCCCCAGCCGCGATAGCCTTCGGCCAGCGGCGCGTAGACGCATTCAATACCCTGGGCTTGCACCGCCGTCACCGCCGGAGACCACATGGATTGCAGGATCACCTCGCCCGAGGACATCAGGTTGACCGACTCATCAAAGGTCTTCCAAAAAGCACGGAACTGGCCTTTTGCCTTTTGTTCCTTGAGAATATCGGTGATTTGGTCGATCTCGGCCTTGGTCATGTTGCCTTTGTCGACAAAGGTCATGAGCCCTAATGATTCAGCGACCATGGCCGCATCCATGATGCCGATTTGAGGGATGTCAAGAATCGAGGTCTTACCCTTGAATTCCTCATTGAACAGCTCGCCCCAGCTCTTGATTTCACGACCGACCAGATCAGGGCGATAGCCGAGCGTATCGGCGTTGTACTGGAACGGAATCAGTGTAGCGTGGTCGGTTGGCGTTGCCGAAAACTCGGCTGAATCGGAACCGGCCAGGTACATCACTTTGTAGGGCGCCGTCCCCTGGGAAGACTCCACCGGCATGCCCTCAAATTCGCCGGACGTGAAAAAGGGAACAATCTTGTCCCAATTGGTAATTTTGCTGACGTCGATCGGCTGAAGGTTCCCCGATGGAACGACCAGCGGCAGACTAAAGTACTCGCCATCAAAGATGTCGTACTGGTCAGGTTGGGTAATGGCGATCTGGTTATTCTCTTCAGTGCTCAGTGCCCGCATTTCGATGTTGAAGCCCAGATCTTCTAGGGCCTTATCTCGAATTTCGTTAATCTGTGAAACGCCGGTGCCAATCAGGCGAAGCGTGACGTCTTTGGTCTGATTGGTGTTGACTTCGGGACCCGGTGCAGGGTTATTGGGCGTCCCCTCGGGCGCAGACGCACAACGAGTTGTGGCGACGGCAGCGCCAGCAGCTAAACCGGTGTAAAGCAGCTTACGACGGGTAATTTTGGTCATAGGGATTAGTCCTCAGGAGGCAGTTAATGAGGTAGAAAAACACAGTCGTGGGCCGACCACTTCAGTGAAAGGGTCTGCCCTTCTTGCAAGGCAAGGCTGTTCCAGTCTGCTGTACGTAGCTGGTACAGCAGTTCTTGACCGGTGGCTTCGGTCATCAATGAGACACGGGTGACGTAGCCGGTGAGCTCGGCCATCGTAATTCGCGCCTTTAAACTATTGAGCGGCACTTCTGAACTGTGCGGTAGGCTGGCAGCGCTGAGATGCAGCAGGTCAGGGCGAATAGAACAGGCCGCTTCAGCCCCAGGCTGCACGCCGTGCCCCGTTGCATAGACCGAGCCCAGCCCCTCGACATCAAGTTCAACAATGTCTTTGCCAGCAGAACCGTCAGGGATACAGCTAATGACCGTTCCTTTGAAGACATTATTGTCGCCGATAAACTTAGCAACAAATCGGGACGATGGCGTGTTGTACAGCTCGGTTGGGGTGGCGACCTGGTCGATGTGACCGTGGTTCATTACGACAATTTGATCGGAGAGCGAAAAGGCTTCTTCGACGTGGTGGGTGACCTGAATAAAGGTCAGGCCAAACTGCTTTTGCATTTTGCGGAGTTCGCGGCGCATGCGGACACGCAGATTTTCGTCCAGGGCGCTCAGGGGCTCGTCCAGCATGAGAACTTGGGGGCGGGTCACCAGCGCCCGGGCCAGGGCAATTCGCTGCTGTTGGCCTCCACTCAGCTGGTCAGGCTTGCGGTCAGCAGTGTGACTGAGCCCCACTAAGTCCAAAATCTCGGCAACGCGCTGCTGCCGTTCGGCCCTGGCCACGCGCTGCATTTTTAGGCCAAACTCGATGTTTTGCCAGACGGTTTTATGGGGGAACAGGGCATAGTTTTGAAACATCATCGCCGTGTTACGCTTCGCTGGCGGTAAAGCGTTGACGCAGCGATCGCCGATGAAGACCTGTCCTCGGGTGACGCTCTCGTGTCCAGAAATGAGGCGTAGAGTGGTGGTTTTGCCGCAGCCGCTTGGACCGAGCAGACAGCAGTAGATACCTGCTGGAATATCCAACGTCAGGTTCTCAATCGCCGTGACTTTGCCATAGACCTTGGTGACCGAGCGTAGAGATACCTGAGCTGCAGACACGGCCTGGGGGAGCGGTGCCGGACAAACAGGGAGTACTGAGGAAGGCTGGTCCGCACTGACCGTCATAGGCGTTCTAAATGCATTCTCAACAGGGCAAGCGCTAGCGGCGAACAGGCAACAGTGGGGATGAAGACCAGCGGGGCCAAAGAAATGTGTTCCAGAAAACAACTTGTCCTAGAAGATACCAACTTCGTTTGAGTCCGCGAGAAAAGATCAGACAAACTTTAGATTATGCCCATCTAAATTGGGGACATCTTTGCCGCAGTCGTCCCGTCCTTGCTGTATTCGTCTACAGCACAACGATAGTGCTGATCAAGCTGCAATAGGGTATGCAAAAGCACGTTTGCGCCCTGAATGCAGTATTCGGGCGCAGTGTATTCAGTTTCAGCATGGCTAATGCCCGCCTGGCTGGGAATAAAAATCATCCCCATGTCGGTAATGTGGGCAATAATTTGCGCATCGTGGCTGGCGCGGCTGGGCAGGGGGCAGGCGGGTAGCTGCAGCGTTTGGCAGGCCTGGGCAATGGTGTTGTAAATATGGGAGCTGACGGGTACGGGCTCATTGCGGAGCTGGGGTTTGATCTGAATGCGGGTTTGGGTTTGGGCTGAGATCGCACCCATTCGTGATTCTAATGCAGTCACCATCCGATCCAAACAGGCGTTCGACAGATCCCGTAGGTCGACCGTTAGCTCAACCTGACCCGGTATGGTGTTTGCGACGTTGGGCGACAGCTTCATCGCCCCCACCGTCGCCACTTGATCTCCCGTTAGCAGATCATCTTGAGCACAGCCAAGCTCATTGACCGCCAGGACAATCTGGGCAGCCGCGACCAGGGCATCTTGGCGCATGCCCATGGGGGTCGTTCCGGCGTGGCTTGCCTGACCCTCAACGGTAATTAAATACCGTCGCTGGCCAACGATACCGGTAACCAGTCCCACGGGGTTACCAGCCGTTTCTAGCACCGGTCCCTGCTCGACATGAAGCTCGACGAAAGCCGCTAGGCTGCCCTTTTGCCGCTGAGCGGCTGGAAGCTGATCCCAACAGCCGCCGATGCGGTTGACGCTGGGCTGGATCGCGTCGTAATGCGGGTGATCATAGTCCGCTGGCGTGAGCGAAGCCTGCCCGGTCATCGCCTTGCTGCCCACCATTGTGCGTTCCTCATCGGCAAAGACGATCACTTCAAAGGGGTGGTCAAGTTGTAGTCCCTGGTCATGTAGGGTTCGGACGACCTCCAAACCCGCGAGAACGCCGTAGGTACCATCATAAATACCGGCTTTGGGAACCGTGTCGAGGTGCGATCCGGTGGCCAGGGCAGGAGAATGGGGAAAGCGGCCCGGATATCGTCCGATCAGGTTTCCAGCCGCATCGGTTCGAACCGTCATCCCAGCAGCCATCATCCATTCACGCACGATCTGCCGTGCCTGGATATCTTCGGGACTAAAAGCGAGGCGTCGCACACCGCCGTCCGGCAGCGCACCAATCGCGCCAATATCTGCCATCGAGCGCATCAAGCGAGGACCGTCAATGGTCAACTGACAACCTGTTGTGGGCTGCGTCAAAATCTCTGTTCCCATCGCTTTCTTTCCCCGCAAATGACTGGCTGGACTGTCTTTCACTGGTTAAGCAAGGCTATTGAACAGGCCAATAGTAAACGCTCACCCAGTTGTAAAGTCTACCTTGAAAATATTTCCCTCGGTTGATCCTGGTCTGTAGCAATCGCCACAGTCAGCTTCTAACCGGCTACGGATCCTTATACGTGGGCATAAGTAGGCAGGGACAAAATTCGGGGATACCCCCGCTGGAAACCAGCCGGGCACTTTACAAAATATCTCTGTCTGCTTGACCTGAAATAGCGCTCCGATAGGCTGTTAGTCATTGCAATTCAGGGGAAAATCCCATGCTGGAGAACGCGTCTAAGATGGTGTTTATTTGCGGGTCGGCGCTGCGAGGCCAGCCTGACCACGGTAATTTGCAATCGGCAACGTTTCTGGGTGAGGCCAGAACCACCGCCGACTATCGCCTGCATTCAGTCAAGGACGGCTGGCACCCTGGCATCTATAAAGTCGAGTCCGGTGGCGTCTCTATCCCTGGCGAACTGTATGAACTAACGGCGGAACAGTATGACTATCTGGTCTCGACCGAGCCGCCCAATATGTATCCCGAAAGCGTCATGCTCAAGGGGGGCGGAAGTGCGATCGCAATGCTCTACCCCCAAGAACTGATTGAAGAACATCGCTGGCCCGATATCTCAAAATACGGCGGCTGGGCGGCCTACAAAGCGCAGGTGAAACCGTGAGCAAAGCCCTGATCAATGACCGGCCCGCTCGAAAGGGGGCTTCCAGGACCGGGTCGAGACTGGCATCCCAACGCTGAGCTTCGCAGTAAAATGGCGGCAGGCCATTGTTGAGAGAGAGACCGATGGGCAAAAAACACGGGCTCAAGTGGGTCAAAGAAACCTTAGACCTGAAAGCCGATCACCGGTGGGAGTCCCAGGAAGGCTACAAAATTTTTGTGGCGGGCCGAGGGGCTGTTCGTTTTGACGTGCCTCAGGACTGGAAATTTGAACCCCAAGACAAATCCTTCAGGTTCATGGATGCTGACCCGCCGGATAATGACTGTAATTTAGAGGTCTCTTATAATCAGCTGCCGCCGAACGCAGATTTCAGCGACTTTCCGCTAATGGGCATTCTCAACAAGGTAATGCGCGACGACGAGCGGGAAGTCATTGCCATTGATAAACCGGTCAAAGTCAAACGGCAAACGGCACGAATCGTCTGGGGACAGATCAAGTTCATCGACCCAGACGAAAAGCGTGAGGCCTACTCCCGCATCTGTATTGGTCTAGGGTCGGGAATTCAGTGCCTAATTACCTTCGACTACTGGGTGGATGATGCAGAGACAATGGTCCCTGTCTGGGATGCTGTGATCAGCTCGTTAACCCTGGGGCTCTACATCCGCGACCCGAGGGTAGGGCTGGCATTTCCTGACTAGGGCAGGACCAGAACAAAGAGCCCGACAGAGATAATCACTAGCCCCAATCCCAGGAGTCGGTTGAATCCGGCCGAGCGGCGTTCGCGGCGCAGGGACAAATCGCCCCGCCAGGGGGTGGCTAACGGCAGGGGGCTATTATCTAACATGGGCAGCAAATCTGCAGAGGCCATCACGGGGGACGCCTCGAAGCGGTCAGGCTCAAAATTCCTTTCAAAATCCTCATAATCTTGGGGTGCAAACGCCCGATGAGGCTTGAGTAGCACGCTAATCTCAATTTCGGTCCATCCCTGAGCCGTCAGCACTGCAGTGGCCGTTTGCTTCGCGCCCGGTGCAGTGTCTTCCGCCAAGAGGGGATCGTTAACCAGAAAAAATAGCGACTTCGCCCCCAGGCTGCAGAAGGTTTGTTCAGACAGGGGAAACTGTAAAATGCCGTTGATGTCGTTCGGTCGCCAGCCAGCTCGAAGCAGCACCTTCGCCGCGTCAATTTCTGTCTTAAACAGGGGGTAAGGCATCCTTATCGCGTCATCACTAGCCAATCCTATGGCAGAGCCTAGCACGCACCCATGTGCTAATTGATACTTCTTAAGTAAAAACACATAGACTTTATCCATTAACCTTGCTCGATACGATAAATTCATTGCAAGAAAATGGACGATGTCCTTATCGGGGGTCACATATCAGGAATTTTTAGATTGTCCGCTGAAGCTCCGGGTGGCTAGTTCCCATTTTGAAACTATTTTTCTGTAGCAAAAAACACGGAAAATTTTTGGTCCTTTGTGATCTGGGTTTCCGTCTTCGCGCTGATTTTGTTCTTATGGTGGGTTGGTTAGGGTGAGTTTGGAGTATTGGTAGGTCTCATGGACGCTAATTTACATCACTGGTATCGACAGCAGGCGGCTAAACTGGCCTACCGCCACGGCTGTACCTATGCTCGCCAGGAAAATCATGCGCGTGCGATCGCAACCTTTACCCGAGTGCTGACGTCCCACCCTGACCCGGCCAAGGTCTACACCACGCGAGGTCTGAGCTATCAAAAGCAGGGCAACAAGGCGGCGGCCCTACAGGATTTCAATACGGCTCTTGCCATTGATGCCAACCAGGCCCAGGCCTATGGCAATCGAGGTCTACTCCGTTACGAGACCGGCGATCGAGCGGGCGCACTCGCCGATTGGGCCACCGCCCTCGTCCAGTCACCCAACTGCCCTGAAATCTACTACAACCGGGCCCTGCTCCACATCGAGTCACAGAACTACGACGCTGCGATGGGTGACCTGAATCAGGCTATTGCCCTGAATCCCAACACAGCGGAATTTTACTTCCACCGGGGCAACCTGCAAGAGCGCCTAGGAAACATCGCCGGCGCTGTAGAAGACTGGCGCATTGCTGCCTGCAACGACCTCTCCTTCGAAGAAACCCAGACAAAACTGGCACAGCACCAGGAAAAAGTTGCCCTACCCACCATTACCCAAGCCTTGAAGCAGGCCTTTGCTGAGCTGCAGCTAAGCGTTCGTGTGCAGCAGAACGAACAGTGTCTAGCAATCAGCATTCATCGTGAGGTGGGGGTGGGAATCAGCTACTACCGACTGCCCGAACTAATTCGTGAGGTCCTGGTTCCACTGGAACTCCCCGACTTTACCCAGTTTGAACTTATTGGCAGAGTCGGCGACATCCAGCGAGCAGAGTGGTCGCAAAAATATGACCTCTACAAGGGGCAGCCCTGCCCACCGAGCAACTGGCAGAGCGCGCTGTCTGCGTTCGTGACCTGTCCGCCCTTCGGACTTACGGCACTCATTTACGCGCTGCAGGTTCAAAGTTTTTACAAGCGAGGGGCCTATCCCGACGCGTTGCGGGCCTCAAAAACCGTTCGTCAGCTGTCCCATGCCGGGGTCGGTATTTTGTGTGCGCTCACGATGATTCCCCTCAGCTACACTGCCTACACCGCGCTCAGGGCAGAACCGACGCCCCCCCAGCGCACGGCTCGCTCGATTGACGCGCCGATTAGCGAACCCGCTAATCCGATCGAGAAGCTTTAGCTCCCTGCCGAACGCCCTTGTTGTTAGGCAGTATGGTTGGGCCGGTACTCAGCGTGCAGTGGACAAGGGCTAGGTCAGCGTTGGCTGCTGTTTGTGCCATTCTGTTGCCTGCTCGTAGGCCGACGCAACCTCAAACAGCGTGTCTTCCCGCAGAGCGTTACCAATTAGCTGCAGACCAATGGGCAAACCACTGTCGTCAAAGCCACAGGGAATGCTCATACCCGGTAAACCGGCCAGGTTAACGGTGATGGTCATCAGATCCGTCAAATACATGCTGAGCGGGTCCTCTTTTTCACCGGCCTTGAAGGCCGGGGTGGGAACGGTGGGGCTGAG
This sequence comes from Cyanobacteria bacterium J06648_16, assembly GCA_039817185.1. GTDB lineage: Bacteria > Cyanobacteriota > Cyanobacteriia > Phormidesmidales > Phormidesmidaceae > CAWUKV01. The sequence continues at coordinate 20,234 of JBCBWI010000021.1, read as the reverse complement.
CAGGACATCGACCGACTCAAACGCTTGCTCAAAGTCTCGCTTGATCAGCGTACGCACCTTTTGAGCCTTGAGGTAGTAGGCGTCATAGTAGCCCGCCGAGAGGGCGTAGGTGCCAATCATGATGCGGCGCTTGACCTCGGGGCCAAAGCCTTCGGCACGGGTCTTGCTGTACATCGATATGAGGTCTTCCCCCTCGGTGCGAAGGCCGTATTTCACACCGTCGTATCGGGAGAGATTAGAGGACGCTTCGGAGGGCGCAATGATGTAGTAGGTCGGCAAGCCATAGTCGAAGTTAGGGCAAGAAATTTCGACGATCTCTGCGCCGAGAGATTTCAGCTGATCAATCGCGGCGTCTACCGCTTTGGCGACGGTCGGGTCTAGCCCCTCGCCAAAGGTTTCTTTGATCACGCCAATACGCTTACCCGTCAGGTCCTGGGTGAGGGACTGGGTATAGTCGGGGATATCGACCTTGAGGCTGGTCGCGTCGCGGGAATCGTGACCTGCGATCACACCGAGCAAAATCGCTGCATCTTCTACAGTTGTGCTAAAGGGGCCAATCTGGTCGAGGGACGACGCAAACGCCACCAGCCCGAACCGGGAGACCAGCCCGTAGGTAGGCTTGAGCCCAACAACGCCGCAAAAGGCCGCAGGTTGGCGAATCGAGCCCCCCGTATCCGACCCTAGGGCGATGGGCGCCTCCCCAGCGGCGACCGCTGCCGCCGAGCCACCGGAGGACCCGCCCGGAACACAGTCTGGATTCCAAGGATTTTGGGTTCGGCCAAAGGCCGAGGCCTCAGTGGAACTGCCCATGGCAAACTCATCCATGTTGGTCTTGCCCAGGCACACTGCCCCAGCGGCTTTCAGCCGCTGCGTCACGGTGGATTCATAGGGGGGGACAAAGTTTTCTAGAATTTTTGAGGCGCAGGTCGTCCGAATGCCCTGGGTGCAGAGGTTGTCTTTGAGCGCGATCGGAATGCCCGCTAGCAGACCGACGTCTTCGCCCGCAGCGATCCGCTCGTCCACCTGCTTAGCCTGGGCCAGCGCCTGCGCTGCCGTCACCGTCAAAAAACTGTGGAGCTGGGGTTCGAGCGCGTCAATTTTATCCAGATAAGACTGGGCGATCTCGACCGCGGACTGGGTTTTGTTCGTGAGCGCCTGATGCAACGCACGGATAACTGACATTCGGGCTCCTTTTGTAGCGGATGACAAGCGGGCGGTTGCACTTGACCGAATCCAGTATAAGGATGTTTGTAACGACGTTGAAGCCCGTTCAGATTTGTAGCAGCAATCTTTCTAAAGAAGGATATCTGCAGACCCACTGTTCTGTTTACTAACAGATTGAGTCGAGCAGGCGATCACGGCTCCACATGACCGTTTAGTAGAGGTGTATTGTCCCGATGGGCGAGCGCCGTCAGGCATATCTTATCAAGCGTATATCAGGACACAAACCCCTCGCGATTTCTTGATCCCCCCTTGTCAAGCGCAGAATACAATCAGACACTGTGTAGGACAGGATTAAAAAATTATTAGCAGGTCGAGTCTGTGAAAAGGGTTCTTTCAATTATCTTGGGTGGCGGCGCGGGCACCCGTCTATACCCGCTGACCAAGTATCGCGCAAAGCCAGCCGTCTCCCTGGCGGGTAAATACCGACTGATCGATATTCCCATCAGCAACTGTATCAATTCAGAAATTTTAAAGATCTACGTCCTCACGCAGTTCAACTCGGCATCTCTCAATCGACACATCAGCCGCGCTTACAACTTTTCTCAGTTTAGCGATGGCTTTGCCGAGGTGCTGGCTGCCCAACAAACGCCCGATAGCCCCAGCTGGTTTCAGGGCACGGCGGACGCCGTCCGCAAGTACCTATGGCTGTTCGAAAGTTGGGATGTGGATGAGTACATCATCCTTTCTGGCGACCATCTTTACCGGATGGACTACCGCCTATTCATTGAACGGCATCGTAGCACTGGCGCCGATGTCACCCTGTCGGTAGTTCCCATTGGTTACAAGACAGCCTCTAGCTTCGGCCTGATGAAGGTCGATGACGCCACCGGTCGCATCATTCAATTTTCTGAGAAGCCTAAGGGTGATGCGCTTGAGGCCATGAAAGTGGACACCACTAAGCTCGGTCTCACCGCCGACCAGGCTGAAGAGAAACCGTTTATTGCCTCGATGGGGATTTACGTCTTTAAAAAAGACGTGCTGGTTGATCTACTAAAGCGCTCCGCTGACCAGACCGACTTTGGCAAGGAAATTATTCCGGCGTCAGCGAATGACTACAACGTCCAGGCTTATCTGTTTGACGGATACTGGGAAGATATCGGCACGATTGAAGCTTTCTTCCATGCGAATCTGGCGCTGACCGAACAGCCCCAACCCCCCTTCAGCTTTTACGATGAGCAGGCGCCCATCTATACCCGCTCTCGCTATCTGCCCCCCAGTAAGCTGCAGGACGCCCATGTAACCGAGTCCATCATTGGTGAAGGCTGTATCATCAAGAACTGCCGTATTCACAAGTCGGTGGTAGGGCTACGTCAACGCATCAGCGCTAACTGTCATATCGAAGAGGCTTTGCTGATCGGCGCAGACTACTACGAGCCACTGTCTGAGAGCAATCAGCAGATGACTGAGGGCAAGATTCCCATTGGTGTGGGTGAGGGTAGCACTATCAAAGGGACGATCGTCGACAAAAATGCCCGCATTGGTCGTAACGTCAAGATTATCAACAAAGACAATGTTCAAGAAGCGGAGCGAGAAGACCTCGGCTTTTACATCCGCAGCGGCGTAGTGGTGGTGCTTAAAAATGCGGTCATTCCTGACAACACGGTGATCTAGTGCCCGCAGATGTCCGGCGGCCCCTGATTTTACTCATTGGTCTACCGGGAAGTGGCAAATCGACCTGGGCACAGCGTTTCGTTCGGCAGTTTCCTCGTTACGAGATCCTGTCTACGGACGAGACCCGCGCTCAGCTCTATGGCGACGCGGCAATCCAGGGCGAATGGGCGGAGGTGTGGCAGCAGCTAGCATGGCAGCTCGCTCAGGGCATTCAGGCGCTCGATCAAGATGAGATTGAGGGCGTTCTATTTGATGCGACCAATGCTAAGCGCAGTCGGCGGCGGCAGCTGATTCAGACCTTGACCGAGATTGGCTATAGCGATATCGGTGCTGTCTGGTTCGATCTACCGCTGGCCGAATGCCAGGCCCGCAACGCTCGGCGGCATCGGCAGGTACCTGCTGACGTGATTGAACGCATGCACCGTGAGCTGGCAGGGGGACCCCCTAACGTTGCCGAAGGGCTCAACTGGCTAATCCGGCTGTAGGGAATTTCTGGGCTTCAGATGGGTATAGCTATGCCTACGCGCAGTCTTTGTTACGGTTCTCGTATCCTGCGGTTTTGAACAAAAGGTTGTGAATTAGGCCTGGCGGCTGCTAGGCAGCGGTCGGTTGGGGCGTTCAATCTGATTGATGGCCGCCCTGTTTAAGTTTCAAAACCGCTGAGATTTTTGCTAAGGTTCTGAGCAAACTAGGAGATAGCGGCTGGCAAGTACTGGATAAAAAGGGCAGTGAGGGCCACATGGGGGAGTCTGATACGCAATCGAATATGGACGATCTGCTGACTTCCCTCGATCAAGATTTTGAGGCGCTACAGCGGCACTTTGCTGCCCAGCTGTCTGCTGACATTGAGTATCTAAAAGATGAAAAGGAGCGGCTGCTGTCGGCCATTGCCCAGCTGCGGTCCGAATATGATGACCTGGCCAACCGCTATCAGGTGCTCAAGACAGAATCGGAGGGAGTACTATCCGAACAGCAGCAGCGACAGCAGCAAATCTGGGCCAAGCGACTGGCCCAGGTACTGGCCCGAAACCTGCAAGATGATCTGCATGCCTATGTGGTGAATTCAAACCAGTTGCCTAACCCGACTCAGGACTGGCTGGCGTCCTTTGATAGCAGCCTGTCGCAGACGGTGCAGTCGCTGCAGCGGGACCTGAGCAGCTACCAAAGTGCCATGTCGCAGCAGCTGGCTCGCATGCAATCGATGGAGCAGCAGGGCGAAGTGATTTTGGAAAGCCTGGTCAAGCGGTTGAGCCTGCAGCTCAAAGATCAGATGGCCCAGGGTAACGTTATCGATAACCGCCCCATGGCTACTCATAGGGCTCGACCGGGACAAGCGAATCTGGCGCTCGACCCGGTCCGGCAGCTCACACCCCCCTACCCAGGACGAACGGTTACTGCTGCCGAGCCAGCGGTCCGACAGCTGGTGGCGGCTCCAGACAAGCGGGGCCAGCGCCTGCAGAAGGGGCTGGTATTTAGCGCGATCGCAACTCTCCTCCTCACCTTTCACACCCTCTTGGTAGGGGCCATCAGCCGGGGCGGAGAACTGGCCGGGTTTGCCTTTGCCGGATTTGACAGCGTTACCTTTCTCAACGCGTCGGCCCTGCTGTGGCTAAGGCTAATCGTACAGCTACCGCTGTTGTGGCTGCTGGCCCCGCACCTTCATACGGGTGTCTGGGCCGACCTACAGCAGTGGCGGCAACGCCCTAGCCGACTGACCCGACTGATTGGCGGTGGCGTTTGCTTATTTTTCTCCCAGGTATTGATGTATCAGGCCGTGGGCAGCATCGGTCCAGCCGTGGCAGCGACGCTGTTGTTTAGCTATCCACTCCTGGCGATTCCCCTAGGCGGATGGGTACAGCGAGACGCGCTCTCTCCACTGCGATGGGTGGTGATGGGGGCCATCGTCATGGGCACCGTTTTGGTGGCTCGGCCCGCATTAGAGACCTTGCCAGCAGCGGGCGTTACCGCCGCTCTCCTGTCAGCCGTTGCGTTTGCGCTGTACGTTACCACCATGAGCCTGCCAACGCAGCGTCAGGTTCATCCCGTTTCTGGAGGGCTGGTCCAGTTTGCCACCATGACTGTGCTCAGCAGCGGGCTGCTGCTGTTCCGTCCAGCCACGCTCACCCAAGGCATCGTGAGCCCAGGGCAGTTTGTTACGACTGGCTTCGGGCTTGGAGTGATTACCGCTGTAGCCTACGCCTTCAACTACTCAGGATTGCGCTTGGCGGGAGGCAGTCGAACAGCTTTGGTTGCCGCGATCACGCCCCTGCTGACGGCGCTGCTGAGTATCTGGCTGCTGACAACCCAACCGGCCCTGCAGCTAATCCAGTGGACAGGCATCGCCCTGATTACGCTGGGGGCACTGACGCTCAGTTTTGATCGGCTGAGTCAACAACGACGGGCAGCCGCCAAAAATGCCTCAGATCAAACCGGGCCTCATCAACGGAGAGGGAGGGATTCGAACCCTCGTTAAGCTTACGCCTAAACAGCATTTCCAGTGCTGCGCCTTAAACCGCTCGGCCACCTCTCCAGGTCAGGATTATTGGGAATAAACCACCAACGGTTTTTCATCGTAGCAGATAGTGAACCGGGAAAGGGGACCGAGTTATCGCTCTGGCCAGGTTTGGCTCAAAGCCGGTCGAAGCCCGCACCGGCAGTGAGGAAGTGTGGGACCATAAGACAGACCGTGACCAACGTTAGGCGCGGCTTTTGTGGTTCTGCCCCAGGCTATGACTCGCACTTACACCGTTCGCATCCGAGATCGCCAGCGCGATCGCACCTATCAGGTTCAGATTCCCGAAGACCGCTATATTTTGCAGACGGCAGAAAATCAGGCCGCTGAGCTCCCGTTTGCCTGCCGCAATGGGGCCTGTACCACTTGCGCAGTGCGAGTATTGTCCGGTGAAATCTACCAGCCCGAAGCCATGGGGCTCTCACCTGATTTGCGCGAACAAGGCTATGCGCTGCTGTGCGTCAGCTATCCCCGTTCTGACTTAGAAGTCGAAACCCAAGACGAAGACGAAGTCTACGAGCTGCAGTTTGGCCGCTACTTTGGTAAGGGCAAGGTTCGGTTCGGTTTACCGATTGAGGATGAGTAATGCCGTCGACCCAAGATCTGCAGCGCTATCTAGATATTGCTACGGAAGCTGCCTTAACCGGTGGCGCAGTATTGCAAAAATTTTGGGGGCAGCTCAGCCAGATACAGGAGAAAGGCCGCTCGGGCGACCTCGTCACCGAAGCCGACCAGGCAGCAGAGGTGGCGGTATTGGCGGTGCTACGTCGCCACCTGAGCGAACACGCCATTCTGGCAGAAGAATCCGGCGCGTCGGGCGATCAGAGTGCCCCCTTGCTCTGGGCGGTGGACCCCTTGGATGGAACCACCAATTACGCCCACCAGTTTCCCTTTTGCGCAGTGTCGATTGGCTTGCTGATCGAGGGGGTGCCGTCAGTTGGGGTGGTGTACAACCCAATTCTCAATGAGCTGTACCAGGCCGCTACCGGATTGGGCGCGACGTGCAACCGTCAGCCTATTCACGTGTCAGATACACCGACCCTAGAAAAAAGCTTGCTGGTCACGGGCTTTGCCTACGATCGTCGAGAAACGATCGACAACAACTACGCCGAATTTTGTCAGCTTACCCACCTTACCCAGGGGGTTCGGCGCGGTGGGTCCGCTGCGATCGACCTCGCCTTTGTCGCTAGCGGGCGGCTGGACGGCTACTGGGAGCGAGGTCTTTCGCCCTGGGATCTGGCCGCTGGCATTGTGCTAGTCCGGGAAGCGGGAGGACAGGTCAGTGCCTACGACGGAAGCCCGTTTGATATTTATTCTGGGCGGACCCTGGCGACCAACGGTCACCTGCATGCGGCCATGATTGAGACACTTTCCCAGATTGAACCCTTGCCTCAGTTCGCACCCCATTAGTGCGCACCCCATCAGACAGACAAGGGGCTGTGGGGTGCCGATGACCAGAAAGGGGCAGATCTTAGCCACGACTGCTGAACAGTTTTTCTTTTCCAAAAGTGAGTAAGCGGCTAGCATGTCCGGCCATTTCTTGATAAGAAAGGGGGGAGAATAGCCGACACACGCCGCTAAACTTAAGAGCACGTTTCCTTACTGCAAGGCAAAACTGCAAGGTAAGCATCGATAGAAGGAATATGGATATCGACCAGGGATTGTTCAAGCTAGATGTTGCTGACCACCATGCGGTACTGGGTGTGTCGATGGATGCGGACGCTAAACAGGTGCGGAAGCGTTACTTGAAGGTGGCTCGCAAGCTCCACCCCGACAGCCTGGCTAGCGCGACCCCTGAGCAAAAACAGCAGGCCAGCGAAGTGCTGTCGAAGCTGGTGAACCCGGCCTACGAAACGCTCAGCCAAGAAAAAAAGTCGGTAGAGCACAATATTCTACTGAAAATGAAGGGGCAGCAGCTACAGCAGCAGCCCGCGCTACTGACCGTGAATCTGGAGCAGGCCAAGCGGCTCAGCGGCAGCAACAACGTGGACTACGACTATTCCACTGCACTCAAGCAGCTCAACGCCGACCAGTATGAGTCACTTGACGATTTGGTTGAGACCATCGGCAAAATTAGCGAACTCAATGCGGTGTACGTGATGCGAAAAGGCGGTGGGGCCGCCCCTGCCCCCGCTCCGGCGAAAAGCAGCAGTGGCTCAGCTAGCACGCCACCAGAAGAGTCTACCCAGGCCGATCTGCCCTCGACCGGCAATACCGGATTTGTCCGTCCCCAGCGGCGTCGCGACATGGTGATCGACAGTTACATTCAGCGAGCTAAGGAGTTTCAGTACAAGGGCAATTTCTCGCGGGCGGTGATTGAGCTGCGTGAGGCGGTCAAGCAATATCCCGATAGCGCCCGCTGCCATAGCAATCTGGCCGCTGCCTATGTCAAGGCAAAGCAAGAAAAAATGGCAAGCATCCATGCCAAGCGGGCACTTGAGATTGACCCTGAGGATGCCATTGCAGCCGATATTAAAAAGCGCATGGACGCGAAAGAAAAGCGCGCCAGCAAATCTGCTCAGAAAAAGTCTGATAAGCCCCAGGGGGGCGGCGGCTTCCTGGGCGGGCTGTTCGGCGGTAAAAAACGCTAGTGTCTGTTTCTGCCCCTCATTGCATCCCCTGATTTTCACTCATGACCTACCAGCCCCCGTCAGGCGCACGTGACCTCTTCCCTTTGGATGTCGCGCAAAAGCGCTGGATCGATGATCGGCTTGAGACCGTATTTCACCGCTGGGGTTACCACCGAATCATCACCTCGACGATCGAAAACATGGAGACGCTGATGGCGGGGGGAGCAATTCAGCCGTCGGAGGTGATCGAACTACACGATGGTCACGGGGAGCGGCTCGGTCTGCGTCCCGAACTGACGGCCTCGATTGCGCGGGCGGCGGTAACGCGGATGGATGCAGTCAGCTACCCCCAGCGGCTGTGCTACAGCGCGAATGTGTTTCGACGGGCAACGGATAACCAGCAGCAGGAATACTACCAGGCGGGTGGCGAGCTGTTGGGTAGCCACGGCGTACTGGCCGATGCTGAAGTGCTGTTGTTGATTGCGGACTGTCTGCAGGCGCTTGGCTTGAACGACTGGCACCTGCTGATGGGCGAGGCGAATCTGACTCGGTCTTTGCTGGCGCCGTTTCCGGATGAGATCCGGGCAGATGTGCGAGTTGCGATCGCAACCCTTGACCGGATCACGATCGAATCGCTCCCAGCCAATCTCAGGGACTACGCGCTGCAGTTGCTCGATCTACGCGGCGACCCCAAGACTGTGCTCACCACCGTCAGCCAGCTTGACCTGGATGAAACCCAGCGCCAGCATGTCGTCGAACTCAAGAGCCTGATTGAGCTGCTTGAGCAGGTACTGCCCGAAGGCCCGGGACTAACCCTCGACTTGAGCCTAATTCAGCCGTTTGACTACTACACCGGCATCGTGTTCGAGGTGATCAGCGCCGATGCGCGGGCGGTATTAGCCCAAGGGGGGCGGTACGACGATCTGCTGAGCCTGTATCACCCTAAAAACCAGGGCTACCCCGGCGTGGGTTTTGTCCTACATATCGACACTCTACAGCAGGTGCTGCTGCCCAGCGGGCAACTGCCAGCCACCACACCGACCAGTGAATGGCTGATTGCGCCAGCCACTCCCGCCGCCGCCGCCGCCGCACTCGCCTACGCCCAAACGATTCGAACATCAACCAACGTTGTTCGGGTTGAACTGAGCTTGAATCCAAAGCACAGCCGAGATGAGATCCGGCAACTGGCGCAACAGCGCGACATTAGCCGAATCGCCTGGGTCTCTGAATCGGGCACGCCTGAGATCGAAGGCGTCAATTGATAGCGTCAATTGATAAATGCGATAAATGGCTAAATGAATGACTACAGGTGTGACACCTGTGGCAGAGATTGGCGAACGGTGGCGTTCTACCTGGTGAGCGCGGCTTGATATATTCGCTCTCAAAAGTTGTGTCACCAGCAGTCGTGTCCTAACGTGACCGGCGACTGCCGTACCAGACAACCTGAAATCGGTATAAGATTTAAACGCACATAGAGAAAACTAATCCCCGTGGCCCACACCATTGTTACCAACGTCTGCGAGGGCGTTGCCGACTGCGTAGACGCTTGTCCTGTTGCCTGTATTCACGAAGGCCCCGGTAAAAACAAGAAAGGTACTGACTGGTACTGGATCAATTTTGACACCTGCATCGACTGCGGTATCTGCATTCAGGTCTGCCCGGTAGAGGGTGCAATCCTGCCAGAAGAAAAGCCCGAACTGCAAGAAACGCCGGAGTAGGGTTGGTGATGGGGAAGGCGGTGAAATCCTGATGAGCCAAGGCATTTTGCCCATACCGCCTATATCCCGTGACTTTTGCCAATTACCCAGTGGCGACGAAAATATCTCGACAGGCTAGACTCTTCCAGCGATAGGCAAATGGGACGTCCGTGGGGACAGGTGCGCGGGTTTTGGGTCCGCTGCCAGTCGTCCAAAAGGGTCTGCATTTGCTCAGCGTCGAGGGGGGTACCGTTGCGGATAGCGGTACGGCAAGCGGTCGCCACCAGGGCGGTATCGAGTTCGCCCCCCAGGCTCAGCTCTAGCAGGGCGGCTTCGCGGTCGTCTCGATCAACCAGCCGCTGCGGCAGAGACCGAATCGCCCACAGCCGTTCCCCAAACGGGGCAATCTCAATTTCAATCCGTTCAAGCTGCTCAACCTGAGCGGGGGTGAGATTTTCGAGAATGAGCGGCGGCTCAACGGGGACCAGCTGCCAGTGGGTCTGGAGCTGTTCGTAGAGGACGCGCTCGTGGGCGATGTGCTGCTCGATCAGGCAAACTCCCCCGGCATGCTCCGCCACGATGTAGGTATTACTGACCTGGGCGACTGCGGTGAGCTGAGTGGGCAAGCCTTTGGCGGTGCTAGCGGCTGAGTAGGTGCCTGACTGCTCAGCTGCCTTGACCAGCTGATGGGCGCGGCGGTTATGAGCTGACTCGGCAATGCTGCTGGGCTCAAACTGCAGGGCGCTTTGAACGGCGGCGATCACCTTGTCGCACCAGCTGATCATACCCTGCAGGTAAATCTCGGATTTTGCGGGGGTCCGGTTCCAGTCAACCTGGGCGGGCGGGACCTGCAGGTGTAAAAAGCACACGGGGTAGCGATCTCGAGGCAGGGTGCGCCGAAAGGCTTGAATGAGGGCCTGCGTCAGCGCAGAGGACTGGATCATGCGTCCGTTGACGGCCACCCGGATCCAATCCGGACGACGACGATGGCAGCGGTCGGGAAGCCCGAGCAGCAGCGTTAGCTCGTCCTGCTGCCATTCCCGTAGGTCAGCCGCGTCCACGTCGCGTAACAGCTGGGGCAGCAGCGTCTTGGCTGACTCGCCCGGCCATAGGGTAAACCAGGGGCGGTCGTCTTGTTCGACCTGCCAGGTGACCGAGGGGTGGCATAGGGCCAGCTGCTGTACGGCCTGCTGCACGGCTCGTAGCTGCTGGGGCAAGGTCGATTGCCGACTGGGCCAGCGAGCAAAAAGCTTGTTCGCCGTGACAATGGTGCCAGGTGAGATCGCAACCGTCTCTATGGATTCAACCCCGCCTGAGCGACCATAGCCTACCCGCCAGCCCGCCGCTTCTCCAGCTTCTCGGCTACAGATCTGTAGTTCGGCTAGCTGGGCCAGGCTGTGCAGCGCCTCGCCCCGAAAGCCGAGGCTGGTAACCTGACTGAGATCGGCACGGCTGCGAATCTTGCTGGTGCTGTGGGCAGTGGCGGCTTTGGCAAGATTAGTTTGGCCCATACCGATGCCGTTGTCAGCGACCTGCAGCCGCCACTGCTGCGGCCATAGGCTGATATGGATACGTGTTGCCCCCGCGTCTAGGGCATTCTCAGAGAGTTCCTTGACCGCTGCCGCCAGCGAGTCGATCACCTCACCCGCAGCAATTAGGCTAACGACCTCATCCGATAGGGGCTGAATGGAGGGACAAGCGTGAATAGTCGCTTCGGTCCTATCACCAGGCTCGGCATTATCACATTCTTGAAAAGAATCGAGGTTCACTAAACAAAAGTCTTCGTTTCGAAATATAAATTGAAATTTAAGGGCAGGTTAGTTAGAGTTCAGATAGAGATCTCTCAATACCCGCCGCCATGAACACCGTCTTTGGTATTTTCCCGAAGCCTGACCCGCTGAAGTCTTCTTCCCAAGTGTATGACCTGAAAACCCGATTGGACTGGGGGGAGCCAGGTCTGACGATTATCGATATTCGCGATCGCAACGACTTTAACGAGTCTCACATCACGGGCGCAATTTCACTGCCGCTACCCGAACTGATTCAGCGGGTGCGTCAGGTGCTAGAGCCCAACCGAGATATTTACGTGTATGGCAACACCGATACTGAGTCAGCAGCGGCGGCTGAGGCGCTACGGCAAGCGGGCTATGCCAGCGTGGCCAGCCTGCGGGGCGGCGTCGCTGCCTGGAAGGCGGTGGGCTTTCCAGTTGAGCGAGGGATGGTAGCGTAGTAACGCTCGTTTGACGGAATTTACAGCATGCGCCGACGGCTGGCTCAGGCGGTCTACTGCGTTCTCATTAGTTTAGCGCTGTTCTGGGGGAGTCCTGCCTGGGCAGCTACCCCTGAGCAGCTGTCAGTACCGCAACTGCAGGATCGGCTAACATCGCCAGCAAAGCTGGACGGGCGGCTCACAGTAGACCTGAGAGAGACTCGGCTTGACCTGCAAGATGAGGCATTTGCCCAGTCGTTCTACGCGCTGACGCAAACCGCGCTACAGGTAGGGGCAGTGCCGCTCAGCCTCGATCTTAGCGATGCGGTCATATTGGGCGATCTTGATCTGACGCGATTGGGTCTGCGGACACCGCTGGTTGGAGATGGGTTAAGCGGCTTGCTGCCGGATGCAGTGCAGCGTCAGCTGATGACCGATCGGAACCGAGCCAATGCGGTCAACTCAGCAATCAGTATTTATCGAGGGCGGCTGACCCTGAAGAATGCCGTCGTTACCGGACAGCTCAAGGCCGCAAATACCTACTTCCTCAGCGAGATTGAGGCGCAGGGAGCCAGGTTTGTCGAAACGGTGTTAGGAAACCAGGCTCGGTTCGACGGCCGCGTTGATTTTTCAGCGGCTGAGCTGCAGCAGGGCGCTGCGTTTCCCGAGGCAGTCTTTTTTGACCGGGCAACCTTTAGCCAGACTCGGTTTAGCGGAGAAACTAACTTTGAACGGGCTCAGTTTCGAGACGAGGGGCGCTTTGATCAGGCTGACTTTCGGGCGGTGTCGAGCTTTCGCCGCAGTGACTGGAAAGGCCCAGCAGATTTTGATCAGAGCCGGTTTGCTGAGGCGGTTTCGTTTGCCCGAGCGCAGTTTAGCAGTGCGCTGACCCTGGCAGAAGCCGATCTAGTGGGGCCGGTTTCGTGGCGACAGGCCCAGTTTGGACAGGCGGTGAACCTGCGGGGGGCCGTGCTGCGCGAGCAGGCCGACTTTGGCGATGCGCGGTTTGCCAGCGAGGCGGTGATCAATGTACCGGAGTTGGCATTTAATACACAGACGGCCCGAATTCTAGGCACGCCCGGCCAAATTGGTCGGCAGTTTGCGGTGCCGACGCTCACCGGCAACGAGGCAGTGCTGCGGAGCCTGGTGCGTAACTTCCGTCAGATAGAGCAGGTGGCTGACGCGAATCAGATTGAGTATATGACCCAGCGACTGAGGCTGCGACGGCTGGCTCAGCAGCTCCGGGCAGTGGACCTGAACCGAGCATCGTTTTTGCAGCTGAGCCGGTTGGGGCTGACGGCTGAGCAGGCTGAGGCAGTGCTTAACTATCGTGAGAATGCGGCGTTTACCCGCCCGGCGGACCTGTTGAAGCTGCCAGAGATGGTGGCTAGCGACTACTGGCGGGTGAGCGATCGGGTAGTGACGGATGTGACGCCGTCGCTACTGGGGCGTCTAGCCCTGGCAGTGCGGTGGCTGGGGTTGGGGCTACTGTTGGGGCTCAGCCAATATGGCAGCAGCGTTGGGCTGGTGTTTGGGGTCGGGTGGGTTGCGATCGCACCTTTTGCCCTGGCTTATTGGTGGCTCGATCGGGACACAGCCCAGCCGCTCCCCCTGTCTGAGCTGGTGAGCCCTTTGTTGATGTACCTCGGGCTGGTGACGACCGGCATTGGCCTGATCTATCAGGGCAGCCCCACCCCTGGGGCGACGCTGGCTTGCCTGACGCTGCTGGTGGTCCCCATTTTGGCGGTGACCGGCTATCGGCTGGGGCCACAGCGGCCAGGTGACCCGAGCTACTTTACCCAGGACGGCAGCGCCCGACAGCTGAGATTTTTGATTGCGCGGCTGCCGGTGATGCCAGAATATTATTTCTTTCGCGACCGGTATGTGAGGCTGGTGCGATCGCGCCGGTGGAACTGGCTTAACTACTTTGATTTCAGCGTTAACAACAGTCTGCGATTTGGGTTTAATGACACCAGATTACGCGACCAGGCCGTTCCCGGTATTCTCAGCCTGCTGGTGTGGTACCAATGGACCCTGGGTGTGCTATACATTGCCCTACTGCTGTGGACGCTTTCGCGCACCATTCCGGGGCTCAATTTGCTGCTGTATTTTTAGCCGTCTCGCTCAACTCGTTCCCCTCACCCATGCCCTCGGTTACTCGTTTGACCTCTTCTCTGGACTCCGCCCTGCCTATGGGCCATTCCTCACCCACGCCTGACTCTGAACAGGCCAATCGCAAGGCCCAGGTACGCCGGTCTCTACTTAAGGCGCGGCAGTCAATCCCGCCACGGTTATGGCAGCAAAAAAGTCAGCAAATCTGTCAACATCTAGCAAACTGGCCCCTCTTTCAGCAATCGAGAACAACGCTGGCCTACTGCAGCTTTCGCAACGAGCCAGACCTGAGCCCGCTACTCGCGCAGCAGCGCTCCTGGGGGCTGCCTCGCTGCGAAGATAAGTCTCTCATCTGGCACCGCTGGTACCCAACCTGCGAATGGCCGCTACAGGCGGGTGCTTACGGCATCACCGAACCCCACCCCAATTCGCCTTTGGTTGAGGCGCACAAGGTGGATTTAATTTTGGTGCCTGCGGTGGCCTGTGATGTGAAGGGGTATCGGCTGGGCTACGGCGGTGGCTTCTATGACCGCATGCTGAGCCACCCGCGCTGGACCGGCAAGCTGACGATTGGCATCGTGTTTGAGTGCGCCCGTTTGCCAAAGGTGCCGGTCGATAGCTGGGATCAGCCGCTCAACGGCATCTGTACCGAGAGTGGGTTGTTTTTAGCCTAGCGTCCTGTGCCCGTCCAGTTTTTATGGCGCATCGTCCGACAGGGGCATCTGCAGCAGGCGGGGGGACTGATCGACCGGGTCGATCGCGTCAATCCCATCGCCGGAAGCGGCCCCCAAGTCTTTGAACTTACGCGCGCTGACCAGGACACGGCTCTCTAGCGATCCGACCGCTTTATTGAAATGCTCAACGCTGCTGTCTAGCCCACGGCGAAGCTTGTGCAAATGTCCAGCAAATATCCGAACGCGGTCATACAGCTCCTTACCCAGTTCGCTAATTTTTTGCGCATTCTCGGTGACGCGTTCCTGCTGCCAGCCGTAGGCAACCGCCTTGAGTAAAGCAATCAGCGTGGTTGGCGTGGCTAAAATCACCCGCTGCTGTATACCGGCTTCAATCAACCCCGGATCGTGTTCCAGAGCAGCGCTAAAAAAGATCTCTCCAGGTAAAAAGAGAACAACAAACTCAGGGCTAGGCTGAAACTGCTCCCAGTACGCTTTGTTACTCAGCTGAGTGATATGTGTACGGATATGACGGGCGTGATCCTTCAGCTTAACTAACCGCTGCGCCTCATCGGTCAGATCCAGCGCTTCTAGATAGGCTGCCAGGGGCGCTTTAGCATCAACCACAAGACGCCGCTGAAACGGCAGCTGTACGACCATATCTGGTCGCAGCGTTCCTGTTTCCGTTTGCACCGTTGCCTGCTGAATGAAGTCACAGTGTTCGACCATCCCGGCCATCTCGACTACCCGCTTGAGCTGAATCTCGCCCCAGCGCCCGCGCACGGTGGGGGCGCGGAGGGCCTTGGCCAGGTTAGCGGTTTCCGTTTGTAGCTGTAGCTGACTGGTGCTGAGGGAGGTAATCTGTTCCCTTAATTGAGCGTAAGCGGCGGTCCGCTTGTTCTCTAACGCCTGCAAGTGGGTCTCGACCTGGGTGAGAGACCGCTGAAGTGGCTGGACCAGGCTGTTGATGGCCTGCTGGCGCTGACTCAAATCACCGCTTGCCTGGGTCTGAAACTGGCTGAGTGCAGTCTCAGCGAGCTTCAGAAATGACGCATTGTTGCTGTGCAGGGCCTCAGCCGAGAGGGCCTTGAAAGTGTGGGTTAACTGGGCCTGGGCCTGATCGATCAGGGCGAGCTTTTGCTGAGAGACCTGTTCTTGCTCGTTCAGCCGGGTTTGCAGATGAGCCACTTGGGCCGTGAGCTGGGTGTTATCTGTCTGGTGCTGCTGTAGCTGTTGGTAGAGGGTCGGCAGCTGAGCAATTTTAGCTTCAGCGGTGGCGCGGTGGGTGGCTTCAGTCGTCAGGGATTGCTGCTGCTGCTGTAGCTGAGTCTGCTGCTGCTGTAGCGTCTGTCGCAGGTCTTGAATCTGGTGGTCTTTGCTCTGCAGCTGCTCTAGCATGGTGGCGCGCTCGGCCACCAAATCGTTTTTGATCTTTTCACGAAGGGTCTGGGCCTGGACGCGGGCCAGCAGATAGGTTGCGATCGCACCCACGCCCATTCCGCACAAAACGGCCAACAGCACTTGCATAAGCTTGCAACGAAGTACAAAAATACTAAGCTACAGTAGCATTTTTTCCTGAGCAGGACATGCCCCGAGCTAGCCGAAGAGTGGTGAAATAGAACGAGGGCCGACCCCGACCCATACCAACGCTTACCGAATGCAGCTACCCCACTACAAAGCGAAACAGGTCTCTGTCAACCGCAAGCGCTACTTCGAGATCGAGGGCAACTGCTTTCCCGGCGTGACCACCATTCTCTCGGCGACGAAACCGTGGGAAGAAAAAAAGCGGCTGTTTGAGTGGCGCGATCGCATCGGTGCCACGGAAGCGAACCGCATCACGACCAAAGCCTCCCGGTCGGGTACCAAAATTCACAAAGTCATCAAGTCCTACCTACGCGGCGACGAATGGGAATTGCCAGAGGGGACCGAGGCGTTTTGGGACTCAATTTTTCCCATTCTTGACCGGGTCGACGAGTCCCTGCTGGTGGAAGGGGCCGTGTGGCATCCGCTGAAGTTTGCAGGCTACCCAGACGCGCTGGTCACACTAGACGGGCAGCTGATTCTCTGCGACTGGAAAACGGCCCGCCGCCCGAAGCAGGCCGACTGGATCGGCGATTACTTTATGCAGGTCGCCGCCTACAGCTGGGCCGTGAACTGGGTTTACCGTGAGTTTGACGTGCGGGTCGAGCGGGCAATGGTTGCGATCGCACTCGAAAATGCCGAGGCCCAAACCTTTACCCTCGACCCGGATGAACTCAGTAATCACTGGCGTGCGTTTCAAAAGCGTTTGCGACAGTTCTATGCCTTTAGAGGGCATCTGGGGCAATAAAGCCCCGCTTAATAGTCCTTTAACGCCTCTGGGAGGAAAATTTGGTATACTCCCGATGACATACACTCCGGATAAATACGGATAGGGAGTTCACTCTATGGCTTGGCTCGTTCCCTTCTTCTTTTCCTGGTTGGTGACCTTCATCGCCTTCATTATCATCACTTTTTTGCCGACTGGCGTTGAGTCCGACAGCTTTGGCAAAACCGCCATTACCGCGCTGGTCTTTGGGATTCTCAACGGCATTGTTGGCATTATCTTCAGCATTCCGGTCCTCAGCCAACTCCTATGGCTAGTCACGATTGGGGGGCTGCTGGTTAACCTGATCCTGTTTGGGCTATCTGCCAAGCTGGTAGAGGGTTTCCGCCTGCGTTGGGGCATCTGGAGCGCCGTTATCGGTGCATTCCTGTTGTCCATCCTGACGTCTGTCCTCAACTTCATCATCTAAGCAAACGTGCTGGGCTGGTTGAAAAAACGGCATCGCCGCTGGCTGCCAGGACTCTTTGTCGGAGTGCTGGCAGTTTTGCTATGTGCTTTTCCACCTCGCTGGGGTCTGCAGTTGGCGGGTTGGATTGCCCCCGGCGCTGTGTACTTTGCAGACACTGATGCTAAGGTTGTGGCTCTGACTATCGACGATGGCCCCCACGCACAGACGACTGAAGCCATCTTGAAAACGCTGGCGCAATATGACGTACAAGCCACGTTCTTTTTGTTGAGCGACCATCTCTCAAGCGAAGCATCGACTGTGTTTCGGCTAGTTGCGGATGGGCATGAGTTAGGGAACCACCTGACGGCCGATGAGCCCAGCATCCGCCTACCCCCTGATGACTTTGAGCGGAAACTGATCAGCGCAGACGCGCGCTTGTCAGCCTATGGCCCTGTGCAATGGTTTCGCCCTGGTATGGGTTTATACAACAGCCGCATGGTCAAAGCCGCTCAGCGTCGAGGTTATCAACTCGCCCTGGGGTCCGTTTTTCCATACGATACGCATATTCCACTCTCCTGGTTTGCAGTCTGGTTTGTGCTGGCAAATGTACAGCCCGGGGATATTATTGTGCTCCACGACGGTCCAGAACGCGGCCAGCGAACGGCGGTGGCCCTTGCGCAGATCTTGCCTAGACTGAAAGCGCGGGGCTATCGAGTCGTCACGCTCTCGGAGCTGTTTACAATCTCCCGTTCCAACCATTCCACGTCCCAGTAGCGGTCAAACTTGCGTCCCACCTCGTGATAGACGCCCACGCTGCGAAATCCTAGCTTCTGATGCAGCGCGATGGAGGCCGGGTTGGGTAGCGTAATGCCCGCGTAGGCGCGATGAACGTCCTCGGTTTTGAGCTGGTCAAACAGGGTTTGATACAGCTGGGTACCAATGCCTTGCTTTTGCGCCCTGGTATTCAAATACACGCTGGCCTCCACGGACGTTTGGTAGGCTGCCTTGGTGGCAAAGGGACTGCTGGTGGCATAGCCCACAACCTCGCCGTCCAAAACAGCAACGAGCAACCGATAGCGACCGGTAGTCGAATAGTGGTCAAACCAGCCAGTGCGTCGCTGTTCGACGGTATAGGGCGTCAGGTCAAAGGTGATAGCCGTATTGCGAATAAACTCGTTATATAGGGTTGTGAGCGGTTCAATATCGTCTGGCTGGTGCGAACGGATAGATAGCGCCATGATGCCGTTGGTGATCTCCTTGTGTGGGGTTGATATGGGGGTGAGGGGTTGATATGGGGGCTCTGTCTGCAGGTAGTGAACCGTATCTAACGAGCGGAGTAATCTGTGGGTTGCCCCCATTTAAAAAGTCCTTATAAATTTCTAGACCTATGACTGCAGCATTCACCCTGGGCGTCGAGGAAGAGTATCAGATTATCGACCCTGAGACACGGGCGCTCAAGGGGCTGTCAGCGTCGCTCATTGACAGTAATCAACAGGCTGACACGCCCCAAACCATTGTCCACGAACTGTACTGCTGTCAGGTGGAAATTGCCACAGACGTGTGCGAGACCCTGGACGACGTACGACAGGCGCTGACACAGGCTCGGGGGGCAGTGATTTCAGCCGCTGAAGAAAATGGGGTTGCGATCGCAGCCGCTGGTACCCACCCCTTCTCTGACTGGCGCGACCAGGTCGTCACCCCCAAAGACCGCTACTACGCCCTCCAAGACGACCTGCAGCAGGCGGTTCGAGAACTGATTATCTTTGGCTGCCACGTCCATGTCGGCATTGAGGATCGGGAAATGGCGGTCCAAGTCGTCAACCGTTCTCGCAACTGGCTGCCCACGCTGCTGGCACTGACGGCCAATTCCCCCTTTTGGCAGGGCAAAGACACCGGCTACGACAGCTATCGCATGGAAATGTGGTGCCGCCTGCCCACTGCTGGTCCCCCGCCGGTGTTTAAGAACTACGCCGACTATCGGGCCTTCATTCAGAAGCTGATCGATACCGGCATCACCGACGACCCCACCAAAATCTACTGGGACATTCGCCTATCTGAGCGCTACCCCACCGTGGAGTTCCGCATGTCTGACGTTTGTGCCAGCATCGACGAAGCCGTCATGCTCGCCGGACTGATTCGCGCCCTGGCCCATACCTGCTACCAGGACGCCCGCTTTGACCAGCCCTTTCCCGCCATCCGGGCCGAATTGCTCAAAGCCGCCATGTGGCAGTCAGCCCGCTATGGGCTCCAGGGTGAGCTAATTAACTTTGCCACCACAGAATCCGTCCCAGCCAAAAGCCTGGTTGAGTCCCTATTAGAGTACGTCCAACCCGCGCTAGAACACTACGACGACTGGGGCTTTGTCAATCAGCAAGTAGGGCATATTCTCAGCGAGGGCAATAGTGCCCAGCGACAGCGCCGGGTTTATGAGGAAGCGGGTACGCATGAGGCCGTTGTTGATGACCTCATCGAACGTGGCTTGGTACCGCTAGTGCTAGCCCGCTAACGTCGCCCCATACCCCCCATAACCTGAGCTGATGTATACAATTCGGAATACTTTTATGAGAAGGGCTTGAAAGACTGAGGGATTTCCGTTACATTTGTATACAAGCGAACAGGGAATATTATTCATACTTTCCTCAACGCCTCATACGTACTTTAACAACGCAATAATTCATCATGACAACTACTCTACAGCAGCGCGAAAGCGCTAACCTGTGGGGTCAGTTCTGCGAGTGGATCACAAGCACCGAAAACCGCCTCTATGTAGGTTGGTTCGGCGTCCTCATGATCCCCACGCTGCTGGCTGCCACTGCTTGCTTCGTCATCGCCTTCATCGCTGCTCCCCCCGTGGACATCGACGATGCCGTCGATG
>JBCBWI010000020.1:13130-75226 GCA_039817185.1 Cyanobacteria bacterium J06648_16 | reverse complement strand
GAAATGCCTTCACGAAATATAAAATTTTCCCAAGAACTTGTGAACTTGGCTAGAAAGTATTACGTACTTCTCTTGTCCTCGGATGTATAAAAATTACGTCCTTAGCTCTATAACTCAAACACTGGGTCAGGCTGGGCTGGATTGGCAGAGCTATGCGAAAAGGAGCAAACATCAAAGAAAAAGCCATGGAATCATGAGGCATCCAAAGGACGCCCCCGTCGTACTCAAAAATAGCCGCTGGCACCTACAGCCGCTTCACCAGTATGCTCATCTGCGCCCCCTGCTCCGGCGTAATTACCAAATTACGTTCCGGAATCTCTAGCAGCGGGCTCCACTGGCTCACCTCCACATAGCGCAGGTTATGCAGCAAATGCCGCGTCTGGTGAATGCCACCCGGACTCCCCAGCAAAATTACCCGAATTGTCTCACCCGGCGGCTGGGCAAACGACAGATCCGGCGGCAGATTCGGCGGATCGGCCAGCAGACGGTGATGCAAACCAGCAGGCCAAATCGGTCGCCCCTGCGGGCGGTCAAACATATTCATGGTCGGGAGGCTCCTGTAGAGATAAACGCCCGCCGTATCAGCAGCGGGTTTGAGGAAACCTCCCAAAAAGATAGCCACCCCAGAAGTGCAACCGGGGTGGCGTACCATAAGGTAGCCGTACCGGGCTGCTGATACCAGCCGGGGGCGGTTAGCCGGACAGAGGTGTTCCACCACCTCTGTCTGGCGTCAGGCTAAATTTTTGGGAGCAATAGCCGTAGCAGCTATTAACACATCACAGTATTGCGACAGCCCCAGAATGTCAATCGTCCTAAAGCCACAACGACATATAGCGCGGGGGGGGGACTGCTCGGCCCGACAAAACTAGAAAAACTTCAGATAGCGCTGCAGCTCCCAGTCCGATACGTGGCAGTGGTACGCCTCCCACTCCTGGGTTTTGAAGTCGATGTAGGTCTGGTACATCAGCGGACTCATGACGGTTTTGCTGAGCGGGTCGGCGGCGAAGGCTGCGACCAATATCTACGACAAAGAGAACTTGTAAAGAACATATTGACCAGATTCCCTTTATCCTAGACGAAGCACTGTAAGCAGCCCCCTGACTCAGCCCCAGTCCTCGCTACCTATGGAACTCGACGCAATTATTGCCGCGCTGATCGACAACGGTACGCACACGTTTCCTGAGCAGACAGTCAGAGCCGCCATTGAGCAGCAGGAAGCCATCACGCCGCGCCTGCTGCAGGTGCTAGAAGAAACGGGGCAAGACCTGGAAGCGGTGCGCGAACAGTCAGAGTACATGCTGCATATCTATGCCATGTTTTTGCTGGCGCAGTTTCGTGAAACCCGAGCCTATCCGCTGCTCTACCAGATTGCTGCGACACCGGGTGACATTGTCTACGACATCATGGGCGATGTCCTGACCGAAGACTTTGGCCGCATTTTAGCCTCGGTCTGCGGCGGTGACCTGTCGCTGATTAAACAGCTAATTGAGGCTCCAGATGTAGATGACAGCGTGCGGGGGGCGGGGCTACAGGCGCTGCTGACGCTGGTGGTCGAAGGCGAAATTTCTCGGGAATCGGTGCTGGACTATTTTCAGCAGGTGCTGGCCCCCATTGATGAGCAAGATTCGCCGTTGGGAACTGCGATCGCAATCTATGCCCTCGACCTCACCCCCAATGAAGCCATCCTGACGACGCTGCGGGCTGCTTACGAGAAGGGTGTTGTGGACCCGGTATGGAGTGATTTGGATGATTTTTCGGGGGCACTGAAGGAAGACCCTACCGAAGCAGCTGAGTACCTGAAGCAAAACCGGCACTACCGGTACGTCACCGATGTGGTTGAGGCCATGTCCTGGTGGCACTGCTTTTCGGACGACAAGCCCAAGCCGCTCCCGACTAGGCCAATGGGTATGGAGATAGATACAGGCCGAGAAGGCAATACAAAAAAGAAGGCAAAGGCAAAGAAAAAGCGTAAGCAGCAAAAGCAGTCCCGTAAACAAAATCGCCAGAAAAAGAAATAGCGACAGCTAGATCTAAAGCCCGCTTGCGGCTGTCACAGCTGGTCAAAACTGGCTAGAAAAACTTCAGATAGCGCTGCAGCTCCCAGTCCGACACGTGGCAGTGGTACTCCTCCCACTCCTGGGTCTTGAAGTCGATGTAGGTCTGGTACATCAGCGGCCCCATGACGGTTTTGCTCAGCGGGTCAGCGGCGAAGGTTGCGATCGCATCGCCCAACGTCTTCGGCAACGTCTCAATCCCCATCGCCTTCAGCTCATCCAGCGAATACTCATACATATTCTCTCGGTGAGGCTCGCCGGGGTCCAGCCCCTCGCGAATGCCCTCTAACCCCGCCGCCAAAATCATTGCTGCCCCTAAATAGAGATTGGTGGAAATATCCGCCGCCCGACATTCAACCCGGCCCCCGCCCATCGGAATCCGCAGCATATTGGTGCGGTTGTTGTTGCCGTAGCACACGTAAACCGGCGCCCAGGTAAAGCCCGACATGCTGCCCTTTCGCACCAGCCGCTTATAGCTGTTCACCGTCGGGCAGGTGACTGAGACAATCGCCTTCGCATGCTTGAGAATGCCCGCAATAAACTGGTAGCCCAGCGGTGAGAGGCCGTTTGGGTCACTGGCGTCGTCAAACAGATTTTTGCCCGTGTTCACATCCGCCAGCGACATGTTGTAGTGCGCTCCGCTGCCGGTCTGGTTGGCAAAGGGTTTGGGCATAAAGCTGGCAAAGTAGCCCATCTCGCGCGCCAGCTCCTTCACCATAAAGCGAAAGAAGGTGAGCCGATCCGCCATCTTCAGGGCGTCGCAGTAGGTGAAATCGGTCTCGAACTGGCCCTGGGCGTCCTCATGGTCAAAGGAGTACACATCCCAACCGAGGCCGTTCATGGCGCTGACGATGCGGTCGATAATCTGGTAATTATCCAGCACCGTCGGCAGGGCATAGGCGGCCTTGGGCAGGGTGTCGCGATCGCTCACCGGCGCAAACCCGTTCTCCGTCTCTTTGAAGATAAAAAACTCGGTCTCAATGCCCAGGTTAAAGGTGTACCCCATGTCCGCCGCCTGCTTCAGCACATTCTTGAGAATGGTGCGACAGCAGGCTTCAAACGGTTCACCCACCAGATGCAGGTCGCTGGCAAACCAGACAATTTCAGAATTCCAGGGCAGCACCGTCGCGGTGTCTGGGTCGGGCATCGTGCCCACTTCGTCATCGTTGATTTCCTGCGGCACCCCGTCCAGCGCTGCCCCGGTAAACAGCTCGGAACCCTGCATCATCCGGTCAAAGTGGCTCATCGGCACCACCTTGCCCTTACACATCCCGTGAATGTCTACAAAGCTAGCCATGGCATATTTCACGCCCTGGGCTTCGAGAGACTTTTGCAGCGAGGCGAGTTCAGGTGAGAGGGGCTGAATGTTGGGGTAGACCATGGTGTTGAGGGCAATAACAGATTATTATTCGACAGCGATATCGGACAGGGCAGGCGTTGTTGTCGGCAGCTGGCGAGACGGCGCAACCTGCTCGTAGGCAAAGGCATAGCTCAACAGCTTCGGTTCGCTGTAGGCCTCTGCCATAAAAGAGAGCCCCACCGGCAGACCGGCCTCGGTATAGCCCATCGGCACGGTAATGTCTGGGAAGCCGGTTAAGTTGGCCAGGTAGCCCGCCGCATAAGGGTCGCCCACGTTGCACACATAGGCAGGGTCAGACTCAATCGTGTAGATGGGGCTGGCTGGGCAGGCCATGGTGGGGTAAATCACGGCATTGACCTCGGCCTCCGCCAGCGTCAGCAGAATCATCTGACGCACCGTCGGCAAGACCACGTTCAGGCTGTAGAGGTAGCCCGTATCGGCGGCTCCCAGGCTGGCATCGGCCTCGATATAGCCCTCAATTCGACCAGGGTTAACGGGCGTATCAGACATCTGGCTGGCCTGACTGCGCTCGATCAGGTCCGCTATGGTTTGCGGGTAGGACGACGATAGGGTGGCAAAGTACGCCTCGATTTGCCCCTCAAATTCGTTGTTGACCGCCGGGGCCATAAACCCCCAAGGAGACAACAATTCTTCAGGGAAGGTGATGTCTACCACCGTGGCCCCAGCGGCCTCTAGCTGTTCAATCGCCGCATCGGTCAGGGCATCGACCTCGGGGTTGCCGCCCATGAACTGTCGGGCCACGCCAATGCGCGCCCCCATTAGGGCGTCGGCGTCTAAAAACTGGGTGTAGTCGGTGTAGTAGCTGCCTTCGCTCTCAGCCGTGCGCGGGTCATTGGGGTCTGGCCCGGCCATAATGCCCAGGGCAATCGCCGCGTCGGTCACTGTTTTGGCCATCGGCCCCGCCACGTCAAACGATAGCGTCAGGGGCACAATGCCGTCGCGGCTGATCAGCCCCTGGGTGGGCTTGATGCCCACCAGGCCGGTAACGGAAGCAGGGCCGCGAATGGAGCCTACGGTGTCTGTGCCTGTACCCAGAACCGCAAAATTTGCTGCGATCGCAGCCGCCGTCCCGCTGCTAGACCCCGAGGCGTTGCGGGTCAAGTCGTAGGGGTTGAGCGTCAGCCCACCCAGTGAACTGTAGCCCAACCGCCCGTAGGAGAAGGCAAATTCGCTCATGTTGGCCTTGCCTAAAATAATTGCCCCCGCGTCTCGCAGGCGCGCCACCACAAAGGCGTCATCGGGCGGTAGCGAGCCTTCGAGCACAACAGACCCTGCCGTTGTGGGCATATCCGCCGTGTCGTAGTTGTCTTTTAGAATGATCGGGATGCCGTGGAGCGGTCCGCGCAGGTTGCTCGCTTCGCGCTCGGCGTCCAGCGCTGCCGCTTCAGCCAAGGCATTGGGGTTGACTGAAATCAGCGCACTGATGGCGGGTCCCTGGTCGTCGTAGGCTTCAATTCGATCCAGATAGCGCTGCACCAGCTGTTCTGAAGTGAGGTCGCCCGCAGCCATCGCCGCCTGCAGTTCGGGAATGGTTGCCGTTTCTAACCGCAGTTCCTGGGCGTTCAGCGCCGCTGGAACCGTTGCCAGGCCCAGCGTCAGCGCCAAGCCCACGACCGCCTGCCCCAGCCTCGCTAGGGTTTTGTCACGCTGCGGCAGCCAGTCAGCGAGCGTCGAAACAGCATTCGGCATAACACTCTCCAAACAGAGAAAACAACTTTAGATACTTACACAGTCGCCGGAGCCGGTATCAGATCGAGCCACCCTTGCGCCACCTGCGCTGCAAATGCGTCTGATTGCGGAAAATATTGGTCAAGCTGCCGCTCAATTTTGTCGTCAAGGCCGGGATAGTGGGTGGCAATCCAGTCACGCTTAGCGGCGAGCCAGTCTAGAACAATCTCGGGCATCACCTCAAAATGAAACTGAAAGCCGTAGATATTTGAGCCAATGCGGTAAGCCTGGTGTTTGCAAATTGGGTTTGTCATCAGTAGCGTGGCATTGCTGGGCAAATCAAACGTATCGAAGTGCCACTGCATGATGTGCAAGCCTTCAGAAAACGCCTGTAGCCAGGGCTCGGTCGCGGCGGGCAACACCTCTAACCCAGAGAAGCCCAGCTCCGGCCGCGTATGGGGGGCAACCCGGCTACCGAAAGCGCGGGCCACCAGCTGCGCCCCTAAACAAATGCCCATAATCGGTTTGCCCGCCTGCTGAAACTGGTGAATCAGCGCCACCGCCTGCCGCAGATGCGGAAACTGTTCATCTTCATGGGCGTTCATATGGCCACCCAGCAAAATCAGCCCGGCATAGTCGCCTGACGGGGGCGCAGGCTGCTGCTCGGGGAGCCAGGTGTAAAGCTGTGCTCCCATACGGGCTAAATGTTCGCCCAACACGCCAATCGGATCGCGAATGCTGCTTTGAACAACCAGGATCTTCATTGCGATCGCACCTCCGACAAACCAATGCCATCCTACCGGCAATGTCCACGCAAAAGCGTTCTGAGCACTACGGTTCAACTTGTCATAATATGCTAGCGAATCCTCTGCTCTGTCGAGCTTTGGGCGTCTCAGACAAAACTTCACAGGCTAGGAGCCGCCTTTCCGTCCTGCGGTAACAGCAGCTACAAAATCTTCGAGATAGGGCTGTTTTACTGGGGCAATGCTGAGAAGCCATAACAAATGAGGCCCCAATGGTTAGCATAATGACGCGGACCGAAACGCTGGCTGAAAAGGCAAAAGCGCTCGGCATTAAGTTCTTTTTAGTCTCCTACACCGACCTGTTAGGCGGCACCCGTGCCAAGCTCGTCCCCGCTTCAAAAATCGATTCTGTCGAGCAGGACGGCGCGTTCTTTGCGGCCTTTGCCTCAAATCTAGGCATGGGGCCAGACGCGGCTGAGATTGCGGCCATTCCCGACCCTGATTCCCTCATTCAGCTGCCCTGGGAGCCCACCGTGGGCTGGGTTGCCAGCGATGTGTACTACGAGGGTGAGCCTTTTCCGGTTGCACCGCGAATGATTTTGGGCCGGGTCCTCGACCAGTGTGCCGAGCTGGGCTACACCTACAAAGCAGGCGTCGAGGCTGAGTTTTTCTTACTCAAGAAGACTGAGCAGGGCTACGCCATTGCGGACGAGCTAGACACCGCCGAGCGTCCCTGTTACGACCAGCTCAATCTGATGCGTCAGTTCGATCTGATTTCGCAGCTGGTGGAGTATATGGAACAGCTGGGCTGGGAGCCCTACCAGTGCGACCATGAAGACGCCAACGGCCAGTTTGAGCTGAACTGGAGCTACAGCGACGCCAAGACCACCTGCGATCGCCATGTCTTCTTTAAGTACATGGTCAAAACCCTGGCCGAGCAGCGTGGCTACACCGCCACCTTCATGCCCAAGCCCTTTAGCCACATCACCGGCAGCGGTGGCCACGTTCACAACAGTTTGTGGCAGGGCGAAACCAATAGTTTTGCTGAAGGGGCCGATGAGGGTGGGCTCTCGCCCACGGGGTACAACTTTTTAGGCGGCGTTTTGAATCATGCCAAGGGCCTCACCGCGCTGTTTGCCCCCACTGTCAATTCTTACCGTCGTTTAGGAGCCAGCACCACCGCGTCGGGCAGCACCTGGTCGCCGCGCTATATCTCCTACGGTGGCAACAACCGCTCCCACATGCTCCGCATTCCCGAAGCGGGTCGGTTTGAGTGTCGCCTAATTGATGGGTCGGCCAACCTATACCTGGCCCTAGCGGGGCTCTTAGCTGCCGGGATAGACGGCATTAAGAACAAAACGTCTCCCGGTGAGCGTATTGACGAGAATCTGTTTGCCCGTGGCGCAGAGTTTCCTGACCTGGAAACACTGCCGACGAACCTATACGAAGCCCTGTCTGCTCTAAAGCAAGATAGCCTGCTGATGGAAACGCTGGGCGAACTGGGCGCGAAGACGTTCTTTGAATTTAAAGAGAAAGAGTGGACTGCGTTCTGTTCTCAGGTAACGGACTGGGAGATGAATCAGTACATCAATATCTAGCGTAAATCCAGTGCTTTCTACCTACAGCTTCCCGACTAAAATTCGGTTCGGTCCAGGCGCAAGGGCTGAGCTACCGACGGAACTCTCCACGCTGGGCATTCAGCGACCGCTAGTGGTCACCGATAAAGACGTGGCACAGCTCCCCTGGTTTTCCGACATAGAAAACCTGCTGTCTACGCTGGCGGCTAAAACCTTTAGCGGCGTGTGGGGTAACCCGGTGGTGTCTCAGGTGACGGCGGGCGTTGCCGCCTATCAGGACCACAGCGCAGACGGTATTGTTGCGGTCGGCGGCGGTGCGCCGATGGATGTGGCTAAAGCGATCGCGCTGATGGCGAACCATCCCGGGCACCTGTTCGACTACGAAGACGGGAACTGCAGCCGACCGATTGATCAGCCCATCCCTGCGATCGCAGCCATTCCCACCACTGCAGGCACCGGTAGCGAGGTGGGCCGCAGCGCCGTCATCTCTGACGACGAGACCCACGCCAAAAAGATCATCTTTGACCCGCAGCTCTTGCCCAAAGTTGTCCTCGCCGATCCAGAACTGCTGCTGGGACTGCCCGCCAAGATTACCGCCGCCACGGGCATGGACGCGCTAACGCACCTGATTGAGGCGTTTCTCGCAAAGGGCAGCAATCCCCTATGCGACGGCATTGCCCTAGAGGGGATTTATCTGGTGTCGCAGCACCTCAAGGATTCTGTTCAGTTCGCTCAGCAGGGGGGTGACTCGGCAGCGCATCTCGCGGCTCGGGCAGGCATGCTGAATGCGTCGATGATGGGTGCGATCGCATTCCAAAAAGGGCTCGGCGTCACCCACTCCTGCGCCCACGCCCTCTCCACCGTCTGCGACACCCACCACGGCCTCGCCAACGCCGTCATGCTGCCCGCCGCCATGCGGTTCAATCTGGACACTGAGCCGGATAAATTCCTACGCATGGCCCGAGTGGTGAACCCGGTTGCAACTCAGGGCTCCCACTTTATCGACTGGATTGAGACGTTGGCACAAGACATCGGTATCCCGCCCACGCTAGGCAAGATTGGCGTTACTCCAGAGACCCTAGACCGCCTCGTCCCCGTCGCCCTAGCCGATGGCTGCCATCCGCTCAATCCCAGACCCGTCACCGAAGCCGATTTTTATGCCATCTACCAAGACGCATTAGCCGCGTAGGTTGGGTCGAGCCGTAGGCGAGCCAATTGCAACGCGGAGCGCAACCCAACATTGGGAAAAACCATGATCGAAATTTTATCCATCATCAATCCCGCAACAGAATCTCTCATTGCCGAGATTCCCATCGACAACGCGGAAGCAATTGCCCAGAAGGTTCAGAAAGCGCGACAGGCTCAGCCAGCCTGGGCCAAAACCGCTCTGGCAGAAAGAATCGCAGCAGTCCAAAAGTTTCGAGATCTGCTGGTCGAACAGGTCGATGACTTAGCCGCCACCCTCACCGCAGAAACCGGCAAGCCCATCACCCAATCCCGCTACGAGGTCCTCACCACAGCAGAACGCACCGACTTCTTTCTAGAAAACGTTGCCGAGGTTCTATCTGCCCAGCGGGTCTATCAGGAACCCCACCAGTCCATCCCAGGTACTGGCCAGCTAGAAGAAGTGCTCGCTTACGACCCGCTAGGTGTCATCGTCAACATCTCCGCCTGGAACTACCCCTACTTTGTCGGCTCCAACGTGTTTGTTCCGGCACTGCTGACGGGCAATGCTGTACTGTACAAGCCCTCAGAGATTGCCACACTCACCGGGCAGAAAATTGCCGCACTGTTCCACCAGGCAGGCGTACCCGAAGAGATTTTTGTTCCCATTGTCGGTACGGGGCTAGCGGGTGCAGCGCTATTGGAGCAGCCGATTGATGGCGTATTTTTTACTGGATCTTACGCAACGGGTAAGAAGATTGCGATCGCAACTGCCCCCAAACTGATCAAGCTCCAGCTAGAGCTGGGTGGCAAAGACCCCGCCTACGTCTGCGACGATGTGGACGTTGCCAAAGTCGCTGCCGGACTGGCCGATGGTGCTTTTTACAATAACGGCCAAAGCTGCTGCGCCATCGAGCGCATCTATGTTCATGAAAAGATTTTCGACGATTTTGTGAGCAAATTTGTCGAGACCGTCAAAGGCTTCAAACTAGGCGATCCGACCGACCCCGACACTTATTTGGGTCCGCTCAGCCGCAAACCCCAACTCCAGATCCTGCAAAACCAGGTCCAGGATGCGCTAGACAAAGGCGCAACACTGCACTGTGGCGGGGAACCTGTAGACGGTACCGGCTGGTATTACGCCCCGACGGTCCTGACCGAGGTGACCCATAACATGAGCGTCATGCGGGAGGAAAGCTTTGGCCCCATCATCGGTATTCAAGCCGTTTCCAACGACGTGACTGCGGTTGAGCAGATGAACGATACCGACTACGGACTGACGGCAGCGGTGTACAGTGCTGACCGGACGCGGGCCGTCAGGATTCTAGGACAGGTAAACAGCGGCACCGCCTACTGGAACTGTTGCGATCGCGTCAGTCCCCGCCTGCCCTGGACCGGGCGTGGCCATTCCGGCATTGGTTCCACACTCTCGCAGCTCGGAATTGCCACGTTCACACAGCCCCGTGCTTTGCACTTGAAGGAGGCATAAATTATGACGGCTACTGCCCCCAATATCCGCTACCGAGAACGCCTCATTCCGGCTGTTGAGCTGCCCCAGTTTCCTGAACCCCCTTACCGGGATGCGTTTCCTTGCCGGTTACCAAACGGGGACTATCTAGAGCTGCCGTTCCTACCACTACCGCCCAATTTTGATACGGCGATCGCCTTCTTGTGTTCTAACCAAACCTCGTTTGCCGTTGAAGATATTCTCTCCACCCACATGGCGAATATTGCTCGCTCGCTCGCGCCAGAAGTTGTGGTTGGGATGCCAACATTGGGTATGGTTTATGCCGCCTCAGTTGCTAAAAAGCTAGGTCACGAGCGCTACGTTCCCCTTGGCTACTCTCGAAAGTTTTGGTACGAAGAGGAACTGTCCGTACCGGTGCGGTCAATCACCAGCCCTATCAAGCCAAAGACGGTTTACATCGATCCAAAACTGCTGGAGCGGCTACACGGCAAGCGCGTACTGCTGGTAGAAGATGTTATCAGTACAGGCGGCACCGTATTTGCAGAGCTGCAGCTGATGGAAAAGATTGAAGCTAACGTTGTCGGCATTGTGACCGCTGTAAAAGAAACCAACGCTTGGGTTCAGAAGCTGAGTAGTGTTGGTCCTCACTGGCCTGCTCAAGTACACGCGCCGATTGAGTGCCCGCTGTTTCAAAAAGTTGAAGGCGGCTGGAGTCCTGTTGAAGGGACGTATCCACCAACAAACTCTTGAGCTAAAGCAACTAAGTTTTCTCTTTAGTGTAAGGAAGACCCAGCGCAGCAGGCGGGACAGCGTTTCCAGCAATACCTGCGAGTGCCAGCAGCGCTGTCACGTAGGGCAGCATGGCCAGAAACTGGTAGGGAATCTCTAGCCCAAAGGCTTGAATGCGAAGCTGGAGCGCTTCGGTTGCTCCAAATAGCAGACAGGCAAAGAACGTTGCAACCGGATGCCAGCGGCCAAAAATCAGGGCCGCTAGAGCAATGAATCCTTTGCCTGCGCTCATATTTTCAGTAAAAAATCCCACGTGAACCAGCGCGAGATAGGCACCCGCCAGCCCGCATAGCCCACCGCAGAGAATGACACTGGCATAGCGCACCCGAACGACCGAAACCCCAGCGGTATCAGCAGCCTGGGGCACGTTGCCCACGGCTCGCAGCGACAGCCCCCAGCGGGTATGAAACAGCCCATAGGTCGTCAGGGGCAGCAGCACCATCAACAGATAAAAGAGAACGTCTTGACTGAACAAAACGCCCAGTAGAGGAATGTCTGCCAGAATAGGAATTCTCACTGATTCGATGCCTGGTAGCTCAACCGTACCGGTGTCAAACAACAACCGGGCACCATAGGTAGTAAGCCCTGCCGCCGTTAGGTTAATCGCTAACCCTGAAACCAGCTGATTCACTCGCAGACTAACGCACAGATAGGCGTGTAGCAGCCCAACACCAGCACTGACAATGCAGGCGATTGCGATCGCAACCCAGGGCTCCCCGATTCCCAACGCCACTGCCGCGCTAGTAAATGCCCCCGTCAACATCATCCCTTCTAGGCCAATATTGAGGATACCGGAGCGCTCGGACATTAGTCCGCCCAGTGCAGCAAAGGCCAAAGGCACCGTCAGGCGCAGACAGGCGGCAAGAAAATCAGCGAGAAAGTCGAGGGACGGCATCGGCGGTTCACGTCATTGATGGGCTAGAGGGGAGATCTGCTTCGGTAGTGCGCTGCACCAAACGGCTCTGCCAGTCCACAGCAAGACCGATGGCTACGAACAACACCATCAGGCCCTGAATGGCGTAGATAACTGCCACAGGGACGGCGGCGCTGCGCTGCATGACATTAGCCCCACTACGCAGGACGCCGAAGAAAAAGGCAGTGACGATGACAACAATCGGGTTGCCCCGGCTGAGAAGTGCGATCGCAACTGCGTCAAACCCGTACCCCGGCGAAAAGTTTTCAAACAGCCGTCGTTTCAGCCCCAATACCTCGCAGCTGCCCGCCAGTCCCGCCAGCCCGCCCGACAGCGCCATCACGCTCAAAATCGTGCGCTTTACCGGCATGCCAGCATAGCGAGCCGCCGTAGGGTTTTGTCCCACCGCATCAACCCGGTAGCCCCAGGGCGTCACCGCAAAGGCTACTGCTAAGAGTCCTGCCAGCCCCAACGCTAGGAAGATGCCCAGATGGGCCTGGGTCTTGGGCAAAAACGCCGGCAGCTGCGCCGACACGGGCACCAGTTCAGAAAAGGGACTCGGGGCATTCTCGGCCTTGAGGGGACCGTTGACCAGATAGCTGATCAGGTTTTGAGCCACATAGTTTAACAACAACGTGGTGAGCACTTCGTTGAGGCCCCGTGCTGTTTTCAGGTAGCCTGCGATCGCACCCCACAATGCCCCAAAGGCGAACCCGCCCAGCAGCGCCAGCGGCAGATGCAGTACCAGTGGCCAACCTGACAGCGCCAGCCCCACCAGCAGGCTCCCCAGGCCGCCCATGTAAATTTGGCCTTCGCCGCCCAGGTTGAACTGCCCGGCCCGCAGCGCTACCAACACACCCAGACTGACCAGCAGCAGCGGCGTGGTTTTGGTCAGCGTGTCGGCAAAGCCAAAGTAAGTGGTCAGCGCCTGCTGAAACAGGGCGCCGTAGGCCACTAGCGGATTGGCCCCAGCGATGAGCATCAATAATGCACCCACCAGTAGCGCCGCTACCACCGCCACCAGGGGTGGGACTGCCGCTCTCAGAATAGCTGTTGGACTTTTCGCCAGCCTCATCTCTTGCCCCCGGCCATCAGCAGGCCCACGGCCTCTGGCGTCGCGGCTGCCGCGTCCATTACGTCCACCAGCTGCCCGCGATAGATCACGGCTAGCCGGTCACTCATCGCCATCACCTCTTCTAATTCTGTGGAGATATAGAGAATGGCTGCGCCCCTGGCCCGCTGCGCCAGCAAGCTCTGCTGCACCGCCGCCGTTGCGCCAATGTCGAGCCCTCGCGTAGGCTGCATGGCCACAATTAGGTCTGGGTTGCCTGCCAGTTCTCTCGCCAAAATCACCTTTTGCTGATTACCCCCCGACAGCTGACTGGCCTTGACCTGTGGACCTGTAGCGCGAATGTCGAAGTTGGTAATGGCCTGGTCAGCGCGATCGCGAATGGCTCCAGACTTTAGCAACCAGCGACGACAGAACGGCAAGCGGCTAAAGGCACGGAGAATCAGGTTACGGGCAATGGAAAAGCTGAGCACCAGACCCTGCTTCTGCCGGTCTTCGGGGATGTAAGCAAGGGTTTCCTGGCGGGTAATGTGGAGGGCGCCTTTTTGTAAGGGGAGTAGACCTGCGATCGCATCGGCCAATTCTCGCTGTCCGTTGCCGTCCACACCCGCAATGCCTAAAATTTCCCCTGCCCGTACCTGCAGCGAGAGGCCCCGTAACGCTGGGGTTTGCCGTTCGCTCAGTGCCCAGATGTTGCTGACATCTAGGACAACATCGCCTGCGGGCTGTGGGGCGGGGCGGGTGTTGATCTCAACGACCCGGTTCACCATCATCTCGGCCAGGGCGGTTCTATCCGTTTCAGCCGTGGGCACCGTGGTGACAACCTGCCCGCGCCGCAAAATCGTGACCTCGTCGCACACCGTCATCACCTCGTCTAGCTTATGGCTGATGAAAATCAGCGTGTGACCCCGGCTGGCGAGCTGGCGGAGGATATCTAAAAACGAGGCAATCTCAACAGGGGCAAGAACAGCGGTGGGCTCGTCCAAAATCAGAATCTGACCCTGACGATACAGCACCTTGAGGATTTCGACCCGCTGCTGCACGCCAACGGGCAGATCCCCCACCCGCGCCATTGGCGGCACCTCCAGGCCATAGGTCTGGCCGAGCTTAGCAACAGTTTGGGCATGCGTCTTCACATTCAGCCGCACCCCGCCCGCCTGACCGAGAATGATGTTCTCCGTCACTGTTAGCTGCGGCACTAGCATAAAGTGCTGATGAATCATGCCAATGCCGCAGCGAATCGCGTCAGCGGGTGAGTGAATCTTCACCCGCTGATCGTCTAGAAAAATCTCTCCCGTGTCGGGCTGATACAGCCCAGAGAGAATATTCATCAGCGTTGACTTACCGGCCCCGTTCTCGCCAAGCAGCCCGTGAATTGAGCCCTTTTTGATGGTGAGGCTGATACTGTCGTTGGCGGTGAAGCTGCCGAAGCGCTTAGTGATGTTAGCGAGTCGTAGGCTCACGAGGTTACCACTTTCACCGCCGCCTTACCGTTCTCTTCTGCATCCTCAAAGGTGATTTCGCCTGCTACCATCGCTGCCGACAGGGTCTCTACCTCAGCCTTTAGCTCGGCGGGGACGGCTTCACTGAAGGTACCAAACCTTACCAGCTCCGGATTTTCCAGGCCAATCACGTACTTCTCGCCTTCAATTTCTCCGCTGGCAGCCAGTTCTGCCACATAGGTAATCGCTCCGCCAATGTCTTGAATGGCACTGGTTAAGATGGCCTCAGGCGCTAGCTCAAACTGGTCGATGTTGTTGCCAAAGGCGTAAATGCCTGCTTCCTGGCAGGCCTGTAGTACTGCCGGAGCCGATTTATCGAGGTTATGGAAAATCACGTCCACGCCGCTAGAGATTAGCGCTAGGGCCGACTCCTTGGCTTTGGCAATGTCGTTGAAGTCGCCGACAAAGCTGGTGATGACTTCGGCTTCTGGGTCTTTCGCCTTAGCTCCCTGGCTCATGGCCGAGCCCTGCTGCTGGGTCGATTTGAACTCCATCCCAGCCAGGTAAGCCAGCTTCTTAGTTTGGCTCATGGCTGCGCCCATCAGACCGCTAAGGTAAAGCATTTGATTGTAGTTGGTACGCACGCAGGCATAGTTTTCACCGGCAATGTCGCCGTTAACGCCGAGAAAGAAGGTATCGGGGAACTCCGCGGCCACCTGCTGAATAGCGGCGTCGAACTGGCCACCGTGGCCTACAACCAGGCTGAAACCCTGCCGCGCAAAGTCTGCCAGCGATTCGGTCTGGTCGGCGTTGCTGACCTGCTCCACGTAGGCCACGTCAATGCCCAGGCTATCGCCTGCTCGCTTTACGCCTTCGTAGCCCAGCTGATTCCAGCCGCCGTCGGTAATAGTACCTGGCAGTACGATGGCCAGGCTAGATGCGGTTGCTGCTGCGGTTTCCCCTTCTGGAGCCTCTGCGGCGTCTGGGGTGGAGGGGGCACAGGCCTTTAGCAGAACGGTACCGACTGCAGCGGTCGTACCGTAGCCTAAGAATCGTCGTCTGCCAAATTTTCGGCCAAACCTTTGTCCAAAGTGAGCTGCCATAACCAGTATCCTAAATCGTGTGTGAATGTCTAATACGATAGGAGGCTGCGGGGGACGGTGCGGTGATTAAATTTACTGAATCGTGTCGTTGAGACTGCTGACCGTGGCTGACTCTGATAGTGCTGCATCCCCCTTTTCACTTCCCACTCCAGAACAGATTAGCCGACATCTGCGAGCGGCCAATCAGATTGCGATTGAGGCCCAGGCAGCAGGTCATCACCCCTTTGGGGCGCTGTTGGTTGCGCCGGACCATGAAACGGTGCTGCTACGGCAGGGTAATGTCGATGTGGTGAACCATGCCGAGTCGTTACTGGCCCGGACGGCAGCGGAACGTTACGAGCCTGACTATTTATGGAACTGTACGCTATACACGACGGTTGAGCCCTGTGCGATGTGTGCAGCGACCCAGTATTGGGCGAATATTGGGCGGTTAGTGTACGGGGTGTCAGAAGCGCAGCTGCTGGCGATTACTGGCAATCATCCAGACAATCCGACGCTAAATTTGCCCTGTCGGGAGGTGTTTGAGAGAGGACAGAAGGCGATTGTGGTGATTGGCCCTATTGCTGAGGCTAAAGGTACGATTTCTCAGATTCACAGGTCATTTTGGCAAGATAGATAGGAACGCTGGAAATTACTCTATCTGTTGTCGATTTTGGCCGGGATTACCTAAGCATTTAGGAAAGATAACGTTATCTATCACTCAATAAAAGAAGCTGAGAGCCTGATCATAGGCTTTTTATTCGGCGATGTACATAGATGTTGTTAGACCAAGGTCCTTGAACAGAAGCTATAAACCGTAAATACTGCTCAATTTTAGACTTTTTATCTGAGCGATTGCCGTTAATCTAGTTGGTAGTGTAATTTAGTAAAGGACAGAGAAAATATCTAGGTAGTCGGATACTACCAGCTTCTCCCTGACCAAGCGGTTGTACTCGTGGATGAAAGTCCAGATCGCGCCGATATGGTTCTCCAACTTCTTCGAGAATGACAGCGTCTTCCTGACTAATCGAGATACCCGCTGTCGCAGTGTATTGTTGAACCGCTCAATGTAGCTAGTCAAGCCACTGTCTTTGTCAACAGCAAAGTGCCGCTTGCTCGGAATCACGGTCTCATAGGCTTCCCAGTAATCAGTGTAGACCTTGGCGCACTGCCGATAGACTCCCGGCAACGACTGCCACAGCTGCTTAGCTGATGCCCTCGAACGGTCTCCGATATGACATCCCAGAATCTCCCTCGTGTCTGCATCCATCGCTAGCCAGACCCATTGCTTGTTGCCCTTGTCGTCAACAAACGACCAGAGTTCATCCATCTGTACGCTCAGCTTGCCTTTTGCCTTGGGTACAACGGTTGCAGTTTTAGGCACCTTGGCATAGGTCTGATTGACTTGCGCTTGCAACCAACTGCTTGAAACCCGAGTCACTCGGGCGATACCGGCCAGCGGTATTTTCTCGAGCAAGAGCAAATCGATTAAGCTGAAGGTGTCTTTGTCTTTAGGCTTCCACTGAGGGTCTTCGACAAACTGACGCCCACAGTCTCGGCATTTGTAGTTTTGCTTGCCCCGGCGCGTTGTGCCGTTCTTGGAGATGTCGTGCGAGCCGCAGGTCGGGCAGGTCATTTCGATTGCCATCGCTAACCTCTCAGGCTTTAGTAGATAGCTCGTATTTTTCTCTATCCTTTACATTAGTGCACTACCATCTAGTTTTCCTATCTAAGAAGAGCAAGTGCGGAGGATATCCTGAATGATATGCATTGGTTTAGCTCATTCATACATCCTTTTGTTAGAAGACGCACCATGTTGCTGAAGCAGTTTCCCAATCTCATCTTCGTATGGAGTAAACAATCAAGAAAGACCAAAATTAGCCAACCAGGACGGAGCAAAGTCAGAGTAATCTCTTGCGTAATAGAGAGGAGTGTAACCGAATACTCCTGATCTACCTTGAACATCTGCCCCATTAGATAGCAATAGCTCCACCATCTTCATGCTCCTATTTAAATTCACTCTTGAAACAGCTCTGTGTAGGAGGCTGTCACTAGTATTAGAAGAACCCACTCTCACATTCACATTAGAACCTGCCTCAACAAGAAATTTAGCGATATTCTTGTAATCTTTCTCAACTGCAATACCCAAAGGAGTAAGGTGCATACAATTCTTTAATTCGATATCAGCACCTTGCTCTATGAAAAACTGCACCATTTTCTCCTGACCGCAATTCACTGACTCATGTAAAGGGGAATCGCCTCGATGATTCTGTACGTCAATGTCAGCCCCCATCTCAATCAATAAAAGCGCAGCTGCTTTCTGAGAAGTATGTACAGAATAAAACAGTGGTGTATTGTCTAAGTCGTCTTGCTGGTTGACATTCTCATGCTGTTTAAGTATTTGCTCAATCGTCTGTAGGTCTCCATCTCTGGCAGCCTGATACAGATTGTTTTTTTCTAGAGCTTCTGAAGAACTCATATTTGTCCGATTGCAAAAACTCAACAAACTATTTATTAGAGTGCGAACAGTCCGTCACGAAAAATGTTCTGACAGGCAAGATATCACAACTACTAAAAGCTAGGTCTAGAGATACGAATAAGGGGTTCCTTATGCTTACTATACCTCCGGTACCTGTACCGCTGTATCTTGTATCAACGTAGCTCTACCGCGCATCAACCACAGCAAGATGCTTCCGTGTAGCTTCGAATCGTTCAGCATTGTATCGTATAGTAGCGACTCAGTGCCCCCACGGTAACGCCTCCATATTAGAAGTACATCCAACATATAGAGGAAAGCAGTATGCTCGTAAGCGAGTCGAGCAAAAGGCTGTAGCTTTATGATCGCAAGTAATTAGGAATCAAACATGTCACTGGAACAGCTTCAGCACGAATTATTAGCCCTGGCTCCTGAAGATAGGGTCGATGCAATTCGCCTACTCACAGCGAGCCTCAGTGGCAGTTGGGGAAGGATTCGGAAACAGCCCAGTTCAGACGGCGACGCATTTGTTAGTGAAACGGGCATTGCCGTTTGGTTCCTGGTACACCGGCGCGGCCAGGGTATAACCGAAGCTGCTCTGCTAGCTGAGTATCCTGACCTCACGGCTACAGATCTTGCGAATGCTTGGCTCTACGCTCAGTTGAATAAAGAAGAGATTCATGCTGCCATTCAGCGGCATTTAACCGACGAGCAGCCCGACATTGATGACGACTCAAAGGAAGACATCATAGACAGCCTCAAGCAGTCTTGGAGAGAAGCAAAAGCGGGCAATACGATTCCACTATCTCAAATGTGGGAAGGAATTGATGTCTGATGAATCATCACCAGTACAGGTAGAACTATCATCGTCATTCCAGCGACAGTTACGGAAGCTAGCAAAACGCTACCGCAGTATCCGCAAGGATCTTGACTCCGTTACCCAACAGCTTTCAGCAGGAAACTTACTCGGTGTTCAAGTTCCTGGCTTCGAGGGGTCCGTTTACAAAGTTCGCGTCAGAAACAGCGATATCCAGAAGGGCAAAAGTGCCGGATATCGGGTGATTTACTATCTGAAGGCCACTGACCTGATCATTCTGCTGGCCATCTACTCAAAATCAGACCTTGCGGATATGAGCGTTGAGGAAATTCGGGATATTCTGGCTGAGTTTACTGAATAGGCCAGCCATTGTGGTGGGTGATTTGAGAGGTTACGAGCGGCAGGTTTGAGGGTGCGATCGCAACCCAGCACTCACTTCCCAGACCGCCCAACATACCTAAAAGCCTGCGCACTATTGCCATTCATCGTCGTCACCGCATGAGGCTCAAGTAGCAGCATCTCAAAGCCTGACATCAAATCCAAAAAGTACGCCAGCTGATGGTGTCGAACCGTGCCCCCGTTCGGCAGGTCAAAAACGCCATATTCCCCGTAGCGCTTCAGCCCCTCTGCATATCTGGTCTGGTAGCGCTTCGCCCACTGTAGTGGCATATCGCTAACGAATACATGCCCGCCAGGTTTCAGCACCCGAAACACCTCACCGACAAGCTCACGCTGGTCAGCCTCAGCCGGAACCGACGTCAGCAGCGTCACCAAAATGGCCACATCAAACGTGTGCCCCTCCCACGGTAAAGTTGTCGTACAGCGCCGAAACTCACAGGCCGGAGCATTATCCTTCGCCGCATCCAGCATCGCCTGCGAAGCGTCCGTGCCAGATACCGCAAACCCGCTATCTGCCAACTGCTGGGTCAGCCGCCCATAGCCACAGCCCACATCAAGCACCTTCCCCGACGACGGAAAGTACGCCTCGATGACCCTGTCTGGAATCGGATGCCCAAACGCTCTCTGCCCGGCTGCGCTATCCCAGAAATCGGTCAGTTTCGAGGTTGCAGGAATGGTCTCTGGCATGATGTGTCAGCTTTAGTGTTCGCTCGGTAGTGCTACTGGTTCAACCCCAGTTCCTTCTGCTTTTTTTTAGTCAAACCCAATGAGACCAACCGGTGCGATTCTTTAAGGTAGAGTTTCAGCCGCTCGTCTGCGTCCTCAAGCGCTTCATGCTGCTGTATCCACTTCATCCCACGAGAGGCCATGTACGGGGCAGGTCTATATCCCGGTTCCTCTCGCAACATCTCAAACTCCAGCGGTGAAACCTTAAAGGTATAGGCGGGCTGACGGTCTTTTCCCCAGCCGCCAATGGCAAACACCTTGCCACCGACTTTCCAGACGTGAGAGCCGCCCCACTGCATGACGTAGGTCGTTGCCGGTAACGCCCCACAGAACGTGTTGAACTCGTCGTAGGTCATGCAGGTGCCCTCATCGCTGTTCCCTCAAAGCGTACTATCCAATCGTCCGACAAATGACCGCAACCGGTCCACCCCCCGGCGGCCCCTGATGTTCGCTGCCCCCCGATACGTATACCATCGGGTCCTGCACTGTCGCAGCTACGACAGCCCCCACCACGGCCCGTGCCATCCGCGTATGGCTAATATCCGAATCATCGAGCATCGTGTGACGGCGGCCCAGTATCTCCCCGGTCGGTGAAGCCTCAGCTTTCGCAAACACGTTTACAACCGCACCACCCCCCGCCTGGTCAATCGCCCGCTGTACTGCACTCATATCCAGCGAATGGGCCATCACGCTATGGCCGATAATATAGTCACTGTGACTGTTAGCCGCATTGCCCAAGACCAAAATTTCGCAGTTGCGCAGCTCAACTCCCGCTGAGGTCGAGGCGACTTTAGAGTACAGTTCATAGCTCCTGCAAATGTCGGTTTCGCCCAACTGTTCGGGCAGGACTTCTCCTAGGGCTAGGGCGGCCCCCAGCGCTGATGCGCCCCGTGAAAAGGCCATTGACTTGTAGCTGTCCTGGGTCACAGCCCCACTCCCGCGCGCTGCCCTGATCAGCGGGCATTTGATTTGGACAAAGTGAACGTCCTGAGGTGTCAGGTTTGCAGTTGCGATCGCATCTCTCACCCCCTCAGCCACCACCTCCACCATTGTCAGTGTGCCAATCTCCTCTACCGCAAAGTCTCTTGTATGCTGTACCCCCAGCACCAGCGCGCGATGCCCTGGCCCCGTCAAACCTATTGTTTGTCGCGTAAACACCGTCATGTGAGGACTCAGCACGCCCTCAGTCCCGCCAGACATAACGTAGACAATCTGATTAACCTGGTCTGCGCCAATCAGTGGCTGCAGATAGCCCTTCAAGGTAGCCACCGCAAACCCCCGTGTGAAGTCATTCACACAGCCGTTACCCTCCGTTTTACCTAGAATCGCCACAATGCTCTTCGGGTCCAGCACCTGACGTTCCACCAGCTGTCTCAGCCCCGACAGGTCATCGGGCCCGCTCTGGGGAATTTTGAAGACCGCTACTTTCATGGCTGCCTCTGCTAAAACTCTCGCTTGTCGTAGCTGTTAAACGCTGACCAAATCTCGTCCTGGTGTTCGACAAACAGCTGTCGGCCAACGTCATAGGCAACTCGGGGTAGGGCAAACTGCAAACCCGTAAGATTTGCGCGAAAGCCACTCAGCAGAGCGGCCCCGGACGATAGATAATAACAGCGCCGCAGATAGTCATACTCAGGAGACCGAGGTGTAAACTCCAGATGGTGCCCCAGGTAGGGATACTGCGCGAGTTCGTTGTGTTCATCGCCGGGCGGCGGCATGAATCGGTCCTGCCAGCGCGCAATGTGGGGCTCAAGCTGCCCTAACTCCGGCTGACGGCTAATATCAGTGACAAAACCTGTCGCGCAGATCAGAGCATCGTGACGAAGCGTGCGATCGCCGTACTGCCCGACGATCTCGCCGCCCTGTCCGTCGTTCTGACTGACGTATGCGAGCTTTTTAACCGGCGCATCCGTGTAGAGCGTCAGGTTAGGGTGGCTCATGGCCTGATAGTAGGTATGGGGCGGCGGTAACTGCCCCAGGCGAAACTCTGACAAACTGTAGGCCCACTTCCGCGCATCGGGTAGATCGATAAAGTGGCGGTGGTAGCCGTTCCACTCACTCCAGCGAATTCGATTCAGGTTGGGTAACTGCTTACGCCGAATGGCAATGTCAACAGATTTCGCCCCCGCCCTGAGCAGCAAAATCGCATGGTCAAAGGCGCTAGCCCCTCCACCGACAATCATCACCCGCTGCTGGGCGAAGTCTCTAAAGTTCAGGTGGTCCATCGTATGGTGATAGCAGTGCACCGGCAGCTGCGCCTGAACAATGGCAGGAATGTTTCTCCCCCCAGCACATTCCATACCTGTGGCAAAAATAACAAACCGCGCCTTGTAACGCTCTGCCTGGCCCTGTCGATGGGCCTCCAGCCAAAAGCACTGTTCTGCCTCATTCCAGGTCACCGATCGAACCTCGGTTTGGTTTTGAATCGGCAGATTTAACACCTGGCCGTACCAGCTCAAATACTGCGCCCATAGCAGTCGAGGAATGTAGTGAATCCGCTGCCAGTAGTCATCGCCATAGCAGGCGCCGCACCAGCGCCGAAAATTGAGGTTGGCAATGCCCCAATCTAGACCACCCGTGACAATTTTTGGGGTTCTTAGGGTGGCATTGCGAGCGAAGGTGTGCCAGGGACCTTCTATGCCTTTCGGCTGTCGGTCAAAGATGCAAACATTCTCGATGCCGTGGCGGCGCAGGCCAAAGGCAGCAGACTTGCCGGTATGTCCGCCGCCGATAATAGCCACCTCCAGGATGTCTGCGCTACGGCGATAGTCCCACGTCCGGTCGGGATAGCTCAGTACCTGTAAATCGTCCCGCACAGCGGCCTCTAAGCGAGACAGTCGCTGGCCGGCGTCGGGCAATTGCGGTGGCAGACGCCAAAAGTCATCTGTCGAAAAGTCGTCAGGCAGCGGGGGAGGCGGATGGATCTTAGCCATGCGGCGCTAACAGCTGGTGAACGGCCTGT
Source organism: Cyanobacteria bacterium J06648_16 (assembly GCA_039817185.1). Classification (GTDB taxonomy): domain Bacteria; phylum Cyanobacteriota; class Cyanobacteriia; order Phormidesmidales; family Phormidesmidaceae; genus CAWUKV01. The sequence continues at coordinate 52,496 of JBCBWI010000020.1, read as the reverse complement.
TTGATAAACAACTCATCCTCAGGGTTTTGATAGGGGTTACCCGCACGATGCCCCCAGATAGAGACAATAGGACGATACTCGCTATTGGGTATCAGCTTAGCTTCCGCCTCGCAATCTTCCGGCGTAAAATATAAATCTGTTGTGGCAGGCATCACCAGCGTTCTCGCCGTGATTGAACCCAGAGCCTTTGCGTAGTCCCCTTGATAAACAGGATTGTCGCCCACGTCACACCGCAGCCAGGTTTCAATCATCGCTAGCAGATTGTGCGGATCGCGCTTGCGATAGCCCGCCTCCCAGCTTCTGAGCAGGTAGTCTTCTAACGACTCGTAGCCCCACTCCAAGTAGGGCTTAGCACGGTAGTACGCCTGGGAAGCCGCCCAGCTGGCGTAGATTTGCGTGAACGTGTGAAAGCCCCGATCGGGCGTGCGCTCAAACCGCTCACCGTTCCAGGCCGGATCACCCTGCAGCGCCGCCCGCAAGCTGTAAAGAAAGATTTTGTTATGGTCTGTTGTTTTTGCCGTACCGCAGAGCGCTGCAATGCGTTCTACCCGCTCTGGGTACAGCGCTCCCCAGTGGTACCCCTGCTGCGCCCCCATGGACCAACCGTAGACCAAGGCCAAACGGTCGATGCCCAGACTGTCCAGCAGCGCAGCCTGGGTCCGGACGTTGTCGTAATGGGTAATGTAATATCCCGGCTGCATCGCCGCATCACAGTTGCTGGGCGAGGTTGATAGACCATTGCCAAACATATTCGGCATAATTACGAACCAGCGCGTCGGGTCCAAAATCCCGCCAGGTCGAATCAGCCAGTCGACATCCGTGTGCTGTGCCCCGTAGGAAGTCGGATACAGAATCACGTTGGTTCGACTCGAGTTCAGTTCTCCGTAAGTTTGATAGACAATGTCTGCCGTGGGTAGCGCCGTCCCGCACTGCAGGGGAAAGTTTCGAAGCGCAAAGCGCTGGGGTGTTGCCATCTGCTTACCCCTGCTTGAAGGCAGCAATCAGGTCTCGGTGAACCTTCAGATATCCTACATCCACCGTTTCGAAGTAGGCATTCAGCGTCTGATGCGCCGCCGGTAGCGCATGGAAGGGAATTGACGGATACAGGTGATGCTCGGCATGGTAGGGCATGTTCCACATGAGAAACCGCAGCGGCCACAGCGTCAGGGTTGTACGGGTGTTGGTCAGCGGGTTGTCGTCGTGGGTACAGCCGCCGTGCTCGGCGAGCAACAGAAAGCGCAGCAGCGGCTGGCCGACCGCCAGCGGCAGCAGCCAGTAGGTGACTATAAAGGTTGGGTGACCGAGCAGGACAGAGAGGATTGCGATCGCACCATACCCCCCCAACTGCAGCCACGTCGATTGCACCACCGAGCCGTAGGCGCTTTCGGGCAAAAAGTAAAAGTCGTCGAGCTGACCCAGCGCAACCTTAGTATGGGCTACCAGCCGTCCCCACCACCAGGGTAGGCCCGTCAGCTGCCACCCATACTGAAGCATACTCGTCGGCTTAGGATCATCCAGTTCCGGATCCTTGCCAGCAATCTGCGTATAGCGATGGTGCCACTTGTGATACCGCCGGTAAAACGTAGCGTTATAGAACGACAACAGACCCGCCAGCCAGGCCGCCGCATCATTCACCTTCGGGTTGGCAAACGCGGTACGGTGGGCGCATTCATGCATCGCACAAAACATCAGCGCTAAGCCCGCGCCGTACACAACCAGCGCTGGGATCGCCAACCATAGCGGTGCAGCTGCCCACAAATAGCCGCTGATGGCCAGCACCAGCAGATGACCGACAAAACGCAACGCCCCAGACTGATTCGAGCGCTGGTTGAGCTGCGCCAACAGCTTGGCGGACAGAAGCTGGCGAAGCGCCAGGGGATTTGTTGAAACAGGCGGTGAAGAAGGCTTTACAGAGTTTGCAATCATCGTTGTCCAGAGCCCTTTCGGGCGACAGATACACACACAGATACACGCAAGGAAGCTCAGGTCATAACTACTTGTTATGACAAGCTAAAGCTAGCACGTCCAGACTGCTATAACAAGTAGGTACGTTGATACTGGCAGCGTTGACCGACTGCCGATGCTGTCTATGACCGTGCCGCTCCACGTCAGTATTTCAGAAAAGCTGCGTCAGCAGATTGACGAGGGTGAGTATCTACCAGGGGAGAAACTGCCCAGCGAACACCAGCTGATGGACCTCTTTAGCGTGAGTCGAATTACGGTCAGACAGGCAATCGCCAACCTCATCAGTCAGGGTCTGGTCCAATCTCGCCAGGGCAAGGGGGTATTCGTTACGCCTCAGCAAAAGGTCAGCTATTCCCTATCAAGCCCGCTCGTTTTTCTAGAAGAAGACCTTGCCCACAAGGGCGTCTCGCTTTCGATTGAGAACCTCACGCTTGAGCAGGTTCCCCCACCCGCCCATGTCGCCTCAATACTAAAGCTGAGTAAGCAGGAGAAAGTTCTCTTTCAGAAAAAACTGTTGAGGATGGATGGGGCGGCTGGCGCAATTGATATGACCTATTTAGTCAGCCGTGTGGGTGAGCCGCTCTCAGCGCAGTTGGCTACTCAGATGACCTTTCCCCTGCTAGAGGCCCAGGGCATTCACATTGACAAGATAGATGCCATCATCGAATGTACCCACGCGGACTATCAGACCAGCAATTACCTCGATGTTCCCCTTGGCCATCCGCTGATTGTGTATCGCTACACCGCTTTTTCGAGCCAGCGCCCTATCCTCCACGGTGAAACCATTTCTCGCGCTGATCGATTCTGTTACTCGCTGGTCGTTCAGGCCGATACGGTCTGAGTCAGTACTGGAACTGTCACCGCAGCAATCAACCCGCTGCGGCGCTTGATCGTCAACCCTCATCTCAGACGTTTCAGCTGCGCCGCACCGGAATCTGAATATCGCTCCGCTTCATTGAATTGGGGATAAACGGGCCATCATAAAAGAATCGTCGTGGGGGTCCAACAATTTCGTAATCTGGGTGGGCGGCTAGCCAGGTTTGGAGCTGCTGAATCCCATCCGTGTAAATGTCGTAATCATAGCCGCCCCGTGCACCAAGGCTGACAACCGTCATCGGCGGAATATCGGCAACGACCACGTCGCTGGCAATCTCCTCTGGCACGATGTCGAGGCTGCGATAGAGAAACGAGACAGCAGCCTCACCTTCTACGGTGGCCCCCGACGCTAGGGTATCAGTAGGGTAACGGGTTTCGACCGGGGCGGTCATGGAGATGTCGTTATTGCTGATATGGCGAAAGAGAGGGGTGAACCCTCGGGAAGAGGCATAGGCCAGATTGCCACTGACCTGGACGGTGGCGGCACGGTAGGCGGGATACTGCTTGATTTCGATGGTGCCGGCGGCGGTGGGGAGCGGGAAGCCCTGGGGCAGGGGAGCAGAGGCCGCACTGTAGCCGCCGATCAGCAGGGCTCCAGCGCCAAGAAGGATAACGCCCGCAATGATTAGACCTCGGCTGAGTTTCATGACAGATAGCTTGTACGAATACTCTTTATTGTAGGATGTCGCACTGGCCCTACGGATGGGCTTTGTGAGAACGGGTTAGACTGCCAGCATAGAACGTGGCTCAGCACCGGCAGCCAACATCGATCTTTCGCTCTAATCGCCTTCAGGGCTATCAGTATCTAGGGCTATCAGTAGCTATCGTCTACCATAGGGGTAGCCGTGACCGTCCTAAACAATGCAACTCCACCTCAAAATCTGGCGCCAGGCCGGGGCCAACCAGTCGGGTGACTTTGCCCGGTACACCATCCCCGACGCCCAGCCCGATATGTCCTTTCTAGAATTGCTCGACCGGCTCAACGAGCAATTGATCGACCAGGGTGAGGTCCCCATTGAGTTCGACCACGACTGCCGCGAGGGCATCTGCGGCTCCTGCGGCATGATGATCGACGGGCAGGCTCATGGGCCACAGCAACGCACGTCTGTGTGTCAGCTGTACCTGCGCCATTTTGAGGACGGACAGACCGTAACGGTAGAGCCCTGGCGGGCAACGGCCTTTCCAATCGTGAAAGATTTGGTGGTAGACCGCAGCGCCTTTGATCGGATTGTGACGGCGGGGGGCTACGTCTCGGTGAAAACAGGGGCTGCGCCCGAGGCGAACACGATCCCCGTGCCCAAGGCCGATGCGGATCGGGCATTTGACTATGCGGCCTGCATTGCCTGCGGGGCTTGTGTGGCGGCCTGCCCCAATGCATCGGCGTCTCTGTTTACAGCGGCAAAAATTTCTCACCTGGCGCTGCTACCCCAGGGACAGGTGGAGCGCAAGCAGCGGGTAACCGCGATGACCGAACAGATGGCCACGGAAGGCTTTGGTGACTGTTCTAATCACGGAGAATGTCAGGCAGTGTGTCCGAAGGGAATTTCGGTAGATGCCATTGCCCAGATGCGCCGTGAATATGTCAAATCTCTCTTCTAACCTGTTTGCCTATGCTTGAGCAATTTGCCAGCGACAATTATGCCGGTATCTGTCCAGAGGTGATGGCCTATCTCGAAAAGGCCAATTCGGGCTATGCTCCAGCCTATGGAGAAGACGACTGGACCCAGCGAGCAACCGATCTGTTTCGAGAGATCTTCGAAATTAACTGTGAGGTCTTTTTTGTCTTTAACGGCACTGCCGCCAATTCGCTGGCGCTGGGTACGCTCTGCCGCTCGTACCACAGCATTGTCTGTCACGAGGTGGCCCACGTCGAGACCGATGAATGCGGCGCCCCCGAACTGTTTACCCACGGCTCCAAACTGCTGCTAGGCAAAGGCAAGAACGGTAAGCTGACGCCCGAGTCCATTACTGGAATTGTCAACAAGCGTAGCGATCTGCACTATCCCAAGCCCAAAGCCATCAGCCTTACGCAGTCAACCGAGCTGGGCACCCTCTATACCCTTGAAGAACTCAGAAAAATTCGTACCGTGGCCGATTGCTATCAGCTGAAGCTGCACATGGACGGAGCGCGATTTTCTAACGCCGTTGCAGCGATGGCGGTCAGCCCAGCCGAGCTGACCTGGCACAGCGGCGTCGACGTGCTTTGCTTCGGCGGCACCAAAATCGGCATGGCCTTGGGTGAGGCCATTCTGTTCTTTGATAGATCGCTAGCCGAAGATTTTGACTACCATTGTAAGCAGTCGGGGCAGGTCGCCTCAAAAATGCGATATCTGTCTGCTCAGTTTTTAGGTCTGCTAGAGACCGGTGCCTGGCTCAAAAATGCCCGGCATGCCAATGCCTGCGCGGCCTATCTAGAAGAACAGCTGGCTCAGATAGCCGAACTCAAGATCCTGTTTCCCCGGCATGCCAATGCCGTCTTTGTCGAGATGCCGCTTCCCCTGATTCAAACACTACACGAACAGGGCTGGCAGTTTTATACCTTCATCGGCGAGGGCGGTGCCCGATTGATGTGTTCTTGGAATACGACCTACGAGCGGATTGACGAGTTTATAGCGGCGATTAAGCAGTCCCTGGTATCGCTCAGGCCTCTGACAACCTGTGAGAGTTGATATCAAGCCTCTGAGCAATCCCGATGGGTGTGGGGTGAGCGTCTCGCTCGCCCGCTCAAGTAGCCACCAAAATGGCTGACCCAGTTTGAATTTATGGCCCCAGCCAGTCTTTCCCCCTTACTCCTTTACCTGAAACTTCAGCCGCCCCTCAATGAAGTCAATCAGCACGGTGCTGCCTTCGGTGAAGGTGTTTTCGAGAATTTTGGTGGCAATCGGGTTCTCTAGCTCCCGCTGGATAGCTCGCTTCAGCGGTCTTGCCCCGTAGACTGGGTCGTAGCCAACCTCTGCCACGTGATCGATGGCCGCATCGGAGAGCTTGAGCTTGATTTTCTGGTCCGCTAGCAGCTGGTGAATGCGCTTGAGCTGAATCACCACGATGGAGCGTAGCTCATCTTTGCTGAGCGGGTGGAAGAGGATGATGTCGTCAACCCGGTTGAGAAATTCGGGGCGAAAGTGCGATCGCAACGCCGCCGTCACCCGCGTCTGCATTTCCTCGTACTGAGAATCATCCCCCGCAACTTCCAGAATATCGTCACTGCCAATATTGGTCGTCATCACAATGATCGTATTGCGAAAGTCGACCGTACGGCCCTGGGAGTCGGTCACTCGACCATCATCGAGGATCTGCAAAAACACATTAAACACGTCAGCGTGGGCCTTCTCCACCTCATCCAGTAGCAGTACCGAGTAGGGATGTCGCCGCACCGCTTCGGTGAGCTGTCCCCCCTCCTCATAGCCGACGTATCCAGGGGGTGCGCCAATCAAACGCATCACGTTTTGCTTTTCCATGTACTCCGACATGTCCAGACGGATCATCGCCTCTTCGGCGTCGAACAGAAACTCTGCCAGCGCCCGCGCCAACTCAGTTTTGCCCACACCGGTCGGCCCCATGAACATAAACGAGCCAATTGGCTTAGCCGGATCTTTCATGCCTGCCCGCGCCCGCCGAATCGCCGCCGCCACTGCCGTTACTGCCTCAGACTGACCGATTACGCGCTTGTGCAGATGGCCCTCCAACTGCAGCAGCTTCTGCCGCTCCGACTCCATCAGCCGATTCACCGGAATGCCGGTCCACTTAGCTACAATCTCGGCAATGTCTTCTTCGGTGACCTGCTCCCGCAGCAGGGTTGAGCCCTTTGACTGAATCTCCTGCAGCTTATTTTCAAAAATCTCCTGCTCGGCCTGCACAGCCTCCAGTCGGCCATACTTGATCTGGGCAGCTCGGTTCAGGTCGTAGGCCCGCTCGGCCTGCTCAACCTGTAGCCGCAGCCTATCCTCTTCTTCCTTAAGCGTGTTGATCGCGTTCAGCAGCTGCTTTTCAGCCTGCCACTGATCGGTCAGCGTCTTTTGCTTCACCGACAGCTTGTCCATTTCTTTTTGGATGCGCCCCAGACGCTGCCGTGAGGTCTTATACGCTTTCGAAGAAGACTCTTCTTCTCCTTCTAAGGAGAGTTTTTCCATCTCCAGCTGCATCAGCCTGCGGTCAATGGTCTCTAACTCCACTGGCTTGGAGGTAATCTCCATTTTGAGCTTAGCAGCGGCTTCGTCAATCAAGTCAATGGCCTTGTCGGGCAAAAAGCGATCGCTAATGTAGCGATCGGAAAGGGTGGCGGCGGCCACCAGGGCCGAGTCCACAATTTTGACCCCGTGGTGCACCTCGTAGCGTTCCTTCAGCCCGCGCAAGATCGAAATGGCGTTATCTACGCTGGGCTGGTCGATGTAGACCTGCTGAAAGCGCCGTTCCAGGGCCGCGTCCTTTTCGATGTGCTTGCGGTACTCATCCAGAGTGGTTGCCCCAATGCAGCGCAGCTCGCCTCGGGCCAGCATGGGTTTAAGTAAGTTACCGGCATCGACGTTGCTCTGCCCAGCCCCTGCACCCACTACGGTGTGAAGTTCGTCAATGAACAGCACCACCTGTCCGTCCGACTCGGTCACCTCTTTGAGCACGGAGCGCAGCCGGTCTTCAAACTCGCCGCGATATTTGGCCCCGGCAATCAGGCTACCGATGTCGAGCGAAATCAGTCGTCGGTTTTTGAGCGATTCGGGCACATCGCTGTTGAGAATGCGCTGGGCCAGCCCCTCGGCAATGGCCGTTTTGCCTACCCCTGGCTCCCCAATCAGCACGGGATTGTTCTTGCTGCGCCGGGACAGGACCTGAATCACCCGACGAATCTCTTCGTCTCGGCCAATCACCGGATCAAGGCGGCCGCTGCGAGCTGCCTCGGTTAAATCCATGCCGTACTTTTCGAGGGCTTCGTAGGCGCTTTCGGGGGTCTGGTCTACGACCTTCTGCTTGCCCCGCACGGCCTGGATGGCGATCATCAGCTTGGCCGCATCAACCTCAAAGCCGCGCAGCAGCCGTCGCCCGATGCGTTCGTCTTCGGCAAAGCCAATCAGCAGGTGCTCGACCGAGATAAACTCGTCCTCTAGCTCAACCCGCGCGGCCTCTGCCCCGTCGAGCATACGGTCTAGGCTCTGGCCCAGGTACAGCGTACTATCGGCGGCAGCCCGCACCCGTGCCTGCCGTTTAGAGTAGGTCTCCAACTCCTGGAGCAGCAGTTCGGGGGATAGATTAATCCGGCTGAGAATGGTGTCTGCCAGCCCCTGCTGCTCTAGCAGCGCTACCGCTACGTGCTCAACTTCTAGATACTGCTGCCGAAACCTACGGGCAACATCCTGGGCTTCGACAATGGCTTCCCAGGCTTTTTCGGTAAACTGATCAGGATTCGTAGGCTGCATGAAGGGGCGGTACGGGCAGGGAGACAGGTGTGTGAATACTACAGTATATTAACGGCTGAGGCAGGCGTGGGGCGTGAAGTCAACCTACTGCAGGCCTAACGCTGCTTCACTATCTCACCACTTCACTATTTCACTTTTGCTAGGCGGCTGCCGTCTCCTTTTCCTGCTTCGCCGAACCCTGGGTGCCCAGCTGAATCAGCTCAATTTTGTACCCGTCGGGGTCAGTTACAAAGGCAATCACCGTCGAACCGTGCTTCATCGGACCGGGTTCGCGGACGACGTTGCCGCCCTGGGACCGAATCTGCTCGCAGGTGGTGTAAATGTCATCCACGCCAAGGGCGATGTGCCCATAACCGTCGCCCAGGTCGTAGCTATCGGTGTCCCAGTTGTGGGTGAGTTCGATGACGCTGTGGTCGGACTCGTCGCCATAGCCGACAAAGGCCAGGGTAAAGCGACCGCCGGGGTAGTCCTTTTTGCGAATCAGGGTCATCCCTAGCACGTCACAGTAGAACTGGATCGAAGTGTCGAGGTTGCCGACGCGGAGCATGGTGTGCAGTAGGCGCATGGGAAACGGGGGGAGAAAGGTGCGAACTGACAAGTCAGCGCTTGGGCTGTCGCCCTCTATTTTGCCAGGTTTTCCCCAATCCGGTGAGCCCCTCCCGTCCCAGTAATGCGCTCGAACAGGTGGATTATATGGATTTCCTGAAATTCAACCGGGGTTTGGAAGCCTGTGTTCTATCCTTCTTGAGTCGTTAGCCCGTATGCTTGTATCGCAATACTGATACTCGCTACAACCAAGGAACCCATGCTGGACGTACTCGATACCGCCATTGAAGATATTCGCGCGCGTGAAATTCTAGACTCGCGGGGACGACCCACCATCGAAGCAGAGGTTTATCTGTCAGGTGGCGCAGCCGGCATTGCCCAGGTTCCTAGTGGCGCATCAACCGGCTCCTTTGAAGCCCACGAACTGCGGGACGGCGACAGCGCGCGTTACGGCGGCAAAGGGGTACTCAAGGCGGTGGCCAATGTCGAAGAAAAGATCGCCCGCGAGCTGATGGGGCTCAACGCCCTGGAGCAGATGGTGGTCGACCGGGCGATGCTGGCCCTGGACGGGTCTGAGAACAAGTCGAACATCGGGGCGAACGCGATCCTGTCCGTTTCCCTGGCCAACGCCAAGGCGGCGGCTCAGGCGGTGGCCCTGCCACTGTACCGCTATCTGGGTGGGCCGATGGCGAACGTACTGCCCGTCCCCCTAATGAACGTGATCAACGGCGGGGCCCATGCCAACAACAACGTTGATATTCAAGAATTTATGATCGTCCCCATCGGCGCAACCAGCTTCCGAGAGGCATTGCGTTGGGGAGCGGAGGTGTTTTCGAGCCTGAGCAAAGTGCTGAATGAAAAGGGACTGCTCGGCGGTGTCGGTGACGAGGGTGGCTACGCACCTAACCTGGGCTCTAATGAAGAAGCGCTAGAAATATTGATTGATGCCATTGGCGCAGCGGGCTACAAACCCGGAGAGCAAGTGGCTTTGGCGTTGGACGTGGCCGCTAGCGAATTCTACCAGGACGGCAAGTACACCTACGACGGCAGCGCCCACACCCCCGCCGAGCTGATTGAATACCTGGACAAAATTAGCGGCCAGTATCCGATTATCTCGATTGAAGACGGCTTGCATGAGGACGACTGGGATAACTGGAAAGCCCTCACCAACCGCATTGGTAGTCGCGTCCAGCTGGTGGGCGACGACCTGTTTGTTACCAATCCAACCCGTCTGCAGAACGGCATTGAGCTGGTGGCGGCCAACTCCATTTTGATCAAGCTCAACCAGATCGGCACACTTACCGAAACCCTGGAGACGATCGATCTGGCGACGCGGAATCGCCTGACCTCGGTCATCAGTCACCGCTCAGGCGAGACTGAAGATACGACCATTGCCGATTTGGCCGTGGCTACGCGAGCCGGGCAGATCAAGACCGGATCGCTGTGCCGAAGTGAGCGCGTGGCAAAGTACAACCGGCTGCTACGCATCGAGGATGAGCTGTCTGAGCAGGCCGTCTATGCCGGAACGATTGGAATGGGGCCAGGACAGGGATAGGGCCACGGGATGCTGGGACCAGGCTCGCTGCCGCTGAGAACCCTGCTAGCTTAAAACCATGGACAAGTTCGAAAGCATGCGGGCGTTTGTGCAGGTGGTCGAGGCCGGGGGCTTTGCGGCGGCGGCGCGGCAGATGGATCTGTCTCGGTCAGCGGTCAACAAGCTGGTACACAATCTGGAGAACGATCTTGGGGTACAGCTGCTGCACCGCAGCACGCGCAAGGTATCGCCGACCCAGACGGGGCTGGCCTTTTACGAGCGCTGTCTGGCGATTTTGGCTGATGTCGATGAGGCCGAACGGGCCGTGGCCCAGCTGCAGGCAGAGCCCAAGGGTACCCTCAAGATCAACGCGCCGATGTCCTTTGGGATATTGCGGGTCGCCCCTGCGATCGCAACTTTCGCCGCCCAATACCCTGACCTGCAGATTCAGCTGACCCTAGAAGACCGCTTCATTGACCCCATCACCGAGGGCTACGACGCGGTGATCCGAATTGCCAACGCAGCCCCCGCCGCCAGCCTACTGACCCGCACTCTGGCACCTGCGCCCCGCGTCGTCTGTGCCGCCCCTGGCTACCTGACTCAACGCGGCACCCCCACCCACCCAACCGAGCTCAAGCAGCACGACTGCCTGCACTACGGCTATCTCTCCACGGGCAATAGCTGGAAGCTGCAGCAGCTGTCCGGGGAAGAAATCTCGGTAGGGGTCAACAGCCGACTGTGCTCTAACAACGGCGACGTGCTCAAAGAAGCCGCCGTTCGAGGGCTGGGTATCACGCTACTCCCCGTTTTTATGATTCAGCCCGAGCTGTCATCGGGCGCACTGCAGCCCATTCTCAAAGACTTTCCGCCCACGGTGCTATCAATATCCGTGCTGTATCCGGTCAATCGTCATCTGTCGACCAAGGTGCAGCTACTGACCACCTTCCTAGCAGAGCAGATGAAGGAGCCTGGTCGCTTAGCTGAAGCAGCCGCAACTGACGGTGTGTAGCGAATACTACAACAATTGTCACAACTGCTGTCACAGTGACAATCCATCGGTCACTATATAGATAGGTAACGATCAAAACCGATTCGCTGATGCCGCAAGCGCCACAAAGCGGCATCAGGAGAGTCAAAAACCATGCGCTACGATGACCGAGAAAGAATCAAAAACAACCTACTCTGGCTGTATCGACAGGGGCGTCTCTCCCCTAGCCAGGTCCGGCGGCTGTTAGCTCACTACGACCAACTGCTCCGGCGTAAGGTAGCCCAATCTCCGGGGCAATCTACCAGCGTTCAGGCCTAAATGGGCGCAGCCATGCGGTGCCATCTGTCTGGGGCCGTTAAGACGGGGAACCCATCGGCGTCTATCGAAATGAGCATCTGCTCAGATGAGTTCAATCAACTGAACCTATCCGTTTACCGGGGCACCGGGTATCGTTGGGCAGAGCCTCTTAATCGCGCCCAGACATTATGAAACCCACTGCCCTGAAACCGGTGCTGCCGCCGCCTGCGCTGGTGATTTTTTCGGTCATCTCCACTCAGGTTGGGTCCGCCTTTGCCAAAACGCTGTTTGGACAGGTGGGGCCGCTGGGTATCGTGTTTTTGCGTGTGGCGCTGGGGGCCTGCATTTTGCTAGCGGTGTGGCGACCCCGTTGGAGCGCCGCCACCCAAAGCCGATGGCCGGTCATCGTCGGGTTTGGGGCGTCGCTGGCGCTGATGAATTCGCTGTTTTACCTGGCAATTGCCCGCATTCCCCTGGGTATTGCGGTGGCATTAGAGTTTACCGGACCGCTGGGGCTAGCGGTGGTCAAATCACGCCGCTGGATAGACGGACTGTGGACAGCGCTGGCCGCAGTTGGGGTCGTGCTACTCGCCCCCATTGGCGATTTCACCCTCGACTGGATGGGAGTGGGGCTGGCCCTGGCCGCAGGGCTGTGCTGGGCCGGTTACATTTTGATGTCGGCCCGTGCTGGGCAGGCCCTCCCCGGCATTGATGGGTTGGCTTGGGCGATGGCCTTTGGCGCTGGTCTGCTGGCCCCCATCGGAATCGCCGCATCGGGTTTGGACCTGCTGCGCCCAGACATTCTCGCCATTGCGGCTGGCGTCGCACTGATGTCGTCCGTGCTGCCCTACAGCTTTGAGCTAATGGCGCTGCGCCAGCTGCCGGTCAACGTGTTTGGGGTACTGCTAAGCCTGGAGCCGATGGCGGCAACGCTGGCGGGCATGGTAATTTTGGGCGAAACGCTGACGGTGCGATCGCTCCTGGCGGTACTGCTAATATCCACAGCGGCAGCGGGCTCTGCCTGCTATCAGAATAGGGAAGCGCACCAATAAGCGAACGTGTTTCCACGCTCGCTTATCTAACACCGGGTTGATCAAAAAACGGGCCGACTAAACAATGGGGCTACACAGCGGGGCTACTGAGCGACCGAGTGCTGCTGGTTGAGCAGTTCGGCCAAAGCACGGTGCTCTAACGGCGGCTCAGCCAACACAGCCTGACGGGTATCGGTAATCAGCCAGTCAAGCGCAGCGGCCTTCATATCGATGGAAGCGCCGTTCTTATCAACACAGTAGCGACCAAACACTAGCTTATTCACCAAACGGACACCCGGACCAATGCGGGAATACTCAAAGATGACGCTCTTGTCGACTACGGCCCCGCTGCAAATGCAGCAGTTAGGGCCGATCATGCTCGGACCGATGATGGTGGCGCCATCCTCGATATGGGCACGACCGCCGATGTAGACCGGGCCTTCGATATTGATCTTGTCCCAGTTGGCTTTGACGTTGAGACCGGCATAAACGCCGGGACGTACCTCATGCCCCGGAATGTTGACGCCCTTGACCTGACCCGTCAGCACATCCTGGATGGCCTGCCAGTAGTCCGGGACTTTGCCGATATCCACCCACTCAAAGTCCATGCTGATGCCGTAAAACGGCGCGCCGGACTCAACCAGTTTGGGGAATAGATCGCCGCCAATGTCAAACTCACAGCCAGAGGGGATGTAATCAAAGATCTCGGGTTCAAAAATGTAAATACCCGTGTTGATGTCGGTGCTGAGCGCTTCTTCAACCGCAGGCTTTTCTTGGAAGGACTTGATCCGACCCGAATCATCGGTTACCACGACGCCATAGCTGGGAACCTGCTTCAGCGGCACCGACTTCATCACGATCGTAGCGATGGAGCCTTTTTCCTTGTGCTGGCGCACGGCATCGCTGAGATCGGTATCGATCAGCGCATCTCCGCACAGCACGACAAATGTATCGTCAAAGAAAGGAGAGTAGTCCTGAATCTTACGCATGCCACCAGCGGACCCTAGGGCCTGTCCCTTAAGCTCACCATCGGGGGTGATGTGGCCTTCAAAGGAATAGGCAATGTCCACCCCAAACCGCTGACCATCACGGAAATAGCCTTCAATTTCGTTCGCGAGGTGGCTGACATTCACCATAATCTGATCGAAGCCGTGGTGGCGGAGCAGCTCTAGCAAGAACTCCATTACCGGCTTCTGCATAATCGGAATCATGGGCTTGGGAATGGTGTAAGTGATGGGGCGAACCCGAGTTCCCTTACCAGCGGCCAGAATCATGGCTTTCATAGATGCTCTCTCAATTCCTCAACTGCTTATTTGGATAAAATTTTAGACCGATGCCCGTTCAAATATGGCATTTGCTGTCCTGCCTGGCACCCTTCGCCTGGGGCACCCTGCTTAGGACACCTGCACTGCTGACCCTCAGGCCAGAGCGCTCCATGGTATTAAAAATTCTAATGTATGAACACTTGAATAGTAGAATACACGCACACCCTGCACAAATAACCTTACTGACCCGGCTATGCTAGCAAGGCCAGTCACAGTGTACCCAGGCACCTGAACCACTCTTCATTGGCCCATTACAGATTTCTGAACAAAAACTGAACAACTTTTATAAATAAGTGTTCGTTTTTGCAGGTATTCGGCCCCGATATTCAGTTGAGTGCGATCGCACGCCCAACCATCCCGATATTCTTAACTATCCCGCCATTAGTCCGGCAATACATTAGTCCGGCAATACATTAGTCCGGCAATACATAAGATGGCACATCTAGCGCTGGGGTTCCGGGTGCTGTAGTTCCGGGCGCTGGGTTTTCAGACGCTTCCACTCCCGGCTCGTGGGCCAGGTGACGCACCTTTAGATCCTGGTAAAACTCGTCCTGACCCAGCTCAACTTTGGCCTGAGAGGAAAGAAACAGCAGCCCCCAAAACACGCCCACCTTTTCATGGCGGTAGGCGTCCTCAGTCAGCGCTTCGGTAATCGGACCGCCCAGCACATCGGGGCGAAAGTTGGCCCAGTGGTCTAGCAGCAGCTCAAAATCGATCCAATCTACGGCCTCATCCAGCTGCTCCCAATACCGATCGAGAAAGGAGGAAAGGGCTTCGGCAATTTCAGACAGGTTTTCCTGGTGGGCCAGCTGGGCAATGGCGCGAACGGCCTTGCGCTTGGAGTGGGGCTTGATTCGCTGGGCGCGGCTACGCTGGGCCGGGTTTTGCATGGCCTCAGCAATGGTCTCAAGCTGGGTGATCAGCTCTTGTAGGGTGACCTGCCGCTTTTCAGGCGGGGCCGCCACAGCCCGACGATGGATGTGCCGCTCCAGGTTACGCGGCAGTGCGGTCGGAACCAGCTCATCTGGGTCAAAGAAATCTTCGTCCTCAAACCCCAGCTCTTCTTCTTGGATTTCCGTACGGATCAGGGTGTCAGCCTTGAGCAGCACCAGCATCGAGGCATACAAAAAGGCTTGCCCCGACTCGGATAGGTTTTGCTCGTAGGGCGAGCGGCCATGGGTGTTTTTAACCGGCTTCGGATCGTCCTTAAGGGTCTTGAGAAAGCGATCGATGACGTCAATCACGTTGACGTCCCAGGGGTTGACCTCACCCTGTTCGGCCAGGTCAATCAGGAATGCGATCGCATTTTGAGCCAGCGACAGCGCCATGGGCTACCCGGTTGAGAACGACTGCACTATAGCGTAGGCCACTATATAGTGCAAATGTATGCAATAGTGCGAATCTTATGTAGCAAGATGCTCAGCGCCCATCTGACGCTATTGATCTGAATTGTTCTGACGCTACTGCACAAAGGCCTCACTCTTAGCCTCTTCAGAAGCGGGCAACATCGGCTGCTGCTCTTCTAACTCCACCCGATATCGCTCGACATCCTCTTCAAGCTGCTGAATGCGCAGCTCACGCTGCTGCACCTGGGGATTGATATTGAAATAGCCCTGCACCTGTGCCCATACGCTAAAGATCCAGGCTAACGTTGCCCCGATACCCAACGCGATAATGAGTTCCACGCACAGCGGGGCGTCAATCTCGACCCCCTTCACGATGTGAATCGTCGCCGGTTCGGTATTCTCGATACCAAAGAGGACCAGGGCTAGACAAATGACAAATATAACGACGAAGTTGACTTGACGCATGGAGGGGCTCAGCTCATCGAAATCAGCCCCCATAATATAGCCGCTACCCGGTTAACCGACGGTGAATTGTTAAGCGGTCGATACTTGAACGTCCATCGCATCCAGATTGGGTATTACCGACCGTTCCATTCCCTATCGCCCCTAGTAAGAGCCCTATCACGCCTATTTTCACGATAGAAATCTTCTATCGTGGCTTAACCTTTTCATTATCTTTGTCTTCCACAATATCGTTATTTTTGATACATGGGGATGCTCAAACGGACCTCAGATTTATGCAAAATCTCTGCAAAAGCGTCTATACAAGCGTCTTCTGTTCCGCTGGTACAAGAACACCTTCATGCTGGGAGACTAGATGGATGGACCACACTCAACTGGGTACTTCAATTGCCTTTTTACTCACCGCTGCGCTGGTGGGCTGTTCCGCACCCTCGACAACGCCGCTAGCCGACAGTGCTCCCCCTGACACTGAGGCCATTGCGGCGGGGGACGCGCTACAGATTGACGGATCGAGTACGGTGTACCCAATCACGGTTGAGATGGCCGACCGATTCAAGCAGGCAAAGCCAGAGAGTCCGGACATCAACGTTGAGTTTTCGGGCACTGGTGGCGGTTTTGAGAAATTCTGTGCGGGTGAAACCGACATTAGCGACGCTTCTCGCCCCATCACCCAGGACGAAATGGCCGAATGTAAGGCGAACGGGGTGGAATATATTGAGCTGCCGGTTGCCTTTGATGCCCTCACGGTGGTAGTCAACAGCGAGAACACTTGGGCCGAAGACATCACCCTCGACGAGCTAGAAATGCTTTGGGAACCCAACGCAGAAGGCTCAATCACCCGATGGAACCAAATTCGTGCCGACTGGCCCGATGAACCCATTGCGCTGTATGGCCCAGGCGAAGACTCGGGGACGTTTGACTACTTTACTGAAGTGGTGATGGGAGAGAGCGGCGAGAGCCGGACCGACTACACCGCTAGCGAAGATGATACCGAACTGGTTCTCGGCGTACAGGAAGATCCCAACGCGCTTGGCTACTTTGGCTTTGCCTACTACAAAGACGCTCAAAATACCCTCAACTCCGTCGCCGTTGATAGTGGTAGCGGCCCCATCGCACCCTCAGGCGAAACCATTCGTTCGAGCGAGTACCAGCCGCTAGCGCGTCCTCTATTCATCTACGCCAGCGTTGACGCCCTCGAAAGCAATCCGGCGGTAGCTGCGTTTGTTGAGTTCTATCTGGGCAATGCCCGCACGGTCGTCGCTGACGTTGGCTACGAGCCACTCCCCAACGATGCCTATGGGCTGGCAATCGATCACCTGATCAATCGAAAGGTCGGAACGGTCTTTGACGGGAACGCGGAAACTAACCTGACAATCGAAGATCTGTTGGAGAAAGAAGCGGCTTTCTAGAGGAGTAGACTGACTTGGTTAAGGGTTAGACGGTCAGGGTCGGCTTTTAGAAGGTAGGAGATAGGAAACAGGAGATAGGAGGTAGGAGGTAGAAGACTGAGCGCTTCTACCTTTTGCGTTTGAGGTTCTACTCGTCGGTTACGATTGTCTCCCAGGTTTGAATATTCTCTTCAAGGTGGGCAATCGAAGTTGTTCCCGGGATGACGATGATGTTGGGTGAGCGCTGCAGTAGCCACGCTAGAGACGATTGGGCGGGTAAGGCTGCTCCCTGTTTCATGGGGTTGGCCCCCAGCGGACCGTAGGGGATGAAGGCGATTCCTTGCTCAGCGGTGTAGTCTACCAGGTCGTTCTGGCCCTGTTCAGCCTGGTTGAATCGGTTTTGTACCGAGGCAATGGGTGCGACTGATAGGGCGAGATCTAGCTGAGCCCTATCTACGTTGGATAGCCCAATAAAGCGAATCTTGCCCGCATCCTGCGCCGTCTTGAGTGCCTCTACTGAGGTTTCTAAAGGCGTTTTAGGATCGACCCGGTGAAGCTGAAACAGATCGATGCGATCAACGTGTAGGTTTCTCAGCGCGTCGTCGATTTGCTGCATCAACGTGGCAGGGGAACCGTCGACCACAATCTGACCAGGCGCAGGCTTGTCAACGCCACCTTTAGTAGCCACCACCACCGGCCCCGCGTCAATTGCCTCCCCAATCAGCTTATCGGTCCATTCAGGGCCGTAGGAGCGAGCCGAGTCAAACAGGTTCACTCCCAGCTCGACCGCCCGCTGCAGTAGCGCTTTCCCCTGCTCCCAGTCAGCATAGGGGCCAAAATTTCCAGGCTGACCGGTGAGCCGCATGGCGCCGTAGCCGATCCGATTCACCGAGAGTTCTCCGCCCAGCTTGAACGTTTTTTGAATCTCTTGCATCGCTGTTCTCCAAAGCTGTACTCACTATGACCGCGCGGTCAGCTATTGTGTAGACGAGTAACAAAAATAGCTGATATTTAGAAAACGAATGAGTAAGTCGCTAGATCGGCTGATCCTGCTTGAGACGTTTGTGCGGATTGCCGATGCGGGCAGCATTAGCGCTGCGGCGCGGGACCTGGGCCTTTCGCAGCCGTCGGTGAGCCGTCAGCTGGCCGAGTTGGAGTCGCGGTTTAAAACGCAGCTGATGCAGCGCACCACCCACACGCTCTCGCTAACGGCAGCCGGGGCAGAGCTCATGGCCGATGCGCGTCGGCTGTTGGACGACTGGGAGGCCATAGAAGATCGATATATCAATGCCGATAGCGAGGTTAGAGGCCGATTAAAGGTGGTTGCGCCCTTCGCCCTGGGGCAGCTCCACCTGATTGATATTGCGATCGCATTTCAGCAGCAGTACCCTAACGTTTCGCTATCCTGGCAGCTAGAGGACCACGACATTCGCTTTGCAGAAGTCGGCTGTGACTGCTGGATAAAGATTGGCCCTGTTTTAGACACGTCGCTAACGGTAACGCCTTTGTGTGAGGTAGAGCGGCTAGCGGTCGCAGCGCCTCCACTGCTGGGGACCCAGCCCAGTCAGATGAAGGATTTAGAGGCGCTACCCTGGCTAGCGCTGGACCCGTTTGAGGGCGGTCGGATTCCGCTGACCCATGCAGACGGTAAAACTACAACGCTGTTGCCTGACGTCCGCCTGGCCACTAACAACATTTTTGCGCTACGTCAGGCAACGCTGGCAGGTCTGGGAATTGCGGTATTCCCCCGCTGGTTTATTCAAACAGAGCTTCAGAAAGGAACGCTGGTAGATATTTTACCCAGTTGGCGTGCTCCCCGGCTGACGATTCACATGGCCTATCTATCCGCTCGTCATCAGCCTATCCGTCTACAGCGATTTATTGAACAGATGGTTACTGATGTTCCAATCGCTCTAAATCTCTAAATTCGGTTTCGCTATGCATTCCGGCAAAATAGGTGAGGTCGCTAGAGAAAAAAGTGGTCGAATACTTATGCTGGCTAACGGTGTATTTGTGCGGCGTTCAGCAGCTTTGATTTTAGTTGATAGCCTTTGTACCGTCCGCACCGACGCAGCGTTAGGCGACTTTGGTCAGTTCAAGTGCATTGCAAAAACTGTTAAGGCTACTCAATAAAGCATTGTAATAAGGATAAGCATCGTCTCGTTCATTCTGTAGACGATCATACAACGTTAATTCTGGCTCTGGCATTAGATGACTTTTGGGAAAATATAAGCCTGCTTCAGTTAAGCGTATTGATGCGATCGCAATCAACAATGCCCCAACCGTTTTAGACTTACCACTATGTAAATCCTCTAGTCCAGGTAGTATTAATTCTGCTCCTGGCAACTCTTCAAGGTTCATGAAATCTCTTTCTATCATGTCTGCTCAATAAAAGAATTGACTCTACCTTTTAGAATTTCAGGATTAATAGAAGGAAAGCGAATTAATTCAGACTCGATAGCTTCAAAACAATTACGTAAATCGTCTAGTGAAAATAGTCTTTGTTCATACATTGCTCGAACATCGTTAAGGTCACGATCATACCCCCTAGATAATTTAGACAGTGCTTGAGCTGTAAAGTCATAGTGGTAAAAGTCAATTTGGCCACGTCTACCAATAAAAACACTTCTGTCACGCCACCCTGGAAGTGGTGGCAAGAAATCTTGGGGAGAAGCTAATTCAATATTAATATTCAATTTTTGTTTGAGTTTGGCAATGGCTTGAAAAATTCCTGGAGGTTCAGGGTCTAGCCGAATATCGATATCGACGGTAGAGCTACGCCATCCAATCAGTAACGCACTGGCACCCCCTGTAAAGTAAATACAGCCTGAGCCACGAGCTTCTTGACCCAAAATAGTCATCAGGTGCTCTATTTTCGTGGGGTCAATGTTAGAACGCATGATTCATATCCGTGCTGGGTTAGTTATATAGATCCCTTTCTTGCAATAATTGCACAGATTCACTAGCGGTGCCTTCACCTTCTGCCAAGTTAGCCAGTTGCTGGTGTAGTGTTTCTGGTAATCGAAGGGTTAATCGACTCATGCTTCACCTCCATTTCCTGCTAATTTGACGACCAATGCTACTGGGTTCATTACTTGTAAGCCTAGCGATGCTTCAGCATTTCGAAAGTCAAGCGGTTATCTGAGCCTAGCTGTTCAAATTCAAATAAACAGCGATCCGTTCGGCAGTATTTCGCGGACACACGCAGCATAAGCAATAGCAAATACGACTAAAATGTTCAGCGGCATAACGATTGATTGAACTGGCTTTTGCGGGATATTTACCTCAAATCGGGTGGATATACGGATAGTTCGCAGTATATCTGCCTTATTCAGATGGATATACTATCGAGAGCCAGAACACATGCGACAAACAACTTCTTCGGGCGCGGTTGCGTCCACCGTTTCGCCTGCCGCTCCATCCGCACAGGCAAACTTTCAGCTTCCCGACCCTGCCCCCAGTGCCGAGTGCGTACGCCACCTGCTATTTGGCAGTCCGGAAGCCGTCAGGCTCAGCATTCAAGACCTGCACCGC
The DNA here is from genome assembly GCA_039817185.1 of Cyanobacteria bacterium J06648_16. Classification (GTDB taxonomy): domain Bacteria; phylum Cyanobacteriota; class Cyanobacteriia; order Phormidesmidales; family Phormidesmidaceae; genus CAWUKV01. Next base: position 31,796 of record JBCBWI010000020.1, on the reverse strand, counting down.
AGACGCCACGCTGAGCCCAACGACTGGAGTAGGTTGCTGCCCACCGGCAGACCTAACGAAGTCATGGCAATTTTGACCCGCCGCGTGAAATTGCCACCAGCACAGTAACGACTTCTCGCGCGTCGTGGCCCGCGCTCATGCACAACACTGTGACAACGCCCCTCATCTGATTGTCTCCATCTGGAATGGGCACTATGAATGAGGTAGTAATTATCGAGGGTTATTTTTCCGCTATTTTTCCTAATTTAAGAATGGAGAAATCAAGAACGGAGAAATTACTGAAGCCCCCGAATCTACACCGGGTTAATCCAGGGCTGTCCTCTCACCACTGCTAATACAGCGCTAATACAGCACTGCCGTACCGCTATTTTGCGGTCGTCCTGTCCTGCTGCTTGCTACATAACAACTCTCCTTATTCTGTTTATCTCCTGTGAGCCCAATTTTGGCAACACAGGTTGGCTTTACATAACCTTTATCCCAGTCGTAAGAGGCAAAACCTCATGTCACAGTCACAGTCACCTCAGCCCACAGGTCAGTGGAAAAATGCTGTTATTATTGGCGGTCTCGTCGGCGGTAGCGTACTGCTCGGTGCCGTCCTAGTTAAAGGATTCTCCGGCAACGATGTAGCGACTCCGACTCCGACTGAGCCAGCCACAGCAGAAGTTACCCAACCTGCCACCCCCGAACCCGCTCAAGAGACGGCTGCAGCTGCAGCCCAACCCGCAGCCCAACCAACCGCCACCGCTCAGCCGGCCCCCAAGCCGACAGCAACGCCTCAGGCAGTGCCTTCTCCGTCTCCCGCGCCTGAGCCGCGCCGTCCTGAAGTCGCTGCTGGAGCGAACTCAACCGTATCCGGCCAGCCGGGTTGGAAGAACGTTCGAGCCTCAGCCGGAACCAACCACGGCGTGGTCGATACGGTAGAAGTCGGTGACCGCCTGCAGATGATCGGCAGCGGTCGCGACGCGAGTGGTGGGGTTTGGTATGAGGTGGTGACGCCCAAAGGTCGACAGGGCTGGATTGCCAGCCAGCTACTGACGCTCGATACTCCTCAACGCTCGACCGGCGGCATCGGCGGCCCCTCCTCAGACGATGGCACCAACGCCACCATCATTGGCACTGCCGGTAGCAAAAATGTTCGCTCGGGTCCAGGCACAAACTATTCAGTCGCGCATATTGCCTACCCCGGCGACCGCGTTTATGTTCGCCTCACTGACCGCGACTCGGGCGGCTACGTCTGGCACCACGTGTACTTCCCCATCTCTGGGGCAGAAGGCTGGATGGCCGGGCAGCTGATCCGACTGGACTAACAATGCGGGCTTGGTTGAACACGTTCAAGGTTTCGGAGTTTTCATGTCATCGTCTTTGCTGCTTAAGCGGGTTAGGTACGTTGCGATCGCAACCCTCACAGCCCTGGCGATTGTGATCCCTGGTCTCCCCCTGAGCGGGGTCTCGCTGTCGTTCCAAGGCGCAGCCGTATCTGCCAGCCCCCTCGTGAGTGAGCTGTCCCGGTCAACGACAGTAGCCGAGGCGCTGCCGCCCCTACCCCGTCCGAGCCGGGTGGAACCGATTGCTACCCCTGAACCGATGGCCGCCCCTGAGCCGGTTGCCGACCCCGCCCCCGTCCTCGGCACAGATGCGGGCCTGCCGATGGACGAGCTGCCACCCGTTGCGATCGCTCCCGAACCGGCTCCTGCGCTGCCCGTGATAGAGCAGGTAAACAGCCGATTAGGCCACTTTCCCTATGCAGAAGCTGAGGCGGCTCGACTGCAGCCGGTCGGTGAATTTGCCCGAGAAGCGTACTCCCGCACAGAGTCGCTAGACTTTGAAGCTGCCGAGGCGTTTTTGTCCATGCGGTCAGCTGCTGCCGCCCAGGGCGTTGAGCTGATGCCCATTTCTGGCTTCCGGTCGGTTACGACTCAGCAAACCCTGTTTGAGCGACAGCGACAGCGTAAAGGAAGTGAGGCAGCGGCGGCGCTGGTCAGCGCCCCGCCGGGCCACAGCGAGCACCACAGCGGCTACGCCATCGACATTGCCGACGCGCACCAAGCAGCGACCGATTTACAGCATGCCTTTGAGACCACACCGGCCTATCAGTGGCTGTTGGTTAATGCCCATCACTACGGCTTTGAGCTGTCTTTTCCCAAAAATAACCGTCAGGGTATCAGCTTCGAACCCTGGCACTGGCGATATGTGCTGTCATCCAGAGCCGCTCAGACCTTTGCCGCTGCCAGAAGTGCGGCCTAGCGCTGAAGTTTACCTGTCCAACGGAACCTAATCGTGATAAGGTCCGTCACCACACAAGCGGTCGGTCCGATGCGCGCACTGGCAGAGCGCTGGAGCGACAGGATTCAGCGCGTGCTCTGGTTCAACGGTTAGTTCGTATGCCCTCCCATCATTCCCTGTCTGAGCCAGAGCGGCAGCGGCTGGCACGGCTGCTGTCCTACGATGTTCTAGATACGCCACCTGAGCCCTGCTACGACGATCTGGTCGCACTAGCGGCCTACATTTGCGAGACGCCGACCGCCGTAATCAGCCTGGTTGAGGCCGACCGTCAATGGTTCAAGGCCAAAGTTGGCATGGCGGTGGACGAAACCCCTCGAAGCGTCTCATTCTGCGACCATACGATTCGACGGTCGGACCTGCTACTGATTGAAGATGCCCGCCAGCATCCTGATTTTTGCGACAATCCCTTGGTCACAGGCGACCCCGGCATCCGCTTCTACGCCGGGGCCCCTCTAATCTCCCCGGACGGCTATGCGCTGGGCTCGATCTGCGTGATTGACTACCAGCCTCGCCAGCTCACCCCTGCTCAGCAGACGGCCCTCCTAACGCTCAGCCGCCAGGTGATGGCCCAGTTAGAGCTGAGTCAGCGGACCACGCAGCTAGAGGCAATCAATAGCTCTCTCGAAACGCGCGTGCAGGAACGAACCGCCGACCTGACGCAGACGCTTGATCGACTGCAGCAAACTCAGGTAGAGCTTTCTCAGCAAAAAGAGCGGCTACGTCATGCGGCGCTGCACGATCGCCTGACTGGCTTACCCAACCGAGAATTTTTTATTCACCAGCTGACTGAAACCCTAGCGGCGGCCCAGCATTCCCAGCAGCGGTATGCGGTCCTGTTTCTCGATCTGGATCAGTTTAAGACCCTCAACGATAGTCTGGGCCACAGCGTTGGCGACCAGCTTCTACAGCAGGTGGCGACGCGCATACAGGCCTTGTTGGAGCCGCATGACATGCTGGCCCGGCTGGGCGGCGACGAGTTTGTGCTGCTGTTGGACCACCTTGCAGAGTACGACGATGCTGTCCGTCTAGCCGAACGTATCCAAGCCCAGCTGAACCAACCCCTGCAGGTGGGTCGGCACGAGATTTTTACGGGGGCCAGCATCGGGATTACGTTTAGCCACTTCGGCTATCGCCAGCCAGATCATGCCCTGCGCGATGCTGATATCGCGATGTATCAGGCGAAGCGAGCGGGCAAGTGCTGCTATGCCGTATTTGACGAGGCCATGCAGCGCCGTGTTCAGACGCAACTCTCCCTCGAAAACGATTTGCGTCGAGCGCTGCGCCAACATGAGTTTTTCCTGGTTTACCAACCGATTTTTGATCTAAAAACCCTTCAGGTGAGGGGGTTTGAAGCGCTTATCCGCTGGCAGCATCCGAGTCAGGGGGTGCTGTCTCCCGATAGTTTTATCCCCATTGCCGAAGAAACCGGGCTCATTCACAGGCTGGGTGGGTGGGTGATCTCAACGGCCTGTCGGCAGCTCAAACAGTGGCAACAGGCCAGCGGCTGTGCGCGGCTAACGCTTAACTTGAATGTGTCCCCGTTACAGCTGAGGCAGACCGAACTGGTTCAGCATCTGGATGCTACGCTGGCCGCAACGGCCTTGTCTGCTGCCTGTATCAAGCTAGAAATCACTGAGCAGACCTTTCTGGAAATGCACGCCGAGACCCAGCAGGTGCTCGCGCACCTCAAAGACATGGGGTTCGAACTGTGCATTGATGATTTTGGCACCGGCTACTCGTCCCTAAGTCATTTGCACGGGCTGGATATCGACATGCTCAAGATAGATCGGGCGTTTATTCACGAGTTAGATAGCGCCGTTGATCTCATTAAGATGATTTTGAGCCTGGCCGGTAGCTTAAATACGCAGGTCGTGGCTGAGGGCATTGAGACGGACGCTCAGCGCCAGCGGCTGCTAAGTTTGGGCTGCCGGTACGGTCAGGGATTCAACTTGGCACCTCCCCTCACGATAGAGTCCGTCCTGCCCTTTTTAGCCGCGTATCAGGCAGGTTGATACTCAATCTGAGGACGCCGTTAGGCAGGCGGTTAGGGTGTCTAGCAGGGCCTGCTCCAGGTAGGGTTTGGTCAGGTAGGCGCTCGCGCCCAGGGTCTTGCCCGTTTCCCGGTGCTTATCGCCGCTGCGCGAGGTCAGCATGATCACCGGGGGGGCCTTTTCGCCGTGGTCCTGACGGCACTGGCTAAGGAACTCAAATCCGTTCATGCGAGGCATTTCAACATCGCAGAAGACGGCTTGGATTTCGGCAAAGTTTTGCGACAGCTGTTCCATGGCGTCACGGCCATCTTTGGCCTGCAGTGTCTGGTAGCCCGCCTTCTCTAGGGTAAAGATCAGCACCTGGCGGGCGGTGAGCGAATCGTCCACGACCAAAATCGTCTGGGGCTCAGCAGGGGGTTCTGACTCGGTGGGAGGGATGGCGGCGGCGGCCCTGGCTTCAGGCGATGCAGGGGGGCGGGGGCGCGACTCGCTGCGTGGGTCAAAATGACGGGAAATCAGGGCCTGACCATCTACCACGGGAATGAGTGAGCCATCGCCCAAGGTGGTGCAGCCCAGCAAAAAGGCGGGGGGCTGGATCGCGGCCCCAAAGGGTTTGATGGTCAGCTCCTGGGCTTGGAGGATGTTGTCAACCTGCAGCGCCAGCGTGCGCGCCCCGCTGCCCATAATAATCAGCGGCACTTTGCCGTCTTTTGGCAGGGGAATGGCCGGTAGCGAGTCACGACTGCGACGGCCGCGCAGGGGATAGTGGTTGAGCAGGGTTGAGCGGGAGTACAGCGGCACGGGCTGGCCCTGCCACTGGTAGAACGGGGTTTCGTCACCGATGGCCAGATCTTCAGTCGCCACTGAGAGGATGGTCTTGACGGCGTCCATTGCGATCGCAAATGTCCGATTGCCCACCGAGAACACCATTAGCTCGGCCACGTTGAGCGACAGCGGGAACCGCATGACAAACGTCGTGCCTCCGTTCGGCGTGGAAATGACTTTGATTTCGCCCTTGAGCTGTTTAATTTGAGTGGCGACCACGTCTAACCCTACCCCCCGGCCAGATAGCTCGCTCACCACCGCAGCGGTAGAAAAGCCGGGTTGGAACAGGCAGTCGTAAAGCTGATCGGGCTTTAGTTTGGCGGCTTCGGCAGTGGTATACAACCCTTGCTCGATGGCTTTATTGCGGACCCGCTCTAGCGAGATGCCACAGCCGTCGTCGCTGACTTCCAGATAGGTTTGATGAGACTTGCCGTAGGCCCGTAGGGAAATGGTTGCTTGGGATGATTTTTTAAGTTGCGATCGCACGACCGGATGCTCGATGCCGTGGTCAAAGGCGTTTCTAACCAGGTGGACTAAGGGGTCGTAGAGTTTTTCAAAGACAGTGCGGTCGACCAGGGTGTCACTGCCGTAGACCTCCATTTTGACCTGCTTGCCGTATTTGGCCGACAGATCGCGCACCATCCGAGGAAAGTGCCGCAGCAGATCGCCCATGGGCATCATGCTGGTGCGAATCAAATCGTTGCGAATCTGGCGCAGGGTCTGCTGCTTTTGACGGTGAACCTGCTGTCCTTGGTGGGTGATGGCGGTCATGTCGTGGATGGTCTCACCCAGCTGGGCAATCTCTTCCATCACTTCTTGCATCAGCAGATGGGCGTTGTCATAGCTGTCCATCTGCAGCGGGTCAAACTCTTCCGAATTCGCGGCTGAGGCCATCAGCTTAGCCCTGTCCTGCTGGCTCTGATCGGCCCAGTCTTGCAGGCTGCGGGTAATCCGCTCAAAGTTTCTAAACCGCTGCGTCATGGAGCTGATCACATACTGCAGCTGCTGCGCCTGGAGCGCATTTTTGTTTTCGTAGGTGACCAGCTCACCGAATAAATTGTTGAGGCGATTGAGTCGGTCTAGACTGACCCGAACGGTTTTGCTCTTAGGCGGTTTGACGGTCTTTTTGGGCGGCTGAGCCGGTGGGGCAGGTTGGGATAGATTGGCTTTAGGGGGTCGTCGCCGGGCGTTAATTTCGGGTGGGGCCGAGTTCAGCAGGGCTTCAAGTTTCGCAATCAGGGCATTGGGCAAGCCTGAGGTGATGGGGCGGTGGAGTCGGGCGGCGGCCTGAGCTGACGTCAGGCTCACGTCTGGGGGGCTGTTGGGGCTGCTGACCGGCGGGGTGATAGCAGATGAGGCGGCTGCATGACGGATAGGGTCGGCGGGCCGGGGGGCTGTCGTCTCCTCATCCTCATCCTCTTCGCCAAACAAAGAAAGCAGCATGGCCTCATCGCTAGCCTCGTTGCTGGTCTCTTCCCAAAGGGCTGTGTTGGTTTGCTCCGCCGGGGCCAGTACCTGCATCGTGGGCATGCTATCGGTGGGCGAGGGGGCGGTGGGCGAGGGGGCGGTGGGCGAGGGGGCGGTGGGCGAGGGGGGATCGCCAAAGGCCAACAGCGTGGGGCTGGGCTCGCCGCCCCGCTGGCGGTCGCCCGCTAGAACGGCCGCTTGGGCTGCCTGGAGATTGTCCAGTACCTGTTCGCCAATCTCCAGGCTTTGACTCGGGCGAGCCGTGAGGGCGGTGAGGCCTGCTTCGGCGATCGCGGTAAAGCCGGGTAGCGAGGTCAGTTCCCCAATGCCGACGAAGGCATCGAGCTGCGATCGCAAGACTTCTTGACGCACGCTAGGCTCTTCCCGCAGCCCTGCTGCTAGCGTTTCTAGCCCGGAAACAACGTCGCCCGTAAACAGCACCGTAATTATATCGATTGGGGGCAGACCCGGCGTGGCCTGTGCCATCACCGCGAGGGCGTCAATCTCAGTCTCCAATGCTTCGGTTTCTGATGCCTCGGCTTCTAATTCCCCAATCTCTAATTCCCCAATCTCTAATTCTTCAGAGATGGCAATCTCTTGACCGGTCAGCCATTCATCCAGCGCCGCCAACACCGGCTCTGCCTGGGTCAGGGTCAGAGCCTCGTCGTGGTGACCGCCTCTGAGGTCTTCTGCAATAGGTTTTTCTAGATGATCATAGGCCTGCAGCAGCAGCGACTCCAGGCCGTCGTCAATGGGCTGAGCAGCCCGCGCAATAATCCCGAACACGTCCTCAAGGCGGTGAGCAATCGCCGGAATTGCGGTCAGACCCACCATCGCTCCGCTGCCCTTGAGCGTGTGGGCTGCCCGCATCAGTGCCGCGATATCTGGCTGGGTTTTTAGGTTGAGCAGTTCCGCTTCTAAAATTTGAAGCAGTTCCTGGGCCTCTTCTAGAAACAGCTGGCGAACAGGGTCGGACATTGTGGGGTATTGAGTTCGAGGATCGGAAAACGAGCGTCAGTCTGGGACGTTCTCCTAGCTGAGCTTGAACTGGGAAACGCTGACCTGTAGCTCCTGAGCCACCTTGAGTAGATGGTCAAAGGAGTTGGAAACGGCCTCGGACTGGGTCGAGGTCTGATCTGCGATCGCAGCGATATCTTGCATGGTCTGGCTCACTGCCGTAGACGTGTCGGTCTGGGCCGCGGCGGCTTGGGAGATCTCCCGAACCAACTGGCTAATCTGGGCGCTGACCTGACTGATCTGACTCAGCTGCTGGCGGGAGGCTTCGACCAGCCGAGTTCCCGTCACCACCTGATCGGTGCCGTTTTCCATGGCAGAAACCACCTCGTTGGTCTGGGCCTGCATCTCTTCGACCAGGTGGGCAATCTCTTCGGTGGCCTGGGCCGACTGCTGGGCCAGGTCTCGAACTTCTTCTGCAACGACCCTAAAGCCTTGGCCCTCCTCACCTGCGCGTGAGGCTTCAACCGCTGCGTTGAGGGCCAGCAGGTTGGTCTGGGCGGCAAAGCCGTTGACCACGCTCACAACCCGCGAGACTTTTTGGGAGGCCTCACCCAGCCGCTTAACCTTTTTGGCTGTTTCGGAAACGGTCTCACGAATATCTGACATGCCCGATACCGTACGGTTCATGGCCTCATCGCCCGCCTCGATGGTCGTCGCGGCGGCTAACACAATAGACTCGGCCTTTTGTGAGCGGTCAGACACGCCCTGGATGGATTCGACCATCGCCTGAATCTGGCTCAGAACGCCGTTGATCGCCTGGAGCTGTCGTCTAGAATCCTGTGAAAGGTGGTTGACCGCCGTCTCGTTTTTAGAGGCCGTTTCCGAGACTGACTGGGAGGCGGTTTGCACCTGCGTCACAATCTGACGGAAAGACTCCAAAATAGTGTTGTAAGAGGCGGCAATCGTGCCCAACTCGTCATCCGACACTCGCGCTCTCACCGTCAGATCTCCCCGGCTGACCGGGTGCACATCCTGGAGCAGTTCCTTTGCACGCTGCTGCAGAAACTCCTTCTGCTGGCGCTGTTCTGCCGTCTTGGCATCGGCTTCCTGACGGGCTTCCTGACGGGCCTTTTCGGTGTACTCCAGCAGGGCGGTCTGGTCGAGGGCAAAGCCCAACTGGGTCGAAAGCTGAGTCATCAGGTCAATCTGTTCTTCCTGCCACTGACGTGGACCGGAGCAGTGGTGCGCACACAGCAGTCCTATGAGCTGGCCATTTTGTAAAACAGGGGCAACGATGCTGGCACGAATCTGAAAGCCTTCGAGAATGTCCTGGTGGCACTGGGTGAGATTTTCGGTTTGGATGTCGTCCATCGAGCGCACCCGACCATTGCGGTAACGCTCGATTAGGCCCTCCCGGAAAGGGTCTTGTACGGTCTCGCCCAGCAGCTTGCGCCACCCTGCCGAGACGGATTCGGCAATGATGGTACCGTTCCAATCGTCATGAAACTCATAGACAATCACGCGGTCCGTATTTAGCGCGTAGCGCAGTTCGCTAACGGTGGTGTTAAGGACGCCTTCGCGGGTCATCGAACGCCGCATGTTGCCCACAATCTCGCTCTGAAGGCGAGACTTCTCAGCGCTGCGAATCTGTTTTTGGAGGATGGCCGCCTGATCGAGCGCAAACCCGAGCTGGGTGGCGAGCTTGCCAAACAAATCGACGTCTTCGGAGTGCCACTCCCGTGGACCGTTGCAGTGGTGGGCGCAAATCAGGCCAATGAGTTGACCATTTTGCAAGATCGGGGCGACAATGCTGGCGCGAATCTGAAAGCCTTCGAGAATGTCCTGGTGGCACTGGGTCAGGTTCTCGGTATAAATGTCGTTCATCACCCGGACCCGACCGTTGCGGTAGCGCTCGATGAAGCCTTCACGCATGGGGTCATTGACGTACTCGCCCAAAATCTTGCGCTGGCCTAGGGCCACTGATTCAGCCACAACCTTGCCAGTCCAATCATCCAGGAAGCGATAGACAATCACGCGGTCGGTGTTGAGCGCGTAGCGTAGCTCGCTAACGGTGTTGTTGAGAATTTCCTCTTCGCGCTGGGAACGACGCATCGTGTTGACAATTTCGGTCAACAGCCGAGAGCGGTCTACGCTCAGGGTTTGACGCTGCTGTAGGGCTGCCTGATCCAGTACGTAGCCCAGCTGGGAGGAGAGCTTAGCGAACAGGTCGATGTCTTCTTCCTGCCACTGGCGCGCGCCCGAGCACTGGTGAGCGCACAGCAGGCCCACCAGTCGATCGTTTTGCACAATCGGGGCAACAATGCTGGCGTGAATCTGAAATCCTGACAGAATATCCTGATGGCACTGGGTGAGATTTTCGGTGTAGATATCGTTCATGGCGCGGACCCGACCGTTGCGATAGCGCTCGATCAGTCCTTCGCGCAGCGGATCTTTAACAAATTCGCCCAAAATTTTGCGCCAGCCCAGAGCCACCGATTCAGCAATTACCTTGCCGGTCCAGTCATCCAGGAAGCGATAGACAATCACGCGGTCGGTGTTGAGGGCATAGCGAAGTTCGCTGACGGTAGTATTGAGGATGTCTTCTTCGCGCAGAGACCGGCGCATATGTTCAACAATCTCGGTTAGCAGGCGGGAGCGCTCCTTGCTGAGTACCTGTCGCTGCTGCCAGAAGTTAAGCTGTTGCTGCAGCTCCTGAACGTTTTGCTGCACCAGCTGATTGGCTCGTTTGATGGTCAACACCATTAGCGTGCTGAGTAGAGCCGTGATGGCGGCAGAAATCAGGGCAACGGTCCCTAGAGCATGGCGCTGTAGGCTTAGCGCTTCAGCAGTAGTGAGGGCTGAGGTCACCTGCCAGTCCAGCGGCAGTGTCGGGGTAGGGGTGAGCTGGGCAGTACCGGTCAGAGTAATGGCTTGCGCGTCTACGGTTTCTGACCGGACAAGCTGCTTGAGCAGCAGCCAGCCGTTTTGGAGTGCCGGATCGACGGAGGTGCCACTGTCGGAAATCCGAAGCGGGGTTGGCGCAGGGGGGCCGCTCTGCAGCAGTGGCTGCTGCTGTTGGTCGCTGATCCAGTAGGTATCTGAGGGTGCGATCGCATCTGCCAGGGCCTCAGCCGACAGCTGAGCTAGCACGACTGCCTCGGAATTACCCTGGGCATTGCGAATCGGAGCAGCTACATAGACCACTGCCTCGCCCGTCTCTTGAGAAGTTAAGCCGGGACTGATGGCAGGGAGCCCGCTCTCGACTGCGGTTGAAAAGTACGGCTCACTGGCCTGGCGATCAAAGAAAACGCCCGCTGTCTGAAAGAGGACGCGGCCCTGCAGATCGACGACGGCTAAACCGCGATAGCTCCCCAGCGACCGATTAAACTGGTCTAGCTGCTGCTGCCCCCGCTGCCGTAGGGCGGCGGCATTGCTGCCCTGCGATGGCTGTACGGCCTGCTTCAAATCTGGCAGACTCGCCAGCATCTGGATGTCTTGAACCCGTTCTCCCATGAAGCGTTTCAGTCCCTGAGCCACCTCGGTGGCCTGGGCTTGGCGAGACTGGGCCGCCCTTTGGGTGACAGTTCGATTGGTCAGCACGTAGGCCCCGGCGATCAGCAGCAGCGTTGGTAATGTGCCGTAGGCCAGAGTTTTGAACACCCATCTGCGCCAGGAGTGAGGACGGTTAATGGGGGGTGGAGCTGTCTTGTCGGCTGTCCTGGTGGGGAGGGTCTCAACGGGACGGGCTGCGGCTCCGCCTGGGGACTTGGAAACGGCCTGACCGGAGACGGTCTGATTGGGAACGGCTGCAGCCGGTTGGCGAGCGGGCTGGCTCGGCGGCTCGGCTGGGGTAGGTGAGTTAACTTTTGATGGCTGCTGGGTCCGGGGGGGCGGAGTGCCTTTGATATTTGAAGTGGGGGGCTGAGGGGGCTGGGGAGAGGGCTGGGTGGGTTCGGTAGGCTGGCGGGTTATCGGAGCGTCAGCAGCAATCTCAGGTGTTTGAGCATCCTCTGGACGGCGGCGCGGTGGGAGCGGCGGCACGGAACGCTTGGACAGGCGGCGGCGATGGTTTCGTTCGCGGTGGTTGCGATCGCGACCGTCGTCGGGCTCGGCTTTAGAAGCTTTTCCATTCAGATGCATAGTCAAATAGTCCTGTCAGTTTCTGTAGAAAGTTGCCGAATACCCAAACCCTTACCCGCTTTTGTTCAGCTCTGTCGGTCGGATGGGCGGCCGGATAGTCGGTCGGTAGAATAGCGGGTTGTCTATTGCCCAAAGCTGTTGATTACCGCGCCGCAGTCCAATACTGGTAGCGGTACATAGTCGTTCTTCACTAGATAGCCCTCCCTGACAAGCGGTGTCTCTGCGGTGTCCTCACGCATCCGTTTCTCCGAGTAGCTTTGAATCTGATGGGCCCAATACACGACTAGCCCCAGATGCATACCCTGATGGTGGATGACCAGCATGTTCTGTTCGCTCTGGCGATAGCCCGATCGGTACAGGGGGAGGCAGCCCAGCTGGGCAGCGAGATCAATCAACCACAGCACCTCGCCGCGCCATTCACATACGCCCATCACCTGGGGAGACATATCTGGGATGGGGACAATTTGTGGCAGGGTCAGACAGGTAATCTCACTCAAGCAGTTGGCAGGCAGCAGTATCTGATGCGTTTGATTCAGCGACAGGCGTAGGTAGGATGCCTCTGCGGGGGCGGCCTGAGAGAATTCTTGGGAGTGAGAGGATAGCGCTTTGGGCAAGGTGGTCGCCTGAACGTTCATGAATTAACCGAGAACAATGGATATCGTGTGGCTTCTTTTGACGTTAGAACACCTGATGTGCCTGCTCGTTCGGTAGAGCAATCGGGGGGGCTTATACCGGAGGCCTTGATGCTGTCTGGGCCACTTGACTGAGAAAACCGATACTCAGGACATTGAGGATCGCTATCCTGTAAGCGCAGCGCTGGCGTTGGCAACCGCCACCGGGATTGGGTCGTGATAGTGACGCTCGTTCAAACCGTTGCCTAGGCTGTGACAGATATCAAAAAAAACCTGCCATAAAGTTTCCCAATTGCCGCTCTAGCATCAACATTTGGGCAGAATTATTCGACAAAGCTTCTATGAAGCAGATTGCTACGCCTAACGCACAATCTCTAAGCCTCTTTATCTTCAAGGTGCTTTTGAACAATCTGTGCCACTTTTTGAGCATCGGGAGGCTTGGCTAAAAAATCTGAAGAGCCAGCTATTTTGGTTCTGACCCGATCAATCATCCCGTCGCGACCCGTCAAAATTACAATTGGGGTATTTTGAAAAGTGCTGGTTTTCCTTAAAAAACTACACAGCTCATAGCCGTTGACGTTGGGCATCATCAGGTCTAGAAAGATAAGGTCCGGCTTGTGCTTCAGCAGCGTCGAAATCTGCTGCAGGGGTTCGATGACCGGCAAGACCTCGTATCCCATCGGCTGGAGCAGCTGCGCCATGGTTTTGCAGACAACGGGACTGTCATCAATGCAGGCAATCAGCCCCTTGGACACGGGCTTAGGCTGGGTGGGTGCCGGTGTGGGTGGTCGATAGGGCGCCGCTAAATCGGGGATGGGCAACAGCTCAATAATCCCCTGCTGTGCCAGGGGCAGCAGCAGCTTGAGTATGCTGCCAATTGGACGCCGAGTTTGAATAGACAGATCCCACAGGGTCGAGTTCCCTTGCAGCCAGCTCAGCAGTGATTCGTAGCCCTTTGCCGAGACCTTCTGCTGCAGCGCCTGGTCGTTTCTCAACACAGGGGAGAGATCGGGAATTTGCTGCAGCGTTAGGGTCATGCCCAGACTGGCCTGTCGACACTGCTTTTGCTGGCGTTTAGCGTGGATGAGGACGCGCTCGACTGATAGAAAGGTTGTCTGCTGTGAAACCAGCCGATTCGCATGCCATTGGGGTGACTTGAGCGGTCGATCGACCAGGGCAAACATCACCTCGCTGACAATGCTCTGGACGATGGCCTTAGCCTGGGCCAGGCTGATGTGCTTTTGCTGAATAGCCTGATTGATATAGTCGACTTCCCAGTAGTCGCCCGGAATGTTGAGCTGCCTGAGCCAGTCCTGCGTGGGCTGGCGGCCCTGCTGCTTGAAGGCGCGATACCAGCGTCTGACCGGATGCTTGCCACCGGTTGCGTAGATGAGGCGGCCCGAATACAGGTACAGTTTCCAGGGGGCTGCGGAGAACCCACTATCCAGGACGAGCTCCCCGGTGGCCTGACGCTGAGCGAGCTGTAAGAGATACTGGGGCAAGGTCTGCGTTTGGGTGAGCATACTCAGCGGAAACAGCTACAACAGGTCACAAAGATAAAAGTTAAGCTCTGGGCAACAAGCTCCGGTGCAATTACCAGAAGTTGCTGAGAGTGGCAGTGGCACACGTCCAGTCTGCCTAGTAAAAACGACGGATAAATCCGCAGAAAAGCGGAACTTCTTGACTGAAGGGTGGGGAAGGCTTCAGTGATTTCAAGGAATTAACCGCTACCCGTAAGGGGTTCTTAGTTAGAGTGCCCGAGTCGAGCCGTCATCATCAATTTGGGTTTTTAGAATTGGTTTTTCAAAACCAGGCCCTGTTCTCAAGTTTTTAGAAAACCCAACAGGCTGCTGGTGATGGATTGAATCCGATCTTTCACCAGAGGGGAATCGGCGGGGGAGGGCGTTGTCTGTTGCCGTGAGCGGTGCTGGAGTGGGGGAATCCGCAGGATATGAAGCTGGTTGGCCACTTTCGAGCGGAAGGACTTGCTGGCTGAAAATGTCGGGACCTTTCTAGCCGGGATATTTAGCGACGTGCCTGTCTGGGGATTGCGACCTACACGCGGCTGTCGCTGTCGGGGTTCAAACGTGCCAAATCCGGCTAGCGTTACCCGTTCACCTTCAGATACCGTCTGCATGATGGTAGCTAGCATGGTGACGACAATCTCTTTTGATTGTCTTTTGCTCAGGGTTGCCTGACTGGCAACCCGGTCAATCATCTCACCTTTGTTCACAAGTATCCTCCAGTTGGGGTGTATACAGTTGGGCTGAGTAAGAGAGAGGGATAGGCTATTGACAAAGAACAGCTTCAAGACTGTTGGAGAAGTGGATCCTTCCCTAATAAACGCCCCCTAATCAATAACGAATACAGCCTGCCCCAAAAGGGTTCTATAACATAACAGTGAGCCTGTTTTTCTATCTCAAGTTTGCTGCCGCGAATTTTTTGTTGCGAGTTTTTGCAGAGAGCTGAGCGAAGCAGGTAGGTATCGAGCGGTGTCATCTAAGCTGTCTGGGGCGAACGGGCAGGAAATTTGGCACAATGGCAACCCATCCTATGGAGTGCCATCGCGTGCAGACCGCTGTGACAGTTACTGCCCGATCAATTTTTACTGCCCGTTTGAAAGATCTCGGGCTAAAATCAGGCAAGCTTAGGCTGACCATTCAGATCGAACCGAACCTCTGCCGTATTAGGAGCCTTTTGAGTGATGAAAGCTAAATTTGTAGCCCCTCTAATGATGTTGGGCCTGTTGGCGACGGGTGGTCGCGCGCTGGCGCACGGCGTACAGACCGATTACCTGCTGAGCAATCAGCTGCAGCTGCAGTCAACGTTTAGCAATGGTCAACCGCTGAAGGGTGCGAAGGTGTCTGTCTATGCGCCGAATAATCCGAGCCAGCCCTGGACTCAAGGCGTCACCGATGCCCAGGGTCGGTTTGCCTTTGAGCCCGACCGGGCGTTGGTGGGTGACTGGGAAGTGACGATTTTGCAGCAAGGCCACGGCGATATTTTGACGGTGCCGGTCGATGCGGCTGGGGTCAATCCTGAGCTGATTTCTTCTGGTGAGGGTACGGACATTCACTACGCATCGGGTCCGGCTATCTGGCTGAGCTCAACCCTGCTGGCCGCCGTTGGGGTAGTGACGGGTCTCCGACGTCAGCGCCGCGCCCGTTAGGCGAGCTTGAGCATAGCTATTTGAACTCAGACCGACGGCAGCTGCGATCGCACCTGACTCATGGTAGATCCGACGCATCGTTTCTCTGACCGAGTGGTCGATTATTGCCGCTATCGCCCCGGTTATCCTGGGGCGCTGGTTGACTTTCTGCGTCAGCGCTGTGGGCTGTCGTCTAAAAGTGCGATCGCAGATATCGGCTCGGGCACTGGCCTACTGACCCGAATCTTTTTAGAGAATGGGAATCCCGTTGTCGGGATCGAACCCAACCCAGAGATGCGAAAGGCGGGTGAGCAGCAGCTTGCTCACTACGCCCGGTTTACTAGCACAGACGGTCGGGCTGAGGCGACCGGCCTACCGACTGATTCCATCGATCTGATTGCGGCAGGGCAGGCTTTTCACTGGTTTGACCCCACAGCCACCCGACTCGAATTTGAACGCATTTTGCGACCCGATGGTTGGATCGGGCTGGTCTGGAATGAGCGGAACCTTGCCGACCCTTTCCAGCAGCGGTACGAAGGACTTTTACAAAATTACGCGCCAGACTACGCTCACGTCAGGTACCGTCGTCGTCGGACCCTAGAGCAGCTGCGTCCGTTCTTTGCCCCAGGTTGGGTTCACAAAACCGGTCTCGACTTTGTCCAGTCGCTTGATTTCGAGGGCCTTCAGGGGCGGCTGATGTCCTGTTCCTATGCGCCCAAGACCGATCATCCGGCCCACGAGCCGATGATAGTTCACCTAAAAAAAATATTTCAGCAGTATCAACGGCAGGGACGGATCGATTTCTGCTACCAAACCCAAATTTATACCGGACAGCTGCATCTAGAGCCGAAGCCCTGAGGTACGGAGTCTTTTAGGGTACAAGATGAATTGCCTAGGCTAAAGTGGAATACAGTGCTCAAAACATTAAGCCGTTTGAGCATTCCTAGCCCTAAATCTGTCTTTAACTGCGAGTTTCTGCCAGCAGGACGCCCGAATCCACCTGCTTTATCAGTCTGAGGAGATCATGTGCGCCTGTTTAACCGAGTGAGCATCCAATCAAAGCTGATGCTGATGCTTTTGCTTGTGAGCATCTGCTCGGTTCTAGTGGTCGCCTACCTGGGCTACAGCAATGGCCGCAGTGCCCTGCGCGCCAACATCGAGCAAACGCTGGTCAGTATGAACATCACCAAAACGGACCAAGTTGAGTCTTACTTTGCGACGGTCCGCAGTCAGGCCAGAGTTTTAAGCGAAGATCTGACGGTGGTCGAAGCGATGCGGCAATTTAAGGCCGCCGTACCGGAGCTGGCCGACCAAAAGCCGACACTGGCTCAAATCGCCCAGCTGCGGACCTATTACGAAACCGAGTTTATTCCTCGACTGACTGCAGCAGTCGCCGGACGGCCCAGCCTAGATACTTACGTGCCGATTGCCCAGTCGGCCCGGTATCTGCAGTATCACTACATTGCAGCTAACCCCAATGACACGGGACAAAAAGAAGCGTTCACTATCGCCGCAGAAGGCAGTCAGTACGATACGGTCCACCAACGATTTCATCCGCTGTTTCGCGAAATTCTGAGGGAATACGGCTACTACGATCTGTTCCTGATTGATGCAGTCAACGGGCAGATTCTCTACACCGTGGATAAAGAAGTGGATTTTGGCATGAGCCTGCTTTCGGGAGTTTACTCCACGAGCCATTTGGCGGCGGCCTATGACACGGCGTTGGGCGGCGACCGAGGGTTTGTCACACTGACTGACTTTGCCCGCTATCGCGCGTCCTACGGAGCCCCTGCCGCCTTTGTCGCTAGCCCTGTTTACGACGGCCCAAACCTGATTGGGGTTCTGGCGCTGCAGCTATCGACCGAACGGATCAACCAGGTGATGACCAGCAACCAAAAGTGGGCGCAGGTAGGGCTGCAGACGACTGGCGAAACCTACTTGGTCGGCGAAGATTACACCCTCCGCTCAGACGCTCGGCTGCTCATCGAAGACCCTGAGCGCTATGGTGAGGTGCTGCGGTCGGCGGGGACGGATGACGAAGACCTCCGCTACGTGGATGCCTTGGATACAGCGGTGCTAGTTCAGCGAACCCGTTCCCCCGGTGTTGTTCAAGCCTTTGAGGAGAATGCTTCGGGTGTTGAACTGACAGACGATAGTTTTGGCAATCGCGTCCTGCGGGCCTACGCGCCGCTGGATATTCCAGACATTGATCTAGTGTCAGTATCAGAGATTCGCCAGAACGAAGCGTTTGCCAGCATTCAGGGCTTCACCCGACGGCTGATCATTTCTATAGCAGCGCTGGTACTGATTATCACGCTGCTGTCTATTTGGCTATCGAGCCTGTTCCTAAAACCCATCAGAGCCTTGAGCGCGGGGTTCCAAAAGCTCAGCGATGGCGATCTGAATGCCCACGTCAAGATCCGGTCCAGGGATGAGTTTGGAGAACTGGGGCAGGCCTTTAACAGGATGCTGCAAACGTTGAAAAAAACCACCCGTCAAATAGAAGTGCAAAACGAGGAGAATGAGGCGCTGTTAAGAAACGTATTGCCAGGTGCGATCGCACAGCGTCTCAAGCAGGGTGAGCGCAACATTGCCGATCGGTTTCCCAACGTGACCGTTTTATTCTGCGACATCGTCAACTTTCAGTCGGTGGCTTGCCATCTCTCGGCGGAAGAATCAGTTCAGCTGCTCAACGAAATCTTCACCGCGTTCGATGCCAATATCGACACCCACGGGGTCGAAAAAATTAAAACGAGCAGCAGCGAATACATTGCGGTTAGTGGTCTGTCGATTCCCTGTCTGGACCACGCCAAACGGCTGGTTGACTTTGCCGTTGAAATGACCCATATCGTCAGCATGTTCAACCGCAATCACAGCCTGAGCTTTCATTGCCGAATTGGTCTGCATTCTGGGGAGGTGATTGCTGGGGTCGTGGGCGAGCGCAAGTACACCTACGATATCTGGGGGGAAACCGTCAGCACGGCCTACCATGTGCAGGCCCAGGGCAAGCTCGATCAGATTCAGGTAACGCGGCAGGTCAGCGATCGCTTGGTTGATATCTACGAGTGCCAGCCGTCCGGCACGTTGGAGTGCAAAGGCCGACATTTCGATCTGCTCACCGTCACAATTTAACTCGAACCTGATGCTAACTCGAACCTGATGCTAACTCGAACCTGATGCTAACTCGAACCTGATGCTAACTCGAACCTGATGCTAACTCGAA
>JBCBWI010000020.1:0-13031 GCA_039817185.1 Cyanobacteria bacterium J06648_16 | reverse complement strand
ACCCTATGGACACATTACTGCAGGAAAGCTGGTTTATTTGGGGACTGGTGCTGACGCTGGTTTTTCCAGTCACGATATTGACGGTTAACGAAATCAGCCTGAAGGTTCGACCTCGGTCGATTGAGTTGTCCAAAATAATTCAAGAGATCCGCAACCTGATTTTGCCCATGCTGGCACTGCGCCTGCTGCTGGTGCAGGTACTGGGGCTGGCCTCTGAACGGCTTGATGTCCGGCTGGTCGACACGCTCTTCTGGGTATCACTTCTCCACGTGGCGCTGTCGTTTGTCAATTTTGCCCTGTTCACGGGGGCAAAACCGGGATCTTGGCAGATGGGCGTTCCCAAAATTCTTAGCGACATGATTCGAGTCGTCCTGATTTTGATCGGGCTAACCGTGGTGCTATCGGTCGTCTGGCAGGCTGACCTGGGAGGACTCATCACTGCGTTGGGGGTCAGCTCAATTGTTTTGGGCCTGGCCCTGCAAGATGCGCTGGGCAACCTATTTTCCGGGGTGGCGCTGCTGTTTGAGCGGCCTTTTCAGGTGGGTGACTGGCTGCAGATGGGCGATACGGTGGGTCAGGTAGCCGAGGTGAACTGGCGCTCGGTGCATTTGATCACCCGCGAGCAGGAGTTGCTAATCGTGCCCAGCTCAATTTTGGCACGGGAGGTGATTCGCAACTATCGGCGACCGAAGCGCCTGCACATTGAACCTATCTCGCTCGGGTTTTCGTACGATGACCCGCCCAACAAGGTCAAGCGGGTATTGCGAGAGGCGGCGCTAGAAACAACCGGGGTGCTCAGCATCCCTGAACCGGTGATCCAAACGGTCAGCTATGACGACTCATCGATTGGTTATCGGGCGCGTCTGTACCTGCCAAACTACGACAATGTCCCCCGCGTCAGGGATGAGTTCATGACGCGAATCTGGTACGCCGCTCGCCGCAATCAAATCAGTATTCCTTTTCCAATTCGCACCCTGTATCACCAGCCGACGCCGCGCCCTCGGCCCGATGAGGTACTGAACAATCTGGTGAACTACTTGCGATCGCTCCCGAGCCTCAAAGTCGTCGAGGACGATGACCTCTCGGAACTGGCCCAAAGCGCCGTACTCAAGCATTTTGGCGTGGGCGAAACGGTCATTCACCAGCAGGCGGCCCACATTTTGCCCCACTTCATTTTGGCCGGTCAGGCGACCGTCTCTACGCGCACTGAACAAGGGACTGACCGGGTAGTCGCTCATCTGGGTCGGGGCGACTTCTTTGGGGCAGATGCGCTGCTCACGACCCAGTACAGCAGCGCCTCGGTCGTGGCTCAGGATGACTTGGAAGTGATTGCACTTAGTACGGAGGCATTTCAGCGCGTGCTCGAACGCAATGCCCGACTGGCTAAGGAAATCGGGGCCGTGGTTTCACTTAGAAAGCAGGCGATTCAGGAAGCGTACTCAAATTCAGCTAACGGCGCTTCAGCGATTTAGTCGGCTTCGATGACGTTTTTTGAGGCAGCTTTTGAATATCGGCTTGGAGGTCTGCCAAATCGATATAGGTGTCTGCTAGACCGATTAGGGTATCACTGGTCATCGAGAGAAGTCCCACAATCTCGATGCGAGTGCCCTGGCGGGTGAGTCGTTCAGCTCCATAGGCCAGTGCCCCATCACCGCTGAGCAGCGTTAGGGTGTGGCAATAGTCTGCAAGCCGTAGCATATCAACCGCGATTTCAACCTGCAGATTTGCCCGTCGTCCGCCGTCTGGGCTCTGGGTCAGCGGCTTGCTCACTACTCGGTAACCGTTACGGCTGAGCCAGGTCAAAAAGCCGCGCTGACGATCGTTTTGGGGGTCAACCCCGGTGTAGAAGTAGGCCCTCAACAGCGATCGCTGCTGGGTCAGGGCCTGGCGCAGGCGCAGGTAGTCCACCTCAATGTTGAGCTGGGCCGCTGCGTAAAACAGGTGAGACCCGTCAATTAGCAAGGCAGACTGTTCCTTCGTGAGTAATCGGTCGTTCATCTGCCCTAGACGAGTCGTTGCCGTCCCGTCTAGCGGTTCTGACAATAGAGAAGCGGGTTCAGCAGACACCGAGCGGCTCAACGTATCACGCGTGGTTGAACCAGCTTCAACAAAATCGCCAGACATAGAGGTTCCCGTTGAGTGTCTTGACAAGCGCTGCAGCAAAGGCTGGCCAAACGAGCGGTCCCAAACCGTTAGACAATAGGTTCTGTGTTGCTCGTTGCCCTGTCTAGGATACTTTAATATTTTTTTAATATTCTTGAAAAGCCCTGTGAGGATCTGGCTCCTGGCAGAGGGCCTGTTGCCCGCTTGAATCGCTAGGCTAAAGGCAGCCCCCATCTCATGGCATGAAACGATTTACGCAACTGTTTCAAGAAGTCGATGCGACGACTTCGACAAATGAAAAGGTCAAGGCCCTACAGCGCTACTTTCACGAGAGCACGGCGGCGGATGCCGTTTGGGCGCTGCATCTGTTCTTGGGCAAGACCCGTAAGCGACTCATCACCTCCCGAGTCCTGCGGGACATTTTTCTACAGATTTCAGATATTCCCGAATGGCTATTTGAAGACAGCTATGCCCACGTTGGGGACTCAGCTGAAACGATTGCGCTGCTGCTGCGCGATACCCCTCTTCCTGCCATTCAAACCGCTGGCATCAGTGGTGAAACCCCTCTGCACGTGTGGATGGAAACGGTGATTCCGCAAGTTAAGTCTGCCAAAGACAAGGCGCTGAAAGGGGAGGCACTGCGTGATTTGATTGTGTCGTGGTGGGCTGGCCTGTCTGACTATGAGATTTTTGTTCTCAATAAAATTTTGACCGGAGCTTTTCGGGTAGGGGCCTCTAGCAAACTCGTGATCAAAGCGCTGGCGGCTGAGTACGGTTTGCCCGAAGCCGTGTTTGCCCATCGACTGATGGGCAACTTTGAGGCGACCCCTGCGTTTTATGAGCAGCTGGTCGACCCCGACACGGCAAACGCTTCGCCCAGCCAGCCCTATCCCTTTTTCCTGGCAGCCCAAATCGACGAAGACAAGTTTGCGAGTGAAGGCATGGCTGACTGGCAGGCCGAGTGGAAGTGGGATGGCATTCGCGCCCAGATGATTCACCGGGCAGGGCAGCACTTTATTTGGTCGCGGGGCGAAGACCTGATTACCCAGCAGTTTCCAGAATTTGAATCGGCGCTGCTGGGGTTGCCTGAAGGCACCGTTTTAGATGGCGAAATTGTCTGCTGGGATGGTCAGCAGCCGCTTGACTTTAACGACCTGCAGAAGCGATTGGGGCGAAAGCGCGTCACGGCTAAGCTGATGGCCTCTAATCCGGTCCACTACCTGGCCTACGACCTGCTGGAGTGGCAGGAGAAGGATATCCGTGAATGGCCACTACACCAACGGCGCGATCAGTTGCTTAAGCTGCTGGCCGAATTCCCCAGTAACCTGATTAGCCCCTCGGCAACGGTAGCGTTCGATAGCTTTGAGCAGTTGCAAACCCTGCGAGCAACCGCTCGGGAGCGGTCGGCGGAAGGGCTGATGCTTAAGAAGCGGGATAGTCCTTATCTGGTAGGCCGCAAGCGCGGCTACTGGTGGAAGTATAAGGCTGACCCCATGACCCTTGATGCGGTGCTGATTTACGCCCAGGCAGGCAGCGGCAAGCGGGCTAACCTGTTTACGGACTATACCTTTGCGCTGTGGCACGGTGACGAGCTAGTGCCGTTTGCCAAGGCTTACTCTGGGCTAGACAATGACGAAATTGAAAAGCTTGATCGCTGGATTCGGCGGCACACCCGCGAGCGGTTTGGCCCGGTCCGATCGGTGGACCCTATTCACGTCTTTGAGATTGGCTTCGAAGGCATCAGCGAATCGAAACGCCATAAATCTGGCATTTCTGTCCGTTTCCCCAGAATTCTACGCTGGCGACAGGATAAACCTGTTGAAGAAGCGGATACGCTCAAATCCGCTCTTGAGTTACTGCTACAGCGACAAGATACGTCCGTAGCCCTTTAGATTTGCTTCCGACTTCGGTAGTATGCCTGTAGCGTGGGCTTATCCGCCTCCTTTACGCTTTCAATCAATCAGGTCACTCTATCTAACGACTGCAATGCAACCCGACTCCTCCCGTCCCAAGTCCGATGTCAAAAAAATGGTTGATCGCCTGATCGTGACCAAGCGCATCAGCTATACCCAGTATCAGGAACTCTCTAACCTGGTTCTGGCTGACGGTACCGTAGATGAGCAGGAGAGACGTCAGATTAACCGTCTATTCGACGCCATTCAGAGCGGAGCTGTTCGCATCATCGACTAGGGCTGGGATGATGCGAACAGGCATGAAGCGCTAGTCAAATATCACTGATGGCGGTTCGTTTTCAAAGATGTGTTCATAGTTGAACTGCACAGCTTTGGGGTGGCGAATCACAGCGAAGCCTAGATCGGTCACCTTGTCAGACGAAAATGTTGCCATTACCAGCGCGTCCAGACGCTTTGTGCTGAGTTGGGGGCGTTTGACGAAGTACTCACGGCGAGCAAAAAAACGACCTTCGTCTTTGGGGACGATGATGCCATTGAGCCGGTGGGTGTGCTGAATCGGGCGAACGTATGCGCGGGCAAACTCTTCTTGGTTCGCCTGCAGGCGATACAGACGCTCGTGCTGTTCCCAGCTCATTTGAAACATGAGCTTCATCATTTCGAAACCCAGGATGTAGCTCAGTACGCTGTTGTGTTCTTGGCTGCTGGCGGTCAGTCTAAGGGCCGTTTCAAGATACTGATTGAGCGGCTGGCGGGTGTTTTGTGCGGAGTGAATGTAAAACTGTCGAATATACTGTCGAAGCACTAGCTCCGTCAGCTCTGTCGAGATATGAAACCGCTTTAGGTGGTAGTAGACCCGCTGCTGGGTATCTTGGTCGTGTAGGATGCGTGAAAAAACGCCATCCGCCGTGTAGTCGTCTAAGAACTCAGCCTGTCGCTCCGGTGGGGTGGCGCAGATGACGTGGGATAGGGACAGTACGTAGCGGCGCTGCTCCCACGGTAGACTTTCGAGCCACTGGCGGGCTTCGATCGGGAGTGCCCCAAGGACAGACGCATTTTCTTGAGAATCGACCGCGAGCATTGGGAGCTTAGGGGAGACGGTACTCGTATTTTGCGCACTTATCCACGTGAATTGAAACGAGGAAACTGCCTAAATTGCTAACTGAAGCGATGGGCTTAGCAATTTGGCAGATGGCCCGCCTGGGTAAATTCCCAGAGCAGGCCTTGTTGGGTTTAGCGCAGACTGTAGCGCTCTTCAGCAAAGGGCTCGCCCCGGTGGTGATAGCCGTTCTTTTCCCAGAAGCCTAGCGCCATTGTTTCTAGAAATTCCAGGCGATTGATCCATTTGGCACTTTTCCAGGCGTAGAGGTGCGGGACCACTAGGCGCATGGGGCCGCCGTGCTCAGCTGGAAGGGGGTCACCGTAGAGCGTGTGGGCAAAGAAGTTTTCGGGGCGGGCGAAGTCTTCCATTGAGAGATTGGTGGTGTAGCCGCCATAGCAGTGCTCCATGATATGAGCGGCTTTGGGATCAACCTCAATGGTTTTGAGGAAGTCAGTGACTTTGATACCGGTCCACTTCACATCCAGCTTTGACCAGGTTGTGACGCAGTGAAAGTCAATGGTGAAGTCGCTCTGGGGCATATCCATAAAGTCTTGCCAGGTAAAGGTCTTCGGGCTGGCTAGGCCAGTAACCTCAAACTGCCAATCAGCGGTACTAACCTGGGGAGTTTCGCCATAGGTCAGCACAGGGAAGCCCTTGGCTAGATGCTGACCAGGGGGGACGCGGTCGGCAATGTCAGCGCTGGGCTTCTCAAAAAACTTCATGGCTGCTTACTGAAAACGGCAACAAGCTCCATTGTACGAGTCTGCGCATCGCCAACGAGTGGAATTAAGATAGAGATAGACGCGCTTGTGCCAGTTAGAAAATTCTTCTAAAAATCGTTAACCAATTCTCAATGGGACGCGCTGCGATGAAACGGTCTGTTTTTAGTCGCCTGGTGGCGGCAGGTTTGGGGCTGGGTGTGCTGCTCGGCATGCCAGCGGCGCAGGCTGATGTGATTATCAACGCGCCGATCATCATTCGCAGGCCGCGTCCGGTCCCAGAAGAGACTTCCGTAATTATCGAGTTCTACGCACCGGGGGATGAGTGGGCCAATATTTCACTCAACGGTCGTCGCGTCTTTCAACCCCGCAACGCCGACCGGCGGCACCGAGTGCGAGTGCAGCCGGGGGCTTACTATCTTGAAGTGACCGGTTTTGATCGGTTTGATGTGTGGTCTACGGGCTATCTGGACGTGGGCCGCAACGACAGCAATGTGGTGGTGGTAACGGTAACTCAGCGGGGCGTGCAGGTGTCGGGCGACCCCTACACTTGGATACCGGACGCGGAGCCAACGCGGCGGCGATGACTTTCCATCAAAACCAATGACCGGGGCCTACGACTGGATTGACGGGGCGCTAAAGACGATTCATAAGGCGCACTGGTACCGTCAGGTGCAGCCGATTGACGGGCAGGGCGGGGCGGTCATCCAGATCGACGGGCAAGCCTGCCTGAATTTTGCGAGCAATGACTATTTGGGGCTAGCGGGTGACCCCCGGCTGGCAGTAGCGGCGGCGTGGGCGGCTGAGCAGTACGGAACAGGCAGTACAGGGTCGCGGCTGCTAAGCGGTCAGCGGCC
Organism: Cyanobacteria bacterium J06648_16; assembly: GCA_039817185.1. Classification (GTDB taxonomy): domain Bacteria; phylum Cyanobacteriota; class Cyanobacteriia; order Phormidesmidales; family Phormidesmidaceae; genus CAWUKV01. Next base: position 6,340 of record JBCBWI010000020.1, on the reverse strand, counting down.
CGTACATCAACAGCTGGAGCAGGCCCTGGCAAGGCTCAAGCAGACGGACGATGCGCTGGTGTTTAGTTCAGGGTATCTGGCAAATGTGGGTGCGATCGCAACCCTCGTCTCTGCCCGCGACCTGATTCTGGCCGACCAATACAATCACGCGAGCCTGCGGGCCGGTGCCCAGCTCAGCGCTGCCCGAGTAGTAGAGTACGCCCATGCCGATGCGGCAGATTTAAAGCACCAGCTACAGCAGTATCGATCGCACTACCGCCGCTGCCTGATTGTCACCGACGGTGTGTTCAGCATGGATGGCGACCTCTGCCCCCTGCCGCAGATCTTGGACCTGGCGGATCGGCATGAGGCGATGCTGCTGGTAGACGACGCGCATGGGACGGGAGTGCTGGGGGCGACCGGAGCGGGCTCTGTAGAGCATTTTGGCTGTGAGGGACGACCACTGGTGCAGGTGGGGACTTTGAGCAAGGCGCTGGGTAGCCTGGGAGGCTTCATCGCCGGGTCGAAATCGTTGATCGATCTGCTGCGAAATCGGGCCGCCAGCTGGATCTACACTACGGGCCTATCGCCCGCCGCTGCCGCTGCTGCCGCTTGTGCCATTGAGATTTTGCGACAGGAACCGGACCGACTAGCGCGACTGGCACAGAACCAGCGATATTTAATTCAGCGCTTGAAGTTCGAATTCGATAACCATCCCAACGTGAGACTGCTACCGTCGGATTCGCCCATTGTGTGTTTGCAGGTGAAGAATGCGGCGATGGTGCGATCGCTCGGTCAGCGGCTTAAGGAACGGGGCGTCTTTGCCGCCGCCGTTCGTCCCCCGACCGTGCCGACTAGTCGCCTACGCCTGACGGTAATGGCCACTCATACTCAGGCGCACATTAATCAGGTAGTCGAAAGCCTCTGCGAATGTCTGCAGGAGACGTAATATCCCTGTAGTGAACAGAAGGTCTTTAAGCATGCTCGTTTATCTCAAGCTGGTGCTGACGATGGTGCTATGGGGCGGCACGTTTGTGGCGGGTCGACTGGCAGTGAGCCCGACTGTGGGGATGCTTTCACCGTTTACGGCGGCCTTTGGGCGGTTTTTGATTGCGTCGGTGTGTCTGCTGGTGATGGTGTGGCGAGTAGAGGGGCGGCTGCCTTTGCTAAAGGGGCGGCAGTGGTGGCTGGTGGGGCTGTTGGGACTGACGGGCATTTTTAGCTACAACGCGTTTTTCTTTGGGGGACTGCAGTTTATTGAGGCGGGGCGGGCGTCGCTGATTATTGCGCTAAATCCAGTTGCGATCGCAATCGGCGCCGCCCTTTTTCTTCGCGAACGGCTTAGCCGTCAAAAGATTGCAGGCATCGTTATTTCGCTACTGGGTGCGAGCTGGGTGATTACCCAGGGCCAGCCACAGCTATTGCTGCGAGGGAATGTTGGCCTGGGCGAGCTGCTGATTTTTGGCTGCGTACTGAGCTGGATGGCCTATACCCTCACGGGTAAGGCAGTGATGAGCAGCCTGTCGCCGCTGTTGGCTACCGCCTACGGCTGCGTAGCGGGAACCGCACTATTGAGCGTTCCGGCCATTGCCAACGGGGCGGTTGAACAGCTGGTGGGGATTAACCTGACGGCATTGGCTAGCTTGGCCTACCTGGGCATACTCGGTTCAGCGGTGGGGTTTTGCTGGTACTACGACGGTGTCCGGACGCTGGGACCAGCCAGGGCAGGCGTCTTTATAAACCTGGTACCCATTTCGGCCATTGCGATGGGGGTCATGCTGCTGCGAGAACCGCTGACGGCGAGTTTGGTTTACGGCGGTCTGCTGGTGATTGTCGGCGTTTTTATCACTAGCCGCAGTCAATAAAGCGGATGACGCAGTCGAAGGGCCCTAGAATCAGGCACTTCAGCACCCAGAACTGTTCCTAGCAACGTGACGGATGCAGCAATGCCTGCACAGGACTTCGGCATGTTTGGTTAAAATCTGTAACTAACGTACTGTCTGCTCGCTGAGCAGTACGCTGGTTGCGTGCTCCCCGCCGTTTGCCCTCGTCTGCCGTCTGCACCTTTTCTTGCCGCAATCCTATGGTCAAACTGCGCCGTGCTTCCAAGCAATTCTCTAAGCGTCTGCTGCAATACCGGGGGCAGCGCTACCCCGACATTGAGCGGATTGGGGTCAGCCATGCCTACTGGTCTGATCTCTATCACATTCTGCTGACGCTGCCCTGGTGGGGCTTTATTCTGCTGGTCAGTTCGTCTTACCTGGCGGTCAACGGGCTGTTTGCCATCGCCTACAGCCTGGATGCAAATTCGGTGGCAGAAGCTAATTCGCTACTAGATCTGTTCTTTTTTAGCGTGCAGACGATGGCGTCCATCGGCTATGGGGCTATGCACCCGACCACGCTGTATACCAACTGGCTGGTGGTAATCGAGGCGATCTTCGGCGTGTTCTTCCTGGCAACTACTACGGGGCTGGTCTTTTCGCGCTTTTCGCTGCCGACGGCGAGGATTTTATTCAGCGACGTAGCGGTGGTGGCTCCGTTTAACGGGACGCCGACGCTGATGTTTCGGACGGCGAACAAGCGACATAATTACATTCTCGAAGCGCAGCTGTGGGTGACCCTGGTGCGCGACGAAATGACGCTAGAGGGGGAGTATATTCGACGGTTTCACGATTTGGACTTGGTGCGATCGCACACGCCCGTATTCACTCTCAGCTGGACAGCGATGCACAGCCTGAATGAAGAGAGCCCCCTCTATGGTCACACTGCAGACACCCTACGGCGCGATAATGCTGAAATTGTTGTGACGTTGACCGGGCTCGACGAGACTCTGTCCCAAACCATCCATGCTCGCCATTCTTTCAAGGCAGAAGAGGTGTATTGGGACCACAAGTTTGCTGACATTCTACTCACTCGCCCCGATGGTCGAGCGGTGATTGACTACGGCCACTTTCATTCGATTGAGCCGGTCAAAGTCAGGCGGCCCCAGGTGGCAATTTACCGGAATGGTCGGGATTAAGCGGCCCTGCTTCCTTTTTGCGATCTTCAGGGTATCCCCAATTCAGAACATGTGGTTACCTCTATGAAAAAGCGTGCTAAGGGTCGGCTCAAAAGCGGACGGTGGTTCTTATTTGTGGTGAAATGGGGGCTGTTTTTAACTGTGTTGGCAAGCCTAATCCTGGCACTACCACGGGTTGAATCCCATCCTGCGATTAAGGCATTGGTGAGCCGGGTGGATTCGGACCTGCTGGCTAATATTGAATCGTTGGGGGTGTTAGCGGGGGTGGTTGCGATCGCAATCGAGTGGCCCGAACGCCGTAGTGAACAGCGTAAGCGGCTGCGCTACGAGGCCTGGCAGGTGATTTTATCGACGCGAGGGCAAAAGACCTGCGACCTGCGTATTCAGGCATTGCAGGACCTCAACCAGGCAAACATCGACCTGACTGAAATTGATTTAGAGGGGGCGCGGCTCAGGACTATCGATCTGCGGCACGCCCGATTGGCCCAGTCCAACTTCTGCGAAGCCGAACTGCACGGTGCCAATCTAACGAATGCCGATCTGTCTAATGCATTTATGTCGCGAGTAGAGATGCCCGGCGCTCGGCTGGTGAGCACCAACCTGAGTGGCTGCGAGCTAAAGCGGGCAAACCTGACTGAAGCAAATCTGCAGTTTGCCGATCTAACCGGTGCCAAACTGGCTCAAACACGGCTACAGCTGGCTCGACTGGATAAGGCCAAATTGAAAGACGCTAAATTGCCTAAAGCATGGCTAGATGAGGCCATTTTAAGTAACGCCGATCTCTACAGGGCAAAAGCGGATCAGGCCGTTTTCAGAGACGCTAATCTGGCAGGGGCCGATCTGCGCCAGGCATCCTTGGTGGGGGCTAATCTGAAGCGGGCCGATCTACGCGGCGCAAATCTGATTGGGACTAATCTGAGCGGTGCAGACTTTACCGAGGCTAAGCTGCAGGGGGCTAATTTATATCAGGCCTCTTTGGCAGGGGCCGATCTGAAACAGGTTAATCTGCGCGGCGCAAATCTATCTGGCACTGATTTGCGCAATGCAGACTTCACGGATGCAAACCTGCAGGGGGTCAAGTGGGATGACTCAACCCACTGGCGATTGGCCGTTGGGCTGCTGCTAGCCCGGAATTTGCCAGTCAAGGTGAAGGATTATCTCAAAATGCTGACCTTGGCAAGCTATACGCGTTAGGCAGGCGTCGCAGCCTTTTTAGCGGCTGCAACGCGTTGGGTTCTGTACTAAGCGCCGTAGCCACACTCGGCATCCTGACTCATAGCGCTCGTCACAAAATTTGTGCACGAGCGCGGGCCACGACGCGCTCTATGCTTGATAGATACCGATACTCGGTGTCCTAAGCAGTGTGGCGAAAGCCAAAAATGGCGCAAGCTATCCGTTCAAATTGGGAACGCCGAGAGTAATTATTCTCCAATACCCCGGCGTTCCTGCTGGCGACGTTCAGCGGACCGGCGCTCCCGCTGGCGGCGGTCTAGTGATATCAGCCGGTACTGGCAGGAAATCGTTGCGGCAATTTCTTCGATCACATAGACAGCTTTTTTCTCACGCCGATCCAGATGCGTCAAGACCTCATCAACGGCTTCTTCTAGCACGATATCGAGCGACACCTCTTCATCTGTTCGCTTGTTCAAAAATTGATAGCGTTCCGCCTCTTCGATCAGGTCATCAATCAAGCGCTTGGCATTATAGGCACTCCGAGGCAAAGGCGCATCCTGACCAATTTCGTGTTGCCAGGCGTAGCTCTTCCACAACCCTATCCGCAACCGTTCCTCAACCGAACTCTGACGCCGATCGGCTTTTCGACGATCCTTTTGTCGCCGCTCTTGCTGCCGTCGATCGGTCGACCGACGCGGCTTGAGTGCTCGTTTGCTTTCAGCTTGTTTCTCAGCACCAACAACTTTCGCTTTCGCTTTTGTATTTAACTCCGGCGATTTGTTGATATTACTCTCGCGTTTTTTAGACGTCTGTTGTGTTCTGCTGTTTTTGTCAAGCTGGGCCATGGCAAGATGCAATCTGTATAGCATTTAGGCTAGCTATCAAGGATAGCAAGCTGCCCTAAGCTTATATCAGAGTTTTTTGTTTTTTTAGCCAAAGGTTCGTTATTTTCTTCATTCCAATCTTCATCTATCGATCAGTCTTCGTATAAATACGGGTAATTTCTCAAAAGAGAGATGTATACAAAGAAGAATCTGTAAAAATGCGGTTTTTAATTTGCGCGCTTGTCACAAAGCAGATGTATCCCGATTTTGCAGATCCGGACAGCCCGCTTCTTGAGAAGGGACTAGATGGTCCTGACTTTTCATCCTCGCCATAGTCGTGAACACCCAAAATATGCCGTCGCCTAAAACGCCACAATCCATATCAAGCCCCTCTCCCGAGGAAGAGGGGCTTGGGGTGTAGGCGCTTAAGTGACTTCTCTGCGAGTGGGCTATGCCGAATCAGGACTCTCTCTGAGGCCCATGCCTTTGCCGCTTCATCACCTTTACCTTTCGACCCAGTACGGCCCCCATCAGTGCAAGGCTAATCACGCTGGTGGGTTCGGGCACTGCGGTAGGCGGCTCAGGCGGCTCGACTACCGGCTGCACCTCGACCGCGCCGATGTCGGTTTGGCCGACGTTGCGGGTTTGGTCGCGCTGGTCGGTCAGCAGGCCTAAGGGGTTTGCGCCCATGTCGATGGCAGGGCTGCCGGGTAAAGGCGACTGGGTAAAGGTGGGGCCGCCGTTGTTTTGTAGGGGGCCGAGTTGGGGGTCAGTCATGATGAATGTCAAGGGTTTGACTAAAAAAAGTCAACGCAATCTATGCCCACCTGAATCTATGGGCATAAACCTAGCTTGGTTCAACTGACAGAACTTGGTCTTGACGTTTTCACCTCGTACAAGAATGCTGCTCCTCTGGTGCTACTGAATCGGGTTAAAACAATCAGTCATTCGTGGTCATAGTCAGTGCTATGCCACCCCTTCCCCATTCGCTCTACTCACTTGCACCACATACAAGGGGACGTAGTCATTTATGTAAAATGGCTACCGACATCTAACCGTAGTTACAAAGCGAGCCAAAGTTAATCCCTATTCAAAGCGCTATCAGCAGGCAGCTTTAAACTGAGCAGTCTGTTATCTTAACCGACAGGTTTAATCTGATAAAGCTGCTGCTGACGAAAAGCAGCTCGGATACGACCTATGAGTTTTCGAGCCACTGCTACGATCGCTTTTTTCTTACCAGCTCTCGGATAAAGATTGTCAAAGAAATCTTTTAAGCTTTGGTCTTTACGGATGGCTATCCATGCCGCTTCACAGAGCACACAACGTACTCTGGTATTCCCTTGGC
>JBCBWI010000001.1:0-363297 GCA_039817185.1 Cyanobacteria bacterium J06648_16 | reverse complement strand
AATACTGAGCTTACGGCAGGTTTTCTTGAGGCCGATAAGCAAACCTTCAGTCGGTGTTTTGATGCGATTTTCACTCAGACGTTTCCAGGTAATGATGCATTAAATGCGGTCCTTCAAACCTTTTGTGACCATAAGCAAGAACTTCTGAGAGTCTTAGATACCCCCGATGTCCCTCTACATACCAATGATGCTGAATCGGATATCCGAGAGGGGGTGATCCGACGTAAAATTAGTGGGTCCACACGCAGTGACTCCGGACGACGGGCTCGCGATACTTTTATGGGCCTCAAGAAAACCTGCCGTAAGCTCAGTATTTCCTTCTGGCACTATTTAACTTCACGATTGAAACGAGATCACTCTATCCCGTTTCTCCCGGACATCATCCGCCAGAAAGCTAACAACCTGGCTACCAGTTAGCGCGGACATATTCTCATACAATGAGATAATTTGGCCTCCCAACGATTTTGTAGCAATTGCGAGCCATTTAACGCTTTTCTCAACGCTAGCTGCAAAGCGCGGGGCATAGTGGTTAAGCAGCATTCCCAGAGAGACTGGTATAAGCGTAATCACCGCTATCTGAATCACGGTTTTCAAAAAGGGTAAGTGCAGGGCAGCCGCTTCTCCCATAAAGGATTGCATCGAGAGGTTGACCACCAGCGGAATTGTAAATATGGTGATCACGCTACTGATCGCAGTCAAGGAAATTGACAGTGCAACATTGCCTCGGGCGATATAGGTCATCAAGTTGGAGGTAGCACCACCAGGACAGGCTGCTAGAATCATGACTCCGACTGCTAACTCTGGGGTAAGGGGAAAGATTGAGGCCAGCACAAAGCCCACAATGGGGAGCATGACCAACTGAGAGACCAGTCCCAAAATGACAGCTTTAGGAGCCAAAACGATTCGCGTAAAGTCATTGATCGTCAGGCCCAGCCCCATACCCAGCATGATGAAAAACAGGGCTAATGGTAGAAAAACTGTTGTTAGAAAACTTGACTCCATAGTTTCAGAGAATGACGGGGATGCGGTTATCATACCTAGGACTAAGCATGTGGTGAAGGCCGTCATGATGGGCGGGAACCTACCCCGCCAGCAAAAATCGATTTTTGGATGCGTTGGGGAGTGGAAATCGATTTTTGAGCGAACTGAGCTGCTAACCCGACAAGAATGAATAATCGAGTTGGCGGCGGCACGCCAAAACAGTTGGCTAGATGACGTCAGGAGTCATCGGAGTTTGTAAGCAGAAACAATCGAATCGTCATCAGGCTGTCGACAGAGAATGACTAGCCCGAACACCGCCACGGTCAACTCAACCCCAGTCGCCATCACTCAATTGTAGCCGCGTCACTTCCTCTGACTAACCTGGCTTTGCTAGATTGCGAAACAGCGTATACTGCGGCTCAAACAACAGCTTTACCGTTCCGGTTGGGCCATTTCGGTGTTTGACAATAATCACCTCGGCAATGCCCCGGTCAGGTGTATCTGGCTCATAATACTCTTCTCGATACAGCATCATAATCAGATCCGCGTCTTGTTCAATGGAGCCGGACTCCCTCAGATCAGACATCATGGGCCGTTTGTTGGTTCTCGACTCGACGCCGCGACTGAGCTGGGAAAGAGAGATAACAGGCACGTTTAATTCTCTCGCGAGCCCTTTCAACGAACGGGTCATCTTAGAGAGTTCTTGTACGCGATTGTCACTGCCGCCCTCCATCAGCTGCAGGTAGTCGATGAGAATGAGACCCAACGCACCGCCGTTTTCTGCCTGTAATCGCCGACACTTGGAACGAATTTCGGTGACTCCAATATTAGGTGTATCGTCGATGAATACTGGGACTTGAGAGAGGGTGCTGATAGCGTGCCCCAGCGGTTCCCATTCGTGCTGAGAGATTCGCCCTGTTCTGAGTCGGCCGCTCTCGATCCGCGCTTCAGAGGACAACAAACGATAAACGAGCTGCTGCTTAGACATCTCCAGGCTGAATATTGCGACAGGCTGTTTTTGCCCCATCGCAATGTTCCGAGCTACGTTCAACACGAAGCTCGTTTTTCCCATTGCCGGACGACCCGCGGCAATAATCAGGTCCGAGCGCTGAAATCCCTGGGTCATGGCATCCAGGTCGTAGAAACCACAGGAGAGACCCGGCAGCACCATACCCATCGAGCGCTGCTCAATATCAGAGAAGGTATCGGTCAGAATATCGGATGTCGCCGTTAGGCCCTGCTGCGGACGATCCTGGGTAATGCCAAACAGGTTTTGCTCGGCCTGGTCGAGGATGCTCTCAATCGAAGAATCGGTTTCGTACCCTAGCTGGGCGATCTCGCCACCGGTTTGAATCAGCTTACGGCGGGTGTATTTTTCCATCACCAGCTTGGCGTACTGGTCGATATTAGCGGCGCTGACCGTGCGGTCTACCAGCTGGGCTAGCTTTGCCTGTCCGCCCGCTTTCTCCAGCAGGTCCTTGTCCTTCAGGCGCGATCCGATGGTCATCAGGTCGGTGGGCTTGCCCTGGGTCTGCAGGTCTAGCGCCGCCCGGTAGATTTCGCGATGACCGCTGATGTAAAAGGCATCGGGGACTAGAATTTCGGTGACGCGGCCAATGGCCTCAGGGTCGAGCAGGACACCCCCTAGGATCGCTTCTTCTGCGTCGATATTTTGGGGGGGCAAGCGGTCCAGCGCAGCCTGAAATTTAAGCTCTTGAGCCATGTCGCTACCAATGAAAAAGGACGAGGGAAACTCCCCGTCCTCATATCATAAGAACATTTGTATGGGTTAGACGAGTTTCCAGGTTAGATCATTATATCTAGCGCTGGGGAACTCGGACGAACCCACATATAGCGTTTTGTTAGCCAGCGGCCACACGTAGGTTGAGGGTGGCGGTGACTTCACTGTGTAGCTTGACGTCAACCTTGTACTCGCCCAGCTTGTTGATATCGGGCACGGCAATATCGCGACGATCGACTTCTTTCCCGGTCATCTTTTCAATGACTTCGGCCACTTCTGCGGCAGTCACAGTACCAAAGATCGCGTCGTCTTCACCCACCGGTTTTTCGATGGTGAACATGCCGATGGTGTTGAGTGCCGTTTTCATCGACTCGGCTTCTTGTTTGATGTCTGCGAGGCGCTGACGCTCGGCTTCGCGGCGAAGTTCTACCTGCTTCAGTACACCCGGGGTGGCACGGTAGCCCATACCCCTGGGAATCAAAAAGTTGCGGGCGTAGCCGGGGGCGACCTCTACCAGATCACCGGTTTGACCTAGCTTTTTCACGTCCTGACTTAGGACTAGCTGCACTCGTTTTGCCATGATGTTTATTTAGACCGGCGGCCCGGCTCAGTCTCCATTACTCGCAGAAGTTGACGTAAAAAGTGTGGGTGCGAATTTCACACGGTCTATGATTCTACAGGATGAGGTTGGTGTAGGACAATAGCAATTGCAGGGTGAGGGGGTGAATATAGTGAAATGGTGAGGTAGTGTTTGCTGTTTAGAGGCTTTGTAGTTAAAGAACGCTTGCCCTTTCACCACTCACCCTTTCACCTTCTCATTCTGGCAACTTATTCTGGCAACTTGTACTGCCCTACAATCTGCTTCGCATATGCTGGCACATGCTCCGCTAGCTTTTCGGGATAGTTGCGCTTGACGTAGAGGTAGTTGCGGGTGAAGTGGGAGTCGATGGAGAAGCGGGCGTACTCAAGCCCTTTGGGGCCTACCCGTTCGATCACGACACCCATGAGCTGAGCGGCCCACATCGGCAGGGTGACGCCCTTATCGTAGGCAGGGATGCTGTTTTGGACAGCCTGTTTGCGATCGCCCTGGCTCATCACCGGCTGGGTATTGAGCTGATCCTGCACCAGATCCAACATTTCTTGGCCGGTGTCGTTACGCACGACCAGCCATTGCCAGCCGAAGGGCGCGCCCATGTAGCCCACGACCAAATCGGCCAGGGAGTTCACATAGTCAAAGCAGCTCATGCAGGAAGGGGCAAACACGTCCTTGAGCTGATTGGTCTTGAGGCCAAAGAAGGGGACTTTTTCGACCGAGCCGTCTTCGTGCTTGAAGTGGACGCGGAAGTCTTGCATGAACTCGTAGTGCACCACCGTCTCGGGGGAGCGGCTGGTGGTTTCAAGGAACTTTTGCAGGCCCGCGCGGCTGACGTTATCAACGCAGGGAGTGCCGAGCACGTAGAGCTTTTCGAGGCCGAGCTTGTCTTGGACGGCTCGCAACGCCTGGATTTGGCAGCCAACGCCGATGGCGAGCAGCCGCTTCATTCCGGACTGCTCCACCTGTTCAAGAACAGACAGGTTAGGCGAGAGGGTGGGCTTGTTAACGCGGGCAGCCAGCACCTCTGCGGGCGTGCGGGCGATTACAGGCATGGGTTGAAAGCGGTCTGTCGGTGTATTCTGCACGCAGACCACCCCTTCGACCAGGCCCCGATTCAGCATTTCAATGGCGATGGTGCTGACGATACCGGTCCACTGCGCCCCTTCGATGGGTTCCTGCTTTTGAGCGGCCATCATCTGCTGGTGAACGCCGAAGTAAACTTCGTTTTCGTTCTCCAAGTCACGGCTGCGACCGTGGCTGGTGGCTTCAAGGTCGGCAACCTGCTGGTTGAGAAAGGCGCAGGCGTCTTTGACGTAGTGAATGTAATGGGTGTCGCACAGGCCGCATTCGCTGCAGAGCGCTTTGGCAGGGCGGACGGCACCGGGGCGTAGGGCTTTGGCTTTTTTATGGGCGGTGTCTTGGGCGGTTTTGGACGAGGGGCGTTCAGAAGCAACCATTACAGCGGTAGGACTCGAATATTCTCTTATCGTAAGCTGTGGTTCTGCGAGGCCGATAATTGTAAAGAAATAATGCGTTCTTCCTTTGAAATCTGGAATTGGATGGACTAGCTGTGTGCCCTTCGCGACAGACCGATACAGTGATAGATAGGTTCCTTAGTATGTACTATCGGATTTATTGCGATCGCACCTATGACTTGCTGCCTCAACCCGGACTGCACCCAGCCCAAAAATCCGGATCGCGCCGAGTTTTGTGAAAACTGCGGGCAGCCCCTAGAAATGCTACTGCGCAATCGCTACCGCCCCGTCCAGCTGATTGGGCAGGGGGGCTTTGGGCGCACCTACCTGGCGGAGGACGCCGACCGGCTCGACACCCCTTGCGTTATCAAGCAGTTCACCCACCGCTCCCAGAGTGACGAATCCTTTGTCAAAGCGGTGCGACTGTTCAACCAGGAAGCGCTACGGCTCAACGAACTGGGAGAGCATCCTCAAATTCCGACCCTGCTGGCCTACTTTGAACATGACAGCAACCTGTACCTAGTGCAGCAGATGGTCGAGGGCCATACGCTCACCGATGAAGTCAATCAGGTCGGGCCGTTTGATGAGGAGAAAATTCGTCAGCTGCTGTCTGATCTGCTGCCGGTCCTGCAGTTTATTCATGACCGTCGGGTGGTCCACCGCGATATCAACCCCTCCAACATCTTGCGACGCAGTCTAGATAGCAAGCTGGTGCTGATTGACTTTGGCATTGCCAAACAGCTGGAGTCATCCCTCAATGAGGGCGAAGGCGGCACCAAAATTGGCACTGAGGGGTATTCCCCGATCGAACAGCTACGCAGCGGTGAAGCGTTCCCCTCCAGTGACCTGTACAGCCTGGGGGCCACGTGCCTATGCCTGATGACCGCCTGCAAGCCCGAAAAGCTCTACAGCGCGCTTGAAGGGCGCTGGCTCTGGGGCGAAAAGCTGACGGCGGCCGGGCGGGCCGTCAGTCCACAGCTCAGCGCCATTTTAGACAGGCTGGTCAAAGACCTGATTAGTGAGCGCTACGTGGCCGCCGAGCAGGTTTTTCGGGACCTCAATCAGCTGCCCAGCCTGCCCCAGTCCGTCCCCGGCTGGACTCGTCAACATCCCACCAGCCCTCTATCCGGCTCGATCAGCGGTGGGCAGAGCCAGAGCCTGTTTACGGTCGGTCAGGCGCAGGAGACCGCCGCTCCCGCCGTCAGTAGCCGTAGCAGCGTGGTCAGGCATGCGTCCAGCAGTGCAGAACCGGCTGAAAGCGCCGCGGCTGCCCCGGCTGTTGGCACCGCTAACGCCGCTCTGAACCATCAAGCCACCCAGCTCGAAGCAGATCCCAACGGGCGGGGGAGCGCCCCCAGCACTCAGACCCCTGCGGCGAGCACAGCAGGCTCAGAATACTTTTCGTTGACCGATGATGCCGAGCTGACCGCTAGACGTCCCCCCTCGCAGCCACGGGGGGCGCAGCCAAATGCATCCATCAGCGGCGCTCGTGTATCTGGCCCCTCCCGTTGGGTGTTAGAAAAAACCTTCACTGGCCACCGTTCCTGGGTCTCGGCAGTGGCGTTTAACCCGGTCATGCCGATGCTGGCCAGCGGCGGCCTGGATGACACCATCAAAATCTGGGATATCGAAACCGGGGAACTGACCCACCAGCTCACCGGCCATAGTCGGGGGATCAACGGGCTGGCCTTTGGTCCGACTGGGCAGGTGTTGGCCAGCTGCAGTGATGACGATACGATTCGCGTTTGGAATGTCGGAACGGGCAAAACCATCCACAAGCTGCAGGGGCACACCCGCGACGTTACCTCGGTGGCGATTGGGCATAAGGGCGTTATTTTAGTGAGCGGCAGCGAAGATCGCACCGTCGGTATCTGGAAGCTGGACCGGGGAGCGCGGATCAAAACGCTGTCGGGCAATGCGGGCATGATCAAGTGCGTCGCGATCACAGCGGACAATCAGCTGGTGCTGAGCGGCGGCTTTGATAATAAAATTCGCGTTTGGCGACTACAGACCGGCGACGTTTTTCGGGTACTGACGGGGCATATCAACTCCATTAGCGGGATAGCGCTCAGCCGTGACGGGCGCTTGCTCGCCAGTGCTAGCAAAGATCGCACCGTTCGGCTGTGGAGTTTGCGGACGGGGAATTTGGTGCACACGCTCAATGGCCATACGCGCGAAGTCAATGCGGTGGCGCTCAGCCCTGACCAGCGAACGGTGATCAGCGCCGCTGGGGACAGTACGCTAAAGGTGTGGGACACCCGTACGGGCGAACTGGTCGAAACTCTGATGGGGCACAGTAACTCGGTAACGGATGTCGCCATTAGCCGGCATGGTGACTGTTTCGCCAGTGCTAGCTCGGACAAGACTATTAAGCTATGGCGGCGACGTTAACACCCTGCTGTCAATCTTTCCTTAATTCCTATGCCAGAAGGCCCCGAAATTCGCAAAGCGGCTGACCGGGTCGAGCGGGCCATTAAGCCCCGTTCAACGAGCGAGATCTTCTTCGCCTTTGACCATCTCAAACCCTACGAGGCCAAACTCGCCGGACGTCAGATTCGCGAGGTTGAAACGCGGGGCAAGGCGATGCTGATTCATTTTGATAATGCGCTCAGCATCTACAGCCATAATCAGCTGTATGGGGTCTGGATGGTGCGTTCAGCCTACGATTATCCCAATACGAAGCGCCAGCTGCGGCTCGCGATCCACAACGAGAAAAAGTCGGCCCTGCTCTACAGTGCATCGGATATTGAGGTGCTGACGCCGGACCAGATTCCGACCCATCCGTTTCTATCGCAGCTAGGGCCAGATATTTTGGCAGCGACGCCCGGTCAGGTCTTCGCGCAGCTGCAGGCCAAGCCGTACCGGCGCCGTCAGTTTACAGGGCTGTTCCTAGACCAGCATTTTCTGGCGGGTGTTGGTAACTACCTGCGCAGCGAGATTTTGTTTGTGGCTCGGTTGCATCCGCGACGGCGTCCGGTGGACTGTACCGAGGCGGAGCTAGCGGAATTATCGGCAGGTGCGATCGCACTTCCCTACCAGTCCTACCGCTATAACGGCATCACCAACGACCTCGATCTGGCCAATCAGCTCAAAGCCCAGGGGCAAAAGCGCAGCCAGTACCGCCACTGGGTGTTTAACCGAGAGGGGCAGCCCTGCCGAATTTGCCAGACGCCCATCGTCAAAGACTTTGCCAGCAGCCGACGGTTTTACTATTGCCCGGTGTGTCAGCCCGTCGACTAGGTGGGCCGCATTGGCTCACCCAATTCCAATAAAACTCTAAACAATGCCCCAATCGTCAAAACCGTCCATACACTAGAGCCAGTGCTTGAACGCTACAGTGGGCCAATGGCCCGCCGCGTAGCGGCATTGACCTCCTGATGACGGTGCTTACCCCATGTCTCGCTCTACCCAACTCGTCACTGATATCAGTACTACGCTCCAGCGCTACCTGCACGCATGGAACGCCACGACACCTGAGGCTCGGGCCACCGCGCTGGCCCAAAGCCTGACGCCTGAGGTGATCTATGTAGACCCCCACGCAGGCGAACTTCAGGGTATTGACGCCGTGCAGAGCCTGATCGAACAGTTTCATGCCAAGTTCAATCATCCGTTGGAGGCCACCGGCCATTTAGACGTGCATCACCACCTGTTTCGGCTGCCCTGGCGGCTAGGCGATCGAGAAACGGGCGTTTTGTCCCACGGGATGTTTGTTGGTGAGTTTAATGATGCGGGGCAGATTGTCCGGCTTTGGACCTTTTTGGACGGTAAGCAGGCGGGCGACTAACCCGCCCAGCCCCGCAGCAGCCAGCCGACCACTAACCCCAGTCCCCCAAAGCGCAGCGCCTGCCAAAAGGGCTCCTTGGCCATTTCCCAGGTGAGGATTTTGCCTTCCAGGGTTTCTTCTAAGGTGTCGATTTGCTGCTGCAGCCGTTTGAGTTCCGCGCTGGGCAGCGATCCTGAGTCTAGCTGGGTCTGCAGTTCGGTCCGCTGCTGCTGGGCCTTTTTAACTTCAAAATACCGATCGCGCAGCGCCAAAAAATCCTTGGCCGTTTCCTTCAGGGCCGTCTCGAACTGGCTCAGCTCCGCAGCTAGCGGACGCTCCGTGGATGGCGGGACAGGTTTCATAGCAGCGCTCGAGGACTCAACATCAGCCGTCTCTATAGAATAGGAATACCCGTAATCTGCAACCGCCATGACGATAGCGACCGATTCTAAAACTTTGGCAACGGCAACGCCGCTAGAGCTGGCCCAGGCCCTGATGGACCAGCTTGCGATCGCACCGAACGACTGGCACCGGCTCAGCGCTAACCGCCAGGTGCGCGCCCAAGAGCAGGCTGCTGCTGCCCTGGTCTACCTGCTCAAAGATCAGCCCGAGGAAGCCCTTGAGCGCTTTAGCCAAACCATCGGCTGGCTGGACCGCAGCCTCAAAGCGCCGCCCTGTCCGACCCACGGCGAAAAAGCCCGGTCCTAGCGCCCCGGTTCTAGCGCCCCGGTCCTAGGTCGATGTCTCCCAGGTCAGAGTGACAGGCGAACCGACCTGTAGATTGAGGCAGTCAGCCGCGCTGCCGCGATTGACCGCGATTTCGACCCAGCCGTCGCTACCGACCAGGGCCAGCAGTGTCCCGGTTGCAGCCTCCCCATAGGTCGCTCGACTGACAATACTTTGCCCCCCCGCTTGGATCTGCCACGGGCCTGAAGGCAAGATTTCTGCGCCTAGATTGGTGATGGCATTGCCAAAGCCATCAATATATTGGATGCAGCCTCGGTAGCCATTGGGGATTGCGATCGCATCCTCCGTTTGCAACCGCACCAGCGACTCAATCAAAACCGCTTTCCCCAAGCGTGCCAGCCCAACGCCTATGGCCAAATGAGCCGCAACCGGTGCAAACACGTCTCGCCCGTGGAACGTCTGACTCGGCATGGGCAATCGCCAGTAGTCAGCACAGGTCAACGACACAGCTCGCCGCGCCTCAGCCAGAATGCCGTCCAGCACGCCGTTATCGGGCGCAACAAAATACTGAGTCTGTCCCTGTATTTGTGCTTCCACCGCCACCGCCCTTCGTGCTGTACCTACGCCAGGGTCGACCACCACGCAGTGGACGGTGCCCTCTGGGAAATATGGGCAACTGCTCATAAGATTGAAGCGAGCGGTTACGATATCCTGAGGCGGTACCGCGTGCGTCAGATCGATCGTCGGTACTTGCGGCGCAATTTGGGCAATCACCCCCTTCATCACACCGACGTACACATTGCACGTACCAAAATCAGTCATCAGCGTGATCAGGCTCATATCGTGCTATGACTATCTGCGGAAAACTTAGCTAACCCGCCAAGGCTCAGCCTAACGTCGTTCCCTGATTGATACCATGACATCGTCACTCGCTCCACCGCCTGACTCAGACGGCGAACTCGCAACTGCGGCCCATGCTCTCGGGCTCGATGCGATTGAACGCCACGTCTTTCTCTGCGCGGATCAGACCAAGCCCAAATGCTGCAGTAAGGCTGATAGCCTCGTCGCTTGGGATTACCTCAAGCAGCGGCTTAAAGAACTTGATTTAGACAGGCCTACAGAGGTGCGAACTGACCAGTCAGCGCCTGCGCTATCGCAATGCGTCTTTCGAACTAAGGCCAACTGCCTGCGCGTCTGCCAAAAAGGTCCTATTCTCCTCGTTTATCCAGACGGCGTCTGGTACCACAGCGCCAATCCTCCTGTGATTGAGCGCATTATCCAAGAACATCTGATTGGCAACCGGGCAGTTACAGAATACGCGTTCGTTTCAAAACCGCTACCCACTTCAAAATTGCCAAAATAAATCGGTAATTTTAATGATGTCATGGGCACACTGAAACTGACAAATTCCGGCAAGCCCTGAATACATCCGGATTCTAACGGTCTACAAAGACAAAGTTAGTACCTGTCTAATCCAGCTAAGCGGCCACAAATTTAGCCAGATTTCAAAAAATGGGGCACGTAGATGGGATCCCGTACAGTATCATCAACAATGGTGTATTTGACCCCCCAGTCGCTTTTGCCTCAGTCACCCTCCCAGAGGATGCTGCAGAAGGGGCGAGCCCCGGCCTGTCTAAATTAAAGAATATTCTTTACTTCTCTTGTTAGGACTATACGTAAAGCGAGTGCAAAGCATGACTACTAAGGAAACCAATACTGGCGATCAGAAGAAGCTGCTTCTCATCGATGACGATCCCAACTTAATTCTATTGGTCAAGGACTATCTAGAGTTTCGGGGCTACGAGGTCGTTACAGCCGGTCACGGACGCGAGGCCCTCGATGTCCTCAACGAGATGGTTCCAGATATGATCATCTGCGACGTCATGATGCCCGAAATGGACGGCTATTCGTTCGTTGAGCAGATCCGTCAAGACCCGACCAAAAGCTGGATTCCCATTCTATTTCTGTCAGCCAAGGGGCAAAGTCAGGACCGGGTCAAAGGGCTGACCACTGGTGCAGATGTCTATATGGTGAAACCCTTTGAGCCTGAAGAACTCGTTGCTCAGGTAGAATCGTCCCTCAAACAAGCCTCCCGACTCATTCAACATCAAAACAAGGGCACAGGCACTGCGCCGACTATTCAGGTTCCTTTTGATGTTGAACTAACCCCCACAGAGCTTAAGGTCGTTCAGTTCGTCGCCCGTGGCATGGCCAACCGCGAAATTGCTGAAGAACTCAAAGTTAGCCAGCGGACAATCGAAAGCCACGTCAGCAATATGCTTGGCAAGACTGGTCTTCACAACCGTACGGAGCTAGCGCGTTGGGCCATTGAAAATAACAAAGCCTAGCTAGGCGCGTTCTCTAAACGCGCTGGATACCCAAGACTGTTGTGGTCAAGTTTTTGGTATACTCAAAGACCACAATGCTGGTGTAGCTCAGTTGGTAGAGCAGCTGATTTGTAATCAGCCGGTCGTCCGTTCGAGTCGGATCACCAGCTTCCTATTATTATCGAGCGTGCTGCTGAGGCTACCTGTGACATCTGCATGGGGTTGTTGGACGATGGCACTTCAATGCTGACAAGTCACTCTTGCCGTACTAGGCAACAGTCCTCAGTACTGTAGCTGGATCGCTCAATCCTGTGTTTCGAGCGCTATGCCGTGTAGCGCTTTTGTTACACCCTATGTTGGTATCGTTTGCCACAGCAGTTTTCAGCGTTAGCGTCGAAGCTTTTAGACAATTCATCACATGAATGACTTCTTATCTAGCGGCGCTGATAGTTACGAATTGACGATCCTCTGTCGGATCATTCGAGCAAAATCCTCAGGATTTTAGCGGGTATGGCTACTTGCTATCAGCGTCCTACTTTTTAAGGTAGCAGATAGAGATTGTAGCTTTGGTCACTTTGCATAGGACACCCAGTATCGCTATCCCTCAAGCACGCAGCGCGACTTGGTGTGCAACCGCGCATAGGTCTTGATGGCGGTTGGCTGTAGCCGTTGCTTTCATCGTGCCAGCCTGAAGTGGGTTTTCGTGGGGCCAAGACCTTATTTATACAGTGAATAGATAAAGTGCTTTTTCCTAGCTAAAAAAGAGGACTAGAAAGACGGTGTGCCATCACGAATCGTGAACCCTGCATGTGAGATGTTCGGTATCGCCTGCATCTTTTTCAGGGACGCCTCTTTGCCATGATCTAAGCCGTTAGCAAATTACGAACGCGTCTACGGCTCGATTTCAAGAAAATAATTTCCCGAAAGTCCCCCAATTATTAGAAAGGCAGTCAATCTATGAATGGAAACGCACCTCGTATCCAGGCAATCGCTCAGATCACCAATCGAGAGTCGATGCCCTCCAAAATGCCCGAGCGGTTAGAGGATCTGTGGGCTACTAACGTCTTCAACCTCAGCAAAATGCAGGAAAGCCTACCCAAGGCTGTCTTCAAATCTGTCAAGAAAACTATCGTCACTGGCGACAAGCTGGATCCGTCCGTGGCAGACGCGGTCGCAGCCGCTATGAAAGATTGGGCCATGTCAAAGGGGGCACTGTATTACGCCCATGTGTTTTACCCAATGACCAACCAAACGGCTGAAAAGCATGACGGCTTTATTTCTGTCCAAAGCGATGGCAATGTCATCTCGGAATTCTCAGGTAAGGTGCTCGCACAAGGCGAGCCAGACGGATCTTCTTTCCCTAACGGTGGCATTCGAGATACGTTTGAAGCCCGAGGTTACACCGCATGGGACGTGACGAGCCCTGCCTATGTGATGGAAACCGATAACGGCGCGACCCTCTGCATCCCTACCGTCTTTGTTTCCTGGACAGGGGAAGCGTTAGACAAGAAAGTCCCACTGCTGCGCTCGATTGCAGCCATGGACAAAGCGGCGAATAAGGTTTTAAAGCTGCTTGGGAACGCAGATATTACCCATGTGAACTCCAGCTGCGGTGCCGAGCAGGAGTATTTCTTGATTGACGCGAACTTCGCTGCCAGTCGCCCTGACCTATTGCTGGCGGGCCGAACGCTGTTTGGCAAAGCACCGGCGAAAGGCCAGCAGTTTGACGATCACTATTTTGGTGCGATTCCTAGCCGGGTTCAGGTCTTCATGCAGGACGTTGAAGAAACGCTCTATAAGCTGGGCATTCCGGCAAAAACTCGCCATAACGAAGTCGCCCCTGGTCAATTTGAGATTGCCCCTGTCTTCGAAGCGGCCAACGTTGCCAGCGATCATCAGCAGATGATCATGACCATTCTTCGGCACACGGCCAAGAAGCACGGATTTTGTTGCCTGCTGCACGAAAAGCCCTTTGCGGGCATTAACGGCTCAGGTAAGCACGTTAACTGGTCGGTTGGTAATTCGACCCAGGGCAATTTGCTCGATCCGGGCGATTCTCCCCATGAAAATGCCCAATTTTTGGTCTTTTGTGGTGCCGTTATTCGAGGCGTGCACAAGTATGGCTCGCTGATGCGAGCTGCGATCGCAACTGCCAGCAACGATCATCGGCTGGGCGCAAACGAAGCGCCTCCGGCCATTATGTCCGTCTATCTGGGGACTCAGCTGGAGGAGGTCTTTGAGCAGATCAAAGCAGGCTCAGTAACAGATTCAGCGCACAAAGGCGTCATGGACTTAGGCCTAGTCAGCGTCCCTCCCTTGTCGAAAGACGCGGGAGACCGTAATCGAACGTCACCCTTTGCCTTTACCGGCAACCGCTTTGAGTTTCGGGCAGTGGGCTCTAGCCAGTCCGTGTCAGGTCCGCTGATCGTGCTCAATACCATTCTGGCCGATTCCTTGGATTGGATTGGCAATCGGCTGGAAGGCGAGCTGTCAGGTGGCGCTGACCTGAATACCGCCATCTTAACCGTGCTGAAAGAAGTCATGGAAACGCACGGTGATGTGGTCTTCGGTGGGAATGGCTACTCGGAGGAATGGCACAAGATGGCCGTCGAAGAGCGGGGACTGGCTAATTTGCCAACCACAGCAGATGCGCTACCCGTGCTGACTGACGACAGCATCAAGGACTTGTTTAATAAGACTGGCGTTCTCTCAGATGTAGAGTTGGGCAGCCGTTACGAGGTCTACGCCGAGCAGTACATTCTCTCGATTGAGGTCGAGTCTAAGCTGGTTGTCGATATGGCTAAAACGCTGATTTACCCGGCTGCAGTGGAATATCTCTCAAAACTGTCTTCGACGATTGCCAGTCTGGCAGGGCTCGGCATCGATTTTGAGAAAGAGAGTGCTCAAAAGGTTTCTGGCCTGACCAAATCGATGATCCAGTCAGTCAACGAACTGAGTGAGGCCATGGGCAAGCATGACTTTGCCGACACCGCCGAGCACATGCGCTACTGCGCCAGTACCATCCGCCCCCTGATGGATCAGGTCCGCAGCTACGCGGATGCCCTCGAAGGTGAAGTGGGTGATAGCTTCTGGCCCTTGCCAACCTACCAAGAGATGCTGTTTATCAAATAGCTAGCAGTTCTCAAAGACTGTCAGCAAAATCGCTATCAAATGAGGCGATTGTTTATGCCCTTGCCCCGGAGAAACGGTTTGATTGTTTCTCCGGGTTTCTTACGTTTTGGGAACGGAATGGAGGGCATTCAGTCGGCGTGTAGTAGGTTAGTGAGTTGAAGTATCCCCACCGCGTTGGCGCGGGTAAAACGGTTATGCCCCTAACTGCTGCATCGAATTTTGATGGGTCTGGCTTTTTGCAGCAGCTGATCGATCGGCAGTCGCTTAGCGGCGATCAGGCAGAGCAGCTAATGACCGCATGGCTAACAGAGTCAGTAGACCCTATCCTGTCCGGCGCAATTTTGGCGGCGCTGCAGGCGAAGGGATTCTCGGCCACCGAGCTGGCGGGCATGGCTCGGGTGCTGCAGGGGCAGTCGCTGGGTGGGCTGACGGCAGATGAGACCCTGCCCTCTCCTAGAATTGATACCTGTGGGACGGGGGGTGACGGGTCGGGTACTTTTAACATTTCGACGGCGGTAACCTTTGTGGCGGCGGCGGCAGGCATTCCGGTCGCTAAACATGGGAATCGTTCGGCCTCTAGTAAAGTGGGCTCAGCAGATGTGCTAGAAGCGCTTGGGGTCAACCTCAGTGCGCCGCCGGAACGGGTCAAGGCCGCCTTAAAAGAGGTAGGGGTTACCTTTTTGTTTGCTCGCGGTTGGCATCCGGCGATGAAGGCGGTTGCGCCGATCCGGAGCACGCTGAAAATCCGTACGGTTTTTAATCTGTTGGGTCCCCTTGTCAACCCGCTGCGACCGACTGGGCAAGTCATTGGGGTCTTTGATCCATCCGTGTTACACACCATGGCAGAGGCGCTAAATCAGTTAGGAATTGAACGAGCCATGGTGTTGCACGGGCGCGATCGCCTCGACGAGGCTGGACTCAACCAAGCCACCGATATTGCCGTTTTAGAAAATGGAACTGTGACAGAACAGGTTCTCAATCCGAGAGAAATGGGGCTTGCTGTTGCGGAGGTCAGTGCGCTCAAAGGGGGAGAAATAGACGAGAATATTTCTATTATGCGAGAGGTTTTGCAGGGTAGGGGAACCCAAGCCCAGCAAGATGTTGTAGCGCTTAATGCGTCGCTGGCATTCAACGTTGGCGGCAAGACTGGAGAAGACTCTTTTGAAGCGGCCTGTGCAGACGGTGTTGTTCAAGCCAAAGAGATTCTCAAAAGCGGTGCTGCTTGGGACAGGCTAGAGGCGTTAGTTGCCTTTTTAAAGTAGCCGAGAGCTGCTGTGATCGACCGAACTTCAGCCAAAGGTGGGTTTTAGCTAAAATTTAAAACCACTCGCGATGGCATTTTCATTGATTTCTCAAGCGGTAGACTCTATCCCCGAACCTGAGACGCTAGAGCAGCGACGACAGATCGCTGCAGCGGTGGCGGATCGGTGCATTCAGATTCTGACTGAGGAGTACGGTGCAACGGAGGCGTTTGTATTTGGGTCTTTGCGCGGCGACTCGCCCTGGCATGCGGCCTCCGATATGGATCTGGCTGTGCGTGGCCTGTCTGATACGGATGTAATCAACGCCTTCGACCGGCTTAGACGCATTGTGCCTGAGTGGTTGCCGTACGATTTGGCCCCCGTTGACACATTGCCAGAACGCATCCGTAAACGCATTTTGAGGGCGTTGCCGATGCCCGATAACCCCTATCTCGCCCTCAGGGAGCGAATGGCAGATGAGATTGAGGCGATTGACCAGAGTATAGAACTCTTAGGCCAGGTTTTGAGCCAAGCTGAGACTATCCCAGAAATCGCTCTAATTCCTGCTCTGACCAGCTACATAGACGATTTTTACTCTGGCTGTGAGCGTATCTCTAGAAGGGTCGCCGTTGCTTTGGATGGTCAGCTTCCTCGGGGCAGCAACTGGCATAAGCAACTGCTGCTACAGCTGGCAGCGCCGGGTGGGCAGGGGCTTCCTCCCCTATGGTCCCAAGATTTGTGTTTTGCCATAGATGACTACCGTCGGTTTCGTCATCGAATTCGGCATATGTATACCGGTGATTTGGAGCCCTCCAGGGTTATAGAGCTAGCCCAACAAGCGCCACAGGTATTTGCGCAAATGCAGCAAGCGGTGGCGGTGTTTAGTCAATGGCTTGTAGCCAGTGCCTGAAGCCAGCCAAATGCCGTTTATGATCGGGTAAATCCCTACTCCATTTCCTGCATGGTTGCTAAACCGACCGTTTTTATTGATGGCGAGGCTGGTACAACCGGTCTGCAGATCTACGCCCGGCTTGCTGAGCGGGACGACCTTGAGCTGCTGCGAATCGACTCAGACAAGCGCAAGGACCAAACCGAGCGCACTCGCCTGCTCAACGAAGCGGACGTATCAGTGCTGTGTCTGCCCGACGAGGCGGCGCGGGAGGCGGTCAGCTGGGTGACCAACCCGGCGGCCAAGATATTGGATGCGAGCTCGGCTCACCGAACGGCTGAGGGCTGGGTTTATGGCTTTCCTGAGCTGATGGCGGGGCAGCGCGATCGCATTGCCCAATCTGTCCACGTTAGCAACCCCGGTTGTTATCCCACGGGTTTTCTCGCGTGTATTCATCCGCTCGTGTCAACAGGTCTTCTCCCCACTGACTTTCCGGTCACCATCAATGCCGTGTCTGGCTACTCTGGGGGTGGCCGTAAGCTGATCGAACAGTACCAGCAGGTGGCCAAAGCAGGCATCGAGCATGCTACGCCCTATGGCCCCTACGGCCTGAGCTTCGGCCACAAGCATGTGAAGGAGATGCACAAATATTCGGGTTTGGACCATGCGCCGCTGTTTGTCCCAGCAGTGGGCGACTTTGAGCAGGGCATGCTGGTACAGATGCCGTTGCCGCTGTGGACCTTGGAGACGCCACCAACGGGCGAGCAAATTTGCCACACGCTGATGGAGCACTATTCAGGCGAAGCCTTTGTCAAGGTTTATCCGTACAACAGCACGGCGGCTTTGCGAGACGGCAAATTTCTAGATATCAAGACCGCCAACGGCACCAATCAGGTACAGCTGTTTGTCTTTGCCAACGGCACTGAAGCGATCCTCGTGGCTCGGCTGGATAATCTGGGTAAGGGCGCGTCAGGCGCGGCTGTGCAGAACCTGAATCTGATGCTGGGGCTGCCTGAATCGTTGGGACTCTAACCGAGGCTGGAACGCTTTACTTTTTGAGCGGCGGTGCGCCCATTCCCTATCCTGCTGTCGCTTCGATTGAACCAGACAGGGCGGAGGACAATCTGCTACAAATATAGCCTGCGCCATTTGAGTCAGGACACCGAGTACGGTGACGGCGCTTAGTGTAGAACTCAATAGCGTCGCAGCCTTGTCCTACCGGAACTGGCGGCTGCTATTAACCCTGAACAGCCTCGGAGATGCTCCCTTGCCTACCCCCATCTACTTAGTCAATGCCGATCAGCTGCGGCAGCAGCACCCTGATAGTACTGCCTGGGCCGCTACAACCCATTTTGACGCCCAGCCAGGTACCTATTGTCTGATTCCGAGTTCTGATGGCGCGCTCCAAAAAGTCTTAGTGGGTAAGCCTGACCCGGTCGATACCTGGACGTTAGGTAAACTCAGCCGGGCATTGCCCGTTGGGGAATATAGCTTGGCCGATGCGTTTGAAGGTGAGATCGCCACTAAGCTGTGTTTGGGCTGGCAGCTGGGTCAGTATCGCTTTAGCCGCTACAAGCAAGCAGACGACAGTCCCTTACCCACTCTACGCTTGCCTGACAGCGCTGACAACGTTTACGTGCAGGCCGCAACCGAGGCCACGACCCTGGTTCGTGACCTGATCAACACCCCTGCCAACGATATGGGGCCAGCCGAACTAGAGGCGACTGTGCGTCAGCTGGCCGACACCTACAGCGCTGAGCTGACGGTGATCACGGGCGAAGATCTGCTGAGCCAAAACTACCCGATGATCCATGCCGTGGGGCGAGCTAGCAACCGTCCCCCTCGCCTGATTGATCTGCGCTGGGGCGATCTGAATCATCCCACGGTAACCCTGGTGGGCAAAGGCGTCTGTTTTGACAGCGGTGGCCTCAATCTCAAGCCCGCCAAGGGCATGAAGATGATGAAAAAGGACATGGGCGGTGCGGCTCAGACCATCGGTCTGGCCCAGCTGATTATGCAGATGCAGCTACCGGTCCGGCTACGGCTGATGGTCGGGGCGGTTGAAAATAGCGTTTCGAGCAACGCCACTCGCCCCCTAGACGTGATTCCCTCGCGTAAGGGCATTACCGTTGAGATTGGCAATACCGATGCTGAGGGACGGCTGGTGCTGGCCGATGCTCTGTGGGAAGCGGCCAGCGAATCCCCACAGCTGCTGATTGACTGTGCGACCCTCACGGGGGCAGCCCGTGTTGCTGTTGGCACTGAACTACCGGCGGTGTTCTGTAACGATGACGCCACTGCTCAGGCCTTGATTGAGGCCGGTCGTCGGGCTGATGACCCCGTCTGGCAGCTGCCGCTGTACGAACCCTACCGGGGGATGCTCGACAGTTCGGTTGCCGACCTGAACAACATCTCCAACGCCCCTTACGGTGGGGCCATTACCGCCGCGCTGTTTCTGCAAACTTTTACCCAGCCGAATACTCCCTGGGTTCACGTGGATTTTATGGCCTACAACCTGCGCAACCTGCCCGGCAGACCTGAAGGTGGGGACGCGATGGGCATGCGGGCTCTGTTCGAGCTGATTCGAACTCGGATTGCCTGACCGAAGACTGCTTGAGCTTAGGTCTGCAGTGCCCAATCGACGGCTGCGATCGCATGTAGTTCGGTGGTGTCAAACAACGGCACGGCGCTGTCTTCAGGCTTGACCAGCAACCCAATCTCCGTACAGCCCAGAATCACCCCTTCGCTGCCTTGCTCGACTAAGGACTGAATAATCTGGCGGTACTGGTCGCGGGATGACTCTTTCACAACACCCTGACAGAGTTCATCGTAGATAATCTGGTGAACCGTCGTCCGGGCTATGGCCGCTGGTGTCAGCACCGTCAACCCTTTCGCCGTTAGCCGGTTAACGTAGAATCCGTCCTCCATTGTGAACCGCGTCCCCAGCAAGCCCACGGTCGTCAGTCCCTGCTGCTGAATCGCCTGGGCGGTGGCGTCGGCAATATGGATAAACGGCAGGTCGGTGGCCGGTGCGATCGCATCGGCCACCTTATGCATCGTATTCGTACAGAGCACCAGACAGTCTGCGCCCCCTTTCTCCAGGCGGACCGCCGCCGCTGCCAGCTGCTCACCCGCCTCAGTCCAGCGTCCCTGATGCTGCAGCTGCTCGATTTGCTCAAAATCAACCGAGTAGAGCAGCGATTGGGCAGAATGCAGTCCGCCCAATCGCTGCTTGACCGTTTGGTTCAATACCCGGTAGTAGGTCACCGTCGATTCCCAACTCATGCCGCCCAGTAAGCCAATGGTTTTCATCGCGGTGTAACCCTGTGTATTTGCGCCAGTGCTAGCCTAGCTTTGTTTTAGCTGACGGAGCTGATTGAGCGGATCTTTGCACGGGTCAATCTGTTGGGTCTGACTCGATCTGTCGATCGGGGCTCTCTTGCAGCAGCCAGAGGCCGGTGTAGGTCATCCCCGAGTCGTCGGGACGTATCAGCAGAAAATGTAGCCCTTTTGCAACCGCTTTTCGCTGCTCAAAGGTTTGGGCCGCCCCCCGGACGTCGGCATCGTCAAAGGTGGCCAGCACCCAGCGGTCGGTCAAACCCGCTTCTAAAATCAGACCGTCCGGTGCACCGCTGATGAACTGCGCAAAGGCCGGACGGACCGACTCTAGCCACTGGGCCAGGGCCATCGACTGCTTCCCGCCATCAATCACCACACCGGGAATCAGCACCGTACTTGATAGGCCAATCTCCAGCGGCATTAGCTCAGGCGGCACCTCGCGGATGGGAATGGGCTCGTATTGCATGCGCAGCAGGTCTGCGTTGGAAAGACCGGCAAAGCGCCACTGGTCGCCCCATAAATTCTCAGGTAAAGGGACCGGCGGTGGTCGGTCGAGCGCAAAAGGGCTGTAGGGCTCGCCCGTGTAGTTGGGTAGGTTGCTGTACCAGGCTGTCCGCTGGCGTAGCCACTGCTTCAGCGTGGGCAGACGGCGGCTGGGGATGACCGGAATATCCAGCTCGCGGCAGGCGACTTCGGTTAGAGTCTGGGTCTGGGGTCGAAAGACATAGAGGGCACTGGGGCGGTACCCGGCGCGGTGGATGGCGACTTTAAGTTGCGATCGCAACCACATGGCATTGGCCGCTGACTGCAGACAGGTCTGTCCGTAACTAAACCCCATCTCGGCATCGCACACCAGCAGTTCCCACAGCGGCGTACCGTTCTCTTGCAGGGGACGGCGGTAAAAATCGAGTTGCCAGGCGGGGGGCATGGAGAGACTCACTATTTCATCAAGTACAGCTGTGTCACGTATTCCGACACCATCCGGTCGCTGTTGAAGAACGGCGCAATTGTGCGGATGGAGGCCTTCATGCGTTTAACCCAGCTATGGGGAACGCCTTTGCGATCGCAGTCATAATACAGTCGCACGATCTCGCGCTCTAGTTGGGCATAGAGTGATTCAGCATCGATGTCGTTCTGCACTTCCTGATCGGTGGTTTCAGCATCCTGACCAATCTTCCAGCCGTTTAGCTGAGGCTTGTAACCCTCGCACCACCAACCATCGACCACACTAAAGTTAAGTCCACCGTTGATGGCGACCTTCTGACCGCTAGTGCCCGACGCCTCCAGCGGACGGCGCGGCGTGTTCAGCCATAGATCAACCCCCTGCACCATCAGCTTAGTGGTGTACATGTCGTAGTCTTCGATAAAGGCAATCCGATCGCGCAGGGCCGGATGCCGACTCCACTCCATCAGCCGCTGAATCAGTCGTTTACCCTCTTCGTCGTTAGGGTGAGCCTTCCCGGCAAAAATGATCTGTACTGGTCGCTTGGCGTTCGAGAAAATGCGCGTGGCTCGCTGCAGATCACGAAAGATCAGCGCGTTGCGCTTGTAGGCGCTGAACCGACGGGCAAACCCTAGGGTCAGCACCTTGGGGTCGAGCATGCGGCTGACGGCGTTGACATCGTCGGGGGCCTCGCCCCGGTCGATGCGAGCCTGGCGCACCTTATCGCGTGTGTAAGCAATTAGTCGCGCCTTGAGAATCTGATGCCGCTGCCACAGCGCCTCGTCAGAAATCGACTCAATCTTGCTCCACATTTCCGGGTTGCTCAGCTGAGTCCCCCAGCTCTTGCCCAGGTAGTCGTCGTAGAGGTCTTCCATCAGGGGGGCCACCCAGCTACGAATGTGGACGCCGTTGGTGATGTGGGAAATCGGGACGGCTTCCTCAGACCGATCGGGATACAGCACCTGCCACATTTTTCGCGAAACTTCTCCGTGGCGGCGGCTGACGCCGTTGGTCGTACGCGCCATGCGCATAGTTAGCACCGTCATGCTAAAAGGCTCCCAAGAATCGTCCTGGCGGCGGGTGCCCAGGGCCAAAAACTCCTCCCGAGACAGGTCGAGTTGGGGCCAGTAGTCGGCCATAAACGAGTCCATCATGTCGACGGAAAACACATGGCCGGTGGGCACCGGGGTATGGGTGGTAAACAGCGTTCGGGATTGGATGGTGTCTCGCACCGCCTCGAAGGACTCGTCGGTCTGCTCCATCTCAAATCGGGCCAGTTCTAGCACCGCAAAGGCCGCGTGCACCTCGTTCAGATGATAGACCGCAGGCTCGTAGCCTAAGGCCTGCAGCAGCTGCACACCGCCAATACCCAGCAGAATGGATTGGGCAATTTGGGTATCAGGGTTGCCGCCGTAGAGCCGCTCGGTCAGACGTCGGTCGAGCGGGTCGTTGTCGGGCAGGTTGGTGTCTAGTAAGTAGAGCAGGCTGCGGCCGATCTGCACCTGCCACACCTGGGCCTTGACTCGACGCTGGCGAATCATCACCCGAATCTTGAGCCGCTGGCCGTGCTCGTTACACACGGGCTCAATGGGCATCAGGTCGGGATCGCTGCTGGTGTAGACATCTTCCTGCCAGCCGCTGCGGTTGAGCTGCTGGGTAAAGTAGCCCTGTTGGTAAAACAGGCCCACGCCGACGACCGGTAAACCTAGATCCGACGCAGACTTGAGGAAATCTCCGGCCAGTACGCCCAGACCGCCGCAGTAGAGCGGCAGCGATTCGTGAATGCCAAACTCAATGCAGAAATAGGCCACCGGGTGATCCGGCGTGATGTGGGGGACGGCCTGGGCTGCCCAGGTCTGCTCCTGGGAGACGTGGGAAAGGTAGGTATCGAGTTGGGAGGACAGCTGCTGTAGCCGCTTAAGGTAGTGGGGATTTTCGGCCAGCTGCCAGAGCCGCTCGGAGGTGACACCGTTCAGCAGTGCGATGGGGTTGTGCTGACACTGCTGCCACAGGTCAGGTGCAATCACGCGAAATAGGGACAATCGCTCCGGAGTCCAGCTCCACCAGTAGTTGTAGGCGAGTTCGGCAAGCGATCTCAAGGGCGCAGGCAGCTTAGCCCGCAGCTGTTGTCGGGTGTTCATGTGGGATAGACGAGGGGCAACGGAGCGAAGGGCAAGGGGACAGGGCGTCGGAATGGGGGAATCGGGGCGGACAAAGCTGCGACGCAATTTTGTGCAAGGCACCACCAGGGGCCTCACAGTATAGTGGACCTCAACCGCGATCATCTCAGTACAGTTTTCAGCATGATGCCAGCCCTGACGCAATTTGGTAAACAAATGTCGCACCTGACCGGGGTGAGGGCGATCATGCAGGACATTGTGGAAACGCTCCGGTCCGGTGAGCGATCGTTCATCAATCTGAGTGCGGGCAATCCGGTGATTTTGCCTGAGGTTGAGCGGCTCTGGCGGGACTGTACGGCTGAGCTCATGGCCGGGCCCGAATACGGCGAGGTGGTTTGCCGGTATGGATCGAGCCAGGGCTATGAGCCGCTGGTAGAAGCCGTGCGGGATGATTTTAACCGACGATATGGGTTGAATTTGTGCAATGGCAATATTCTGATCACCCCCGGTAGCCAATCGCTCTACTTCCTGGCCGCGAACGCCTTCGGTGGATACACAGCCTCAGGACAGCTCAAGTCCATCGTTCTCCCCCTGAGTCCTGACTACACCGGCTACGGCGGTGTCTCTCTCTACCCCGAGGCGGTCCAGGCCTTCCAGCCTCAGATCGAATTTTTGCCCGCCCCCCATCGCTTCAAGTACCGTCCCAGCTTCGACCAGCTGCAGATTACCGACCAGACCGGCTTTGTTTTGTTTTCTCGCCCCTGCAACCCAACGGGCAACGTCCTAACCGATGCGGAAGTTCAAAAAATCGCCAACCTGGCTGGCGCTTACGCCACGCCTGTCTTTGTGGACTCAGCCTACGCCCCACCCTATCCCGCCCTGAACTACACCGACATGACCCCGCTGCTATCGCCCCATGTCGTCCACTGCCTTAGCCTGTCTAAAGCGGGCCTGCCCGGTGAGCGGGTGGGCATTGCCATCGGTGACGTTAGCGTCATTCAGGTATTGCAGTCCTTCCTGACCAATCTGTGCATCCACTCATCTCGCTACGGTCAGGCCATTGCGGCCCGCGCCATCCGTTCCGGCACGCTCGCCGAGCTATCGGCCCAGGTCATTCGCCCCCACTACCAGGCCAAGTTTGCCGCGTTAGAGTCCACCTTTGATGCCGCTATGCCTGACGTTCCCTGGTTCTTGCACAAGGCCGAGGGCTCGATTTTCGCCTGGCTGTGGCTGAAAGATTTGCCGATTTCAGACCGCGACTTTTACCAGCGGCTGAAGCAGAAAGGTGTCATTATTGTCCCCGGTAACCCCTTCTTCCCCGGTTTACCTGAGGGCAGTTGGGACCACATGAGTCAGTGTTTCCGGATTAGCCTGACTGCGACGACGGCTGAAATCATTGAAGCGGTGAAGCGGTTGGCCACACTTGTGGATGAAGTTTATCGGGGTTAGGGGGACAGCCGTACGATGCCCCTACATGAAGTCATGAAAGTTCCGGATGGTTGGCTCGAAATTGGTCGGATTGTTGGCCCCCACGGGCGCGATGGCGAAGTTCGCGTGTATCCCAACAGCGACTTTCCCGAACGGTTTCTGGCACCGGGAGAGCGCTGGCTTCTGCGGCCCAATCAGGCTAAGCCAGACTCTATTCAGCTGGTTCAGGGGCGCTACCAGCCAGGCAAAGGGCTGTACCTGCTTAAGCTAGCAGGCATCAACTATCGGGATCAGGCCGAAGCCCTGCGCGAGGCGAAGCTGATCGTGCCCAAGGACGATCGACTCCCGTTGGAACCGGGCGAGTTTCACGTAGATGACCTAATCGGACTCAAGGCTGTTCTACAGGCTAGCGGGACCGTCGTTGGCACCGTGACGGACGTGTTTAGCGCAGGCAATGACCTGCTAGAGGTGACCCTGGCCCAGCCAGTTGAAAAGATCGATAAGGTGCTGGTGCCGTTTGTCGAGGCGATTGTGCCCGTGGTGGATTTGACCCGTCAGCGGGTCGAAATCAATCCCCCCAGGGGCCTGTTGCCACAGTGAGGGGAGGGGTTGTCCCTATTTTGAAGTGCGTTTAAGCAGTCCTCGAATGCGCTTGAGCGTGTCGTCGTCGTCCACTCGCTGCTCGTGATAGCCCTGCTGCCATACGGGTGCTCCTGGTAGGCTGCGCGTTAGGTTGATCCGCTTGGCAGCGGCGGCTTTGAAGCTGGCGATAAAGGAAGACAGGGCGCGGGGCTTGAGTTGCGATCGCATCTGCCCGTAGGCCGATTGCAGATTCCCATCCCCCTTGCTTTCGACCACAATCAGGGCACGGATACCGTCGGGTAGCACGGTCCACCGATCTAAACGAATGTCGGGATAGTTACGGGCGGTTTGCTGCCATTCCGCCGCAACGATTTGGCCAATCCCGTTGAGTTCGACTGTGCCGTCTACCGCTTGACCAAATAGCTGGGCTTCTTCATAGGTTCGCACATATAAATGATAGACCGCAGCCTGTGTATGGGAGGCCCCCAGTTGGAATGTGTTAGTCAACCTAGCCCCTGTGCCAAGTGGCATCATGTAATTCGCTACTGATAGATTGCCCAGTTGTTTTTGCAAATTCCCGCGATAACCGCCGAGCTACTAGGACTCTTTACACGCGCTTACGGGAACGTCAGGAAAGGCGGAAAATGCGGAGACGAGTGTAGACAATAATACTGTTGTGCCTGCTGTTGTTCTCTGTAAATCAACCCAGCGGATCGCGCGACTGAAGTCGGTTGTGACGTCACTGTCGAGAAATCTAAAGAAACAAAAAAGATGTTAGCCAATCCCCAAAAAGATGAATGAACTGCGCCGCTATGGACAGGTACTGTGCCGGTTTTGGGGCGCGGCGATCGCCGCCGAACTCGAATACCGACTCAATTTTGTCATCGCCGCCCTCAGCAGTCTGACCGCGCTCTCCAGCAGCCTGTTTGGGCTGTTCTTGTTTTACCGTACTGGCTACGAGTTTCAGGACTGGTCTTGGGAAGAGGCTCTGGTGGTCCTAGGTGTCTTTACGCTGCTGCAAGGAGTCTCTGCGACGCTGCTCACGCCGAATCTAAACCGAATCGTCAACCACGTGCAGGACGGCACCCTCGACTTTGTCCTGCTCAAGCCCGTGAGCAGCCAGTTTTGGCTCTCGACCCGAACGATTTCGCCCTGGGGCCTGACCGACGTGCTGTTTGGACTCATCATCATCGGCTATGCTGGCCACCGCCTGGGCCTACCGCCGCAGCAATACCTGCTGGGCCTGCCGCCGCTGCTGTTGGGCATCGTCAGCCTGTATAGCCTGTGGTTCATGCTAGGCGCAACCAGTATCTGGTTCGTCAAGGTCTACAACGTGACCGAAGTCCTGCGCGGGCTGCTAGATGCCGGTCGATTTCCGATTGTGGCCTATCCAGCGGCCTATCGCGTCTTTTTTACCTTTGTGGTGCCGGTGGCCTTTCTCACCACCGTACCGGCCCAGACGGTGCTGGGCAGAACCGAGGGCACCTGGCTAATCGGCTCGGCAGCTCTGGCCGGGGTTTTATTTGTCTGCAGTCGCGGCTTCTGGCGGTTTGCCCTGCGGTTTTACACCAGTGCCTCCAGCTAGTGCCGCACTTCACCATTTCACCTGTCCTCACCTACTCAAAGTCCGCCGCGTACCCCAGCACCAGCGGCTGCAGGTCTAGCTGTTCAGGTGAGACGGCGTCTGCTTCAAAAAAGGCCAGCATGTGCTTGAGCTGGGGCTGCCCCCGCGCCGCGCCTGACGCCCCGGCGGCGATGACGATACCGCAGCGCCCCTGGCTGTGGGTCTGCCGTTCTTGCCACTTGTCGAGGGCGGTGATGTGACGGGGATTGTCCATCTCGTACTCGTGCAGCAGGTGGAGCGCGCCGTCGTCGGTGCGGAGCAGGGCTAGCTGGTAGAGCTGCTGGTTGAAGGGGTCGCTACCGGGATTGAAGCACAGGGCGGTAACGCCACCGTGCGATCGCAGTTGCTCAATCAGCTGATTCGCCTTAGGCCGAGTGGTTTGTACAATCACAGCGGGCCAGGCCGCCGATTTTGCAAACTTGCGCGTTTTCGATAGAGCGGGCTGATGATACACCTTAGGCGACTCGCGCAGGCTATCGAGCACAGTGGTCGACAGCTCGGTCAGCAAAATCAGCGCGCCGTCTGGAATCGTGTCGTTGCTGAGGCGGGGAAGGGGCAGCTCCGCAGCGGCAGGCAACGCCATTGCCTCGGTTTGCTGCATCAGTTCAGTAGCAACTTCGGGCAGGGTCTTGACCGTGACCGGTACGGCCTTGGGCTTGGCCTCAGCGACAGGATTAGGAATGCGAAAGTTACTGGTGACCGGCTGTAGAATATCGGTCTCTAACTCTAGGCCGCGTTTATCGACAAAGCGATGGCAGGCTTCCAGGGCCACCACTAGCGTCGCTGCCTCCTCGTCGGCCAACTCAGTTCGCAGCCCTTCAAGCGGGTGCAGGCTGCCAAAGTCGCACTGAATCGGGGTATCGCCGGGCAGCATCAGCCCCTCAACTGCAGGCTCCGCTGGTTCAAAGTTGATAAACAAGCAGTTTTGATTGAGGAAGGCCTGCTGCAGATCGCGGGGAGACTGGTCGGCCTGGAGCACCTGCTGGCGAAACTGCTTGAGCGAGTCCAGGTCGCGGTAAAACAGCAGGCCATACTCTACATCCGCCATACCCAGAATCGACACATAGAGGGTTTCAACACTCCAGCGGTCCAGCGTAATCGCCAGAATGTCTTGCTCAGTAAACAGGTACCAGGGCTCGTCCTGCCAGACAGCAGCGGCGGCTTTGAGCAGGGCTGTTTCGTAGGCGGCGGGCAGGGAGGCTGGCTCGGCGGGTTCGTTGTCGAGCAGGTTGCCAAAAATATCGTCGATGAGCGGCAGGTCGCGGGCGTATTCAACCTCAATCTCCAGATCCTTAAGCGCCCCGCGCAAGAAAAACTGCAGCTCCCGGTCTTTGACTAGAATTTTTCGCGGGCGAGCTGGATCAATCCCCCCCTGGGGATGCTCGATCGCTTGAATGAGTGAGCGAACGACCGCCTCGTTGCCGGTATCGGCGGGGACCATCTGCAGCGTGCGAACCAACCCCTGGGTGCCGTCTACCCACAGAATACAATCACCGGGCGGTTCGGGAGCTTCCCCCTCGTCGTCTGGTTCCAGCATGCTCTCTGGCAGGCGTCTGCGGTCACCTTCCCAAACGCTGATTAGCCGAGGTAAGCGATTCAGACGGCGGCAGGTAAATGGACTGAGATGCTGCATAGAGTCTAAGGCGAGTCTGATGGAGTGATGTGTGGGGTGATTTACCAGGAGTGCCAGCGCCCTGCACAGGCTAAACCGCTGACAGTAGTTTAATCTGACAGCTCTATTGTGGGAAAGAATCCGACCCTTGACCATCGTCTGTATAGATTTGTTCAATCATGTGGTGTCAGAGGAGCTGAGCTACACTGTGGACAGATAAAACACGCCACCGAAGCTGATATGACCCAAGCCACTCAACCCAAACAAGGCATCTTGATGACTGAGGCTGCGCTCAAGCACGTGCTGGCGCTCAAACAGAAGCAGGGCGACGATCTGTGTCTGCGTGTGGGTGTCCGCCAGGGCGGCTGCTCGGGCATGTCCTACATGATGGATTTTGAAGACATCAATAACGTCACCGAGCACGACGAAATTTATGATTACGACGGTTTTAAGGTCATTTGCGATCGCAAGAGCCTGCTCTATCTGTATGGCCTCATGCTCGACTACAGCGATGCACTAATCGGCGGCGGCTTTCAGTTCACAAACCCCAACGCGGCGCAGACCTGCGGCTGTGGTAAATCCTTTGGAACCTAAGGGCAGAAGGGCAGAAACAGCCATTATGGAATAGGCAATGAGGTCGTAGGGAGTAGAGATTCGGGTGATCCCCTCGCTCTACACAAGGGCGATTGGGTAAGATAGCCATTGCTTTGACCCGACGCCCTACCTCACCACTTCCTATTCCCTTCAAATCATGACTGAATCTGTAGACGCCCTGTTTGACCGTGCCATCGAACGCTACAAGGCTGGTGAGGGCTCCGATACCCTGATCCCCACATTCAAAGAAATTTGCGATCGCAGCCACAAGAGCAGCGCTGCCTGGACCTGCCTAGCCTGGCTGTATCTGCTGGGGGAAAAGCCCAACGCTGCCTACAAAGCCGCGCAAAAAGCCGTCAAGATCAACGCCCAGGATCCCCAGGCCCGCATCAACCTGGCCATCGCCATTTTGGATAGCGATCGCAAAGGTGTCCGCGAGCATATCGATGTAGCGCGTCAGGTGCTGATGGCGGTCGAAGACCTGAGGGCAGAGATTAAGCAGAACTTTGAAGAAGGGTTAAGAAGACGTCCGGACTGGGATAGCCTGATCCGCGTTCAAAATTGGATTTTTAACGGCTAGATATTTTATGCAGCAATGCATACAGCCGTTAGCCTCAATCATCAACGGGGATCGCTGAGTTGACTAAACTTCATTAAGTTTGGTGATCTTGGCTCGGTATAAAACCTTGCCCGCCTATCCGCGTTCCAGGCTTTGAAGGGTTTAGCGATTGTGCTGTAAGGCTTTCAGAGAGATGATCCCCGCGAATTTGGCTCGACATAATGGGTCAGATAACTTAATGAGAGATCTGAAAAGCGACTGTTAGGATTTGATTAAAGAAAACCATAGATTTTTCCTTTGGATTTCAAAAGCCTACTTTCTATTTAAGGAGCCCGCTCATGGACATTCGGACTGTAGAGGTGAAGCCAGAAACTCGGAATCACAAAGGCTTTTTTGTGCCAGAAGGTGACTATACCCTAATGGAGATTGATAAGTCGGGCTGGGCGTTGATTTGCATCGACGCAGCCGTATGCCACTACGTTGATCCCGACAATCTTTCGGCAGAGGCGCTCAATCGTCTAAAGGCCGTTTAGCGGGTAGAGCACGCGCTACTCTTAAGCACTACTTAAACTAAGAAACGCGCGCAAAAATTAACTGCTACAGTGCGGTCATCCAAATCTGGATGGCCGTTTTTATTATTAAGTTAGCGGCTGATCTCCATGGTCAAATGCGGGGTATAACCGTTAAATTTAGGACATGAACCCGAATTTTACCCGTTTTCTCACATAGCAGCCGAACGAACGGTTTGACCGTTGGCTGCGCGTTCTAGCGCACTACAGATGGTCAGGGGTAAAACATGCCGACAGCGACACAATTTTTCAGCAGGCTATTGACGGAAACGTCGGACGTCCGCGATCCTTTGAGTTGCCTCTGATGCAGGGGTATTTATTCAGCGTCCATTCCCTATGACTCTCCAGAATCGCCTGATGGGCTGGCTCAATACGGCTCTAATGGTCAACCTATTCTTTGTGTTAGCCAGTTTTTGCTGGTTCGCGCTGGCCTTGCTGGGCCGCAGCGCCCATGTCAATTTGGGATTCGATCTCTGGTACCGCCTGTGGGATCCCGTCTTTATGCCGTCCATTGGCATTCTGATGGCCGGTGCCATCCTCAGCGGCATTGCCAGCTGGATTTCTAAAAAGTTCTTCAGCCCAACGGCCTAGTGCAGCGTCAAGCCTAGGAATTGGGATGAATGGGTGAGGTAATGAATAGTTAGGCACGCCCTCCTAGATAAGACTAGGAGACGCGCGAGTACCAGCGCATCAGTACCTTCGCTAGCCGGGGCGGATCGTGGCGGATCGAGCCAGCCGCGGTCTCTTGCATCACGTTGGCAATGACGATGCGTCGGCCCGACTCGATGACGGTGTCACGGTCTAAATCAACGCGGGTCGCGCCTTCTCGCTGATACCGGGCTAAAGCGGCCGGTGAGGGCGAGCGCTTCTGTACGAGCACCGCATCGAACAGCCGCCGTCCGCAGGCCCGATCAATCGCCCGAATGTGGTCAGAGACTTGATAGTCATCGGTTTCGCCCGGCTCCGTCATGATGTTGCAGACGTAAACGCGGGGAACTTGAGCGGTTGCGATCGCATCGGCAATATCCGGTACCAGCAGGTTAGGAATAATGCTGGTGTACAGGCTACCGGGGCCAATCACGATATAGTCTGCCGACTGAATCGCCTCAACCGCACGCGGCAGCGCTGGCGGACAGTCCGGCGTACAGCCAATGTTGACAATCCGCCCCCGCGCTTTAGTAATCTGCGATTCACCTTCAATCCGGCGTCCGTCACTGAGTTCGGCCCACAGGTTCACATCCGTCAGTGTCGAGGGCAGAACCGTGCCGCGCACGGCCAATACCTGAGAGCTGGCCATGATGGCCTGCTCCCAGTCACCCGTAATTTCATTCATCGCCGACAAAAACAGGTTGCCAAAGCTATGGCCGCTGAGTCCGTCTCCGGTGGCAAACCGGTATTGAAACAGTTCGGTCAGCAGCTTTTCCTCATCGGCCAGGGCCGCCAGACAGTTTCGAATATCGCCCGGCGGCAGGCCGCCCATCATCTGACGCAGCCGCCCCGATGACCCGCCGTCGTCAGCGACGGTGACCACCGCCGTGATATTGGCGCTGTAGGTTTTGAGGCCCCTGAGCAGGGTCGAGAGGCCCGTTCCCCCACCGACTACCACAATGCGCGGTCCCCGCCGCAGGCGACGGTGGTTGGCAATGGCGACCCACAGCTGATCTTCACCGCCGTCGGGCATGAGCACTTCAGTAATCGCGCCCAGCGTGCGGGTTTGTCCCCAGACAATCAGCAGGAATCCGGCCAGAATCGCCAGTGGACCGCTGATATAGCTCGGCACCACCTTCGTAAAATTGGTGAGCAGATTACTCAGAAACTGGGTGGTGTAAAAAACGGGCGTCAGCCGCAGCCAGATCATG
Source organism: Cyanobacteria bacterium J06648_16 (assembly GCA_039817185.1). Taxonomy (GTDB): domain Bacteria; phylum Cyanobacteriota; class Cyanobacteriia; order Phormidesmidales; family Phormidesmidaceae; genus CAWUKV01. The sequence continues at coordinate 331,237 of JBCBWI010000001.1, read as the reverse complement.
GCCCCCAGCACGACGATAAAAATGCCGACCAGGCTTAAAAATAACCACCGTTTGACCAGTAGCCCCGGCGTGAGCCACTTCATCCAGCGATTATGGCGAACGGGCTTGAAGTCCATAGTCTCCTGCAGAAAAAACCGCCAGACTAGCTGTACATACCGACGTAAGAACTGATTGAAAGATCCTAGTATTAAAAACATCTCTGGCCTCACCTCACCCGAAACCCGTTCTATCTGGTAAAAAGAACCAAGGGCTATCTTGGCATAAGCCTTCCAGCCTGTCCTGTTCTAGCCTGACCGAGCCACTGTCTCGCCTGCACTTTTTACCATGACCTATTCACCGCCGCTCGGTTCGACCGCCTCTGGAGACGCACCCTGCGGTGACAGCGTACTGGTCGAGCTACAGGGTATCTACAAGCGCTTTGGCAACAATCAGGTACTCAACGGTCTTGATATGGTCATTCGTTCCGGAGAAGCCGTTGCGATTATTGGCCCGTCCGGTACCGGTAAATCAACCATCCTGCGAATTATTGCCGGATTGCTCCCTCCTGATTCGGGCACCATTTATATACAGGGTCAGCGCCGATTAGGGCTGATCGAAGACGCCAACGACCCAGTGGGTATTGGCATGGTGTTCCAGCAGGCTGCCCTGTTTGACTCGCTGACCGTGCAGGAGAATGTGGGATTCTTGCTGTATCAGCATTCGCGATTATCGCCCCGAGAGATTCGCCAGCTCGTGGACGAGGCCTTAGATATGGTAGGCTTACCAGGCATTGGCGACCGCTATCCGGCTGAATTGTCCGGCGGCATGCGCAAGCGGGTGAGTTTTGCCCGTGCTGTCATTGCTAACCCTCACAATCCTTCCGATCGCCCGGCATTGCTGCTGTTTGATGAACCGACGGCGGGTCTCGACCCGATTGCCTCCACCGTGATCGAAGATTTGATTCGCGAGATTCACCGAAACCGAGGCTGTGGAGCCTACCTGATCGTGACGCATCAAGACAGCACGATTCGGCGCACGGCGGACCGCGTTATCTTCTTGCACCAGGGCCGTGTTCAATGGATGGGCCCGGTTGAGGAGATAGACACCACCGATAATCCGTTTGTGCGACAATTTTTTAGCGCCCAGGTTGAGGGACCGATTCACGTTGTGGGTTAGCTCGATAATGGTGAGTCAGGGAGGGATGAGCCAGGCAGGGGCGAGTAGAACGGGGACAGTTGGGTAATTTACGATTCATCAGCTGCTTTGACAGGAATGTCTGAATGAGGTCACGCACGATTCGAGAAGGATCCGTTGGTCTGCTAATTTTGGGCGGCATCGGGCTGTTTGGCTTTTTAATCTTGTGGCTGCGCGGCATCACGCCCGGTCAGCGGAGCTATCATCTGTGGGTCAACTTTGCGAATACGACCGGCCTCCAGGCTGGGACATCAGTCAGCTACCGGGGGGTGCCGGTGGGTCGGATTGTTTCGATCCAGCCAGATACGAATACTGTCAACGTCAGAATTGAGGTTCTAGACGGGAGCTTACGCATTCCAGCAGCGGTCTTGATCGAGACGACCCAATCGGGGCTAATTGGTGAAACGGCAGTGGCGATGACCCCCCTAGAGTCGCTCAACGACACTCAGCTGGCGATCAGTCCGCTGGCGAGTGACTGCAACAGTCGCGTTATTCTCTGCGATGGCGATCGCCTAGAGGGTTCGGTGGGCGTGAGCTACGAAGACCTGCTGCGCTCAACGGAAAAGATTGCTGATTTCATTGCCGATCCAGAGATTACAGCAGAAATCAGTCAGATTCTCAAAAATACGAATGACGTTGCCGCCAACGTCGTTGACCTGACTGCAGAATTGACCGTTCTGGCAGAGGAAACCCGTCAGCAGATTGAGCCATTGGCGATTTCAGCGCGACAAGCGACCGATTCTGCCGCGAGCGCGGCCCAGCAAATCGAAATCAGTACCGCTCGCACGGCCCAGAATCTAGACATCACGTTGGCAGAGGTTAACAGCCTGCTGGTTGCAAACCGAGGCAATTTGGCCACTACCTTAGACAACATCAGCGCCAGCAGCACGGAACTGCGCAACACGCTAGATGTGCTGGGTCCCAGGGTTCGCGACGGCCAGTTTCTAAACGATCTAGAACAGCTATCAGCCAATGCCCTAGCGGCTTCTGAGGACCTCCGCGCGATCACGAACACCCTGAACACCACTGAAAATTTGGTGCTGCTGCAGCAGACGCTGGAGTCAGCCCGCGATGTCTTTCAGGGGGCACAGAAAATCATGGCGGATATCGACGAGCTAACCGGCGATCCGGCGTTCCGCGTCAATATTCGCAATCTGGTCAACGGGCTCAGCGGTTTGGTGTCGTCCGCTCAGCAGCTAGAGACGCAAACGCAGCTGGCCTATCTGCTAGAAAATGCAAGTGCGATCGCAACCCCCGTTCCCGCCAGCACCGCACCCCCCTTCCCAGGCGATCCCATCCTCGTTTTCGACGGCCAGCGCTACACCATCCGCATCGCCGAGCAGCCCGAAGTCCTACCCGACGACGTCCAGTAGCCTTTGGGATGCGCCCAATACGTTCCCTGCCAACAGCCCCCCATCCTGCGGAGGAGGCTATTTTGGAGTTGCACATTGAGCCAGAGAGACCGACTCCTTAGGCTTTCAGGATGCGCCCAAGCGCATTCTGATCTACCCAGCCGATCGCTTCTCTAACCCCGTCCGCTATCCGCCAACCCTCTTCCCAAAACCCTTTCGAGGGGTGTGGGGGAGCCTGGGCCCCCACGTCAGGAGGGGAGCGGGGAGGAAATCCCCGCGCGGGATCTCTATCCTTTGCCAATCCCCTCAATCAGGAGCCAAGCTACTCTAATCCATCTCAACTCGCCGCCTCGACGCCTTCACCTGACCCCGCCGCGTCTTCTGGTCCAACCGCTTCTGCCGCGCCACCTTACTTGGCTGTGTTGCCCGCCTACGCTTCGGCGTCACCATCACCGCCTGAATCATCGCCTTCAGCCGCGCCAGGGCCGCCTCTCTATTCCGCTCCTGACTGCGATGCTGCTGCGACTTGATCACGATGACGCCATCCTTCGTCAGCCGCTTATCTTTGAGCTTTAGCAGCCGCTCTTTATAGCTATCAGGCAAGGAAGAGCTCGCCACGTCGAAACGCAGATGAATTGCCGTGGCCACCTTATTGACGTTCTGACCGCCCGCACCTTGCGATCGCACCGCACTAATCTCGATCTCGCTATCCGGTATCGAGACCGCATTCGAAATTTTCAGCATCACCGCCCCTCATAACCCCTATATCCATGCTACCCCGCCCCCAAAGGGGCTACAGCAGACCAGAGGCAGAGTTCGGCAACCCGTGCGAGAAACTACGCAAGTGCCAGTCGAGAGAAGCAGGACTACGCCTCAACCATCTTCTGCGGCTCATCCACCGCCACCAACTCGGTTTCGGTTTCCATGCTGGCCATGACCTCAGCAGACAGCGCCGGAATCGTGTCATCACCCGTAATCAGACGGGCGCCCCGCTGACTTGTGAAGTACTGCCAACCCCACTGCATCAGTACCAGCAGCTTATTGTCGAACTCGATCAGGTAATAGATGTGGACGAAAATCCAGATAAACCAGGCCGGGAAGCCAGACAGCTTCGTAAAGTTCAGGTTGGCAACCGCCTCGTTACGACCAATCACCGCCATGCTGCCCTGGTCCTTGTACGCAAAGGCCGGGACAGATTTTTTCGCCAGCTTTCGCTTGATGGTCTTTGCCAGGTAGCTGCCCTGCTGCATCGCCACCGCTGCAGTCCCCGGTAGGGGGCGCTCTTCACCATCAGGAATATAGTGGGCCAAGTCACCCGCAATATACAGATTGGGGTAGCCAGGAACGCTCAGGTCGGACTCGACAATGACGCGGCCAATGCGGTCTAGCTCTGCGCCCGTTTTCTCAGAGAGCGCCTTGCCCAGTGGAGATGCTTTAACGCCTGCGGCCCAGATAACCGTGCAGGCCTGGGTTGTTTCGACCGTATCGCCGCTCTTGATGGTGACGCTGTCACCGTCGATGTTGGTGACCAGAGATTTTGTACGGACCTCCACCCCTAGCTTCTCTAGCGACTTTTGTGCCGCTGCCGACAGATCGGCAGGGTAAGGCGGCAGCACCCGGTCCATGCCCTCTAGCAATACAATCTTGGTTTCGCGGGGGTCAATGCTGCGGAAGTCGTCCTTGATGGTTTCGTAGGCCACCTCGGCCAGCGCACCAGCCAGCTCAACGCCCGTGGGACCGGCCCCGACCACGTAGAAGGTCAGCAGCGCCTTGCGCAGCTCGGGGTCAGTGGTTTTCTCTGCGGCTTCAAAGGCCAGAAAGATGCGGCGACGAACTTCCAGCGCATCCTCAATAGTCTTCATGCCGGGGGCAATGTCGGACCAGTGGTCGTTGCCAAAGTAATGGTGGCTAGAGCCCGTGGCGATAATCAGGCTGTCGTAGCTGATGACCTCGTTACGCTTGAGGCGCACCTGCTGACGTTTGGGGTCCACCTCAACGACCTCGCCCATGACCACCGCTACATTCTTTTGGCGGCTTAGCACAGCCCGCAGCGGTGAAGAGATATCGCCTGCGGAGAGGCCACCCGTGGCTACCTGGTACAGCAGCGGCTGGAACAGGTGAAAGTTGCGCTTGTCAATCAGCGTGACGCGAACGTGGGTATTGCCCAGTGACTTTGCGGCGTACAGTCCCCCAAAGCCACCGCCCACGATGACGACGTGGTGTAGCGCAGACTGCCCGGTCTTCGGCTCAGCGGTCGTCGGTCGGCCTTGGAGTACTGCTGTCATTGGATGTAACTAAATATTAAGTACATTGAACAAATATTATCCTGCGTTTCCAATCCTTGAAAGCCCCTGGCGTAACTTTCACCAAAATTTTTCAATGGTCGAAGGCCGTTATAGATATTGACGCTATTGGTTACCGGCTGCAGAATGCGTTACCGGCTGCAGAATGATGCTCCTGTAGACTGGTGTAGATTTGTTTCAGTTTAGAGCGAGTTCTTGTCCCAGTCTGCGGAGGGCACCCGTGCGATCGCACCCGTGGTATTGCGGCAATTGGGTCACTCCGTAAGCGTTTTGCCGCATTTGACGATGCCGCATTGGACCCTGATAGTCTGAAGGAGCCTTTAGACTAGGGTGAACGTCTGTTGGGTAAGCAGAAAGTGCAGAAGGTAACGATATGGCGCTAGTCGTTCAAAAGTATGGTGGAACCTCCGTTGGCACATCGGAGCGGATTCAGGCTGTGGCTCAGCGAGTCAAGGCTACCGCTGATGCAGGCAACACCGTTGTCGTTGTCGTTTCCGCAATGGGCAAAACGACCGACGGGCTGGTCAAGCTAGCGGGTGAGATTTCCGACGACCCCAGCCGCCGTGAGATGGACATGCTGCTGTCCACGGGCGAGCAGATTTCGATTGCGCTGTTGAGTATGGCGCTGCATTCGCTGGGGCAGGCGGCCATTTCTCTCACGGGGGCTCAGGTGGGCATCGTCACCGAGGCCAATCATTCCCACGCCAGAATTCTGCAGATCAAAACCGAGCGCCTGCAGCGTCACTTGAACGAAGGCCAGGTTGTCGTAGTGGCAGGCTTCCAGGGCGTCAGCGCAGCGCAGGAAATTACCACGCTGGGGCGGGGCGGGTCCGACACCTCCGCCGTTGCCCTGGCCGCCGCGCTACAGGCCGACCGCTGCGAAATTTACACCGATGTCCCCGGCATTCTGACTACGGACCCGCGTCTGGTGCCCGATGCCCGACTGATGGACGAAATTACCAGCGACGAAATGCTGGAACTGGCTAGTCTGGGCGCGAAGGTACTGCACCCCCGTGCGGTAGAGATTGCCCGCAACTATGGCATCACGCTAGTCGTACGCTCTAGCTGGAGCGACGAGCCAGGAACGCGGGTCGTTTCGCCAGATCGGCAGCCTCGGGCGCTGGAGGGTCTAGAACTCGCTCAGGCGGTAGACGGGGTTGAGTTTGATGTGAATCAGGCTAAGGTCGCACTGCTGCGCGTGCCGGATCGTCCGGGTGTGGCGGCTAGCCTGTTTGGTGAGATTGGCGGTCAGCGTTTGGATGTGGACCTGATTATCCAGTCCATCCACGAGGGTAATAGTAACGATATTGCCTTTACGGTTGAAAAGCCGATTCTGAAGCGGGCCGAGGCAGTTGCGGCGGCAATTTCCCCTGCGCTCCGCACCCAGCCCAGTGCCACTAACGAAGCCGAGGTGATGATCGATCGCCATATCGCCAAGGTGAGCATTGCCGGTGCGGGCATGATTGGCCGGCCCGGTGTGGCCGCGCGGATGTTCTCGACCCTGGCTGAGGCAGGGGTGAACATTCAGATGATTTCTACTTCTGAAGTCAAGGTGAGCTGCACGGTGGCCGAGGAAGATTGCGATCGCGCCATTGCCACTCTCTGCCAAACCTTCGATATTCACCAATCGCCTGTGAAAATTGCTGCGGCCCGCGCGAGCACCCAGGAACCCATCGTTCGGGGCGTTGCCCTCGATCGCGGTCAGGCCCGCCTCGCCATTCGTCACGTGCCCGACCAGCCCGGCATGGCTGCCCGAATCTTTCAAACCCTGGCCGATCGCAGCATTAGCGTGGACATGATTATTCAGTCCCAGCGGTGCCACGTGCGCGGCGGCTGCCCTACCCGTGACATTGCCTTCACGGTGACCGACGCCGATGCCGACCTGGCGCAGGACGTCCTACACAGCCTATCGGTCGAGATGGGCGCAGCCGAAATCGTAGTGGACCAAAATATTGCCAAGGTGAGTGCGGTTGGCATCGGCATGGTGCAAAATCCTGGCACCGCTGCCACCTTGTTTCGTGCCCTGGCCGAGCGCGACATCAATATTCAGATGATCGCCACCTCAGAAATCAAGGTGAGCTGTGTGGTAGCCGAGGCCGATGGCATCGACGCCCTCAAAGCCGTTCACGCTGCTTTTGACCTGGCCGGAAGCGAAACGGTAACCGTTCCTGCATAACCACTATGCTCTTTTACTCAAATAACTTGATTAAAAGAAAAGCCGCTGTAGGCAACGAGCTGAACCATCAGGCAGCCTCTCATTCTAGCTTGATAGCCTATTCAGCTTCCTGAGCTGCCTCAATCGCCAGCAGCAGTTCCTCTTCCTTTTCCTCGAACTCCTCTTCAGGAATCTCGCCCATGTCAAAGGAAAGCTGGAGGGCAAGAAGCTGTTTCTGGAGCTGCTCAAGGTCGCTGCCGCCTGCGCCAGTTTGCTCCAGTACCTTTTCCCCAATCCAGGCGAGTCCTTCGACTGGGCCAGTTACCGGCAACGTCAATAGCTTTAGCAGCATAGCTAGTTCCTCTCTAGTTGGGCGAAGTTAAACGGGGCGGTGAAGTTGTTGTAGCGGATGCGCAGCCGGTCGTCGTAGGCCGCGTCTAGGGTTTCGATTGCCTTACTGAACTCGGCTTCGGCCTCCCAAGGGATCAGGTAGGCGGCGTTGTAAATCATGTCGGTGGTAAGGGTGTCGTTCTCGGCCACCTCGACGGCTAGCGGTCCCAGTTTGGCCTGGAAATCGGCGACGATGCGATCTCGCCATTCCCCCATTGCCGCCTCAATCGCTTGCCCAATCTGAATCACCTCTTCCATATTCAGCTGCTTGCCCTGCAGCTGGTCCCGCTCCGCCTTGAGTGCGGGGTTCTGGGCCATCATCCGCTCTAGCTCAGCGGCCTGGTCCCACATGATTTTGACGCTGACTTCGCGCTGACCGTCTAGCTTGTGTAGCAGGGCTGTGAGTGAGTCGTGATAAGGGGCAACCAGGTCGTTCTTGACCGCATCCCAGGTGGGAATGACCAGACCAAACTGCAGTGGCAGCAGCGTCCGGTGACCGGCTTCCATCGTGGCCTCTAACACCCGCTCGTGACTGAGCAGATTGCGACGGCTGGTGAGGTATTTGGGCTTCTGGGCCTCAGAGTAGAGGATGGTGAAGTCGGAGAGCTGGTGCGATCTCACCGGCTGCTTATCCAGCCCCACCAGGTCGTCTGTCTTCGGACCCGGTTGGGGAAAGATGCCGTAGAGGTAAAGTCCAGTCGTCATGGTAATTGGGTATTGGGCGGTGAATGCTGCTAGGGGCACAGCCTGCTGCGCCCGTACGGAAAAAATCAATTGAGTGGCTGCGAGGTCAGCACCAGTCGCAGCTTGGCGTGGATCAAATCCAGCTGGGCCAGACCCAAATCCACGTTGCCTTCAACCACAATGCCCGTATTCAGCAAACGGTCCAGCAACTCCAGCAGCGTCGGCGAGCCAGACGTTTGTCCGGGATAGTAGCCCGTCTGTTTCGGCAGCAGTGTCCCCAGTTCTCCCAGATCAGCATTTAGATCAGCCGGATCGATCTCAAATACGTCGCATAGCTCAACCACCTGCTGTTCTAGCTTTTGCAAGCTCTCCGCGGCACGGTTCAGCTCGACCTCGCTCAGGCGCTCAGCGTCCATGCGGCGAATGATCTGAGCCTCCATCAGCTGACGGATCAGTTCGACCACCGTTAGCAACAGCGGTGCGAGTCCGGCATTGGGCTTATCGGGAGCGGTTTCGGGTTGTAGGACTAGCGGGGCTTGAGTCATAGATGCGATGGGGGCAGGTTGAGCAAGCACTTGTGAACATCAAGAGTCGGCCTGTCGTCGTTGCTGCTCGCGTACTTGGACTTGGGCATAGCCGGTGACCATGCGGGCCTGGTCTTCGATCTGGCGCTGGGGCTGGAGTCGAGACGGGCAGGAGCGCATACCGGGAATCGTTCGCCCGGTGGCAATGTGGCGCATCGTGCGGATACGCTGAGCAGATCGAGGACGTGGGGAAGTCATGGTCAAATAGGGTCGTCGAGAAACGATAGCAAGAGATTGGGATTAGGCAACCGGCTCAGGTGTGGCGGACTCCGGCGCACCTTTGAGTTGCTTGAGTTCGGCTTCGAGCCCTTCGATGCGGGCCTGCAGCTGCTGGTTCGCGGCCATCAGCTGCTGAGATTGGCTGCTGAGGTGGGGGTCACTTTCCCACCAGTTGATGCCGATCTCTTTGGCTTTGTCTACTGAGGCAATCAGTAGTCGAATGCGAATGCTCAGAAGTTCGGTAGAGCCTACCGAGACAGAGATATCGCCTGCGATGACCAGGCCTTTATCGAGGACGCGCTCTATCACGTCCACCAGGGTAGACCCCTGGGTGGCGCTGCTGAAATGAGATCGGGATGCGGTGGTAGGGCTATTCACTAGGGGCAGTTCTTAGGGTTGATGACCTGTATCGGCGGGCTCAGATTTACTTTGCTTTATATGTGGCAGGTTTCCCAGGCGTTTCCTGCTTCTCAACATGCCGCTGCCGAATCAGGGCTCTGAGGGCATTCACCACCGCGACCCGGTTTAGACCGGTCTGCTGTTCAATCTCCGACAGACGGGCCTGGGGGACGGTCTGCAGGTAGGCCTGAATCGCCGCTTCAGGCGTGTTGGCGGGACGCTGCGGCTCAGGCTCGGGCGCCGCTGCTGCCTCGGGTTGAATAGTCGTAGACTCATCCACCAGCGGTTCCGTTGAGACTTCGGGCGTCGGCTCCGGTTGAATGGCTGTAGGCTCGACCGTCAGTGACGCTTTTGCGATCGCAGGAGCTGGCTCAGCCTGAATGGCCGTGGGTTGACTGACTATGGATTCACTGGCTGGCGGTTCACTGACTATGGAGTTACTGGCTGGCGGTTCGACTGTCAACGGTGCAGTCGCTACTGGGGCGGGCTTAGCGGCTGGCGCGACCGCAGCCGTGGCCAGCGACTGAGCCGGGACCGTGGTCGGCAGGGTGGTCTGGTCAAACTGATTGAACACCGCCCATAGAATTTCGTTGGCAGCGTCAATAGACTGGCTGGCGCGGGAAAGCAGGATATCGCGGCACAGGTCACGGAAGTCGGGGTTGTCAACGGAGGCTGCGATCTCATGTTCCTTGCACACGGTCGCAATCATCAAGCAGGGCCGCAGACTGGAGATCGAATCGGACGATAGCTGCTTCAAAAAGGCCTGGGCTACCCTCACGATCGTCAGCGCGGCAGGCGCGTCAATACCGACTTTTTCTACCAGAATCCGCTGCTGCGTCAGTTCATCTGGCGCGGGTAGGTGAATGGTGATGAGCCGGTCCATTAGTGCGTCCTGGGTGGCGTGGACACCACAGTACTCTTCAGGATTAGAGGTAAAGATGACGCGGAAGTGGGGGTTGACCCGCACGTATTCCTGGCGATGCCCGTTGGGCGGCAGCACCAGTAGCTTTTCTTCTAAGGCCGAGAGTAAGACGTTATTAACCTCGGGGCGCGACCGGTTGAACTCGTCGTATACCAGCGTAAAGCCCTCACGACAGGCCATCGTCAGGCGTGAATCGACCCAACTTTGACGCAGCTCGTCCTCAACCTTGACCACACTATGAATGTAGTTATCGACCACCTTTTTTCGGGTGTAGCCCGTTTGATTGCCAATCAGGTCAGAGGTCTTAAAGTCATCGTCGCCGAACAGCATCATGGTCGGGCGGCCCAGCATGTCAGCCAGGTGCATCGCCAACGTGGTCTTGCCCGTACCAGCGGGGCCTTTAAGGTGGACGGAGTAGCCGGTTTTCAGGTAGCGAAAGGCTCGACGCGACAGCTGCTCAATTGCAGGCGTGCTGACGAACTGGCGGGGGCGGGCTTGTAGAACCGTGGTCACGGGGCAGAGTCTCCAATGGGTAATTCGAATGGCAGGGGGGTCTCAGACGCTGTCTAGACAGCAAAGTAGAGACGGTTTTTTTGCACGATCAGCCCGCGCTGCTGCAGCGTTCTCAGGGCGTCGATGGTCTGTAGGCGCTGTAGCAGCAGGGCCTGCTCAATCTCAATCACCTTGAGACCGTCAGCGGCTTTGATGTGGTCTAAAATGGCCTGCTCATTGTTAGTTAAAGGCGTTTTTAGGGCTGCCAGAGCCTCTGCCTTGGCCTGGGAGGTCGGTTTGACTTTGGGCGCGGGTTGAGCCTTGAGCGTGGGCTTAGCAGCGGGCGGCACGGCCGGCGGGTTGGCAGGCTTGGCAACGGGCCGAGGGGCGGGTGCAGCTACTGGTGCTGACGTGCCCCAAACCGATTCGCTGAGCTGCTGACGGAAGACGGTTAGGGCCTCTAAAGACGTTCTGAGCGATTGACGAAAGGCGGCCACGGACTCGACCTGGGCCTGTCGGTCGGTTTTGAGTTGGGTATGCAGTTCAGCGGCTTGGTCTTGGCGAATTTGGGCGGTTTCATCCAGGAACTGCGCAACCGTCTGACGCAGAGATTCGGCATCGGTTGTCAGGGTCTGCATGAGTTCAGCTGACCATGCTTGCCGGTCCTGACGGATTTCGATCAGCGATGCCTGTACGTCAGCCGCCATTGCCAGCACCTCGGACTGTAGCTCAGCAAGGTCCTGCTGATTTTTCAGGCGGGTCTGAATCACCTCAGATTGGAGTTCGCCGACGTAGTGCTGCAGGTCTGTTGCGGTTGCGATCGCATTTTCCTGGCGCTGCGCGGTAATGTCGGTCAGCTGCTGCATGAGCTGACTGCGGCGCTGCTGCAGTTCATGCTGTCTTTGTTCCCTGGCTTGCTGCCACTGCTCTCTAAGCGCAGTCATGAGCCCTTTCCCCTAAATTTATTAAATCTGAATTCAATCTGGCCATGCCCAAAACCGGTGTTCTTCCTCCGGTGTGCTTTCACCAGGAAGCCTCAAGTTTCCAAGCTGAACATGGTTTAGCGATGAGTCTTGCCCTGGCGGTTTCAGTAAAAAGGGTGTTTGGGATAGGGCAACTATCCCAAACACCTGGATTGACTATGCAGTTGCCGGAACAGCTGCCTGTGCAGTCAGGCCAACGGCCTCTGCATACTTGAGGTAAGTTTCTACGGAAGCGATCACAACGCGAGCTTCGATAGCCAGCAGTTCGATACCTACCAGAGAAACGCGAACCCAGGCATCAACAACGACACCTTTGTCCAGAATGCGGTCAACGACTTCACCCAAGCTGGAGGAAGAGTTTACTTTTTCAACAGCCATGTTATTTGAATCCCTATTGAGCGATATTACAAAACCCAGCAGATGCTGAAGATTTGTCACAGTATTCCCTGGCAATATTCACGACGCTCAAAGCGAATCTCAAAAATTGGGTGCGTTGTGTCTTTTGGCCTATTCATTCAGTAGGCTGTAGAAGATTTCTCAAAGTGGGGTACTTTACAGCGTCATGGATGCAAGGACACAGCGGCTACTGCGATCGCTACAGGATCCGGATGAAGCCGTCCGCGAGCAGGCTACCGCTGAGCTGTGGCACGACTGGTTTCACCAAAAGGGCAAACCGCTCGCCCAAGAACTCTTTCAGAGCCAAAGCCTGCTAGAGTCGGGCCAAACCCAGGCCGTTGAATCCCTGCTCAACCGTGTGATCGACAATCATCCCGATTTTGCCGAAGCCTGGAACCGCCGGGCGGTGCTGTACTACATGCAGAGCCAATACCGCAAAGCCATTGCCGATTGCGAGACTGTGGTTGCCCGAATCCCTTACCACTTTGGCGCGCTGCATGGATTGGGCCTGTGTCAGGCCGCTATCGGTGACTACCCTGCCGCCATTCGAGCTTTTCGAGAAGCGCTGTCGGTGCAGCCTTTTTCCTTGACCAATCAGCGCCTTATCTTAGAATGCACCGCCCGCCTGAGCTGAGAGGTGCATCTGAAACCGGTAGAAATTTCTCGCCCAAGTCGTCCTCACTGCAAATAAAGCGCCCCTATTTGTGGCAGCCTAAAGATACAACTTAGGCCACTTTGCTTAGGCATGAGGATTCAATAAACCTCCCAATTCTCCAACCCCTTTGGAGTGGCCTACTCCACGAGAAGAGCAAAGCTCTACATCCCCCAGCCCCTTATCCCAATGTGGGATAAGGGGAGCCGGATTCAAAGTCCCTGTCCCAATTTGGGAGAGATATTTAGGGTGTAGACGCCATAGCGGCTTCTCTTAGAGTAGGCCAAGGCTAGAGGTAGTTAAGTTTTCATTCCTTAGCGCACCCAGCATCGGAGCCTCTCCAGAGTAGAGCGCTCCGTGTCGGGCAATTCATGAATTCTCAATCCCCTTTCGGCGTATGCAGACATTGACTCCCCCCGTTTCCCCTTCCGCGAACCTCACCACCGCGCCTGTCATCATCCGCCGCAAAACGCGTCCTGTCCCGGTCGGCAGTGTGACTATCGGCGGCAACAACCCGGTGGTGGTGCAGTCGATGATCAACGAAGACACCCTGGACATTGCCGGTTCCGTCGCGGCCATTCGCCGACTCCATGAAATCGGTTGCGAAATCGTGCGCGTCACCGTGCCCAGCATGGCCCACGCTAAGGCTCTAGCCGAAATCAAGGAGAAGCTAGCGGCCACCTATCAGCCTGTGCCCTTGGTCGCTGATGTGCACCACAACGGGATGAAAATTGCGCTGGAAGTGGCTAAGCATGTCGATAAGGTGCGCATCAATCCGGGCCTGTACGTATTTGAAAAGCCCAGTAGCGATCGCACGGAATACACCCAGGCCGAGTTCGATGCCATCGGCGATAAAATTCGCGAAACCCTGGAGCCGCTGGTTGTTTCTCTGCGCGACCAAAACAAAGCCATGCGAATTGGCGTCAACCACGGTTCCCTGGCTGAGCGGATGCTGTTTACCTACGGCGATACCCCCGAGGGCATGGTCGAGTCGGCGCTGGAGTTCATTCGCATTTGCGAATCCCTCGATTTCCACAACCTGGTCATTTCACTCAAGGCCTCACGCGTGCCGGTGATGCTGGCCGCCTACCGGCTGATGGCCCAGCGAATGGATGCGGAAGGAATGGACTACCCGCTGCACCTGGGCGTCACCGAAGCGGGTGACGGCGAGTATGGTCGGATCAAGTCTACTGCGGGCATCGGTACGCTGCTGGCTGAAGGCATCGGCGATACCATTCGTGTCTCGCTGACCGAGGCCCCGGAAAAAGAAATTCCTGTGTGCTACAGCATTCTGCAAGCGTTGGGGCTACGCAAAACGATGGTGGAGTACGTGGCCTGCCCTTCCTGTGGTCGCACCCTGTTTAACCTTGAAGAAGTGCTGCACAAAGTGCGAGAGGCGACCAATCATTTAACCGGGCTAGACATTGCTGTTATGGGCTGTATCGTCAACGGTCCTGGCGAAATGGCTGATGCTGACTATGGCTACGTCGGCAAGCAGTCGGGCTATATTTCGCTCTATCGCGGGCGCGAAGAAATTAAGCGCGTACCCGAAGATCAGGGGGTCGAAGAATTGATCAATCTGATTAAGGGCGATGGTCGCTGGGTTGACCCGGATAGCTAAAGCGCTGTTTAAACGCCCTTTATGGTTCTTTCTTCTACGTAAAGACACGTTGCCTTTTGTGTCTAAGTAAAACTGGAACCAAACTTTTCGGAAAAGCCATCGGTCAAGGTGTACAGGATTCAAGGCTACTCTGCAGATAGTGTCCACGGGGGTGGTTGAAACCCCTTTGAAGTTGCTAAGCTGCGGGATATAGCTTTGGCCACTTTGCTTAAGACACCGAGTATCGTTGTCGCTTAAGCGCAGAGCGCTCCGTGGCAGGCAACCGCACAGGCGATTGCTTATTAAGCTAAAAGTTTGTTTTGTTAGTACTGGGGCTGGCCACTATACCTGGTATAGCTGTGTGGCCGACTGTGTTAAATTGAGCGTACCTTTCCTCACCACAAGAGTTTATGGCGATTAATAAGCGTGGCCTGATTTTAGGCGCGACGGCTCTATCGAGTATTGCTGTCGTTGTGACCGGTGCAGGAATCCACCTTTCCCAAGGGCAGGCCTTTTTTAGAGAAAGCCCGAAGGAGCTGATCGACGAAGTTTGGCAGCTGATTGATCACGAGTATGTGGATGATAGCTTTAACGAGCAAGACTGGCAGTCAGTTCGCAACGACTATCTCAATCGTGACTACGCCTCTCAAGAGGATGCCTACGTCGCCATTCGCGACATGCTCGACACCCTGGAAGATCCGTATACCCGCTTCATGGATCCCCAGGAATTTCGCAACATGCAAATCGATACCTCCGGCGAGTTAACCGGGGTAGGTATCCAGATTTCCCAGGAAGAGGAGACCGAGGACATTGTCGTTGTCTCACCGATTGAAGATACCCCCGCCTTTGAGGCTGGGGTGATGACCGGTGACATCATCCGTGCGATCGATGGTGAAAGCACAGAGGGCATGGATCTGAATGCAGCGGTCAACCTGATTCGCGGTCCGGTCAATTCTGAAGTGACGCTGACGCTGGAGCGTGAGGGCGAGAGCTTGGATTTGGTGCTGACGCGGGCACGCATCGAAATTCATCCTGTACGCTTCTCTTATCAGCCCGAGGCTGAGGGCGGCATCGGCTATATTCGCCTAACTCAGTTCAGCGCCAATGCATCCGCAGAGATGAAGGAAGCGATTGAGGAACTGGAGGCCCGAGACGTGGTTGGCTACGTGCTAGACCTGCGCTCAAATCCCGGCGGCTTGCTCTACTCCAGCATCGATATTGCCCAGATGTGGTTACCCGATGGCACCATCGTTTCGACGGTGAACCGTGAGGGTACAGTGGATGAAAGCGTTGCCAGCGACCGTGCCCTGACTGACAAGCCGATGGTGGTTTTAGTCGACGGGGGTTCCGCCAGCGCCAGCGAAATTCTTTCCGGTGCGCTGCAGGACAACGAGCGGGCTGTACTGGTTGGCACTACAACCTTTGGTAAGGGGCTGGTGCAGTCTGTCCGCAGTCTGGCTGATGGCTCTGGGATTGCGGTCACCATTGCCAAATATCTGACCCCTGACGGGCGCGATATCAATAAGAACGGTATCGAGCCGGACTTTGTGGTCGAGCTGAGTGATGAGGAACGCGAGGCGCTGAGTCAGGACCGCGACAAGATTGGGACCGCCGAGGACCCACAGTATGCTAAAGGGCTCGAAGTATTGACAGATATGATTCGCGGTGGGCGTCAGTCGGCTAGTGCCGCTGGGGTGGAGTAGGTCAGGCCGGGTTACATTTACCCGCGCGAATCAGACCGACGCGACGTGCGATCGCATCTCCCTGGCTGTCAAACGGTCCCCAGGTTTCCTGTCTGTCCGCTGCTGGTAGCGAATCCAGCTGAGACTGGTCAACAATCTGACACTGACCGGTCTGGTCTTTGGCAATGTGCCAGTGGGTCGATGATCCAGTGGGATGGGCAGGTGACATATGCGAATTCCTTTTTGCTCATGGAGCGCGATGGACTCAACGGGATCATTTCACTAGGTGCCCTAAGCAAAGGGACGACTGCAATATATCCTAGTGGCTGCGGCCTATGTAGTATTGCGGTAGCATTCTGACCGTGGAACAGCTCAAGTTAGCCCTTGGCCCTTACGCACTATTCGCCGCCATCGTGGGTGGGGTGCCCCTGTTGTTGGGGTGCCTGTCACTGTACAACCCAATGGCGAGTTTGCAAGAATTCGTCCCGCTGATACAGGCGAATGTAAGTGCTGCGATCGCACTGACGATGCTGTTGATTAGCTACGTTCTGGGCAGCACTTTTTCCGGGTTGACCTGGCGATATTTTCTAAGGTTATGTGCCCTGTTTCGCCAAGATTATCGCTACTTCGGCAATTTGCTCGTCGAGCGACGTAAGTCGCTGAACCTAGCCGCAATCAAGCTGTCTGAGCTCGACTTTGAGGATAGATTGGTGGCGTTGCTGTCTCAGAAAATTGGATTACCGGAAAAGTCGTCCTGGTTAGATGCACGACTGATGGTTTACCTCAGAAGCCATAATCCGGCCGGCCTGATCACGGCTGAATCCTACCAGGCAACGCATATCATGTACCGTAATCTGTCCTTTGGCTTGGTTTGGATCGCCTTGATTTGGCTGATCAATATTTTTCGAGTGTCGGCGTTGACGCTGGAGCAGTTTTTGGTGTTGCTAGCTGCCTTGGGGCTAGCCTATGCCACCTTTACCCGAGCAGTGACCTTTAAACACTGGCATAACCGTGAGATTTTATTGGGGTTCTACTTCACCGTCGATCGGTCTACCGAGGGTCCGTCTTCATCCGTGGTGAACCGTTGATCGAAACCCTGCCCGATAGCGTAACTTTTCAGGCTACCGTCCTTGGCTGCATCCTACTGGTGCTGTGGGGGTTGGAGCTGTTCGATTCGATCTTACTGCGAGGTGCGCTGAACCATCTGGGGATTCGCCCGCGCACGCTTAGTGGGTTTGTCGGTATTCTATTCGCACCGTTATTGCATGGCAGCTTGCGGCATCTGGCAGCCAATACCGGACCGCTGATGGTGTTAGGCTGGCTGCTGCTGCTGCGTGGGGTTGGCGATTTTGTAATCGTTACCGCAGTCGCCTGGCTCGTGAGCGGTTTGGGGGCCTGGCTGTTTGGCGGACCGCGCACCAACCACCTGGGGACCAGCGGCATCGTCTTCGGTTACTTTAGCTTTTTGCTGCTGATTGGCTACTTTGAGCGGAGTCCGTTGGCCATTGGGCTAGCCGCGTTAACGGGCATGCTCTACAGCGGCATGATTTGGGGTGTGCTGCCGATTCGTCGCGGCAAGTCTTGGCAGAGCCATCTGTTCGGCATGGTTGGCGGCGGATTAGTAGCCTGGCGCTTGACAGACCTTCATCAGTGGCTGAACGCGGTTTTGCTGTCGTGATAGCCAGCTGCTGTGCTTCAAAGACCAGTGCCCGACGAAGTGGGAGATGGCTATGAGATCGCGTCCAAATCTACCCCACTAGCAGCAATGCCTTGCAATACCTGCTGCTGTTGGACCTGGTCAAACAGCTTGTAAAACTTGCCCGTTTTGGGGCTTTGAATGACGGTTTCGACGTTGCGGCCTACCCTAGACATGGCCAACCGCTGAGCCGATTGGCTGTAGTCCTTAATCATGGATGGCATGAACTCAACGCCGATAAATT
This sequence comes from Cyanobacteria bacterium J06648_16, assembly GCA_039817185.1. Lineage (GTDB taxonomy): Bacteria > Cyanobacteriota > Cyanobacteriia > Phormidesmidales > Phormidesmidaceae > CAWUKV01. The sequence continues at coordinate 313,311 of JBCBWI010000001.1, read as the reverse complement.
CACACACGCGTTTCAGTTGTGTTTCGGGGTCCGCAACCAGATTTTCGTAGGTCAAAACGTTGTGGTTCGGCTGCCCTTGCTTCTGTCGGCTGATGTTGACTGCGGTGGCCCAACGCTCGACACATCGGTTGAGATCCCAAGGATGCCCTCCCCAAGCCTTGGGATACTTTTGGGTGACGTCGTACAGCGAAGCCACTACGTCCGCACCCTGCCTGCAGAGGTGAATAAATTTTGCTTGCTTCAAAAACCGTTCGATGTCGTTAAGGCAGTAGATATGACCGGGCGTTTTCTCGACCCAAAGCTGCTTACCCTGCTCTGCGGTGAGTTTGTCTAAAATTTGGACAAACTTTTCTGGATAGGCACCCATGAAGGGACTGTTCGGTAGCTCAGCCATCAGGTCAGAGCGACCGACCTCTTGAAAAAAGACAGCCATTCTAGGGCGGAAACGGCGAGAGACCAGACCCAAACGCTTAGCAAGTTGGCGGTCGGTCGGAATCAGGTATTCAAAAAATTTGGATTCTGGAAAGGAGGCGATCAGCGGATGCGCCGCCAGCAGACTCTGTAAGAGGGTCGTTCCGGAACGGGGACAGCCGACTAAAAAAATCGGTCCCTGAGTGACAGCGTTCACGTGGTGGTCTCCTAACACAATTGCATCGGGTGCCTGTCCGCCTCTCGAAGCGCGCTCAGGTCGAATGCGTTCCGCTTCTTAAGGTTATGGCACTCCTTAACAGACTGCCCAGCTCTTCTATTGCAATCGCTACAACCGTTTGTATGTGATTGCAAGGCATGGCACGCTCTGCGCTTAGGGAGTAACGATACTCGGTGTCCTCAGCCCAATGGTCACAGATTAATATCTGCTCGCGCTGTAGATGGAACCCATTGGGCTGTACTGGGCCGCTGGTGGGCTGGCGGTTAGCAGTTTTGGAAGAGCGCTTTGTCGGTGACGGCACCCTGGCTGCTAGAAGACACGAGCTTTGCATACTTAGCCAGTACGCCGCGATCGTAACGGGGTTTGGGCGGGCTCCACTCAGTGCGGCGACGCTGAATTTCATCGTCATCGACATTGAGCTGGAGCAATCGCTGGTCTGCATCGATGGTGATCGAGTCGTTTTCTTTGACGAGTGCGATCACACCCCCCACAGCGGCCTCGGGCGCAACATGACCCACCACCATGCCGTAGGTCCCGCCGGAGAAACGACCATCGGTGATCAGGCCCACGGAATCTCCCAGACCCGCACCAATGATGGCCGAGGTGGGGGCCAGCATTTCTCGCATTCCCGGTCCACCTTTCGGTCCCTCGTATCGAATGACGATCACGTCACCCGGCTGTATTTGCTTGCTCAAGATGGCATCGAGGCAGGCCTCTTCGGACTCGAACACCCGTGCAGGACCCGTGATCGCTCGCTTCTTGATACCTGTCAGCTTGGCAACGGCCCCTTCGGTTGCCAGGTTGCCTTTGAGAATGCCCAGGTGTCCTTGCGTGTACATGGGCTGGTCAAACGGTCGGATGACGTCCTGTTCCGGTGAAGGGATATCGGGGACCTCGGCCAACACCTCCGCAATGGTCTGGCCGCTAACGGTGAGCGCATCGCCGTGAATCAGGCCCTGATTCAGCAGCATCTTCATCACTAGGGGAATGCCGCCTGCTTTATGCAAATCGGTTGCGACATAGCGACCCGAAGGTTTCAGATCACAGAAGACCGGGACCTTAGCGCGAATTGTCTCAAAGTCGTCAATGGTCAAATCCACGCCAACGGTATGGGCAATGGCAAGCAGGTGTAGAACGGAGTTGGTTGAACCGCCCACGGCCATGATCACGGCCATTGCATTTTCAAACGCCTTGCGGGTGAGAATCTGGCTGGGCAAAATTTGATTGCGGATGGCGTCTACCAGGACGAAGGCAGATTTTTCAGTACTGTCGGCTTTTTCAGCGTCCTCTGCGGCCATGGTTGAGGAATAGGGCAGACTCAGCCCCATCGCCTCAATTGCAGACGACATGGTATTCGCCGTGTACATGCCGCCGCAGGATCCCGCGCCAGGGCAGGCGTTGCGCTCTACCGCCATCAGCCGGTCTTCGCTGATTTTGCCCGCACTGTACTCGCCGACCGCTTCAAAGGCGCTGACTACGGTGAGGTCTTCGCCGTCTAGATGGCCGGGTTTGATGGTGCCGCCGTAGACAAATACAGCAGGGATATTCATGCGTGCGATCGCAATCACTGCCCCAGGCATATTCTTGTCGCAGCCACCGATCGCCAACACCCCATCCATACTTTGACCCGTGCAGGCTGTTTCAATCGAGTCAGCAATCACCTCCCGTGACACCAGGGAATATTTCATCCCTTCCGTACCCATCGAAATGCCGTCGCTAATGGTGATAGTGCCAAACATTTGTGGCATTGCCCCGGCATCGCGCAACGCCTGTTCACCCCGCTGGGCCAGGGTGTTGATGCCCATATTGCAGGGGGTAATCGTGCTGTAGCCGTTTGCCAGCCCCACAATCGGTTTGTTGAAATCGTCATCGCCAAAACCCACCGCTCGCAGCATGGCACGATTAGGCGAACGCTGTACTCCCTGAGTAATGGCACGGCTACGGCGATTGTCAGACATGGTCGAACATCCTAAGCAATATGGACTAGAAGCAATATGGGCTAGACATCTATTCTCGCAGATGAGACAGACCCTGACGCACTTTTATCGCCATCGCCACCAGCTTTGGTAGCGATGGCGATAGCTGAAGGACTGGATGAGTTTTGCTGACTAGGCGGGACACGCCTGCTTCAGGTCTCTGTGTAGCTTGAATGAAGTTCGGCTTACTTGAGTGCGAATACGAGTGCCGATTTGTCTAATGGGCACTCTAAAAAAGTAAGCACTACCCAAACTCACGGTTCCCCGTATATGGATTTTCAGCCCGAGCTGCCACCGTCGCTGGCTCCAGCGTGCCATCTAGAGACCGGCACGATCGATTCGTCAGGTAGTCAAACAGCCGCCCGGTATCCAAGCTCGACCCTGCACGAGGTCAGGCTAATGACGGCTGAAGAACTCATGGAAAGCTACCAGCTGGGTGCGCGAGACTTTCGCGGCATTCATTTAGTCAAGGGCGATCTGTCTCACCAGCATCTGCCAGACATTGACCTAAGACGGGCCAATCTAAACGCGGCCACACTGGTGGGTACCAACTTGCAGGGGGCCAACCTGCGCGAAACGACCTTGGTCAACGTCAATTTGCAGGGTGCGAATCTGACTCTAGCTAATTTGATTGGGGCGAACCTTGAGCAAGCTCAGCTGGGTCTGGCTATTCTCAACGGTGCAGGACTACGAAGCGCTAATTTACAGACAGCCACCCTCTCCGATGCCGAGCTGCGAGGGGCGATTTTCAACGAAGCGAACCTAGATAATGCCGTGCTGTGCGGTGCCGATCTGACCGCCGCCAGCTTCAGCCGCACCCGCATGAATGCGGCCAATCTCAGCAACGCCCTGCTCGAAAATGCCAACTTTACCAGTGCAATCTTAAACAACGCCGTTTTTAAGGGAGCCATGCTGCTGGGCGCTAGCTTCAACGGAGCAACGCTAGAGTCAGCTGACTTCGATCAGGTTGATCTGACTCGCGCTAAGCTCAACGGCTGCAATCTAGTCAATGCCACACTGGTCCAGGCCAATCTGCGTGGGGCCGACCTCAGCTGGAGTTCGCTACGTGGGGCCAACCTGCGCGGGGCGACGCTCTATCGCACGCGCCTCAACTGGTCCAACCTGAGCGGGGCGATCCTGACCGAGGCAGTGATTATGAACGCGCACATAGAACACGCCAACTTCAGCCATGCCGAGATGAGCGGGGCCCTCTTGCCAGCGGAGCTAACCGGTCGGGACGACCGCCGAGACGGACGTTCAAGCTAAACAGCGTTAGAAAAATAAAAGCGAAGGGAACGGCCAGCGCAGTACCGTCATTGAGATTTGCTCTAGGGTCATGTAGGCCGTCATCTCCTGCTGCAGATGATAGAGCCGATCTTGGCTTTCCAGGGTTTCTAGATGGAGCCAGGAGAACGCTCGGCTCCAGCCGCTACGGGCAGGCGAACGGTGGGTGAGTCGCATCCAGCTGAGCACGCTGTCGGGTAGCGTCTGGGTAAATCGGAGGGGCAGGGCCTCTGTAGAGAACTGTTGGGCATAGGCTGCTGAGAGGAAGGGCTGATACAGTTCAGCCTCATCTGCGTGCTGCATTACGAAGCTGAGACTGGCACCCTGTAAAAACTGCCTGAGAGAGAGGGTTTGCTCGCCCTGCAGCTCAGGCATGAACGGGACCTGGGTGAGCGATTGGTTGACATTGTCAGGATCGCCGACGCTGAGATGGGTGCCGCCGATGACTGCAATCAAGTACTTCGGACCGGCCAGCTGGGTAAAGGGCGTGAGCTGCTGTCGGAGCGTCGGGGTAACGGCATCTTGAGTGCCGGTCAGTAGCAGGGTGGGCACTTCAACTTCGGATAGCCCAATGGGGCCAAACAGTTCACCGATCAGTGGATTCATGGCCATGACCCCCACAATGCGGCTATCGGTGAAGTCGGCTTCGTTTTCTAGCAGTTCTACCGCCGCACATTGCAGCCAATCTGCTGGGGAAAGCCCAACCGGCTGCAGGCCATCACAGAAGGTGCGGAGCGATCTCAAATCTAATTTTGCACCGGCTAACGCCAATCCAGTGTATCCGCCCAGGGAGTGACCGATGATCACCACCTCTGCCGTATGAATCTGACGGTTCATAACGCTAGACGAGCGGTTCATCCACTCCAGCCGGTCTAGTACAAAGCTAACGTCTTGGGGGCGGTCTAGAAATTCGGACGCGGGTAGCAGGCGACCCGGACGCTGCAGCACGTTGGGATCCAAAGGAATTTGAGTCAGGGCTTCGACGTTGCTGCCGGGGTGCTCAATCGAGACCACGGTGAGGCCATGGGAAGCTAAGTGCTTAGCCATGTAGGTCAAAAACTGGCGATCCGCCCCGAACCCATGGGACATCACGACCAACGGCGCGTCTTTAGGATACACGCCTCGGTAAACGTCCAGCTTAATGGTCCGCTGCCGATCCTCATCGTGAAAGCTAAAGCTGCGCTGCCCCACCGGTTGAGCGCCGCTCAAGGCGGGATCAAAGGCGGCTGTTACCGGTGGTGGGTCTGCCACCAGTAGCCCGTGGGCAAGCACGCTACTCAGCGCCTGCCCCTCTAACCGCGATAGATTGAGCTGGGAAATTAGGCCTACCGCTGCTGTCAGGTCAATATCCAGCTGATCTTGTGGGATCGCCTGAAGGACCCCTAACACGCTGAGTCCGCTGGTCTCTGCTGCGGCCTCATGCACCGCTGTCTGAATTTGGTCGATGGTCAATCCAGGGATGACAGTGGCCAGCGCGTCTAGAAAAATTTCACCATTGGGTGAGCCGAGCACGTCTTCGATCATCCGTTCACCGATAGCCGGGTCAAGTGCCAACCGATTCTGCAGAACGGCCCTGACTTCGGGGGTGAGTACCGATTCGTAAAGCCGCAGCCGTTGAGGGACGATGCCCGTCGCGGCAAACGTTTCTAGATCGCTGACGTAAATCGTCTGACTGAGGGGCCCAACTCTAAGATTGACCTGCTCCGCGGCATAGGCGGACGAACCCACATTCCCTGCGGTGATGGCTGATTGAGCAACCAGTAGCGAAGCGGCGCCGATCCACCCTGATAGCAGGCTGCCGCCCAGCTGTTTGAAAAAATGCGAATTCGCTGATACAAGTGGCAAACGCAAAGGGCGGACAGAGAAAAGAATCATCGGTGCGGCAAACAAATAGATAGCGCTAGCCCAATCCCGGCAGGGTCGGGATTCTGGGTATGAGGTATGGAAGGCGTCCGAGTTTTGCGGGGGTGTTCGCGGGGGGAAAGATGGGGCCCGCCAGATACAGTCTGTTTCGACGGTAGTTATTAACGGGCAGCTACACTCGCAGTCATAGACGAGCGGCAATCTCTAAAGGGGCAGGCTCGCATCAAGCAGAAAAAATTGCTTTAACTAGCTTAAGAAAAGGATGGGCTGGAAACGGTGCTTCTTAACCTTTCTCTAGAACTTTCGGGTGCGATGAATTTTCCAGCGGTGATAAATAAATGCAATTCGCGATGTCTTCACATCGGCGCCCCATCATTGGAGTAATGGGGCCCAGCAAAATTAACCCATCCATGCGGGCACTCGCCTATGACTTGGGCTACCAGGTTGCCTGTCACGGCTCGATTCTGCTAACGGGGGGACGAGCTTTTGCTTGACCCAACACCGCTGACGGCAGATTTTTTCCACCAGCTGTCTCCAGAAGGGGTGCGGCCAGCCGACACTGTGGCAGCGGCCTGCCGACATGTCCGCGCATACATTAGATAGCATGGAGGGAGTAGCATAGAGGCCAGTCCCAGATTAAACCGGGACGCCTTCAATGATCCTCATCGAGAGTGGGCCATGGAAAATAACCCAGAGCTGTCTAAGGAAGACTTCATCATGCCCCGCTATCCCTATCGAGGGGCGTTTACCCCAGAGCAGCTAGCCTTTAACGCCAATCTGCAGGAGTTTGCCAGTCGAGTTTCGCTGATTTGCAACCTTGAAACGGGCGGCAAAATTTCGTCCCAGGATGCGTACGATCAGATCAAAGCACTCTGGAAAGAGCTCAAAGTGTCCAAAAAAAATCTTCTGAAGGAAACTGATTCATAAATTTAAGTACAGGACGCTTTGCGGAGCGCTCTGGACGAGTCATCCCATCATCTGGGCTTTAGCAGCCTTTGCCTGGCCCGAACTCAGGGTTTTTGGTCTGAAAGCGCGTTAGGATCGGACGCAGTGACATATAAGCGGTCCAGGAATATGGTGGTTGCAGCGCCAGTGAATCAATGGCATTCGATCATACAGGCCTTTGAAAGGGCGCTCGGTGCTGACCAGGTGGTTCGTCGTAAGGAAGAGTTACTGGTTTACGAGTGTGACGGGCTAACCAGCTATCGTCAGCGCCCGGCCGTAGTCGTACTTCCCCGTACCACCGAAGAAGTCGTGGCCGCCGTCAAAATTTGCAACCGCTACCAAGTTTCCTTTGTCACGCGTGGCGCTGGGACGGGCCTGTCGGGTGGCGCTTTACCTGTAGAAGACAGCGTGCTCATTGTGACCGCTTGCATGCGTCAGATCCTTGACATCGACTTAGACAATCAGGTCGTGACCGTAGAGCCGGGTGTGATTAATAGCTGGGTCACCCAGGCCGTCAGCGGCGCTGGCTTTTACTATGCGCCTGACCCCTCCAGTCAGTCGGTCTGCTCAATGGGGGGCAATGTCGCTGAGAACTCAGGTGGTGTGCATTGCCTCAAATACGGCGTGACCACCAATCATGTACTGGGGCTAAAGCTGGTCACACCCACCGGAGACATCTTAGATACGGGGGCGGCTATTGCTGAAATGCCTGGCTACGACCTCACTGGGTTGGTAGTGGGCTCTGAAGGCACTTTGGGGATTGTGACTGAAATAACCCTGCGCATTCTCAAAGCGCCAGAGGCAGTCAGGGTACTGTTGGCCGACTTTACCAGTGTCGAAGCGGCAGGGGCCACTGTCTCCGGCATCATCAGTGCTGGCATCATCCCAGCGGGTATGGAAATGATGGATAACTTTAGCATCAATGCGGTCGAGGATGTTGTTGCTCTGGAATGCTACCCTCGCGATGCCGTCGCCATTCTGTTGGTTGAAGTGGACGGATCCCCGGCTGAGGTCGAAGCCAGTGCGGGGCGTATCGAAGCCCTGTGTTACCAAAACGGTGCCCGTACAGTTTCCTCAGCGACTGACGCCGAGGCCCGCGCTCGCCTATGGAAAGGTCGCAAGGCGGCCTTTGCCGCGATGGGCAAACTCAGTCCTGACTACTATGTACAGGATGGTGTTATCCCCCGTACACAATTGCCTAGCGTACTGCGAGAGATTGAGGCGCTGGGCGAAAAGCACGGCTATCGCGTCGCGAACGTATTCCACGCCGGTGATGGCAATTTGCATCCGCTGATTCTTTACAACAACAGCGTGCCGGGGCAGCTTGAGGCCGTCGAAACGTTGGGGGGTGACATCCTCAAGCTTTGCGTAGAGGCCGGCGGCAGCATTTCTGGCGAACACGGCATCGGGGCCGACAAGCGCTGCTACATGCCCAATATGTTTAGTCAGTCTGACCTACAGACCATGCAGCGAGTCAGACAGACCTTTAACCCGGCGGGTCTGGCGAACCCAACCAAGATATTTCCAACCCCCCGTACCTGCGGCGAATCAGCAATGGGCGCAATCTCAATGCCTGGCATAGAGATTATTTAGGGATGGGCCTGCTGCAATTTTTTATAGAGCATTTGTTCTGTTAACAGCCTCTGAAGGAGGGAAATATAACTCTTTCTCCGTAGAATTAATGGGGATTGCAGCCTGACCTGATGAAAAACACGCACGCTTCAGCTTCGATAATGCGCCAATTTCTGTGTTTTGGCTGAGTGTTCAACCTCACGGCAAGGGCACTTTATAAATGGAGTCAAACTCAGGCTATCCAAGGCTTTAACAGGTTTCTACTCGGAGTGATAGGTGACTGTTTTAGAGTGGGTAGCTTAGGTAACAGGAGCTAGACGCTACGAACCCCAAACATCAAGGAGACACCTTTCTCAATGAATACTTCTTTCAAGTCAAGGCTGCTACAGCATTTTCTCAAGCTTAAGCAAAACAAGTCCGGCGGCTTCACGCTGATCGAACTGCTGGTTGTCATCATCATCATCGGCATTCTGGCTGCTATCGCGCTGCCCTCTTTCCTAAACCAGGCTAACAAGGCCCGTCAGACCGAGGCTAAAACCTATATCGGTTCAATGAACCGTGCCCAGCAGGCCTACTACCTCGAGCAAAACGAGTTTAGCGATACTGTTGTTGAACTCGCTCTAGGCATCAACGACGACACCGAAAACTACTCCTACGAGATTTCTTCGCCCGGTAGCGATTTCGAGCAGAATGTAGCCAACATTGGCGGCTCTGACAATCAAGCGACTCTGAAGGATTATGTGGGTGGGGCTGCTATTGGCACAATTGGCGGCGCTGGTGAAGCAACCACGCTGGCAGTGCTGTGTGAGGAGGCCGGTTCTCCAGGCACTGGTTATGAGCCCGAACCTGGCGACAGCGCAGCCGATTTGGGTCTGAGTTTCCCGACTGACGGTCTAGCCTGTGATGAAGCCAACAACCTAGTCAACGCAATCGACTAACAGACAGGACGAGCAAAACTTGCTTGTCAGCTGAGTCGAAAAAGCCTGATGCTCTTTGTAGGGTGTCAGGCTTTTTTGCGGCTTCTGTAGCCGTTATGTGTATGGCGTACAAAGACTCCTTTAACACAAAGACAAGGAACGAGGCAACACTTCCACTTTTACCTGGAATGCTGCTGTATTGTTACGCTGAGGACGAATAAATATGCTAAAGAGTCTAAAAGTGTTGGGCAAGGGGTTCTTGATACTGGGCCTAGTAATACTGGGTTTGTTGCAATATCAGAAAATGCAAGAACTAAGCGATGAAGCGGGTCTGAATAACCGGCTTGCCAAGGATACGCTTGCTAAGACGACTGTTCTAGAGAGGGAAAGGCTGAACCTACAGCGTTATTTACCTGCATTCGGCTTCAGAAACCTCTTCTCTGACTGGATATTTATCAATTTTCTCATCTACTTTGGTGACGATGAACTGCGGGCTGAGACTGACTATCAGCTGAGCCCGCAGTTCTTTGAAATTATTCTTGATTTGGACCCTTACTTCGCTGATAGCTATCTATTTTTAACTGGGAGTACGACCCTCTATGCCGGGCAGCCAGAAAAATCGGTCAGTTTAATTGAAAGGGGATTGGAGAGTCTGGGCCCTGGTAGTCCGCCACGGTCTTACTTGGTATGGCGCTATAAAGCAATTGACGAACTTTTATTCTTGGGGCGGACGGCGGCGGCCCAGGCGTCCTTTGAAACCGCTGCAGACTGGGCCGAGCAGTCGGACGATCCAGATGCCACGAACATTGGCGAAGTTTCGCGGCGCACTGCTGAGTTTTTAGCTGAGGATCCAGACAGTCGGGCTGCTCAAATTGGGGCATGGACGAGTATTTTTACCAGTGCCTTTGATGAGCGGGCTCAAGCGCTGGCGCAGCAGCGCATTGAAGCACTGGGAGGCAGCATAGAGGTTTTGCCCAACGGTGCTGTGCAAGTGCGCATCCCAGAGTAGTTCAAAACAGTTGGCTTTCGGTTATCCGAAACCAGCTTGAGTCGGATGCGTTATGCCAAGCTCGTCTGTCCGTACGCGCTCCATCAGCCGATCGAGCGCAGGAAAATCCGTCGGGGATGAGCCAAAGAGGGTGAAGTTTCTCCCAAGGGTGCTAAATCTGAGACCGTCAGGTCGAAGAATGAAGTTAGCCTGGTTTGCCATTAGATTGCGATACGTTAGCGATGCTGCTCGGCGTCGTTTGGCTGGCGGTGTGGTAAAAGACGAGCTTAGCCAGGCAATGATGTCTCTGTTGTCGTAAACGGTTTCTCGAACAATGAGCTGCTCCTCTGATGAGAAACCACTGGTCGATAGATAGGAGTCAAGATACTGGTCTGGATCAAGCCAGGCTCGCAAAAGTGCCAGATTCCCATTTGTTGGGTCTGACTGAAGCTGCTGATTGACTAACTGAATTGTCTGCTGCGGGTCCTCCCCGGCCAAAATCAGAGTCTGAGTAAGCGGGCGCAGGCAAGTTTGGTCAGCGGCAGCAACGCTTTCGCTTTGCCCATGCCACCAATTCAGGATTGTAGACTGCTCACATAGCCATCGCTGGTAAGGATGATTGTTTGGTAGAGACTCTTGCAGAGTCGTGTAGTAGCGGTTGGTCTGGGCAACGACTGTCTGCCTAATTTCGGCGAAAGGCTCAGTCGTCCACATTTGGGCTGACATCAAAGCCGGGTCGATCAACGCCTGCAGGCTAAAAGCTGTGGCGGCTTCCTGCGTTTTACCCTGTTCCAGGTAGCTGATGCCCAGCAGGTAGTAGGTGTAGTTTGCATGCCGAGGAAGAACTTGGATATTTCGAGTGGCGTAGTATTCGGCCTGTTCTGGCTGGTTGGCTTCTAAAGATAGAATACTGAGATTGTGGTTAAACCAGGCATCGCGGGGAGCAGCGGTGAGGGCCATTTGGTAGTAAGCGATGGCCTGATTCAGCAGCGGAGCTCGATCGTCTTCGGCTTGGTCGTATAGCGTAATCAGGTTTTGAGCGGCGAGTGCGCTGTAGGTGGGGTCCCAGGGTACAAGCTGAGCTGCCCTAGACAGCTTTGCATCGGCCTCGACGAACTGGCCCTGGTGTCCTGCCTTAAGCGCGTTGTAAGTCAGCGCCATGGCTGCATCGACAGGAATCCACAGATAAAGCGACAGACTGATAAAGGCAAGGACTAACAGGCTTAGCGCTCTGCGTGCTCGTTTGGGAAGCGCAAGTACTGGTTGGCCGGCCCCTGCCTTGGCCCTATCTTCCGTGGGCAAGGGAGATCTGACATCCCGGCGGGCAAGTCCCAGTAATAGAACAATTGCAATGACAATAGTGCTGGAAATGCCAATGTTTTCTAGCTGCGAGTCCGTTAGGCTAGAAATGCTATAACCGACGAAGCTGGCTGCAATACCGTAGAGAAGTGCGCGATCGGTCGGTTCTGAGAGGACGTGCCATAGACGGACGCCTAGCCCGAGCAGGCAGGCGAGTAGAAAACCATACGCTAGTGCGCCGAGTAGCCCCAGTTCACCGAGTATTTGCAGCGGCATGTTATGCAGCTGGGGTGTCTCTACAAGACGGTCAAAGGTTTCGATGGGGCGATAGCGTGTGAATACGCGAGACATATTGCCAGGACCCACACCCAGTAAGGGCCGATCTTTGAGCATATTCGCGGCAGCTCTGGCCATGAATATGCGATCTTTAGCTGGGCCATCGGCCAGCGTTACCGCAGCAGGCCGGTTGTTTGAAGTATTGGCCCGAAACGAAACAGCATTGCGCACACGGGGATTGCTGAACAACACCCCCGCCACCGCCACTAAGCTGATCAACAAGCCAACGATGAGGTAGCGGCGGTTTGCTTTAGAGCTATGCCAGAGGGCAAAGCCAAGACTGCTAAATAGCGCCGTAATACCGCCAAGCCAAGCACCTCTTGAACCGCTGGCATAGAGTGCAGCTAGGCACAGTAGGCTCGCCAGGATTGCACCCCGTCTGAGCCAGCCCTTGTGAGCTACGGCAAAACTAATAACAATGGGGGAGACCAGCACAAAGTACCCCCCCGTGAAGTTGTGGTGGCCCAGCGGATAGGCGTTGCGAATAGCGTCGTCAAAATCGTTGGATAGCCACATGGCCGGATCAGGCCGCCAGTAAGCGAGACTGACTAGGCTTGTTCCTGTGGCGATGACGACGAGCAAGGCCCAAAGCCGCTTGTAGGAGCACCTTTTGCTTTCTATCCAGTTGTGTAGGAGGTACAAAAGTGCGCCGTAGCCTGCCACCAGCAGACAATTCCAGAGAGCAACTATTTGGTGGGTTGCAAATAGGCTGGACAATATCAGCGACAGTGCAATTCCTAAGATCGCTAGATCAAGTCTATGACCCAAACGCTGGAAGGGCTGTTTGAACTGGCGCAGCATCCAGACCAGCCAGAAGCTAAGTGCTATGAAACCAGCCTGCCAGACTAGACTGTACGGCCAAGCAGCCATGCGGTGGTAGCTTCTGGGCAACCAGGTGAAGAGTGCGATTGCCAGCAACCCTAAACCACCTAACCATTGCCCTCGCCAGGTTTGAACCGGATTGTTATGCTGCTGGAAATCGGATTCAGAACGGGTTGGTAAAGTCGCCATAGGGTAGAAGCCTTAATGCAGTGGGCAAGAAGCTAGCGGGTAGGATGGGGCAGGTCTAACTGTTCTGTGCGAATGGTCTCAACCAGGGTATCTAACGGTAGTATTTCCCTAGGCCAAGACAGCGGCAATAGCCTCAGCGAACTGGGTAGCGTGTAGCGGCGCAGGCTGCCTGGCAGCAAGATCTGATTAATCTGGTTGGCGTACTGGTTGCGATAGAGCAAAGCTAGGGCAAAGCGGCGATTGCCTGCTACCGGCTGGGTCGCCGATCTGAGCCATTCTCTGAGGTTGCGGTGGGTGGTGATATGTGATGTTATCGCTGCCTGGTCGGTGGCGCTGAGGTTGGTCTCTTCTAGAAACTCGGGTAAATAGATTTCTGGCTGTAGCCAAGCCTTCAGCAGACGGCAGGCCGCCTGGTCTGCTGGTGTGGTTTGCAAACAGTTGTTGATCTGATCAACGGCCTGTTTGGGGTTATCCTCTACCTCCAGCAGTGCCTTCATTAGCGGACGAGTGGTGGCTGAGCTGCTCAACTGTTCTCCGGACCACCAGCGAACAGCAGTCAGCTGCTGCTCTAAGACATTGGCGCGGGCAGGGGCTAATTCAGCTAGCAAGGTTTGATAGTGTTGCTGCAGTCGGGCAAAAACGGGCGCTGCTAGCGCTGACAAGTCCTGCTGCCAGGCTTCGAGGGTAATGCTGCCAGGATTAATCAGCATCTCTAGGGCAAAAGCCGCAATCGCTGCATCAGTCTGTCCCTGACTCAGATAAGTCAGCCCCAACAGGTAGTAGCTATAGTTTTCGCTGCGGGGGTTGAGCTGCACAACGCGGGAGATCGCCCGTTGAGCGGTGTCAACATCGCCCTGCTGCCAGGTCAAAACGGCTAGGTTTTGATTGAACCAAATATCGTCGGGGCTAACTGCCAGGGCCTTTCGGTAGAGGGCGATGGCCTCGCTTCTTAGCGTATCTTGACTGTCTGCAGCGGCACCTTGCGCCAAGTCACTCAGCTGCTGAGCCCCTAGCGCACTGGGGGTTGGATCCCACGGGGCTACCACCGTAGCGGTGTAAAACTTGTCGTCGGCTTGGGTGAGTTCATCGCGTTTCAGTGCGTCAATTCCCTGGTGAGTGAGCCACAGCGACAGGCTTGTGCGCAGCCAGAACTGGAGCGTCAGTCCTACGACAATCAAGAGAATTAGACTGACCCATCGACGGCGCGATTGTGCTAAGGGAGTCGGATTCTGCAGCTTCACTAACGCTGCCAGCATCCCCGTCAACGTCAGGGCAATGGGAATATTTTCAAGCTGATAGTCCGTCAAGCTGGAGACCCCATAGCCCAGCCCGCCCAGCCCTAGGCAGCCCAGTAGTATTTGCTGCACCGGATCGGTCAGCGTGCGACGCAGCTTTAGCCACAGCCGTAGCAAACAGCTCAAACCCCAGATATAGAGGACCCCAAACCCGATCAGACCCAGTTCACTGAGTAAGTTCAGCGGCGTATTGTGTAACTGCTGTACCTGCTTCAGCCCGGTTCCAGCCGCAATGGGGCGGTAGCGGTCATACACGCGACCGAGATTGCCTGGTCCCACCCCAGTCAGCGGATGACGCTCAAAGATATTCACCGCAGCCTGGGCCATGTAGATGCGATCGCGAGTTGGACCATCTGCCACAACCTGAGTCAGTTCGGGCCGTAGCGATACAGAGCCCACCAGCGTTCGCACGCGAGGATTGCTCGCGAGCAATAATGTTGCCAGCCCCAAGGCGGTTAGGGTAATTGCGATCGCCCGCCTTCGGGCTCTTCCCTCGCTTTTCCGGACCCGCTGCCCCAGCGCTACCACCAGTATGACCAAGGCTCCTAGCCACGCCCCCCGAGACCCGGTCGAGTAGAGAGCCGCCGCAGTGACCAGGGTTGCAACACTGTAAGCCCACCGCTGCCAGCCCTTGGCAGCACGGGCTAGGCCCGCAGCCAGCGGCAACACCAGTACGAAATACCCCCCTGAGAAGTTGTGGTGCCCCAGCGGAAACCGGTTGCGTAGGGCGGTATGGAACCCATCCGACAGCCACATTTCCGGGCTAGGCCGCCAGAGTACAAGGCTGATAATGGCAGCGATTGCTCCTACGCCTACTAGCCCCTGCCAGAGTTGCTGGGGCCGCAGCCAGCTATTACGCAGGGCGTATAGCAAAACACCATAAAAAACGACCAGCAGGCTATTTTGAAAGGCTAGCAGCGGCGACGGGGCGAGCGCTGAAGCAATCGCCAGGCTGAGTGCCAGTCCCAGCACGACCCAGTCCAGCCCAGCCCCCAGCCCGCGAAACGGCTGCTGAAACCGTCTCAGCTGGCCCCAACAGCCGAACGCCACTAGTAAAAACGCGCCTTGCCAGATCGTTATCCAGGGCCAGCCCACCATGCTAAAAAAGCTGTCCGGTAGCCATGCAAATGCGACCAGACCCAACAGGCCTGCGCCGACTAAAGCGTTAGACCACACTGGTTGGGCTCGGTTTGCCTGAGTGGCTGAGTAGGCAGGTAAATCCATCACTGCAAACAAGAAAAGCTATCGTTTTAGCCACTGTGCTTAGGGCATTTTGGGCGTTGAACCGGACATTCAGGATCTCAGTGGCGCACCGCAGCGCACAGCCCTTGGTGAGGACGGGTGAGGACGGCTGTATGTAGGCTGCCCAAAACAAACTTTCTTGCTCAATAAGCGCCTAGGCCAGATAGGACAATCTTGAGCGTTGCGACCAAAATATCCAGGTCCAAGTTGAGTGACCAATTATCGATGTAGTGCAGGTCTAGGCGAGCCGCATCGTCGAAGGTCTCAATATCTGAGCGGCCAGAGACCTGCCATAGCCCCGTGATGCCAGGCAGTACCTGATGGCGAATGTGGTGCCAAGGCTCGAACTGGGAAACATCTCGCAGGGGCAGTGGCCTTGGCCCTACTAGACTCATCTGCCCTAGCAAAATATTGAATAGCTGTGGCAGTTCATCTAAACTTGAACGCCTTAGGAAGCGCCCTATTCGTGTCACCCGCGGGTCTTGATGGAGCTTGAACATAATGCCATCGGCGGTCTGATTTTGCTGCTCTAGCTGTGCCTGAATGCGAGCCGCGTCGGTCACCATGGTACGAAACTTCCACACCTGAAAAACCTTGCCGTGCAGGCCCATGCGCGACTGCCGGAAGAAGACTGGCCCAGGTGAATCTAATCGGATTGCGATCGCAATTCCCACAAACACCGGACTGAGCAGCAGCACCCCTAATCCGGCAATCAGGTAGTCAAGCCAGCGTTTGAGTCGGTAATCGACGCTCTGGAACAGCGACCGCTCAATCAGCAGCGTCGGCAGACCCGCCACCACCTCCGGAATCCCTCGTCGGTAGAGCATCTCACGACTGGACGGCAGCAGTCGTAAGGGAACATTTGCTCCCCGCAGTCGCCAGTACAGCCCGGAGGCCAGTTCGACGTTGGGCACATCCTCTGCCAGTACCTCATCGGGCTGGGCCGCCAGAATTTGCCGAAAAGTTGTATTGGAGTTGGCCGTAGAGGCCATCGCCGCGCCAACGATGCGATAGTGCGACCGGGCGGTCAAAGTTTGCGAAAGCTTGTGCAATCGGTTGGCTCTGGTAATCAGAAAAATCCGCTTGGGCGATCGGGATAGATTGACCCGGGCCAGCAGGGCATTTGTCATCAGTCGCGTCCCCAGCACCAGCACCACGCTACTCACCCAAGCACTGAAAAACAGCGAGCGGGGCGCATCTAGCTTGGGGTCATAAAAATAGGCCACGACTAGAGAAATCAGGTAAACCCAGCTCACTAGCTGACCGGCCTTGAAATAATCTCGACTGCGGGCTGTGCTGCCGTATAGCCCATAGTGGGTAAATAGCACTAGCGTGATGCCCGAAAACAGCCAAAACAAACTTGGCAGCCCCAGCCAGGTCCACCACACCAGCCGCTCAGGAATGGGCGAGTAAAATCCGTTGAGAAACCGAGCCAGCTGCCAGGCCAGCGCCAGCGCTAGCGTGTCACTGACCAGCAAGACCCCCACTCGCAGGGTCCGCCAGCCCAGCCACCGCATTGGCCGAAGGCCAGGGGCAGCCCGGATGTCAGCCCGAGGCCAGATACCCGCTGTTAGCCGCTCTTGAACTGGGGCGGGGTCCTCAGCTGTGCGGTCTTGCATTAATTTTTCTCTGTGCACCCCGTTCCCCTTTTCTCTCAGCCATACAATCCAGACCGCTCTCGCTACCAGTATGGCCTAAGCCGTGCGTCAATCATTTGACGCAGCCGTTGCAGGCCAAACAGGAATACGAATGCCGAATTATTCAACAAATACCGCTGCCACAGCCGTCCAGGCTCCTGCCATAGTCGAAATAGCCACTCCAGCCCAATCGCCATCATCCAGCGAGGCGCCTGGGTAACGGTACCGCTATGAAAGCTAAAGGCCGCGCCGACCCCGACCATTACCGCAGGGATCTGGCCTTGCTGCTGGGCCATCCACTGCTCCTGTTTAGGGCAGCCCAGCCCCACAAACACCACTCGCGCGCCCGAGTCGGCAATCTGCTGAGCGTCGGACTGCATCTCTGCCTCGGTCAGCGGTCGAAACGGCGGGGCTTTCGTCCCCGCTATCTGCAGCGTGGGAAACTGCTGTTGCAAGTTTGCCGCCAGCTGTGTCAGCGTCTCAGGCGTGCTGCCGTAGAGGTAAATCGGTAGGCTGAGTCGGGTGGTGCGATCGCACCAGGCCAGCATCAAATCCGGCCCGTAAACCCGCGACTGATTTTGAATACCCGACCACCGCAGCCCCCATACCAGCGGCATCCCATCCGGTGTCACCAGCGCAGCTCCTTGCAGAATTACCCGGTAGGCGCGGTGCCAATAGGCCGTCATCACCACATGCACGTTGGCTGCCACGATGTAGCAAGAGCGGCGTGCGGTCGCCCACTGCTGGATGAGATCACAGGCATCCTCGTAGCTCGTACCGCTCACGGGCGTCCCTAAAATTGAAATCTGCCTGACCGGTTCCATAGCGCTCTGCCCATCTAGCCCCTAGGCTACCCGGTCAAAACACCGTCGTAAATTTCCATCAGCCTTTGATAGTTTATATCTGGCGTAAAGTACTGCTGATAGGTCCGTCGCCCCGCCTGTCCCCAGCTTGCTAGCTCAGCTGGGTTTTCTCCACACCAGCGAATCCTATCGGCCCAGCCTTGCACATCTCCAGCGGGTACAGTGCAGCCATTCACACCCTCATCGATCAGCTCAGTCAAGGCCCCCAGGTCTGAGACCATCGCCCCCCGCCCACAGGCGAATGCTTCAATCACGACTCGGCCAAAGGTCTCGTACCAGAGCGACGGCACCAGTAGCAGGCTCGATTGCTGTAAAACGCTCAGCAGCTGAGCAGCTGACAATTGTCCGCGAAATCGCACGTTCTGCAGACCTTTTTCCTGACAAAAGCCCTCCAACCGCGAGCGTTCTGGCCCGTCACCCAAAATATCCAATTGCCAGTCAGGCTGTTTCACCCATTCCCAGGCCCGTAGTAAGGGCAGAACGCCCTTTTCATCTGACAGGCGACCGGCAAACACAAAGTGAGGACGATCAGGCAGTGGAGGCACTCGCTGATCGGGTAGCGGATCGGCAACAAAGTTGGGCTTAACGTGCACCTTGTCTGCAGGAATCCCAATGTCAATTAACTTCTTTGCTGCAAATCGGCTGGGAATTACAAACGCATCCACGTCTTTATGCCACGTTCTTCGCCAGCGGTGAAACGTCAGCATCTGCCAGACACTGACCGAGGCGGGCAGCGACCCTCGATAGCAGCGTCGTAGGACACCTCGCCAAGGATTACAACCGACACAGTCCTCGCAAACTTTGCCTTGACGGTAGAGATAGGCGTTTAAACAGCCCAATCGAAAGTTCCGCAGATGCTGCACCACGGGCACCGCTCGCAACCTGGCAGCAGTGTAAACAGAAGGTGTGGCCAAAGGAAAAAAATTCTGAACATGCAGCAAATCGGCTTGAAGCGTCTTTAACTCGTCATAGACCTTGTTTTTCGAGTCCTGATTCCAGGCAGTGCGAAAAACCAGGGCGGCTTTTTCACAAACAGGCATCGCTTTGATACTGTGGTTGTGCCACTCCACAAGCCCTACACGATGGTTTTTCTGCCGCAATACTTCCATTTCTGAAGCCATTGAGACATCTTCACCACCGGCCTTCTCGTAATAGTTGTGCAGCATTAAAATGCTGATATTTTCAGTCATCTTCTATCATCTCTCGATAGATTCCCTCTAGCTGACAAATCAACCTATCCTGACCAAATTTTTCTTCTACAAAGCCTCTACCACGGGCACCCAATTGTTGACATCTTTCTGGATGGGAAATCAGAAAATTCAGCTTTTCAGCTAGAGCGTTACTGTCTTTTTGAGGCACCAGAAATCCAGTTTCGCCATCTACGATACTTTCTGGAATGCCGCCTATTTTCGTCGTAATCACCGGCAAACCCGACGATTGGGCCTCCAGCAGTACCAATCCTTGCCCCTCTTCGGCACCGTCACTGCCAACAATACTGGGCAATATGAAGATCTGCGCGTCTCGATAAATTTGCTTCAAGTCTTCCTGAGATTTTGCCCCTAGTAGCTTTACATAGTGCCCGGCATCCAACGAGTCAATCAGCAATTTTAGCTGATCGTAACGAGGCCCATCACCGACTATCCAATACTCAAGCGCCGGGTGATGCTTCTTAAGACGGGAAACAGCCTCAATCCCGAATTCTAATCCCTTACATTCCACTAATCTACCGACTGATAGAACTTTAGTTGTCTTGTCGTAAGGTCGTTGCCTCGAATAGTCCTGAAATCGGTCCAGATCTACCCCTGCCGGAAGTATTGAAATACAATTTTCAGGACATCCCAGCTCGTTTAGCTTTCTAGCGGTAAAGTGACTGTTAACTGTAAAAATTTCCCCCTTCTGAAACAATCGATTGTATACATCTTTCCCGGCATTTTTCGGATACGAATTGACATCCATACCATGAAAAGAAGTAACAACTTTTCCACTGATCAAACCCAGGTCCCGCAAGTCAACCCCAATTAATCCATACATCCCAAAATGACAGTGAAGGATGTCGTACCGCGGTCGATGACTCAGCATACTCGAAAAGTAAAGCAGATTCAGAAAAAGCGCCTGCCGCCCGTACTTCAGACTATTCAGACTTCTAAGCTGAATTTCCACAGGAACTGCAGACTGAAAAAACAGCTGAGGGGCTTTTAATAAGCGAAGCTTTGCCCTTTCAGAGCAGGCAACTGGGGGAAAATGCGTTCGCTCAAGCAGGTCATGCTTCCTAACAAGGAGATGGGTATTCTGCTTGTGGCTTTTGAATAAAGAATAGATATCTACCGAGAAACCTCGCTCAAGTAGACCAACAATCTGGTCGATAATGAAAGTCTCCGATAGGACCGGAAACTTTCGCAGAATAAAAGCAACCTTCATATCCCCTCAATCTAGGCGCATTCAAAATGATATTTGCCCGATTTACATGCGCGTTCGTAAATTCAGAAAAGGTTGGGCAATTGAGTAAGTCAGTCTACGGGGAGCAAGCCATATCGCCAGAAACCAGACACCCCATGCGACCTTCTTCGCTGACGAAATCGGTGCGATGAAGCTAGCGCGAATACTCGCAAAAAGTAAGCACAGGGATACGGCGCGGCGCTGGAGCTTTTGTAATATAAAAATTTTGGCTAGATAATATCGGTTACCTAGCTTCCAGCAGCGGTCGTCAGCGTCGTATCCCCCTGCTTTTGCAAACATCTTTAGCGCATTTGCCCTTTGGGCGTAGCGCAACATTTCTGTCCGTAGGTGATGGGCTGACAACCCGTCTTGCCAATAGGAATTAGTACTATGCAGGCGGTACATTCCCACCGGCTGCTCTAGTCGGCCAGTGTAGCCAAACAGCGGCGACAGCGTGAATAAATAGGCGTCTGCAGAAATGCGGTATTGCTTAACTGGAATCGGCATCACTGCTGCCAAAAATGACCGATGCCAGAGATTGCCGGAATTGGGCGAGCACACATAACTTTCTGGCCCCCACCGTAGCAGCGCTGGCCTCAAGTCTCCCTCAGCCAATGGCTGATAGGGAACCCGGCGATTAGAAACCTGCCCATCTGTATCAGCCGCTAGCAGGGGTGCATGTAGCTTGGACATTGACAGATGCTTGGGCAAAGCACTGACGTGGGTAATCAGATTTGCGATCGCATCCTCAAACAAGGCATCGTCGGCATCTAAAAACAGAACCCACTCCCCTCTGCTGACAGCAAACCCAGCGTTCATAGCTGAGGCCTGACCACCGTTCGTTTTTCTGACAATGATGCAGTCATTCACATATCTGCTGAGAACAGAGCAGGAGGCATCTGTCGATCCATCGTCTACTGCGATCGCTTCAATGCTGCCATATTTCTGATTTAGCACACTATCGAGCGCACAGTTTAAGAAAGCCCCGTAATTGTAATTATTGATGATAATACTCACTAGAGGAGCGTCCCTCATTGGCCTTTTATACCCCTGATCGAGTCATAGAGGGCCACCTTTTAGGCAGGTTCATCAGTCTTGCTTTAGCCCGTTTGAGTACTCTGTAAAAGCCAGGTTCAGGCCCTAAATACTGCCCCATAAAAGTCCCAGAGAATAGCCCCTCTGGCTGGTAATACTCATACCCCGTTCCTCGACGCATAAAATAGTAGCCATAGGGCAAGCAGTTATGCTGAGGAAAAGCCTCTAAATGCTCGACTTCATCTAACAGCTGATAGAGCGCCGCTTCAGATTTTGGCTCATAGATACAGTCCATACTAGTATAAAAGCTATCCCCAAGCAGTATGGCCGGCCTCCCCCAATAGGTTGCCTCGACACCAATTGTGGAGTTATACACAATTACCGCGCTTGCTTGCTCGATCAAAGCGTACGAATCAACCTTCGATTCTGGTGAAATCACCTGCAAGTTCTTTCCAGTTAGAGAACACCACCAGTCCCGGTCCTCTGCAGACTTATGCTGCAGATGGGGATGAATTCTGATAGTCAAATGATAGTTTTCCTGTTCAGCGCACCAGTGAATCAGAGATCGGATGGCAGCTCTTTGATTTGCAAACATTTGATGCCTGACGAGATCGCCAACGGCGGCAAACTCATCGTCGCTGGACGAAAAATACACCAGCTGAACTTTCGACTGTTGCGTTTTCGGAGCCAAACCACGCCTTTGATCAGCCGTGAAGCTTTTCCAGCCAATGCCTTCTCCTTGACGCCGTTTGAGGAAAAAGCTGTGAGCAATTTTTTCCTTTTCGTTAGCATCGGCCTGCTGCCAACGCGCGCTGATCTTAGAGCGTATATAGCTAAAATCATGGGGCTGCCGCTCAAAAAGTTCATATCGATCCATGGTGGCTCCCCGCTCATGGAAATAAGCCGGAGTATCAAGCGCTTGAGCGGCCTCAAAAATTGCCTTGGCACAGGCAAAGCGGCCATTAAAAGAGATGATCTTTTGCGGTCGATGATCAGAAATCAGCGCCTTACTCCTTTCATAGACCTCAAGCGACGCGTACAAGTACCTTTCGACTAGTGGGCGGTGCTTTTCTAAGTCTGGATGCACTGCCTGAGTCTTGGAAATTAGGGAAGAAACGACGGCAAGCCCAATATCAGCATCCTGATACTGATATATTTTTAGCAATTCAATGTCATCGTAGGGCGCGCTTCTAACAAAATCAGAAATCTTTGACAGCTGTGTCTCGGATAGGACCGGCGCAGACAGAACCTCAACACCAGACTGCCTTAGAAGGCTCTCTAGCTGCTCTATTCTCTGCCTCTTTTTGATGAAAAACTTTTTCTTAAATGCGCTTCTATGGACAAATCGGCAATCGTCTGGATTGTCCACATCAATAAAGCAGAAACCCACTTTTTTATCTAGAGTCCGTTCTTTTACCGCGATTTCCCCTGCGGTTTCAATGTGCGGATTCCAGGAGAATGATTCAACAATTAAAGTGTCCATAAATGCATATCATCTGCTTCACAGAAGCTTTGCCACAGGGAGATAGTTAAAGCAAATCCCAGGTCATCGCAGTCCCTTTCTCAATATCGACTTTTGCGGTCCTGCCAAGAATCTGGGGTAGATACTTGGGAGGTAGTCCATATCCTGGCCTGATGCTCTTTAAGTTGTCTGGCGTAAACAGATCTCCCGCCTCAACATCTTTAACAACATAGAGACTGCGCCGGAAGGTGAACGATTTTTTTTCCCCTGCTGTCGGGCCGTAGCTTATTTTGCCCATCGCCCGCCAAGCTTTTTCAGACTCCGTCACGAGCTGGCTCATCTCTGCAGGCTCTGCAGAAAACGCTGAATCGACACCGCCGGCCGCGCGGCTAAGGGTGAAATGTTTTTCGACGAAGGTCACCCCCAAAGCAACGCTAGCAACGCCTACACCAATCCCCAGGGTATGGTCGGAAAGCCCAACCTGGGCCTGAAATAGACTCTGCAGGTGAGGAATAGTCGCGAGGTTAATACTGTCGGGTTCAGCTGGATAGGTGCTGGTACATTTCAGCAAGATCAAATCATGGCAGCCTGCCTCACGAGCCACTTGCACCGTTTCATCCAGTTCTGCAACCGTGGCCATTCCGGTGGAGATAATCACCGGCTTGCCCGTCGCAGCGACCTTGCGAATCAGAGGCAGGTCGGTATTTTCGAAAGAGGCAATCTTGTAGCACGGAACCGCTAGCGTCTCTAAAAAATCGACTGCGGTGGCATCGAACGGGGTACTAAAACCAATGAGACCTCGTTCCTGGCACCGTTCGAAGATGGGCTGATGCCATTCCCAGGGCGTATATGCTTTCTGGTAAAGCGCGTGCAGCGAGTTGCCTTGCCAAAGGCTATCTGCATCACTGATAAAAAAGTCTGCTTTATCGCTATCGATGGTCATCGTCTCAGCGGTGTAGGTCTGTATTTTTAGACCATGAACCCCCGCTGTAGCAGCGGCGTCGACAATCTCTAAGGCCCGCTCTAAGGATTGATTATGGTTCCCCGACATTTCTGCCACGATGAACGGGGGCTGATCGGGGCCAATTAGTCGATGAGCGATCGCGATCGGTTTCATTACCTCTTGGTCCTAATTTAGAGACGTTTACGATAGATGCCTGCCTAGCACAAAGGCCTCGGCCGCTGGCAAGCTTACGCTAGCCCCCCGCCACCGGGCCAGATGTTCGACCCCTTTCAGGGAGCGCGGATGCGGCCATGGCCGCAGCTCACTTTCGTAAGCTTGAAGGGCCTGCAGTTTTAAATCTAGTGTGCCCGAAACGTCGACATACCAGTTGGGCATAAAGCTAGGCGCGGAACCCGGCGTTTGCCATTCGCTACTGGAAGGCACCTCAAAAAATAAAAGCGTCTTGACCGAATGCTGGGGGAGCGGCCGGCAGGCTGTAACCACCGCTCTATGGATTTGCTGATGGTCAACGTTGACATCCCCAATGTGGTGGGTGTAAATCACGCTGGGACAATGCTTCTCTACAGCCGATTCGATAACCTTGACGACATCCAGCAAATCGCACCCGTCCATACGGTTATCGGGAAAACTGCAGAGTTCACTAGACGATACGCCAAGAATTTCTCCAGCTCGCTGTGCCGATGCTGCTAAAGACGAGAGTTCAGTTTGGCAAAGGTCGCGATCTCTGTCACTCAGGCGACTTGTCGCCCCCTCCGCCAAGATCAAAACATGCACCCTGTCTCCTTGCTGGATGTGGTTGGCAATGGTTGCACCACACCCCAGAACCTCGTCATCTGGGTGGGCCGCGATCACCAATATGTTCATATTCGATCAGCACTCCTCACCGTGTTTAAGATGCCAGGGTTTTAGAGGTCAGGCTGGGGATAGCGGCGTAATCGTCACGTCACTCACCATGCGACCGTGCTGCAGCGCCGCCCGACTAAATTCATATCGAAACCCTTGGTATTCAAAAAATGCCTTGGGATACCCCTCTGCATCAAGCATTCGAACAAAATCATAGAGCTCCCGCAAAGAGTTAGGCTCTGTAATTTCACTTTGAGCTGGCTGACGACGTTTAAACACGGTCACCTCCCCCGTTTGCGGCATAGGTTTAGGATTGAGCTGAACGATGTCTTGAATCATTTCAGCCGACAGGTAGGTACTTCGAATATAGATCTCTTCAGCGTTACCAGAGAGACCCAGATCGGTTTTCAAATAAACCGGTCCGGCATCAAACGCCTCCGTCATTTGTAGTGCGGCAAGCTTCGTGAACGAGTGGCCATTCAGAATCAGATTCTGCAGAGGACTCCCGCCCCGGCCATAGGGAACATCCGTCATATGGAAACAAACGCATTCATAGTTGTTGACGATCTCAGCATCCACTTTCCAAGACCAGTGAATGAAAAACAGGTAGCGTGGATTTAAGCCTTCAATCCGCTCAAGTTTCAAGTCTTCGGGGGAAGCAATGAAATGCCATTGGCCCGGCTGATTAGCCAAACACTGATCGAAAACAGTGCGATTCCAGGGTTTACTACCCAAGACAACATAGTTAAGTTCTTCCATCTGTTTAGCTAAGTTTTCTAGTCATTTTGTATTTATCCATCTGCATCCTGTTCGAGAGAGGTAGCGTCACCTTTCTTTTGAATTTTCAAGTAATAGGTTTCACCTCTAAATTCGAAGAAAGCGGGATAGCGTTCATTATCAACAACTCTCAATAAGTCAAACTGGGCAACGATAGATTTTTCAGGGTCCAGTTGGCTGTCTTTTGGATACCGTCGCCTGTAGTAAGAAGGCTGGCCCGCTTGAGCTCGGGCCTCTGACAAAATATCGGGATAGGTTCTCACAAACTCTAAGCACAGATTCACGCAGACCTCAGCCTGCGTTTCTCTCAGCTCTGCGACGAGCTCAGTTCCTTTGAAGGTCAGTTCGCTTTGCAGGTAGATGACACCGCTATCGATATCGTTGGCGGCCTCAAATAGCGTGATAGGAATGGCGTTCTGACCTGCCAAAATTTGCCAGGTCAGAGGGGACCAACCTCTACCTTCAGGCAAAGCACTTTCATGCACGACTAAGTTGTGCCGATTTCTTAACAGCGTATCTTTAGGAATGACCTTTCCACAGCCCAAAATAAAGAGGAAATCCCCTTCTCTGATGTCATCTATCGTATGCGCATGATAGGTATCGTGACCCAACTGAGTCAATTTCTCTAAAAAGCCTGGAATGTACGCATTAATCCAGCTATCTGAATCAGAAATAACGCCGATTTTGAAGGATTTCATGCTACCTGCTTGGCGGTACATCTAGGCCGAGTTGATTAGCCACTCTATGGCTCCCTATGCCGTCTATCAGGCTACGGCCAGATTGCATCATTCGCAATCTCAATTGCGTAGTATTTAGCAGCGATTCCAGAGCCTGTTTGATTTGAGCTGGTGTCAGGGCATCGTGCCATCCCAGGCTAATTCCAACACCTAATGTATCTAAGCTTTCTACAATTCTTTTCTGATTATCAGCCACCACGATCATCAAGGTCGGCAATCCCATAAAAGCTAATTCCCAACAGGTGCTTCCCCCAGCTGAAATTGCAATATCAGCCCAGGCCATCAGCGCGGGCATATCCGTAACGTTATGCCTCAGACGAATAAACTGGCTCGTCGATTGATTTTGCTGCTGCAGTATCTCAAGGTGAGGATTGCTACTGCCCACAATAATGATGACATCCAGTTCCGACTTTACCTGCTGCAGGGCAAGCAGAACTTTTAGCGTTACATTATCAGGGTCGCCACCGCCAAGCGTTACCAGCACTTTTTGGGCCGGCGCTGTCGGCAATCGCGGCCAACCTCGCCAAGGCCAAAATTCTTTTCTTAAAAGCGCATAGCGAGAACCAAGCAAAAGTTTTGTATGAGGCTTTCGCTGGGAATAGAGTTGGTCATGGGCATAAACGTTTTGATTGAGGACCCAGTCGGCTGAATAGGTAGCGGCATGGCCATAGTCATCGATGAACAGAACCTTCAGTCCGGCTGACTTTAGAGCTGTTTGATAGGTTTCATCAAACTGATAGCCATCTACAACGACATGGCAAATATCAGCCGCTTTGGCATTATCGGTGAGCAATCTGGCATCTTCTGGGCTACCGGAATGAGCAGATATCCGCAGCACCCGAATGCCCTCCTGCTGCAGGCGCTCTACCAGAGCGGGTGAGATCGCAGCGGCTAGAAATAGAACTTGTTTTTGGGCTTGTAGAAAAACCTGCGCCAGCGCCAGGCAGCGCATAACGTGTCCCGTCCCAATCTCGGGCGAAGCATCGGCCCGAAACAGCACACCCCTCATGACGAAACACCCGATTGAGTCGCCATCAGGCGGGCAATAATTTCTGCGCGTGCCCAGTCTTCTTCGTCATCAATATCTTGGACTCGCCATCTGGGAATGATGACCGGCGCCGAATGACGGGCGAAGAGGACCTTGCCCGCCAGCCAGGCCGACGGCTGTCCCCAGTAGAACTGGCCAGCATCGTGTAGCGCTACTGGCAGATCCTGCGATCTCGACCCAAAATACTCCGGAAAAAACATCTCCACGCCGCCCTCTGGGTGCGCTTGAAAGGAGCGAAAAATGGGCGCTGCAAACCGGGTGACCGAAAAGGCATAGGCCCAATCGCCCGACTCAAAAATCTCTAGCCCGCGCCGGAGGTCTTCGACCGCCACAAACGGTGCGGTCGCATACAGACAGCAGACCGCTGTCACCGGCAGCGTTTTATCGAGCAGCCACTGCGTCGCATGGGCCATCACCTCAGTGGTGCCGGCGTAGTCATTGGCCAGTTCAGCCGGACGGGTAAACGGCACTTCCGCCCCCCAACGGTGGGCCACGTCAGCAATTTCGGCATCGTCGGTCGATACGATAACCCGTTCAAACAGTCCGCTGGCATTGGCCGCGGAAATTGACCAGGCAATCATGGGCTTATCTAGAAATCGCCGAATATTCTTTCGAGGAATGCGTTTGCTGCCGCCCCTGGCTGGAATCACTGCAATCTTCATCGGCTTTATCACTCCCCTGCCCGAAGCACCTGCCGCAGCGCCTTCACTACGCGCTGCTGATCGGCATCGGACAGACCATAGTAGAGCGGTAAGCTAATGGCCTCCCGGTAATACTGTTCAGCTTCGGGAAAATCTCCCGGTTGGAAACCCAAGTTCTGATAGTAGGGCTGAGTATGCACCGGAATGTAGTGCAGATTGACACCGATACCGGCCTCTCGCAGGGCCTCAAAGACCTGCCGGTGGGTTAATTTATCGTTCAGGCTCAGCCTGACCACGTATAGATGCCAGCTTGAAAGCGTGTCTGGATGCTGCCAAGGCAGCGTCAGGGGCAGTTCGGCTAGCAGCTGATCGTATTGCGTGGCTAGCTGGCGCCGGCGCTCGACGAACTGGTCTAACCGCTGCAGCTGGCTGAGGCCCAGCGCGGCTTGAATATCGGTCATTCTATAGTTGTAGCCCAGCTCCAACTGCTGGTAGTACCACGGGCCGTGGGAGCTGCCCTCCATCAGCGCAGGGTTACGAGTAATGCCATGGGTACGCAGCCGCATCAGCCTTTCGTACAAGTCCGAGCGATTGGTCACCACGATACCGCCCTCACCTGTGGTCATAATTTTGACCGGATGAAAGCTGAATACGGCCATATCTGAGAATTCGCAGGCACCGACCGGTTTATCCTGATATTGTCCACCGATGGCATGGGAGGCGTCCTCGATGACGGTGAAGGGGTACTTTGCCGCGAGTTTATCCACTTTTTCCATCTCGCAGGATTGCCCAGCAAAATGGACAGGGATAACGACTTTGGGTATGAAATCGCCCTGAGCCGCGACTTCCAATCGATGTGCCAGCGCGGCGACACTCAGGTTATAGGTCTTTGAATCGATATCGACAAAGTCAACGGTGGCCCCGCAGTATCGCCCGCAGTTAGCGGAAGCCACAAAGGTATTGGGCGAGGTCCACAGCTGCTCACCGGCGCCCAAATCGGCCGCTAGACAGGCCAGGTGTAGCGCCGCTGTTGAGCTAGAGACTGCGACGGCATAGCGACAGCCGCAATAGGCCGCGATCGCTGCTTCAAATTGCGCGATCGCAGGCCCCTGGGTCAACCAATCTGAGTTGAGAACGGCCACAACCGCGTCGATATCTGCCGGGGTAATGTCCTGCCTTCCGTAGGGAATGTAATCACTCATGGCTCTCAACACGAAAGCCGGGCTCAACGTGGGTTTGAACCAGTTCCCGAATCTCCGCTACCGTCAAAAAATGTGAATTATTACCGGAGTTGTAGCTAAAACCCCGCTCCACTGGCGCGGCATTCATTGTTTCGCAATATCTTTCAATGCTGTAGTTGGCCTGGGTCGGCAAAATTGCATAGTAAAAGCCGAGATCGACAGTGGTAAAAGAATCTGAATGGGTGATCATCTCCTCGTGAATTTTCTCACCCGGGCGAATACCGACAATGCGATGCTCGCAGTCAGGCCCAATCGCCTTAGCTACGTCGGTGATGCGATAAGAGGGGATTCGCGGTACCAAGATTTCTCCACCCAGGGACTTTTCGACCGCCCAAATCACCATTTGGACACCCTCGTCTAGGGAAATATTGAAGCGCGTCATATTCGGATCGGTAATCGGCAATACACCACTGGAACGACGATTGAGGAAAAAGGGAATCACTGACCCCCGCGACCCCATCACATTGCCATAGCGGACGACGCTAAAGCTCAGCTCCCGACGCCCTCGAATATTATTAGCCGCGATGAAAAGTTTGTCTGAACAAAGTTTGGTAGCTCCGTATAGGTTGATCGGCGCGGCTGCTTTATCGGTCGATAGCGCCACCACCTTTTTGACCTGGGTGCTGAGGGCAGCCTGAACGATATTTTCCGCCCCTAAAACATTCGTTTTAATGAACTCCATGGGGTTATATTCTGCAGCGGGCACCTGTTTGAGCGCAGCGGCATGAATGACCACGTCGATCTGCTCAAAAGCTCGGATCAGGCGGCCCTGGTCACGGACATCGCCTAAAAAATATCGCAACCCTGGATACTTTTCAGGAGAAAACTGCTGAGCCATTTCAAACTGCTTCAGCTCATCTCTGGAGTAGATGACCAACCGCTTAATATTAGGAATTTTTTCGAGTATTTTTTCTACAAATTTCTTTCCGAAGGATCCCGTTCCTCCGGTCACTAAGATAGACGTACTTTCAGTAATCAGCATAAATCTTATCTATTCACATATCGCGGGTCGTCAACAGTCTCGAATCGGGGGAAAACACCCCCACCAAGTTGGAAGGATGCGTCTTAATCGAAGAATCATTGACGTTCATGTTGACCACCATCGGATGCGTCATATCATCCACCACGTCGTACGGACGCATCAGCGAATCTCCTAGCCAGAAATACAGCGGGTATTCCCCTGGTCGAATGTTTGGGCTAGACCATTCCACCCAAACCGTATTTTGAGTTCCCGCGGGAATAGAACGATCTGAAATGATGTGAAAATCGGAGGTAATGAATTCTCCCGTTGTCCCCGAGCGCAGTCGAATCGCTAGAGCTAGTTCTTTGACATCTGAAAACACCTGATACGAAAACCTAAATCGAACCGTTTCGCCTCCAATAAAGTAATAGTTCTCAGAATTGACCTGATTGAGCAGCGCAATTTCGGAAAATCGAACTTGGCCAGAACCGCGCCGATTCGTCAAACGATTTACCCCAGTCTGCACGTCCAATGTTTGATTTCGTAGACACTGGTTGTAGCGAGTTAAGGCGTCTTCAACGGTACTGTCTACGAGAATGGCGCCCTGATCGATCAGCAGACCGCGCGAGCAGAGATCGCGAATCACCTGCATGTTGTGACTCACAAACAAAACCGTTCGGCCCTGCCCGGATACCTCTTCCATCTTTCCTAGGCACTTTTTTTGAAACGCCAAATCGCCCACCGCCAGCACCTCATCAACCACTAAAATTTCCGGCTCTAAATGGGCAGCAACCGCAAACGCTAGACGAACATACATACCACTGGAATAGCGTTTTACAGGCGTATCTAGAAATTTTTCAACCTCAGCAAATGCCACAATTTCGTCAAATTTTCGTCGAATTTCCATTCGAGTCATGCCCAAAATTGCACCGTTCAAGAAGATATTTTCTCTCCCCGTTAATTCGGGATGGAAACCGGTGCCCACTTCCAAAAGGCTAGCGACTCGGCCCCTTAGATGGATAAAGCCAGTGGAGGGTTCAGTAATGCGACTGAGGATCTTGAGCAGCGTTGATTTACCAGCGCCATTGCGCCCAATGATGCCAACCCTATCGCCCCGTTTGACCTGAAAAGAAACATCCTTGAGGGCCCAAAACTCTTCAAAGCTGGGCGGATGGAAAGCTTTTCGATAGCGAAGTCCCTGCCACAGTTGGCGGGTGCGTCTTGACAGCACATCCCTGAGAGCAACGTATCTTTCCAGGTGCTGGTGACGAACGCGATATTTCTTTCCGATATTCTCGACGTGAATTACGACGTCTGACATGGGCTCAAATCACATCCGCAAGGGTACGCTCCATGCGGCGGAAATAAAAAATACCGCTCAAGAACAGACCAGATACCAGCCCAATAGACAAGAGGAAACCAGGCCAGTAAATTGTACTGCCGTCGCCGAGAATCGCCCAGCGGAAGCCGTCAATGACGCCCACCATAGGATTCAGAGAATACGCTAAGCGCCACTGTTCGGGCACAATACTGCTGCTGAAGCCCACTGGCGAGATGTACAACCCAAATTGCACAAAAAAAGGAACGATGTAGCGAAAATCGCGATACTGCACGTTCAATGCCGCTAACCACAGACCGGCTCCGGTAGCGGCAGTAAAAGCAATTGCAATAAAAACCGGCAGGATTGCAATGCGCCAGGTTGGTATCGCGTTAAACCAGATCATCATGCCCAGCAAAATCACGCCGGCAACTAGAAAATCGACAAAGCTGACGATGACAGCACTGATGGGAACAACCAACCGGGGGAAATAAACCTTGGACAGTAAATTGGCATTGACGATGAGGCTGTTACTACATTCGGTCAAGGCACTCGCAAAAAATTGCCAGGGCAGCATAGCGGCAAACACCAGCAGCGGGTAAGGTGCGCCCCCCTCAGAGGGCAAATTGGCCAATCGACCAAACACTACGCTGAATACGACCATGGTCAAAAATGGCCGTATCAATGCCCAGGCAATACCGATGAACGTCTGCTTGTAGCGGACGACGACATCGCGCCAGGCCAGAAAGTAAAAGAGCTCTCGATAGCGCCACAGGTCGCGCCAATATTGAGCCTCTGCACGACCAGCCTTTATGGTCAGTTCTGGCACGGCATCGGACATTGAGGGGGCACAAAGAAAGAATTAGCAGACTTGATACTATCTTAAGTCTCTTTCTTCGTGATCCGTAGGATTACCCCTGGTGACTCAGCAGAGTAAAAGCGCAAGAGTAAGACCGCGATCGCGGCTAGTTTTATTGAATCGCCCGCTCTTGGCCATAGACCAGCAGGTTGTCAATCGCCCGCAGACGGTTTTGCCAGGCGCGCTGACGGTAGGGACTGCTAGTGGTGCTGACTTTGACGTGGTCATCAAGACGGGTGTGCAGGCGCGTGAGTCGCGATCTCGCCCCGCGCACGCCTTCCCTAGAGGGGGCTGCCGACAGTGCCGTCAGCGATTCGCCTAGGGTGTTGACCTCAGAAACCCATTGCTCTAGATGCGCCTCGTCCACCAGCAGCTGCTGGTGGGCCAGCAGCCAGCGCCACTCCCGCTGGAGCGCCTGGTAGCGCGCAGCCGCAGCGGCAAAGGGCGCCTGCTGGGGAATCGGCTGGTCAGGTAGGCTCTGGGTGTTGTTTAGCAGTGTCTGAATGCCCTGGTCGAGGTTATCGACAGCAAAGAGGGCGTAGCCAGGGGCCGGCAGGTCTCGCAGGGCCTGGATTTGGTCAAAAGCGGCTAGGTGAGACAGCTGCAGCAGCCGAATGCCGGGAATAACCAGCGTGCCGTCGTAGTCGGACTCTAACACCCAGGGCCGAATGAGCTGCTCGAACCGGCTGGTGTCAAGGGCGTAGCTCATCAGCACAATCCAGTCCACATCGCCGCGTTCGGCCCAGGTCTCCCAGTCCTGTTGGAGTTTTTGTAGGCGTTCTTGACGAGGGTAAGCAAAGACGGCGGCGGAAATGGTCAGGTCCGGGTTGCGGCGGCGTAGCGTCTGGGAAGCCTCGGCGACGAAGGAGTTGACCTGGTTGATGCGGAACTCGGTCCACTGATTCCACAGGCGACGCTGGCGCTGCTGCTCGGCGGCGGTAGCGCTACGGTCAGGTTGAGGCGAGATAGCGGCCGGGTCAACGCCGGTCATGCGCCGGAAGGCTAGCCGGGATTCGGTGCCATAGCCGTAGGTGCGGTTGTTCTCTGGGTCCTGGAAAGGGTAGCGAATGTAGTCGAACTGGACCCCGTCCACGTCGTAGTTGGTGGCAATCTCGTTGAGGATGCGCATCAGGTAGTTGCGCACCTCAGGGTTTCCCGGATCGAGAAAAGGCTTGGTTTGCCCTGGCGGGATGATGTTGCCCCGGCGATCGTACCCAGCCCAGCCGATGTTGGCATTGAGTAGCGGCCCTAGGTAGTTCTGGGGCAGGTTGAGAACGGCATTGTGGCGCTGGTTGCCCGCTGCAAAAATCCAGACCCAGGCGTGAACTTCGATGCCGTGGGCCTTGCCTGCGTTGATGGCAGCTTCGAGGGGGTCCCAATGGCGCGTGAGCGGGTTTTGCTGGGGGGCTACGCGGCTGGGATAAATGGGGTAGCCCGCGTTGACGGTTTCAACAAAGACGGTGTTGATACCCGCCGCTGCTAGCTTCTCAAAGACTTCGTCCATGCCCCGTCGAGAGCCCGCCCTCACCATGGTGCCCCGGTCCAGCCACATCGCCCGAATCTCAGTTTGGGCAAGGGGACGGTCTACCGGTAGCTGGGTCCATAGGGATTGTCTAACGGCCAGCCAACGGCGGCGCGCTTCGCCATAGCGACGCTGGGATAGCAGATCGGGCCAGTCAGTCAGCAGCCGCTGCGCGTCGGTCAGGGCTGGATGGGTGAGTCCGACCTGGCTCACCGTGTTGCTGAGACTGGCGGTCAAAATCGGGGCGGTTTCACCGATGACCAGCTCAGGTTCGAGAGCGGCTGCGTTCGCGGCTAGCAGCGCGCTCTCGAAGCGACCGACTAGGCTTTCTAACTCTTGACGCATGGCCACTGCCAGCGAGCGGCCGATCGCCCCTGAGCCCGGCTGTACGTTCAGGCCTGCTGGCGCGTCTTGCTCGGTGGGGTCGTTTAGCTGCTGGGCTAGTCTGGGGCCTGTTGGGGGAAGCGGGGCAGCCAGTGCTGAGCTGTCTGTCTCTGTCGCAGCGCTGGTTGGCAGTGGGTTGAGCAGTAGTGCGATCGCACCCCAAGATGCCAGGCATGATGCAGCAGCAGAGACCGCAACAGTGGCGGCCAACCGGCGGACAGACAGCAGACAATAGCGCATAGCGGCCGAGTAGAAGTAAATTCGTCAGACTGGGCAGGTAAAAAATAGACGCATCCAGAGTATTCCCTCGCAAAAGCAAAGAATTGGGCTGGGGGGCGATTGTTGGTAATCGCAGCCAAATTTGGGCGGAATAACGCTCTTGATCTCTACAGCAGGCTGATGGCAGAGTCCCTACAAAATATACAGACTCAGGTGCCGATTTTTAGGGAAAATAGGAGAAATGTCGCCCCTATGCGTCCATTGGCACTAGAGACTGGGGGGACAGCTGACGGCTGACCTAGAACAGGTTTCTGTAACATTGGCTGCAACTTTCGTTAGTATCCACGCCAGCTGGTCTGAATTCACAGGCATATACGGTTGATTTTGCCGAATCTTTACACAGGGGCTGCCGTAGCCTCCGTCAGTTTACTGAGACAGCCCAGCAAGGTTCATTTCCAAGCTTCAGGGCTTCTTCCTGCCGCTTGTCGCTTCTCGTGCTCAATTGACCAGAAGCTGGTCACCAGAAGCTGGGCCGAACGTGTTATGATCGCATACCTGTGTTTAATTCAAGTCTCCGCATTCAGAACGGTACCCGCTATGGCCCTCC
Organism: Cyanobacteria bacterium J06648_16; assembly: GCA_039817185.1. Classification (GTDB taxonomy): domain Bacteria; phylum Cyanobacteriota; class Cyanobacteriia; order Phormidesmidales; family Phormidesmidaceae; genus CAWUKV01. Next base: position 278,380 of record JBCBWI010000001.1, on the reverse strand, counting down.
TGCAAGAAAAGAAACAGGAAATTATTTCTGGCTATCAAGTCCATGAAACCGACACTGGTTCGGTAGATGTTCAGATTGCGATGTTGACCGAGCGCATCAACACCCTCAGTCAGCATCTGCAGCGCAACAAAAAAGACTACTCCTCCCGTCGGGGGCTGCTGCGCATGATTGGCCGTCGTAAGCGCTTGCTGGCCTATCTCAACAAGCAGGACAGCCAGCGCTATCGCGATCTGATCAAGCGGCTGGGCATTCGCGGCTAGGGTCGCCGACTGTCAGCTGTTTGCCTGCGGTTTTCTATCCAAGGGAAGTCATGCCATCTGAATCGGAACGGACGTCGCTACCGTTTGAGCCCAAGAGCCGATCAAAGACAAAGGACCGTACCAGTGAACGTACGACAGGTGCCCCCGCAGGCAAGGCGGCGCGGCGCTCCACGGCTCGTTCACGGCCAGCTAAGGCTGATAAAGCGGGGGGCGCTCAGAAGTCGTCAAGCCGCGCTAATGCTGATGGCAAAAAAACGGCTGACGTCAAGCGCACCCGCGTGGATGAGGTGAAATCCGGTTCAGTCACTGAGGTGGTTCCCCCAGATGCAATTCCCCCAGATGCAATTCCCGAAGCCGTCAGTCGCCGTATGGTTAAGCGGATGCTCGTTTTTTCCGGGATTCCAACCGCAATGGCGGGTTTGATCTTTGTCGGCTCCTATATTGTTCTACTCCGCGGTATGTGGGAAGTTCCCACTTCACTGGTGTTGCTATCGACGCTAGGCTGCTTTGGCCTGGGCGTTTTGGGGCTGTCCTATGGGGTGCTATCAGCTTCTTGGGAGGTTGATGTGCCAGGAAGCCGGATGGGCTGGTCTGAATTTTCAGTGAATTTTCGTCGCATGGTTGGCGCTTGGCGCACGCCGAAGAGCTAACTCAAGCCGAAGCGCTAGCGTCAAAGCGTGCGCCAGTCGCTAGGGTTCGGGCGTCATCATTTCGTTCACCTGCTGCTCCATCTCTTTCAACATGCGAACAATGGCAGGCAGGGTTTCGTTGGGGACCGGATCGGTCGGTAGGCTCTGCCTGGCCTGGCTACGAATTTCATCCAGGCGCTTTTGTAGCGTATGCGCCACGTTCAGCGCATCCCGTCCCATTTTTTCAATTTGCTGTTGCTGATAGAACTTCAGGGCCGCGCCGCGCAGTACCTGCAGGGTCGCCTCTTCGCCATGGTTGCCCGGAATGAGGCGAAACCGCAGCAGAATGGGCTGATCTCGGTGAACCCGCTCGACTTCTATCTGTTTCGGCTTGCGAACGGGAATCAACGATAGGTTGACCATCAGCTTGAGCTCATTGATCACGCCCTGGAATACCTGGGGGGCAATTTGCTCTAGCACCGATTGGAGCACGCCGTCTTTGCTCCAGAGAATGCGGCCGGTTTGCTCGTTGCGCTCTAGATAAAGACGACCGATGCCTTCAGCGATCACCTGATCGAGGAGTGCTTGGGTCAGTTCTGTTGGCGATAGGTGCTGTAGTGAGGGCAACACGTCAGCCGGCGGTTGGGTGGCTGCCGGTGGTGGGGACGGTTGGGGAGCCGTCGATGGCGCGGGCGCGGGCGTCTCAGGGGAGGGCGCTGCTGCGGTTGCGGTTGTCGTCGATTCCGTTAGGTTCTCAGGCGCGCTTACTACAAAGGTGGGTTGCTCTGCAAAGGGTTTAGCCGCTGCCTTAGTCGGGGTCGCAGCCGCAGGGGGAGGCGTCTTAGCAGTGGGCGCGGTCGATTTGAGGGGCGTTGCTGTTGGGCTGGGCGTGGCGGGTGACTGGGCCCGACTTTTGGCCGAATGGCTGAGAAACTTGGATAGGATTTCGCGATGCCAGTCGGAAGGAATCTGCCGGGGAACGATGGAGCAATTGATGTAGGACACCAGGCGACGGACGTAGTCGGCGGCGGCCCGATCGTTGAGGTTAACCATTCCCAGGTTGAGACAGCTGCCCTCAATCGATAGGGGCAAAACCTGATAGTAAAGGCAGGCTTCGAAGGGAAGGATGCCCTCTATCAGGACAAACATCTGGTTGATGTCTGTCTTGAGCGTGCCGATAGCGGGTGACTGGCCGGCGGGTCGTGAGTCGGGCTGATTTTCAGGAGAAAGAGGCATGGCAGCGATAGATGCCGAGTAATTAAGCTAGTCTTTCAATCAGAATGGCCGTTACCCGACTAGTTTGAGTGAGATCTCAGGGTTTACCGTCAATGCTTTGTATAAGTTCGTGCTATGTGAAAGGGCTATGTGCAAACGGCTGATAGACGAGCTGGGATAGATGGGCTTTTTAACCGTGCAGTGGGGGAATTAGCTGGCTTCCTTCGACTGGCTGACGCGGACCGTTTGGGCAGCTAGGTAAAGCTTAGCCCACTCGCTGATGACCTGTTTAGGTTTGAGGCTGAGGGTCGTTGCGATCTCATCGATCGACTCCCCGCTTTTGAGCCCGTCGATAATCTGTCGCTGGCTGGGGGTCAGCGTCGGCCAGTAGGTCTGCCACTCGGTTACGGTCAGGCCCAGGTTGTGTTCGCTGAGAGAGGTTTTCAGCCAGCCAGCTACCAGCTCGGGCTGCTCTTTTAGGGTAAAAATGCGGACCGCGTGGTAGCTAATTTTTTCGCGTAGGCGATAGACCTGCTTAATGCTCAGCTCGAGCTGCTGGGCGATGGTTTCCTGGGTGTAACCCTGCAGGTGCAGCTCCAGCCAGTGGGCAGCGGTTTCGTCCAGGTGTTCTTCGAGGTAGCGGATGAAACTATCCTTGACCTGTTCCCGGAGCCCCTGCTGCTCTTCGAACGCCTGCTGAGATTCGTAGCTGCTGACCGCTTCAAAGTCGAGCAGGCTGACGGTGCTGTCGGCTTCGTCCGTACCAATCTCCTCGGAGATCAGCTGAATCAGTTCGGCGCTGGGTACCTGAGTCATGCCGCCTCGCTGGGAGCGGCGCAGATAGTTTACAAACCGATACACCAGCAGCGGCTGATTGCGAATTGGGCGCAGGCAGTACTCTTCGACCGTGGCGAGGGTCAGCAGATTACGCAGCTGGGCCCGAGTCGTGCACTGGGCGATCCACTTGAGCTGTTGCTGCAGGTGACGATCGCTCTGCAGCATTTCCTGAATCACTTCCTGGAGCACGTCTTTGACGGCGCGCTTGCGATCACGACTGAGGGCGATCCAGGTGCGGACCTTGCTGCGAATCAGAAATAGGCCCCCCAGCTTTTGTAGTAGCTTCTGGTAGGCCCGATTGGGCGGCAGTCCCCAGTAGGTTTCATACAAAATTCGATAGCGATAACCGATGGCCTGTTTGGCAATCTTTAAGTCGCGCTTATTGAGCTCCTCATAGCGGGCCGTGTCTTCGCCTAACAGCCAGTGCAGAATCGCCGTCCGCGTTTCGTCCGGCTGCTGGGGCAGGTCGGCTTGCAGACGGTCGCGCCATTCTTGTGCGATCGCATCGGCCACTGGCATCAATTGAGAACTCCACACACGAGTAACAGGCTTCAATTCCAATAGGGCAACAGGCTAGGGCAACAGGCTTTAGATCGGAACGGCCTATCTGCTTAAGATAGACACTGGCGGGGGCAATCGCCGCCGTAAACGCTCATATTTCGCTTAAAATCTACGTAAATCTTAGAATTTCCGCCGTAAGACTTAATGTTTTCAGCACCAGCGAACAAAACGCTGAGTCCAATAGTCAACTATATCCGTGAATGCTTCAAGGCGGGACATGGTCTGTTTGATTTTCGAGCAGATTTTTCGGTTCTCTACACTGTGACTCCCCGTATTTAGATGACTTCTTCTGCACCCCTTTCCACCCAGGGACCAGCCGCATCTTTTTCTCAGCTTGCCCAGAATCGGGCAGTGCCCCATCGCTCGGTGCGGTCATTGTTCAAGCGTGGCCTGGATATCCTCGGTGCGCTGGTTGGGCTGGCGCTGTTGGCCGTGCTCTATCTCCCACTGGCCTTAGCGATTCGTCTCGACAGCCCCGGATCGGTGCTCTACAGTCAGGAACGCTATGGGCTGCAGGGCAAGCCGTTCAGGCTTTACAAGTTTCGTTCGATGGTGACCAATGCCGACGCGCTCAAAAATCAGGTTCAAAACGAAGCCCAGGGACTCATTTTTAAGAATGCTCAGGATCCGCGCGTGACCCGGGTCGGTAGTTTTTTGCGTCAGACTAGCCTGGACGAATTTCCCCAGTTTTGGAATGTATTGAAAGGCGACATGAGTCTGGTGGGCACGCGCCCGCCGACGGGAGACGAAGTTGCGCGCTACAGCGAGCACCACTGGCGGCGGTTGGACGTCAAGCCCGGACTGACCGGTCAGTGGCAGGTCAGCGGTCGGTCTGCGATTAAGGATTTTGAAGAAATTGTCAGCCTGGATCTGGTCTATCAGGACCAGTGGACACCGCTATACGATGTCCAGATTCTGCTGAAAACGGTTTATGTGCTGCTCAGCCGGAGCGGCGCGTTCTAACCCGCCATTGGGCTGAGTACGAGGTTATCTCGGTGAACGACAGTTTCAGCGCCGGCATATCCCAAAATCTTGGGGATGTCGGCGGTTTGCTGTCCCTGAATCTGCTTCAGCTCGGCGGCGCTGTAGCTGACGATGCCGCGCGCGATCTCTTGTCCGTCGGCATCGCAGAGGATGACGGCGGACTGGGCGGGGAATTCGCCGTCAACCTGGAGGATGCCAGCGGGTAGCAGCGACTTGCCGAGGGTTGCGATCGCACGGGCCGCGCCGCTATCCAACACCAGCGTGCCAGCGGGGATTAGGCCATGGGCGATCCACCGTTTACGGGCGTTGGCCGGGCGTGGTTGGGCGGCAAACTGGGTCCCGACCTGTTGGCCCGCCAGCGCCTGGGGAATCAGTTCAGGCTGCTGCCCATCGGTAATCACCATGCGGACCCCTGCGGCTGTCGCGATCCGGGCCGCTTCTAGCTTGGTTACCATGCCCCCGGTTCCCCAGGCTGAGCCGCGCCCCCCGACGTCGATGGCCTTGAGCTGGTCAAGATGCGCGACTTCCACAATCGGCTGGGCCTGCGGGTCGACACGGGGATCCGCCGAATAGAGCCGGTCGACATCGGTCAGCAAAAACAGCCAGTCTGCCTCAACCAGGCTGGCTACCAGGGCCGAGAGGGTATCGTTATCGCCAAACTTGAGTTCGTCCACGGCCACCGTGTCGTTTTCGTTAACGATGGGCACCACGCCCAGGCGCAGTAGCTCCTCAAAGGTCCGGTAGCTGTTCAGATAGCGCGTTCGGTCTGTGAGGTCACTGCGCGTCAGCAGGACCTGGGCGATGGGCTGGCCCAGGACCGTAAACAGGTCGTCGTAGACCCGCATCAGTCGGCTTTGCCCCACCGCTGCGACGGCCTGCTTGAGGGCAATAGACTGGGGCCGTTCGCGCAGGCCCAAGCGGGCGCTGCCCACCCCCACAGCCCCGGAGGACACTAAAATGACGCGGTGTCCCTGGTGCTGCAGATGGCTCAACGTTTCGACCAGCTGCGCCAGCGTAGCCAGGGCGAGCTGACCGTCGCTGCGGGTCAGGCTCGAGGTACCAATCTTGATGACCAGGGTCAACGCCATACCCAAAAGATGCCACACCAAAAGAAGAGGGACAGTGATATCGACTGTCCCCCGTCCGTACTATTTTGCGCGCGTATATGAGTCAGGATCTTTATATAAGGGTCGATCCCGTCTGAATGTAACTATGGTTGCAGGAAATGAATGCCCCCCGGCAGGTCGTAATCTTTTCTTTAGACTTTTGCCTGTGGACCTACGTCAAGGCCTTTAGCGTCACACCCAGGCGGGCTGAAATCCAGATCTCCAGGCCCCGCAGTAGCTTTTTAGGATTCATACTTCTCAGCTCTATTACCGGGTCGACCAGCACCGTAAACAGCCCCAGTCGGTTACCGGCCAGCACATCGGTAAACAGGCGGTCGCCCACCATCGCGACGGTCTCTGCCGGTAGGTCAATAGCGGCCAGTGCCTGCCGCAGCTTTCGCCGCGACGGCTTGCCCGCCGCTGTGAAAAAGGGGACGTCCAGGGCCTCAGCAATGCGGCGAATGCGCTCGTGGTAGATATTGTTGCTGAGCAGGACGACTGTCTGACTGGCTTTCATTCTTTGGACCCATTGCCGAATGTCGGCATCGGGGTCAGCGCTTGACATGGACACTAGCGTCTCATCTACGTCGAGTATCAGCCCACGGATGCCGTGCTGGTGCAAAATATCGGGCGTCAGCGCCAGCACTGAGTTGCCCAGATAGAGATCGGGCTGCAGTAAGCGAATCCAGTTAGGCATAGCCCCCCGTGGTCTTGGCCCTTAATTATTGTCTTGGCTGCGATCGTCAGCCTGCGCATCGATGCCCCGCCGGATGCGGGCCGTCGCGGCTTCGTGTTCGGACAGCGTCCGGCTAAACACATGGGTGCCGTCATAACGGGCGACGAAGTAGAGAAACTCCGTATCGGGTGGATTGAGCGTGGCTTCCAGGCTGGCTTGACCCGGGCTAGCAATCGGGGTGGGGGGCAGCCCGGCGTTGATGTAAGTATTGTAGGGGTTCGGTGTCCGCACCTGGGCAAAGGTCAGCGGATTTTCGGGCGTTTGGGTAATGCCCAGGCCGTACTCGACGGTGGGATCTGAGCCTAGGGTGATGCCTTCCTCTAGGCGACGGGCGAAGACGCCTGCAATGGTGGGCCGCTCCTCGGCGATAACAGATTCTTTTTCGACAATGCTCGACAGGGTCACCCACTCTAGCAAGTCGTAGGAGCTGTTTTGCTCCTGGTAGAGCGGCAGGGCCGTTTGCTCAAAGCGGGACAGCATCAGATTAACGATGCCCTCGGCGCTTACCTGCTCACTGGGAATCTGGTAGGTTTCGGGATACAAAAAACCTTCGAGGTGGGGCAGGTCACTGGGCAGCCAGGGGTACTGGTCATAGGGAATGGCGGTGGTCGCGGCCAGAAAGTCTTCGGCTTCGACAAACCCCTGGGCGTCCAGGGCTGCGGCCATCTGAGCCCGGTTCCACCCTTCTGGAATGGTAAAGCTGAGCTGGATGACGTCGCCGTTCCAGATTTGAGTTGCGATCGCACCCATGGGCTCGGCGGGCGACAGCGCGTAGGTGCCCGCCTGAAAGCCCCCCTCCCGATTGCGCCAGCCCTGCCAGCGGGTCCACAGCTTCCAGGCCGTAGTCGAGCGAATCACGCCCGCCGCTTCCAGGTCTTGCCCGATTTGCTGGGCAGGGGTTCCGGGCGGAATCTCAATCTGAACGGTACTGTCAGTTCCCACCGCTTCACTGTAGGGGGCGCTGGCCCAACTCCACCAAGACCAGCCTTGCCAGGCCGCTAACCCGAGGGAGACGGGGAGAATACCGATAAAGAATAGACGTTTAGCACAACCAGCCATGGCAGAATTCTTGGGGCGATTTGAAACGGTCTGCAGATAGACAGTACCACCTCACTCCCTTACCACCTCACTCCAAGCTCTCGAACAGCGAATCTTCTAGGAGCGGCTGCATTTGCTTAAACTCCTCAGGTGATAGCAAAGTGAGCTCGCCGCCTGCGGTGTACTTAGCGAAAAACAGCAGCGGTTCTAGCGGCGTGCAAATGGTGTACTGCTGCTCGTTGTGAAAAAAGTTCGCCAGCATTTGAAAGCTATCATTGCTGGGTTCGCTTTCGTCCTCAACTTCCAGTGTTAGAACGCTATCTTCGTCTGGGTCCGGCATTTCCCCTGCTGCCGTCAGCGTGTAGGCGCTGCGCTGTAGGGTCAAATTCAGCTCAGATAGGACGGCCTTGGCGCTGGGAAACAGCCCGTCAACTTCGTCGTCTTCCACGTCAGCCAGGACTTCTTCCTCTTCTTCCCAGGCAAATAGCTCGATGGGATCGTCCACGGGCAGCAGCAGTACGTAGGACTGCCCGGCCGCCTCAATCGTCTGTTCGATGTAGCACTCTAAAGATAACCCCGCTTTATCTTTGAGAAAAACGGTGGGGTTTCGTTCGGACGGGGGATCGGACAGGTCAGACATAGGGGGCTCCGGGGGAGGGGCACGGACGGCTATCGCGGGCTTGGTCAAGCCACTGCTGCAGAATGATGGCCGCTGCTTTGCGGTCAATCAACGCCCGATTGCGAGACGGTGCGCGGCGTTCGGCCAAAAGCATTTGCTCAGCCTGATACGAAGTCAGCCGCTCGTCCACGTAGTCTACCGGCAGTTGGAGGGCGGTGGCTAGCCGCCGAGTAAATTTCTGTACCCGTTTGGCCTGGGTGCCGAGTTCCCCAGACAGGGTATAGGGCAGGCCGACCACTAGCTGGGTCACCTGGCGCTCCTGCACCAAAGCCCGCAACTGCTGGACGACCTGGTCGAAGGATTGCCCCTCCAGCGTCGTGAGACCCGTGGCGATCAGGCCGGTGCGATCGCATCCCGCCACTCCAATCCGCCTGTGTCCCACATCCAATCCCAGTGCCGATACCATCTTTAATCGGTTAACTCAGTATCTTCGGGGGCGTCGTCGAGGGCTTCTATCGACTCCTCATCCACGTAGGCCGAACGATACTCTTGCAAAGAGTAGTCCATGCCGCTGGTCGGCCCCTGCCAAGAAAACCGACCCGGCATCGGCTTACCGGCGGGCTGCAGCCCCTGCAGTACGTCTGGCAGGTGCAGCCCTTCTAGCGTCACCGCCTTAGACTCTCGCACCTTATGCCACACCGATCGCGACATCATTACCGTATGCTCAACCTCACTGGCACCAATCCGATTGAGAAAGGCTTCTCGCTCAGGCTGGTAATCGAGGGACGACAGGCGTAGCGACTGCTGGGGAAAGCTTTGGGTGACCTGCGCCATCTGGGCCATCAGTTCTGGATACAGCCAGGTATAGGCCGGATGCACCGTTAGTTTGGCCACGTGGGGCTGGTTCCCGCCTCGCGACAGCTTCAGCTTAAAGTAGCCGATGGCCGCCTTTCGCTGGGGTTCAAACACGTAAGCGGACACCAGTTCAGTCTTACGCATCCAACGGCTCAGCTGGGGCAATGCGCTGCTCCAGCCACTGGTTCTGAAGTCTTGAATCTGATGGTCAAACACTTGGCGCACCAGCGGCGGCATCGACACGGTTTCGAGCTGATAGATCAGTTGGGCATCGGCATTGCTGATCGGCAGCAGGTTAGGCAGATCAGGCTCGTGCTCGGCCAGTGTCGTCAGCTGCTCTGGCGATACCGACCAGTAGGTCACATGGGCTAGCGGCTGAAAGCCATTCTGGCGATAGAGCGCCAGCCCAAACTTATCGTTGATGTCAGTTTCACTGATCCACGTATGGGCTTCATAGATGTTTTCAAAGCAGTGGCGCAGTAGCTGCGAGGCCAGGTCAAGATCGAGCGTCATTTGGCCGTTGTGCTTGGTGCCAGACTTGACCGCAACCCGCTCGACTCGCCAAGTGCTGCGCGTACTGTTGAAAGGCGAAACCTGGATCAGCCCGCAGACCTGATGGGACGATTCCGCTACAAAGGCTGAGGGGGTGAGCGGTAGTGGGTTGGGTAGGCGGGCCAACAGCCGAGCCGAGCGCTGCCAGCTCGGCAGTCGCCAGGGAACCGACTGGGGTCGCTCCATCAGCTGGCCCGAGGCTACCACCTCCGTGCCGTTTGCGGGTACCAGCTTGTCCAAATCGCCGAAATGGACCGACCGGATATGGACGGCTTCATGCCCGTTGGTGCTGGTTGGAGTATTCGCTGACGCCATAGGTAGGTAGGTGGGAAATCAATTAATCGGCCCGTTCGCCCCATAAAATTGGCTCGAACGCAGCTTGGCAAAAGGCTTTATCGATTCTAATAACTGCCCCTATTCTAGCGATTTCTGGCGAGCTTCGGTGTTTATAGCGCTCGCCACTTTGCTGAGGATACTGAGTACTGTTGTTTCTCAAGCACAGAGTGCTCTGTGGTACGCAATCCTCCTGTCTGGACTTACAACAACCCAAACAGGCCATCATCCAATTCATAGCCCAACATCTGCGTCATCTGCTTGAGCCGATTCAGCCCATCTAAGTCATTCACCCGCAGCCAATGGTGCACGCTAAATACCTTTGCCATGACGTAGATTTCGAGGGCTTCCGGGTTGTAGCGAATGCCGTCAACTGGACTGAACTGGTGGGGGACCAGCATGGCTGTGTATCGGGCTAGTTCACCCGCCTCCCAGTCAAGGTAGAGCGGCAGCCAGGGATAATGGCTATCCAAGCGAATGAACCATAGACGGACTTCAGGAATTTCGGACAGCTCGCGTGGATCGGTGGGATCTTGAGGAAACTCAATGTTGAAGCACAGAGCTGGCTGCTCTAAAGTCGGCTGTGCTAGCAGTTGTGCCAGCGCAGCATGGGCCGGTGCTAAGTTGAGCCGACTCAGATGGTCAGCGGTCAGGTGAATGGCATCGCTCATAGCGGGTCGGCAAACCGTTGCGATCAAAGTGCCGTTCTATTGTGCCAGAGTCGCTGCGAATAGCGCTTGGTGATCGTCGCGGCGTCGCACTTGTACAATAGGCACTGCCCTGCGGTCGCTCGTTGACCCCACGTGTTGATCCCTCTGGTTGCCCCTCGGATGCGAGTTCGACTGGCCGGGGCAGACGCTTCGCGGATCGGGCGCAGGCGTCGTTAGAGCAAGCGGGCTCCCATGACCGACCGACCTTCGTTTTTCTAAGCTGCGTTTCTTAAGTTGCTCCATAGACTATGGTTTCTGCGCCTATCCGTATCTGCATTATTTTGGGCACCCGGCCCGAAGCCATCAAGCTAGCACCTGTTATCCAAGCATTTCAGCAATCGCCCCAGTGCGAAACTCAGGTGGTTTTGACCGGGCAGCACCGGGAAATGGTTGATCAGGTGATGCAGCTATTTGATCTGCAGGCCAATCATGACCTAGATATCATGCAGCCCCGGCAAACGCTGACGGATATTACCTGTCGTAGCTTGCAAGGGCTACAAACGCTCCTGCAAGACCTTGCTCCGCAGGTCGTTTTGGTCCAGGGCGATACCACCACGGCGTTTGCGGCTGCCCTCGCTGCGTTCTATGCCAAAATTCCAGTTGGCCATGTTGAGGCCGGACTACGCACGGACAACATTCTGGATCCCTTTCCAGAAGAGGCGAATCGGCGGCTGGTTTCGCAAATCACCACGTTGCACTTTGCCCCCACAGCCGCCGCAGTCTCGAACCTAAAGGCCTCTGGCGTCGTCGGCCAGATTCATCAGACTGGCAACACCGTCATTGATGCGCTGCTGACCGTGGCCGATAAGCGGCCCGCCTGCGATATTTCGGGGCTCGACTGGTCCCAGTATCGCGTCATCCTCTCGACCGTCCATCGTCGGGAAAACTGGGGAGATCCGCTCAATAACATCGCTCAGGGATTCCTGCAGATTCTCGACAAATTTCCAGACACTGCGCTGCTGCTGCCGCTGCACCGCAACCCCACGGTTCGTGAGCCGCTGCAGCAGGCGTTGGGTCGCCACGACAGAACCTTTCTGGTCGAGCCGCTGGACTACGCTCAGCTAGTGGGGGCCATGCAGCGCTGTCATCTACTCTTAACCGATTCGGGAGGGCTCCAGGAGGAAGCGCCAGGGCTCGGTAAGCCGGTCCTCGTGCTGCGAGAAACGACGGAGCGACCCGAAGCGATCTCAGCGGGGACGGCCCAGTTGGTCGGTACCGATACGCGCTCGATTGTTGAGACAGCTTCGGCGCTACTGAGTGATGCGGCGGCCTACGAAACGATGGCCAGGGCCGTCAATCCCTTTGGTGATGGTCAGGCTGCGCAGCGTATCGTCAAGGCCGTGGTCGAATATTTGGGGTAACCCAAGCCTGGCGTGCACTTACTTGACCATACTTTCCCCATTCAGCATTTTCTGAGCCGCGTCAAGCAGTGCTTCTTCTAGGTAGGGCTTGGTGAAATAGCCGCTGGCCCCCAGGTCCACGGCCATCTGCCGGTGCCGATCGGCACCCCGAGAGGTCAGCATTGCGATGGGGATTCGCTTAAGGGCGTTGTCCTTTTGCATCCGTGACAGCAGTTCTAGACCGTCCATGCGAGGCATCTCAATGTCGCAGAAGACCAGGTCGCAGGGCAGACCTGCCCGCATTTTCTCCCAGGCTTCCTGACCGTCGCGCGCTTGCTCAACTCGGTAGCCAACCTTGTTGAAGCTCATCGATAGCAGCTCTCGAACCGTAATTGAGTCGTCCACAATCAGCACCGTAGGCTCGGACTTGCCGGTAGCCTGCTCTTCAGGCGGCGCTTCATCGACCTGACTCCAGACCGCGGTGGTGGGTTCACGACGAACGCGGCCCATCGCCAGGTCAATCAGCTCAAGGACGTCGGCGATGGGCATGACTCGACCATCGCCCAAAACGGTCGCACCGGCAATGCCGACTGGCTTGGGCACTGGCCCTTCCAGCTGTTTAATCACAATTTCTTGCTCGCCAATCACCTGGTCGACCTCAAGCGCGATGTAGGTATTGGCGCTACGCAGCACCACGATAGAGATGACATCGTCGTCTTGGTGACCTCCGTAAACACGCCCCCGGCCCAGCGTTCGGTTGAACTTTAACAGGTCAGAGAGCTGCTGGAAGGGCAGCAGCGTATCGCGCCACAGGATACATTGTTCGCCCTGTTCGTTTTGCTGAATGCGCTCCCTGGGGACATCGAACATATCTTCGACGCCGTCCATCGGGAAGGCGATGCGAGCCTGGTTGCTGATGCAGCTCAGTGCTTTTGAGATACTCAGCGTCAGCGGCAGCCGAATAGTAAAGCTGGTGCCTTTCCCCATCTCGGAGTCGATGGTGATGCTGCCGCGAATTTCGGCAAGCGAGGTGCGGACCACGTCCATGCCGACGCCGCGACCAGCGAAGTCATCGGCCTGGTCGCGGGTACTGAAGCCGGGATGGAATAGCAGTTCGTACACGTCCAGAACAGACATTGATCGCGCCTCAGCCTGGGAGATTAGTCGGCGTTGTACGGCTTTACGCTTGACCAGTTCGGGGTCGATACCGCCCCCATCGTCAGCCACATATATGACCGTCTGGTTACCCTGGTAGAAAGCCCGGACAGTAATGCTCCCTTCCCTTGGCTTACCGGCGGCTTCTCGTTCGTCAGGGGTTTCGATGCCGTGGGTAATAGCGTTGTTGACCAGGTGAGTCATCGGGTCGTACAGCTGCTCCAGGATCATCTTGTCGATCAGTGTGTCGCGGCCTTCGACGACCAGACGCGCTTCTTTGCCGCATTTGAGCGAAATGTCACGTACGGCTCGGGGCAAGCGGTCGGCGGTTTGGGCAAAGGGCACCATGCGCGCCTTATTCAGGCCTTCCTGTAGCTGCGTGGTGACCTGGCGGAACTGGCGAGTGACCTGATCGGCAGACTCAACAGTGTAGGCGATGTCAGACGCGGACTCTCGAACGCGGACAATCAGCTCGATCATCTCCTGAGAGAGGGTATGGAAGCCGGTAAAGCGGTCCATTTCGAGGGCATCAAACGTTTCGCCAGTCGCATGGCTGGCCGATGCTGGCCCTCCCGACTCGACTGCTGCGCCAGCCATCTGATAGCTTTGGCGACTCGAAATCAGTGAGCTTTCTAGCAGGGAGCGCTCATAGAGGTCGCGCATGCGCTGGCCGACGTCGTTTAGCTGCTGAACTTGAAACAGCAAATTGTCGAGGAATTGGCGCAGGCGTTCCTGGTCTTGCTCCAGGGTGTTGCGGTTAACCACCAGCTCACCGACAAGATTGCTGAGGTTATCTAGGTGCTTGACCGAGACCCGCATGGTTTGCTCACCCAACACTCCGCTGGCGCGTCGATTAGCCAATCGATTTTGCGTGGGTGCTTTCCGTCGGCTGGTGGATGCGCCGGTGGGCCCACCCAGGGTCTGGTCGGCCTCTTCTAGCAGCTTTTCTAGATCCTCAAACTCGTTGGTGCCCGCATCTGCTTCGGTTGAGTGATCGTCTGTACCCGCACTCTCATCTGCCAGTAAGGCGTCCAAGTCGGCAAAGTCTGCTTGAGCAGGGGGCTCGGGTTCGGGGGCTGAGGTTTCGGGGGCAGGTTCGTCGAGCAGCGCATCCAAGTCCGAGAATTCGGTGCCGCTGTCGGCTAAGCCGCCCTCATCTAGGGGAGCGTTATCTAGGAGGGCGTTGTCTAGGGAGATGTCGTCCGGCTCGCCCAATAGGCTATCCAACGCGGCCGCTTCGCTATCCCCAAGACCGCCCAGGTCAGGCTCAGTTGCAGGGAGCTCGATCTCGGGGAGATCGCCCAGTGCGGCATCTTCAGTCAGGGGGGCGATGCCAGGCTCGTCTAAAAGTCCGCCTAAATCGGGTTCTTCGTCTAGCAAGCTATCGAGTGAGTCAAACCCTTCTGCGTCGAGGCCGTCTGCGGCGTCAAGCGGAGGGGTATCAGCAGCTGCGTCGTCAGCCGATGCGTTATCCGGACCCATCAGTGCGTCTAGACCGCCCAGTTCGTCCAAGTCGTCCAGTTCGTTGTTTAGGTCCCCGAGATCGTCGATTTCAGGCGTTTCTGTGGATGTGCCTAGGCTGCCGAGTTCGTCCAGTTCGTTCAGATTGTCGTCTAGAGCCGTTAGATCGTCGATTTCAAGATTGTCGATTTCAGAAACTTCTGCGGACGTATCTAGATCCATCGATAGGAGAGCGTCTGAGCTGTCCGACTCGGTCTCGGTGATTGCTGGCAGATCCAGATCGGGATCGGGATCGCCGTCAAAGCTAGCGTCGAGATCTCCAAAATCTAGATCGCTTAGCTCACCACCGTCGGGAGCACCGGCTTCTTCTTGGGCGTCTGATTCGCTCCAAATATCTTCTGCTAGGTCGAGCGCATCAGTGGGGCTCTGTTCTTCAGACGGCTGAGGCGCTTCAAGATCTAAATCATCCAGATCTGGTAAAGCTGCGTCAGACAGATCGTCTAGCGATTCTTCGAAGGCACCTTCTAGGTCTGCCAGCTCAAAGCCTGCAGATGCCGATTCCGTACCTGCCGTATCTACGGCTACGGCCTCTACGGGCGCTGCTGCCTCAGTTGGGTGATCTGAATCGGAATCGCCACCCCAAAGGTCGGACTCAATATCATCGGCGTCCAGCGCCTGATCTGCGGTATTCTCAGGCGCACTGAGCGGCTCGGTAATGTCGGCGTCGATTGCTTCAAAAGCAGATGCATCTGCGGACGGTTCGGGGGTTGCTTCGGGCTCGCTCCAGAAATCACTGTCAATGGGCTGGGTCTCAGGAAGATCGCCACCGATGTCGAAAAATGCGTCAATGCTTCCGGCTGCATCAGCGGATGCTGAGTCAGCGGGTGCGGTATCGGTTGGGGCGGTAAAGAAGGTATCGACGCCAGTTGCTGCCGTCGGAACTTCCTCCTCGCTGGCCTCAGTGAGTTCAGACAGGTTGAGCCCGTCGTTGGTCGGTTCTAGGGATAGCTCAACATCTGATGATGATGAGTCTCCCAAGTCAAGGCCATCTAGTGCCGGGTCTAGAGTGTCTGGTTCCTCCCCAGTCGATTCGTCAGCTAGCTCAGGTGCTTCGTCTGCGGGCTCTAAATCTGCGGAGAGATCGGGCAGGTCGAGGTCGTCTGTAGGGGAATCAGTGGGCTCACTTTCTAACCCGAGGTCGTCCAAATCGAGCAGGGCTGCCTCTGATTCGCTTGAGAATTCGCTGGCGAGTTCACTTTCCTCGGTAGGTGTCGCAGCGTCCAAGTCGAGTGCCCCCAGATCGAGGTCATTGCTGCTGTTGCCAGCTTCGGTCAGTGCATCTAAGCCCAGTTCGTCGCCCAGGTCTGCGACTGCCTCATCGCCGATTTCTAAATCCGAAAGTGCATCCGTCTCTGCGCCAAATAGCGCGTCTAGGCCGGTGTCCGAAGTGGCATCGGGCGCCGCTTCTGTGAAGTCCAACTCGGCATCCAACGACAGTTCGCCTACATCTGACGAGAGTTCGCCGTCATCCAACGACAGCTCGTCCATGAGAGCAGCGTTTTCATCAGCCGCAATCGCAGCATTCAGTGCTTCTGTTTCACCCGTGTCCGTATCCAGGTCCAACCCCAACTCGTTATCGGGGGCGGACGCATCTAGGCTAAGTTCGTCATCCAGGCTAAGTTCGTCATCCAGGCTAAGCGCATCCTCTAGACTGAGGTCGAGAACGTCGTTGTTAAGCTCGTCGTTAGGTTCGCTATTGCCCAGCAAGTCTTCTGTGGACGGATCGGTTGAAGGCGCCTCCAGGCTCAGATCGGCTGAACCCTCGAAGTTGGCAGAGAGGTCAGCATCTGTAAACAGGTTGTCATCCGTTGCCGATTCATCGGCCATCTCTGGTAGATCTAGGCTGCTGTCGTCACTGCTGCCAAGTTCACTCAGGTCTAGCTCGTCGCCCAGCCCCAGGTCAGCACCCAGATCGAACCCAGCTGAGGCCTCGTCTTCAAGTTCCAAACCCGATATGCCGTCACCCAGCGCAGCGTCAAAGCTCAGGTCATCGCTGGCCGTATCTTCATCAGCAGTGGCCTCTAGCTCGGTTGCGAGCTCTTCGTTTGAAGTCTCCATATCAAGGTCAAAATCATCCAAGCCCAGGTCTAGCTCATCGCTAGTGGGGGATGGTTCAATTGCCTCGGCATTGGGCTCGTCAATACCCAGCGAGATCGCATCAAGATCGCCTGTCTCTAGCAGATCTAGCCCTAGATCGGACTCTGGGCTATCGGCTAGATCGGGCTCTCCGCCCAAATCGAGATCGTCGATCTCGACACCAGACTGGGCGAGATCGAGATCATTCCCACTGGTCAAATCCAGATCCAGACTATCGGTGAGCTCATCGGATGGGGCAGCGCCGCTGTCTGAAGGGGCAGTGTCTTCAGGGGCAGTGTCTTCGCCCAAATCAAGATCAAAATCTAAGCTGTCTGACGCTGGGATGGCGGCCGCCGCTTCGGGCGATTCGTCTAAAACATCCCCAAACAAATCTGCCAGTTCGTCGTCCGACTCTAGACCGCCGTTATCGCTACTGTCAGAGGCCTCTAGCAGATCAGCAAAGTCCCCAGATATATCAACATCGGGCGCATCGCCGGTCAGCGCATCGAGAGTGACTTCTTCTTCCTGCCAGCTATCGTCCAGGTCGCCCAGATCTCCCTCAAACAGGTCGGCTAGGCTGTTGAGCTCGGCTGCACCCACTTCAGGGCCGGTTGGATCGGCCCCGTTCCCGGTCAGGTCCAGGCTGACTGCGTCGGTTGCCCCACCCACATCAGTCGCGCCTAGATCAGGGAGCGAATCTAATTCTTCTAATGCCGATGGGGCATCCAATGCGTCAAGGCTGTCCAAATCACCGCTAGCGGTGTCCTCAAACAGGTCGTCAAAGCCCGTGTCAGTTGCGTCGGTGGGGAAATCGGCCTGATCGCTAAACAGGTCGTCAGTGGCAGCCATGTCGGACATATCTGCCGTGAGAATATCCTCTGGTAGCAGTGCCTGTAACGAGTCTGATACGCTGATCTCAGGGGCGCGTCCTGCCAGGACTAGGTCTTGCGCACCTTTGACGTCTTTGATAACGACAGGGGCGAGGGTGCGGTAATCGTTTTCAGAGTTTGCGATCGCACGCCCAGCCGTACCCACCAAATCAGTCCAGGCAGAGAGCTCAAACTGATCGCCAAACCGGGCGAGCTGTTCACAGATGGCCACCAGTGACTGACGGCTTTGCTCGGTATCCGCTTGCTTAAACAGGCCGAGCATATCGCGCAGGCAGCTAGACACATCGCTTTTAAAGACCAGCTGTAGCGCACTATTCTCGCTGCTCTGCTGAGCTACCGGTACCGCGACGGGGGCAGGTGCAGGCGTAGCAGCTGGCGACGCTGCCCCACCGGCGGACTGCACGAGGGTATTGAGGTGAGCCTCTAGCTGATCAAAGACCGGCCCGACCCCGGCCATAATTTCATCGGCCTTGTCATCGGTTAACCCGAACGGCCCTTGCAGCTGCTCTAGCTGCTCCTGTAGTGCGTCGAACACCTGTAAAAACATCGACTCAAGTGTCCGGTCAGCCTTGATCGGTGACTCTTTCAAGATCTTGAAGTAGTCTTCCATTCGGTGCGAGGTCTGCTGAATGCTTTCTAGCCCCAGCATGGCCGCACCCCCCTTGACCGAGTGGGCCGCTCGGAAGACCTCATTTGCCATCTCCGGATCTTCAATCGTGGCCTGGAGGCTGAGCAAGCCCTGCTCAATGGTATTGAGGTGGTCTTTTGCCTCCTCAATGAAGTACCCCATGATGCGCTGTTGTTGTTCGGGCAGCATAGCCACGTTCTCCCCTAGATGCGGTTACGGGACGGCCGCTGGGCCGCCGTTAAGCTTTTTCGTTCTCAACCTTAAATCGTTCAACTGAGGTGAGCAGGTCGCGGGCGACTCCCACCAGATTTTGTAGCGATGTAGACACTCGCTGGGATTCTTGAGAGGTTTCTTGCGCGGTCAGTTCAACCGACTGCATGACCTGGGCCACGGCACGCGAAGTTTCGGTCTGTTCAACGGTGTCGGCCGTGATTGACCGCACCAGGACGTCAATCCGGTTCGAGACCTGGATAATATCTTCGAGTGAGCGCTTGGCCTGCTCGGCCAGTCGCGTCCCTTCGATCACCTGTTGAGTGCCTTCTTCCATGGCCGTCATCACACCGCCAGTCTCGCTCTGAATCTGCAAAACGATCTGTTCGATTTCCTTCGATGCCTTAGCGGCTCGATCGGCCAGCTGCCGAACTTCGTCGGCTACAATCGCAAAGCCCCGTCCCGCCTCACCGGCTCGCGCGGCCTCAATACTAGCGTTCAGGGCAAGCAGGTTGGTTCGCGAGGCAATCTGAGAAATCAGGGCAACAATCTTGGAAATCTCTTGAGACGATTCGGCTAGGCGCTTCACCTTTCGGGTGGTTTCGGCCACCGTTTCTCGAATTTCGAGAATACCAGCCACCGTGCGCTCTACTGCCTCACCCCCGCGCAGGGCCGTTGCCGATGCCGAACGGGCCACCTCTTCCGCTTCGCGGGCGCTCTCGGCTACCCGCTGAATCGACTCGGTCATCACCTGCACCGAGTTCAGGGTAACTGCCAGCTCTTCCGCCTGTCGTAAGGCATCTGCCGATAGGCTGCGGGCAAACATTTCATTTTCAGTCGAGCTTTTACTCACCTGACGCGCTGCCACACTCACCTGCTGTACAATCTCGCGCAGGTTTTGAATGGTCAGGTTAAACGAGTCAGCGACCGCACCCAATACGTCAGCCGTGACCTCAGCCTGTACGGTCAGATCGCCCCGGGCGGCTCCTTCTACATCGTCCAAGAGGCGAATTACCTGACGCTGCAGGTCTTCTTTGGCCTGCTCTTGTTCCTGCGCCTTGCGCTGGGCTTCGCTGGTTGTGGTCAGAATGACCCGCGCCATCTGGTTGAATCCGGTGGCCAGTTGACCGAAATCGTCCTTGGAATAAACGGTCGCCCGCGCGCCTAGGTCACCCTGAGACACTAAATCAAATTGGCGCTGCAGGTTAGCAACTGATAGCTTGACCCGGCGATCCGCTAGATACCCTAACCCCATGGCTGTGCCAAAGCTACCAAAACCGGCCGCCAGGGCCATTGCTGCAGGATAGATTTTGGCCTGAAAGTTGGCTTGGCGCGACTGCTCTGCAGGCAGTCGCCCTAGCGTGAACAGATTGATCACGCCGACCGCCACCGCAGACACGACGCCGGTGCCTAAAGCAATATAAAACCGTTTGGACGGGATGGACGCATTCTCTAACCAGGCCAGTCCGCCCTGCTCAACCGTAACGGTCTCGACGTCACCTTCTTCGCCCTGAGTAAACGCCGGCAGCTGATCGGCGGTCTCTGAAATACTGAAGATATCTTCTTCGCCAATGATTGATGGACTGTCACCTTCGCTTAGACTGAAGCCCGAACCGCCTGCAGGGGCGACAGATTCTTCCATGCCCAACTCAGCACCGCCCACGGAGGGACTGGTAAATCCGGCTGAACTGTCTGACAGCTCAAAATCTGGCAGACTCCCCAAGTCATCAAACTCATCAAACTCGTCTAAAAAGTCAATATTTCCCTGCTGATCGTCTACGCTGGGCTCGCTGGGGGTGTCGGACGATACCCCAAAGTTTTCCCCACTATCTGACTCGAACTCTGGAATGACCTCTGCCTCGGAGGGGGTATTGAGCGTGGCCGGCTCCGAAAGCCCAAAGACCTCAGTGCCGTCCGAGTCTTCCTCAAATTGGCTTGCGGGCGAAGGCGTGAGTGAGGGCTCTGTCATAAATAGAGTCTGGTCTTCAGAGGCCTCTAGATCTTCTGAGTCAAAGGCAAAGTCGGCGGCAGGTTCAATGCTGTCGCCGTTGGAGAGGTCCTCTTCCGGAAATGCAGGCAGATCGGCGATCTGTTCGGTTTGGCCAAAAGCTTCGTCAAACTCGCTTTGGTCGAAGGCTAGGTCCGGATCGGAAAACTCAGAATCGGGCGCGGCTTCCACCGCTGAGAGACCTTCGGGGACGGCGACCGGACTGCGTTCATCAAAGGGTTGGCTTCCAGCCTCGAGGGTGATTTCTTCTTCTGAGGAAGGAATCAGTCCGTCCAGGCTACTGTCTGCAAAGGGGTCAAGCAGCTCCGATTCTCCCAGGCCGTTGGTTCCGAGACCGTCATCGTTCTCAAAGGGATTCTCTTCGAACAGCCCGTTGCGCTGGTCCCCTGCAGCCGTGCTTTCGTATCCCGCCTCAACCTCGAAGGGGTCGGAGAGCATCTCTGTCGTCACTTCTTGGTTAGCGGCAGGGGTTTCCTCGATGCTGGCTAGCTCTAGGTCGGCGAAGTCGAGCTCGGCGCTTGTTAGTTCCTCCGGTGGCTCCTCCAAATCCCAGTTTGGATTACTGTTCGCGGCGTCATCACTGTCGCCGTAGAGGCTCACGGACTCAGCTAGCTCGTCGTCGAACTCTCCCGGAATCTCACTGTCGGGCTGATCGACGGCCTGGCTGGCGTAGGCCAAGCCATTATTAGCATAGTCAACAAACTCGGGGTCCGAGGTTAGCTGCAGGACCGTTTGGTACTGGTCTTGGGCCACGTCGTAGCGGTGCAACCCGTAGCAGTAGATGTGTCCCCTCAGCAGGAGGACGTTGGGGTCGCTGGGGTATTCATCGACCAACTGGTCGATCACGGCAGCGGCTTCCTCGTAGCTGCCCTGCATATAGGCGCGCTCCGCTGCCTGATAGGCTTGCGAGTAATCGGTGCCAGATGCCATGTGTCTTCTCCTACCCGTCTCCAGTATAAGTACCCTGCTTGTTTAAGCGGCCCAGCGCGCTGAGCGTAGAATTGCGATGTGATCGAGCAACCGCAGGGGTTGCTGAGCTTGATGTTGCCACTCTCCTTTAAGAAAGGGCGCCATCGTATCGGGATAGTTCTGAGCGACCTGCACAGACTCAGCGTCTAGCCAATCGGTTCCGACAATCTGATTAACGGCTAACCCTAGCATAGTTCCTTGGTCTTCAACCGCGATGACCGGAATTTCTGCTCGATCGGTGTTCATAGCCTTGGCATACCCCAAAAATTGCCCCAAGTCTGCGACCCAAATCACACGCCCTTGCTCGTTGAGCGTACCCAAAAGTAGTGGCGATACGTTCGGTACGGGCGTAATTCGGTCGGGCGGGTTCTCGATAATGCGGCGAATGCCCGTTGCTGGCAGGGCAAATTCGTCGCCTGAAGACACAAAAAATCTCAGGTGAAGTTCGCCATCTGGGGTTTCGAGTTCTTGCAGTTCAGGGGCCTGATCCTGCCCGCGACCGGTTTGAAAATCTGGATTGCCGACCATACTCACTTTCCTTGGAACCTAACGGGCTTAACGCTTTAAAGGGGCTGTAATAATTGCTATCCGCGCAGTAATTGCTTAACGGTGCCGACGAGCTCGGTGGGCTGAAAGGGTTTAGCAATGTAGGCATCTGCGCCCTGTTTCATGCCCCAATATCGGTCAAATTCTTCCCCCTTGGACGAGCACAGTACGACGGGGACATCTTGAGTGATGGGGTCTGATTTTATCCGGCGGCAGACTTCGTAGCCGTTCATTCTAGGCATAACGATATCCAGAACAATGAGATCTGGCGGATGGCCTTGGATGTATTCGAGCGCTTCGACCCCGTCGCTAGCGACCTTCACTTCGAGCCCGCTGCCCTGTAGCAGATCGATGATCATTTCTCGCTGGGCGATGCTGTCTTCTACTACCAAAATCGTGCTCATTCCCCGCCATTCCACTGTCAAAAGACTTGCCCAGACTTGAAACCCCACCCATTATGCCCTCACTGGGAAAGGGAATCATGTCAGGGCTTGCTTTCTCAACCTGGCTCAGGCTAAAAAGCACATTTGATCGGGCTACTTTTGGATGCCTGTGCCCAATAAAGTACCCCTCTAGGTTTTGTTTGTTAACCAATCATCAAAGAATTTTGAGTTTTGGGCGGTTTTAGGAACGCGCTCGACCGGTCACAGGACGTCGGCAATTTCTTGTTCGAGGAGTCGATCGGGTTGCGATCGCAGCGGATCGCCCTGCCCCACGTATCGTTCAACTAAAGCCGTGAGCTCATGTTCGCCGAACGGTTTGGTTAGATAATCTGTGGCGCCTGCCATCCGCGCTCGGATGCGGTCGATAAAGCCATCCTTACCTGTCAACATCACGATGGGCGTATCCCGAAAAGCGGTGGCCTGGCGGATCATGGCGCAGAGCTCGTAGCCCTCCAACTCCGGCATGGCAATATCGCACAAAATTAGGTCGGGTTTGAGCTGGAACAGTAGGCTCAAGGCTTTTAACGGGTTCGCTAACGAGGTCACCTCGTAACCGTGGCGATTCAAAATATCCTCGACCGTTTGACGAATGGTGGCACCATCGTCGATACAGACAATACGCGGTACCGCTTCTAGCGGCATGGTGGGGGATACCGCAAAGGGCTCAGGGGGGTTAAACGGCAGCGTCATCTGAATGGCCCCCTGCTTGACGTAGGGATAGAGTGCCTTAGCCACCGAGAGGCTGTCGCGGTTGAGGTAACGAGCCATCTGGGTCAGGGGCGTTTGGCCATCGGCCCACTGGGCCAATCGCTTGAGCCGCTGCTGAGTCTTGCCAGTCGTGGCCAAGTCAACCACCAAGGGACACTGCCGCAAAGACTGAATATGCGGCTGCAGCTGGTGCCAATCCTGGAGCTGCTGGGTGACTCGGGTCAGCAGGGGGGTGATCTCAAACAGCGTCAGCTGGGGACTGAGGGCGTATCCCAGGCGAAACACAAACGTGCCCTGATGCAGGCTCAGTAACTCGAACAGCGTTTCCTCGATCAGCCGCCCCAAAATTTCGCGTCCCTGCTGAGGCGTCAGTACCCGACGCTCAAGCAGTGTCCATAGCAGGCCGTATTCTGGGGAATTGAAAGGCGCCAGTTCCGATGCCTTTTCCGCTGTCAAATCAAGTTGAATACCCTGACCTTTCAGGTGGTCCTGTAGTCGATCAAAGTGGCCGTTGGTTGTTCCTGCATAGACGAGCTGGCCGCTATCAAAAAACGCTAACCAAGCGGCCTCCATCGAGCCCATTGCCGGTCCGGCCATGGACGGCACACCTCGGGCCTCAACGTACAGTTCTCCCGTGCGCTGGCCCAGCTCAATCAGTTGGAGAATGCTGCGGATATCGAGTTCGCTGAGTTCGCCCTGCATGAAGCCACTGCAGTAAGAGGTGTTTATAGGATAGGGGAGAAGGCACCGGATCGAGTAGTGCCCTTGTAAAACTTCGAAGAGCCGCCCTGGTGCAGTGCCCATATCCGCGCTGCTAACGCTTGACCCATTGTTTCTGACTCCATAAGCTATGGTTGAACCAGTCGGCAGTCTGAGCACCGCAAATCGTGAATTGATGGCAAATTTGGCGGTTCGGGCAGACAGCTTGACAAATCAGCGCCTATACTTATCTAGTTGCACAGATCTGATGGGTGCATGGGTTCGGGGTGAATTTGGTTTGTGTTTGATTTTGTCCATGACAGATGGGGGTTGGGAGGGGCTTGAACCATGTGTCTCGCAAGGCTGAGCGGGGCTCTTTAGGTAGGCCGGGGCACAAGCCCCAAAACTTTCTCCTGGCTTGAATCAGAAGCGATGAATATGGGCATTGTTAAATAGACGACAGTATTTATCAGATATAAGAAATTATTTCGATTAAACGTCGGTGATGTGAGGGGATGCCAGCGTGCTGTATCTAGCAGAAGTACAGAAGAAAACCGGAGTTTTCGGCAGCGGTAAGGCCGAGTTTAAGCTCATTGCCTGTCAGCGATCTGAGCAAAATTGGAGTGCCGTCCCCAACGAAGATGTGATTCCAGCACCTGACGATGCGGCTTACAGCGCGGGTGCGCTGGCGATGGTAGAGCTGTCGGGCAATCGTCAGGTGCAGCGCCACTACGAAGCCGGTCGTTCGCTGGTTAGCATTCTGCAAAACTTTTCAAGCCTGAGCAAAAAGTTCAAAACACAGGAAGATGAAATTGAGCAGTGGAAACAGTCACTGACTTTCCAGAGCCAGGCGCTTAACCAGCGGGAGATGGAAATTGAAACCCGCCAGGAAGAGTTAGAGCAGGCTGAAGCGGATCTAGAAAAGCTGCAGGCGCAGAAAGACGAAGTCGATCAGGCTCAGGACGAACTGGAAACCCTTCGGCAGGAATACGACCGGAAGAATTCTGAACTAGAGGGGGCCTGGGCTCATCTCAATGGCGAGCTGCAAAAATTCGAGGAGCGTCAGGCCGATTTTCAAGCGAGTGCAGGGCTGGATGCGGCTCAAACTCAGCAGATTCAAGATGCCTTAGGTCGGCTGACGGGAACGGTTACGCCGGTTGACGATTTGCGTAACCGTCTCAACGGCATTGGTGACCTGGCCACCCAGCAGCAATCTGGGTTAGACGAGGCGTGGCAGTCGCTGGAGCAGGCGCGCCAGGTGGCACACGACCAGACTGCTGCGGTCGAGGGACAGCAGCAAACCCTAGACCAGCTCTGGCAAGACTGGCAGGGGTTGCAGTCGGAGACGACCGATCTGCGGGTGGCGCTGAAGCGCGAACAGTCACTGCTGGAGGGCAAAGACAGTAAGAATCAGCTATTGGCCAACCAGCTGCAGCAGCAGAGCCAGCTATATAAGCAGCTCTATGCACTCCTAAACACGGGCGATCAGGTCCGGCTGAGTAAGAAAGTCGACGTGGGTCAGCTAGAGGCGATGGGGCTGGATGATCTGCAGACGACAGTGGCCGATTTGGAAAAAGATTTGGAAAAGATGTCGCGCTTTGTGAGCGACCAGGAAGAGGAGCTTAAATTTCAGCAGGAAGCGATTGACGAAGTCAAGCAAAAGATTGAGGCTGCGAACGACTTTGATCGGTTGCAGCTGGAAACCGAAATGGACGAAGAGCAAGATCGCTACCGGATGCTCAATGAAACGCTGGTCGGCCAGCGACGCAATCTGGTCGAACGCGAAGAGGTGCTAGAGCAGCACCGGGCCGTTTTGTTGCGGCGTCAGGGTCTTTCGACCGAGGAAGAAACGGTGGATTCGGCAGGGCTAGAGCCGGTACTAGAAGGAATTGATGCAGCCCGTCAGCAGCTCGAAAGCGACATTCAGACGCTGAATGAGGAAATTGCCGCAGTCAAGACCAGCATCGAATCACTGAAGGCCCAGATTGAGGAAAAATCGTCAGCGTCAGCGGCGAAGCAAGACGAAATTAGGCAGGCAGAAGCCCACCTCCTTGAGAAGAAGGCAACGGCGGTTCAAGGTCAGCAGACCATCAGCCTCTATGAAGGGTTGCTGCAGCCGGTTCAAGACCGACTCAGTGGGATGAAAGAGGGGCTAGACCGGCTCTTCGAACTGATGGGCCAGTTCCAGGAAGCGAATGACTATCAGCTGCAGGCGATTTCTGAGATGCAGCAGACGGTGCAGAGTTTGACCGCCGAGCCGGTTGCGATCGCATCCTAAGCGTTCGGCTAGCTTTAGCGAGCCCCCCCATCTCTTCAGTCCTTAGACAGGTTCAGACTCTAGTGGGTCACTGGCGGGGGACTCGCCGTACCGCTGGCAGATCCAGTCGAACTCAATTTCGTTCAGGTAATCAACCACCCAGGTGGCCTGCCGCTGAAGCATGTAATTCGGATAGGTATGCGCAACACCAATGACGGGTACCCCCGCCGCCTTAGCCGCGGCAATACCGACGAAAGAGTCTTCGACGGCAACACACTGATCGGCGGTCAGTTCTAAATTAGGAAGCTGTTGATTGAGCTGCTCAATTGCAGTGGTATAGGGCTCGGGGTCCGGCTTGCTCGGACCCGGCAGGTCCCCCGTGATTTGAAGCGTAAAAACGTCGTCTAGCTGAGCCCGCTGCAGCACCGGGTCGATCTCGGTCTGTTGGGCAGTCGTGACCAGCACTAGCGGATATCGGCGGGCCCGTACCCGAAAAACGAAGTCTTCCCATCCGGGGTAAAGCGGCAGTTTGTCGAGTGAGTTTAACCAGGCTGTGTACTCAGCCGACTTGCGGCTGAGGAGGCGAAGGTAGTCAGCGGGCTTGAGCACCCGTCCCCGTCGGGTCATGAGCGCTTCAAAACAGTCGCGATCGCTGTGAGCAAAGCAGACTCGGTCGTATTCGTCGGCATCGGGACGCAGATTCTCAGCCAGGAGCGCATCGTCGATCAAACGTTGATGCGTCGCTTCATCGTTAATGACAACACCACTAAACCCACATAGGACCGCTTTTAGCATGGGGTATAGGTCCGGTCACAATCGTGCATTCTCAGCTGCAGGGGGGAACGCTAATAGCCTCAGAAATTCTATCAATCTATCTGCCCGATGGGATCGGCCAGGACGGCAGACGGCTGAATTTGGACCGGCAGGTCTGCTATGGAGCTGATGTAAGGTTTTACCCGCTCAATTGCGCAAACGCCCACCTCAGACCGTAGTATTAAAGATCACACTTGCATCAAAAAATGCTGAGCAACTGTGGTGTCTTTATCCTCATTATTGGGACTGTGTCTATGCAACTACTCTCCGTGAATCCTAGAATTAGCAACGCAACAATTCCCCTTTTACTGCAGTGGTGGCAGCAGCGGAAGCGACTTGCCAGTAGTGCTGGCGTACTGAGTTCGCCTGTATTAAAAGATACTGATACGTCCTACTTAGATGCCTGCCATCGCATGATGGAAATTTACTCAGTGGTTAAATCTGGGGGAGTTGTTGCTCAGCGGGAAGCTGCCCAGGCCCATTTGCAGCGAGAAAAATCAGCCATAGAGCAGGCATTAATGCAGCTAAGTCGGCAGTCGGCTAGTCACGACACTGCCGCGCAAAAGGCTCAGCTGAATGCAGAAATTCAAGAACTTGCCAGTGCGGTTAACTGGCGGCTCAGTGCGCTCAACGATATCGATCCGACAGAAGAAGCTGCAGTCAAGCAGCATTTGAGAGAGATTGAGCGGGTTCTCATGCGCTAGCGGTCTGACGGGTGAATAATGGAAGGTAGCCAGGACTGTTCGCGGTGTCCCACGGGGCGAGCGGCAGTCGCTGGCGGTAGTGTCTGGTTGTTGACCCCACGCAGGTTTGGTATGGCGGATGCCCGTGCAGTTTGGGACGTGGTCGTCATTGGGAGTGGCTTGGGGGGGCTAGTGGCCGCTGCCCTGCTGGCGAAGCAGGGGCGGAAAGTGCTGGTATGTGAGAGTCATAGCATTCCGGGTGGGGCCGCGCACGCGTTTCACCGGCAGGGATTCACCTTTGATTCTGGCCCGTCGTTTTACTGCGGGCTGGCCGACCCTCAGGGCTGTAACCCGATTCGAGCTGTACTGGCCCTGCTGGGAGAAACGATCGAGACCGTGGCCTATGACCCGCTCGGCTACTATCACTTGCCAGAGGGGGTACTGCCCGTTTACGGGGATGCCGAGCGCTACCGGGCGGCCATTGCCCGGGTCAGCCCTACGGCTGCCGATGAGTTTGTGCAGCTTGAGGCTCGACTCCTGCAGCTGTACAGGCCGTTACGGCAGATTCCTACCCTGGCGCTGCGGGCTGACTGGCAGATGGTACGGACGCTGCTGACGCAATATCCTCTGGCGGCAGCCAGCCTGCTGCCGCGACTTAGGGACCTGGGTCGTTCGATGGGCGATCTGGTCGATGAGACAGTTAGCGACCCCTGGTTGCGGCAGTTGTTGGATTTAGAATGCTTTCTGCTTTCGGGGATGAAGGCCCACGAAACGGTCGCGCCCGAAATGGCCTTTATGTTTGGGGAAAGATCGCAATCGGTGATCGACTACCCGATTGGCGGTAGCGGTGCCATTGTTGAGGCGCTAGTGCGAGGCTTTCAGCGCGCGGGTGGCGAGCTGCGCCTGAGTACCCACGTGGCTCAGATCTTGGTCAAGCACAACCGAGCCTGGGGAGTCAGACTCAAGTCAGGTGCGGTTGTCCAGGCTGAACAGGTGATTTCAAATGCGACCGTTTGGGATACCATTCAGCACCTGCTAGCACCGGCCGATCTGCCGACCGCCTATCGCCAGGCCCAATTGGCCACCCCCAGCGTGGATAGTTTCATGCACCTGCATTTGGGCATTCGCGCAGAAGGGCTCGACGATTTGGCCATTCACCATGTCGTGGTTCATAGCCGCGAGCAAGACATCACTGCGCCGGGCAATACTTGCATGATCTCGATCCCTTCGGTGCTCGATGCCAATCTGGCTCCGAAGGGTCACCATGTCGTGCATGCCTACACGCTCGAATCGCCGGACGGTTGGCAAAAAGATGAGCACTATGAGGAGAGAAAGCAGCGACAAGCCGAACCGCTCTTCCGAGCGCTAGAAAAAGTGATTCCCGATATTCGAAGTCGGGCCGTACTCACGCTGATTGGCACGCCGCTGACGCACCAACGCTATTTAAGGCGGCATCGAGGCACCTATGGCCCTGCGATCGCAGCCAAGCAGAGTCGCTTTCCTGGATGTAAAACGCCGATCAAAGGGCTTTACCGAGTGGGAGACAGTACGCTGCCTGGCATCGGCGTACCCGCCGTGGCGGCGTCCGGCATCCTCTGTGCCAACAGTCTGATGTCCTGGCAAGAGTCGCTGGCGCTGCTACCTGAGTAGCCATCCTCCCGCTGATCGCATCAGACTGGGTTGAGCAAGCGATAATTCGGCGAGATAAAGGGAGTGAGATATTGAGCGCGGTTATCGAACGCTGGCGAGCAGCCGCTGTCGGGACGCCTGCAGGGGCGGGCGCACGCGATGCGACAGGCGTTGAGGAATGGTGAGCCAGCCTAGAACAGCTGAGGTCGCAATCGGTTCCCACTGTCCGGCGTCGTACATGCGCCAGTTACCGGGCGTCTGACCCAGGTGACGGCCCAGACGGAAACCGCCATAGCGTGAATCTTGCAGGGCGAGAACTACGGGCCGCTTAGTATCGGGCAAAGCGCCTTCCGGGCAAAGCCGCCAGGCCGGGTCATCCAGGGCAGGAATCTGGAGGGCCAAGGCCCAGTTTCGCTGCGTGGCCCAGCGATCTCCTAGCCAGCAATCGATACCGATTCGACTCTTGGACCGATCAGGATCTTCACTGCAAAGGCACAGCTGGCCAGCACGCAACCAGGCGGGCACAGAGACCGCCTCAAGAGAACTCCAATAGGGATAAAGCATAAATGGGATATGACGTCCACAGAAAGCTTACCAGGAAGTTTCTGAAAACAGGACAGTTCAGCGTTTCTTTTTTGCGAGGCCTGCATGGATACGTTACAAAAACTACAAGTTAGCCCGAGCTATGCTTCGATTGGCCCCCTATCCTGCCTGTTCGTAGAAAAGAAGTGAGCTAACTTACGGCGACCTCAAGAAGTGATCGCTCTGGCTTGGAGGATGCGGCAAATATCGTCGCTCATACCTTAATGGGCGTAGGACCCTGGGGAATCGGATCCTGAGGAATCGGGCCTTTGGCCATCGGTTTTTTGGAAATTGGGCCTTTGAGCAAGTAGGTGGTCATCAAACCTTTGCCCTTGACCGCGATCTGGCCACGGGATAAAAAGGCATACTTCCCTTTCAACCGCCGGTAAGTCTCGGGGCTCACCTGAATTTCGGCAGGCAGTCCGTGGGACTCCATCCGGCTCGCTGTATTGACCGTGTCGCCCCACAGGTCATAGGCAAATTTTTTGAGGCCGATGACGCCCGCAACCACGGGGCCGGTGTGAATGCCGATGCGGATATCGAGGGGCTGATCCAGGGTTTGGCTAAAGGTGGCGAGGGCAGCCTGCATTTCGAGGGCCATGGCTGCGATCGCACTGGCGTGATCCGGTCTGGGTTCTGGCAACCCAGCAACCACCATGTAGGCATCCCCAATGGTTTTAATCTTTTCAATGCCGTGGCGGTCAGCTAGCTGATCGAACATGGAGAACACGCCGTTGAGCAGATCAACGACTTCAGTGGCCGTGCGGCCCTCTGCCAGCTGGGTAAAGTCGACCAGGTCGGCGAATAGAACGGTGACTTCGGTAAAGCTTTCTGCAATCGTGCTGGGCCCTAACTTAAGCTTGTCCGCAATTGGCTTGGGCAAAATATTCAGCAGCAGCTGCTCGGAACGTTCTTTTGCCTCACGCAGCTGCCGGTTCGCATGAAAGTTGGCTGCCGAAATCCGCTCGTAAAAATAAACCGAACAGTTGCAGATGCAGCAGATCCAAAAAATATTTAAGATCAGATTGGCTGTAGGCTCGCCCGGCGGTACTACCTGGAGCCCCAGCAGGGAATTTACCCCAAAGTAGTAAACAACGATGGTCAGTTGTGAGATCAGGTGCAGCGGCCAGCGAACCGGTATCAGAGTGGACTGGGTGATAAACAGCAATGCCCAGCCAAACAGATCGGGGTCAATCTCAGTGGCGCCTAAATTCAGTGCCTGAGCCGTGTCGAATAGCCGATGCAGCAGTCCCAGGGAGCCTGACGTCAGCAAGAACGTCGCGGCTAGATAGGTTTTGGTCCATGCCTGGGTAAAGTCAAACTCTCGCCGTAACAGTCCCCAGCAGCCCACTAGCAGCCCGACGCGTAGCAGGTTGATGAGAATCCAGTAGAGGTCAAATGGCGCTTGGCCGCTGGTCAGGTAATGACCCACGTCCAACGGTAAGAAAGACAGAAAATAAAACAGCCCAAACCGAATGGCCAGTCGCAGGCGACGCGCCATGAAGCGGTGCCGCCACTGACTATAGGTTTCGAGCGGGTTGGGCGAGGGGGCACTTAGCATAACGGCCAGGCATAACAGCGCATAACGGCCAGGCATAACAGCCAGCGATACGGTGTCTGTGCCCTCACAGGCCCAGACCGTCTGTAAGGTTATACCTCAGCGCGTCAGCAATGGTGCTAAAACTTTGCCCCAGTGCTATGTTCTTAGGTCATCGCCTTAAGCATGTGATAGGTAATCAGCAGTTGGGTTAGCGCCAGTGGATAGCTCTGCAGCGTTTCGCCCGTGGTCCCCACCACCTTGCCCACGTTCTGATTGCCTTCCAGGCTGCAGAATCGACCCAGGTAAGGAACCTCACTGCAAAGAATGCGCTCTAGCTGCTGGACCTGCTCAGGAGTCGCGTGCCCGTCGATAGCCAGCACGTCTACGGGCTTGCCCATATCACGCTCTAGCCCCAGGCGAATCGCGGAGCCCAAGTCATTACCGTCGCTATCGAGAATGTGGGTGAAGTCAGGGTGGGGGATGGTCGGACGCAGGACCAGATTGACGTTGAGTAGCAAATCGGTTTCCTTCGTGTTGTCCTCTGGTGGGTAGAAGGTGACAATCACATCGGACCACTGGCGTTGAGGACGAATGAAATTCTCAGAGTCAAACTCCCGCGCCTTCATCTGTTCGATCACCTGCTCCTCGGTGTAGCCGCGCTTGCGGGTATCGCGCTTGATCTTCCATGTGTAGCGCAGTTCTTCGGGCGGGGCTAGGTACACCTTCACATCGTAGGTATCGCGGGCCTCCTGGGTAGAGTAGCCGAGCAGCCCTTCAACGATGACGAACTTTTTGGGTTCGATATACTCCGGCGGGTCAAATTCACCCGTGCTGTGGTTATAGTGAGGCTTGAGAATCGGCTGACCGTCACGCAGTAGCTTGAGATGCTGCTCAATGATGTCCAGGTAGTTGCAGTCGGGGTGTAGGGCCGAAATGCCCATTTCCTTGCGCTGTTTGCGATCGTAACGGTGATAGTCGTCGGTGCAGATGGCGGTGACCTCGTCCTCGCCCAGCACCTGGGCGATGCCTCGGGTTAGGGTGGTTTTGCCAGCGGCGCTGTCGCCCACAATGCCCAAGATAATCGGTCGTTCAGCCATGGTGCCTCCTAACTGCTGCCTTTAGCTTTCTTTTAGATTTTCAAACACCTCAATTCTAGGGATCAATGGCACTAGGCTCAAGGGAGTCTTTTGCTATGGGGCATTAGCTGGTGGGGAGCCGTGCCCAGGCAGTGGAGGTTTCCCTGAGCCGCAACTGCAAAGATTTGGAAGCAGCAGCGGGAGGAGAGAAAGCTGGCCTAAACTCTTAGGACAGCGTCCTATGCGGTTATGACTTCTTCTATCCCTCATTTTTCTAGCCAGTCGGTGTCCGTGCCTGCCAAGGTGCCCAAAAGCCAGACACAAAATGGGGATCGTCGCCCTGAGCTGCTAGCACCGGCAGGCAGTT
This sequence comes from Cyanobacteria bacterium J06648_16, assembly GCA_039817185.1. GTDB lineage: Bacteria > Cyanobacteriota > Cyanobacteriia > Phormidesmidales > Phormidesmidaceae > CAWUKV01. The sequence continues at coordinate 245,805 of JBCBWI010000001.1, read as the reverse complement.
GGGACTGTGCCAAGGCTGCAGTGGAAAATGGGGCAGACGCCGTTTATTTCGGGCTCGATCGGTTTAACGCCCGGATGCGGGCTGAGAATTTTACAGAGGCCGATCTGCCGGAGCTGATGCGCTGGTTGCATCGGCGCGGGGTCAAGGGGTACGTGACGCTCAATACCCTGGTGTTTCCTAAGGAGCTGGCGGCAGCAGCGTCCTATTTGAAAACCATGATCGCTGCAGGGGTTGATGCGGCGATTGTGCAGGATGTGGGGATTTGCCAGCTGATCCGTCATCTGTCACCTGATTTTCCCATTCATGCATCGACGCAGATGACGGTGACCTCTGCGGCCGGAGTCGCCTTTGCGAAACAGGCCGGAGCTGAGCTGGTGGTGCTGGCGCGGGAGTGTTCGCTCAAAGATCTGCATCGTATCCAATCCCAGCTGCAGACGGCGGCGGTCTCGATGCCGCTAGAGGTATTCGTTCATGGGGCGCTGTGCGTGGCTTACTCGGGGCAGTGCCTGACGAGTGAAGCCCTTGGGGGGCGCTCGGCTAACCGGGGGGAGTGTGCCCAGGCCTGCCGGATGACCTACGATCTGGTAGCCGATGGACGGCAAGTGGACCTGGGTGACCGGCAATATTTGCTGAGCCCGCAGGACCTGTCAGGTTTGCCCGTACTGGGCGACCTGGTGCGAGCAGGCGTGGCCTGTTTGAAAATTGAGGGACGGCTGAAGACGCCGGAGTACGTCGCCGGGGTGACGCGCACCTATCGGCAAGCGCTGGATCGGGTGATGGCTGAAGCTGTCTCTGGTGAAAAGCAGTTGCCTGAACGTCACAAACTGGGGCAGTGGCCGACGTCCTATGAGGTCTCGGTAGAGGAACGCTACGCGTTGGAAATGGCCTTTTCTCGGGGGCTCTACACCGGCTGGTTCCAGGGTATCGATAATCAGGCGCTGGTTCACGGGCGGTTTGCGAAGAAGCGGGGCGCGTACCTGGGCGAAGTGTCTGCCGTGCGCCACCAGCAGGTTGAACTGGTTACAAAGCTCCCCATTCAGCCGGGGGACGGGGTCGTGTTTGACACGGGGCACCCGGATACTGACCAGGGTGGGCGGGTTTACTCGGTTGAGTGCCGAGGCGAAAAGACGCTGCTGAGCTTTGGACATCGGGATATCAACCTGGATCGCATTCGACCGAAAACTCAGCTTTGGAAGACGTCTGACCCGGAATTGGATAAGCGATGGCGACAGTCATACAGTGGGGAACAGCCCAGATTTCAGCAGCCGATTCGGATTCGGGTGCTGGGTTCAGAAGGGGAGCCGCTGATTGCGATAGCGCAAGCGCTGACTGGTCAGTTCGCAACCACCCCTCAGGGGCACATTGCCCAGTCCCAATCCGCCATGCCCCTGGTCTCCGCCCACAGTCGCCCGCTGACGACTGAAAAACTCATGCAGCAGTTTGCTCGTCTTGGCAATACGCCTTTCTGCCTGGGTGAGCTGACAAACGAGACAGCGGGGGCCGTGATGCTGCCGGTAAGCGAACTCAATCGCATGCGCCGGGAACTGGTCGAGCAGCTGTTAGAACAGCGGGCGCGCCCCCGTCAGTGGCAGCTAAACGCGAGTGCCCGCTACCAAGATCTGCTGCCTGCCAGAACAGAAACGGAGCAGAACGCTCAAATCCTTGTCCTGGTTCGCACTCTAGGTCAGCTGCAGGCAGGGCTGAATGCAGGCATGACGACCGTATATTGTGAGTTTGAAGACCCAGTGCGATATCGGGACGCGGTTGCGCTGGGGCGAGCAGACAATGCGGAGATTTTTGTCGCCCCACCTCGGATCACCAAACCAGGGGAGCAATACATTCTCAAGCAGGTCCGTTCTGCCGGGGCTAGTGGCTACTTGGTTCGGAACTACGACCACCTGGCGTTCTTCTCGGGAGAGCGGTGCGTGGGGGATTTTTCGCTGAACGTGGCGAACCCGATTACGGCAGCCTACTTTGTCGAAACCTACGGGCTGATCCGGCTGACGGCTTCCTATGACCTGAACGTGGGGCAGCTGGTCGCTTTGCTGTCGACTGCGCCGCCTGACTGGTTTGAGGTGACGGTGCACCAGCACATGCCCATGTTCCACATGGAGCACTGCGTGTTCTGTGCGTTCCTGTCGGCGGGAACTGACTTTACGAACTGCGGACGGCCTTGCGAGAAGCATGACGTGAAATTGCGCGATCGCACCGGTACCGAACACGTTCTCACCGCTGATGCGGGCTGTCGTAACACCGTTTACAACGGCACGGCCCAGACCGGCGCAGAGTCCATTCATACGCTGATGCATCACGGGGCGCGCCGCTTTCGGGTGGAGTTTCTGAACGAGTCGCCCCAGCAGGTGACGCAAACCATCGCCTGCTACCAGCAGCTGCTGCGGGGCGAACTGACCGGCAAGCAGCTTTGGCAGCGGCTAAAGCTGCAAAATCAGCTGGGGGTGACGCGGGGCACGCTAGAGCGAAAGTCCGCTTCCAGATCTAAATAGATCGGCTAGATAGACCGGCAGCGCTGGAATAGTTGGTCAGAGACGGACTGGTAGGTATCTTGGGCCTGCTGGAGCAGGTCAGGGTTGAACTCGCGGGAGAGGGGGCGTTGCGATCGCACTATCTTTCCCGCCTTAATATTGCCTTTTGGATCGCCCACGCCCTTCATCCCCGTTGTCTTTAGCACCCGATACTCTTCTGAAAACGGTACGGGCGTTTGCAAAAACTGCTGCAGCGTCGCTAGCGCGTCTGGGGTTTTTTCCAGCATTTGCTCGTAGGTCACCACCATCATCCTCGCCGACGTGTCGATCAGCTCAGCATAGCGGGCGAGCGTTTTGAGCCGACCACAGTAGTAATCTAGTGCATCCTGCTCGTTCCAATGGGGCTTTAGGTCAAGAATGCTATCGAGGCTGCGAGCCGGTTCGCGCAGTAGAAATAGCGCGTACACCTGGTCATGGTGTAGAAAGTCCTCGCTGACAAACTTTTTGTCGTGCAGCACCTTGTCCATCACATAGGCATGGTCCATGCGCAGATTTTTGAGGTCGCCCGGCCCACGGAAGTCCTGGGTTTGCCAATAGACTTTTTTAAGTAAGGTGTTGAAGTCGTGAGTGGATGCGTATTCTACATGGGTTTCGCCGTAGCCGATGACCGCTGGGTTGGCGTTGATGATATGGGTCAGCAGTGACGACCCTGACCGCATGTGACTGAGGATAAAAAGGATCCGATAGGGCTTGGCCCGCCCGCGCAAGTGGTAGGGCGCAGTTGCGGACTCGATACGCCATTGAAAGTACTGCTGTACCCAGTCATTCTTCTGGAGTCGAATCTGCTGGCGTAATTTTGCGAGTCCGCTGGTCATGCTGCTGCCGCCCGCTGAACACGGGGGTCCATCAATTTTTCCGATTAGGTTTCTCACCCCAGATTTTGACAGGTGGGGGCCGATTCATCCAGACCCGCTTTGAAACCTTGGTCAAGTTTGCCCGAAAGATCGGCCCGACTATGCCCCAGCTTTATGTGCCAGCTGTGTGTGCTCGCTGTGTGTGCCAGTGGCGATTCGGTTCTCCGCAGTCAACCCTGCCCCTACTCACGCGATAATTGCAGCAAGACACCCTATCGCATCGTGCCATGAACTATCTGGTTGCCGTCGTTAACGATCGCATCGAAGCTGAGACCGCCTACTCCACCCTTGAAGAGGCCAACTTCCCGCTCGATAACGTGGCAATTCTGGGCCGGGGTTTTCAGTCTGCTGATGAATATGGCCTAATTGACCCGAACGAAGAAGCCAAGAAACAAATGAACCGGATGGCCGTCTGGCTGATTCCGTTTGGTTTCGGTGCCGGTTTTCTCTTCAACAACATTACTGGACTCAATACCTTTCCCTGGGCAGGTACTTTGGGCAATCAAGTGATTGGAGGCTTTTTGGGCTCGGCGGCTGCAGCTATGGGCAGCTTCTTTGTCGGTGGTGGGGTCGGTATCGCCTTTGGCAGCGGCGATGCCTTGCCCTATCGCAATCGACTGAATGCTGGTAAATATCTGGTGGTCGTGCGGGGGTCGGAATCGTTGGTTAATCGGGCTGCCCGGATCATTCAGCCGCTGCGTCCAGAGAATATTCAGGGCTATCAGGCAAACTAAGACCGTGGATAGCCCTTATTGGCAACGGTGACAGCTGCCGGATTGCCGGTTTACTTCGGTAGCAGTAGCTTACTATCCGCGCTCGTACTTTGCTGAGGAAATCGCTTCCTCGGCTGGTCGGCCACGTCGGTAGAAACGAGTTGGTAGTTCAAAAACTCAAGCGCTTTGTCAGAAACGTGGAAGATACGATCGCCCACTGGCAACTGATACAGCCCTTGACCATCGGAAGATAAGCAAATCGTTTTGTTGAATCGAGCGTTGAAGAAGAGCTGTCTGTTCATAGCGAAAGGTCCTACAAAAAGATGGGTCAACAATTTAACTGTCTGCGAGAAGGGAAAAAGCACTCATGATAATAGATTGGCTATCCAAAGATGGTCTATCCGATTGAGGAGGCTGAACTACTTCAATTGATAATTCCAGAGCTCTCCGGCATCAGCGCTTACACATGTTCTTATGTTGTTTTGCTGTTGAGCTAGGCTCGCTAGGGCGAAATTAGCGGAGACTATCCGCTGCTCTTTGATCAGCATCGTCAGCAACGAGTTGACTTGTTTATGCCGAAAGAAACATTCTTCATACTTTTTTAATATTTGCCAAATTTGACAGAATAGAGACTTTACAGCCATCTATTTAGGGAAAGTATCGGCTCAATCGAAATCGAGAAAATACGGATTCTTTTTTACTTTTGAGCGGCAGCTCTAAGTATTTTCTCTACCGTCCGCGCCGGTATATATCTCTACAAAAACGGTTCAATCTGTTGTCTGTAGAGAATCTCGTCGAATGGATTGGTCTCAATATATTCATAGCTGAATACAGAGATTTATTTAGCGTATACAGCGAAGAATACGTATTTTGTGGCTATCGGTAGTGATAGCTACATGTAATGTAGAAAAAAACCGCCGAATTACTGTCGTTGTTTTCTTTTACGAGGTTTGATCAAGTTGTTAAGTTTTCCTGACAGATTACGATCGAACCCGAGCGCCTCGATATTGCAGCTTAGGCTGATTAATTTGCCGTCGAATCATCTTCGGCATGTCATCCTGATGCCCCATGATCAGTACGGCATCACCATCGTTCAAGACGACCTCGCGAGCAGGGTGAATCGCAATGTCGCCATGACTGCGACGGAGCGCCACGATTATGAAGGTGCCACGTCCCTTAAATTCGATATCGCTAATTGTCTTACCGACCAATCCTGACTGGTGATCGACCGGCAGTTCGCGAATTTGAATATCAATGTCAGCGAGCAGTTGATTTAAGTTTGCTTCGCTATTGAGTTGGGCCAAGAAATCTTCGGTGGCTGGATTGGTTAGCACGTGAGCCATACGCAGGGCACTGATGCTGGTGGGTAAGACAACGTGATCCGCGCCCGCTAACCGCAGTTTTTTCTCCGTGGCGGCCACCTCGCCTCGGGCTAAGATCATGAGCTCGGCGTTGAGTTCGCGGGCGGTTAGGGTGACGAAGACGTTGATGGCATCGTCTGGCAGGACGGTTGCGATCGCACGGGCCCGGTGAATGCCGACCGCTCCCAGGTCAATCTCATCGGCAGCATTGCCCAGATAGCATAGGTATCCCTGCGACTGTCCCCGCGCGACTTTTTCGGGGTTGTTATCTAGCACCACAAAAGGCCGCTGTTCCGCCGCCAGCTGCTGAGCGAGCCGCTGCCCCATCCGCCCATAGCCGCAGACAATGATGTGCCCGCTCAAATTCTCGATGGTCTGTACCATTCGCCTTAGATCCAGTGCTTTTTGAATTTCCCCGGCCGCAATCGCCTGAACAATCCCTGAAATGATGTAGGCCACCGACAGTGCCCCAGCAATAATCACCAAGATGGTGAATGCCTTCATCGAAGCACCCTCAATCGGTCTGACCTCACCGTAGCCGACGCCAAACACGGTAATCACAACCATGTACACCGCTTCCAGTAAGGACCACCCAGCCACCATATAGCCACAGACTGCGACCAAGATCGTGATGGCAAAGAACGCGGTGCCTACCAAGATGCGCTGTACCGACTTATCCATAGAAAAAATAGCTTGCGGGTAAATCGTCTACGCCACTATGTTGGCCTATCGTGGCACCTCAACGGCTTACTGTCCATATGTCAGATAGCAGTGAATAGGCTATACGGCGAGAGTGAATCGCCCGGCGCGAGCGTGCTAGCAAAAAGCGCAGTATACTGGCACTTAAATGAAGTCGAAATGACTATGACTATGACTCAAGCCGTTGCTAATCCACTTCTCATCGGTCAGGGACTGCCACCTTTCGAACGCATTCAGGTAAATCAAGTGGTCCCTGCCGTTGATCAACTCGTTGTTGACCTGACCGATAGATTCAAAGTGCTGGAAGCCAGCGTGCAGCCGACCTGGAGCCAGCTTGCCGAACCACTGACTCATCTCAGCGAGCGTCTAGGCTGGACCTGGGGAATTTTGGGCCATTTGATGGGGGTCAAAAACAGCCCTGAACTACGGCAAGCCTACGAGACGGTGCAGCCGCCGCTGGTGCAGTTCGCCACCCAACTCGGTCAGAGTCAACCCCTCTATAAAGCGTTCAAGCAGCTGCAGTCCAGCGATGAGTGGTCAACGCTGACCCCGGCTCAGCAGCGCATTGTCGAGTCTGCTATCAAAGACGCTGAACTCTCTGGGGTTGGGCTAGAAGGCGAGGCCAAAGCAGAATTTAATCAGATTCAGCAAGAGTTAGCGGAGCTGTCGACCCAGTTCTCGAACCACGTTCTCGATGCCACTAAAGCCTTTCGCCTAGAGCTATCTCAGTTGGACGAAGTGGAAGGGCTCCCCCCCAGTCTGCTGAGCCTGGCGGCGCAGATGGCCCGCAGTGCCGGTCACGATGATGCCACTGCTGAAACCGGTCCCTGGCATATCACGCTAGACATGCCCTGCTACCTGCCCTTTCTCAAGCACAGCCGTCGCCGCGACCTCCGCGAGCAGATTTATCGGGCGCACATTACCCGTGCCTCTGCCGGTGAGCTTGATAACCAGCCGCTGATTGGGCGCATTCTCACCCTGCGGCGCAGGCAGGCCAACCTGCTAGGGTTTGAAACCTATGCTGACCTGAGCGTGGCCCGCAAGATGGCAGGCTCCGTCAATGCGGTCGAACAACTGATGGAAGAACTCCGCAGTGCTAGCTACGATGCGGCCAATCAAGAGTTAGACGAACTCAAAGCCTTTGCTCAAGGCCAGGGTGCGCCAGAAGCTGACGATCTCAAACAGTGGGACATTCCCTTTTGGGCCGAGCGAATGCGCGAGAAAACCTTTGACCTGAACGACGAAGAACTGCGGCCCTATTTCCCTCTACCACAGGTCTTGGACGGCCTGTTTGAATTGGCCAAACGACTGTTTGGCGTTACCATCACGTCCGCTGATGGGCAGGCCCCGGTATGGCACCCGGACGTCCGCTACTTCCAGGTGAGCAATGAGGCGGGCGATCCGGTGGCCTACTTTTATCTGGACCCCTACAGCCGCCCAGCCGAAAAGCGCGGCGGTGCCTGGATGGATGAATGCGTGGTGCGAGCAAAGGATGGCAGTGATGTTCGCCTGCCGGTGGCCTATTTAGTGTGCAACCAGTCGCCCCCAGTCGACGGCAAGCCTAGCCTCATGACCTTCCGCGAAGTCGAGACGCTGTTCCACGAGTTTGGTCACGGCCTGCAGCATATGCTGACAACGGTAGACTACGCCGGTGCCGCAGGCATCAACAACATCGAGTGGGATGCGGTGGAGCTGCCCAGTCAGTTTATGGAGAACTGGTGCTACGACCGTGACACCCTGTTCAAGATGGCGCGGCACTACGAGACAGGGGAAACCCTACCCGAGGCGGACTACCAAAAGCTGCTGGCGGCCCGCAATTTCATGACCGGCAGCGCCATGCTGCGCCAGGTCAACTTTGGCTGGTTAGATATCGAGCTACACGCACGGTACGAGCCGGGCAGCGATGAGACGATTTGGGACATTCGCGATCGCATGGCCGAGAAAACCACCGTCCTCAAGCCCCTGCCCGAAGACGCCTTTCTCTGTGCCTTTGGCCATATTTTTGCGGGGGGCTATGCAGCTGGTTACTACAGCTACTTCTGGGCCGAAGTCCTCAGTGCCGACGCCTTCTCCGCCTTTGAGGAAGTTGGGTTAGAGAATGAGCCTGCGGTTAAAGAGACGGGCCGCCGCTTCCGCGATACGGTGCTGGCCCTCGGCGGTAGTCGTCCACCGATGGAGGTGTTTAAGACCTTTCGGGGTCGAGAGCCTAGCACTACAGCCCTGCTAAGGCACCGAGGATTGGTCCCAGCGTAGGCTGCGCAAACATTTCGTTACGCGAAATATTGAACACAGAGGGGTAGCCTATGTGCTATCCCTTTTGGGGTTTTGTTAGTCTTAGCTCGCGTTATTATGCTGTCTGCAGGAGAAAGTCAATCAATTCTAGGTAAGCTTATCATCGACAACAGCGACCTAGAGTTGCTGGAATCTAAGCTGTCAAATTTCAATATATTTGAAGCCATCGGTATGGTTGGACAAGAAATTAGACACTCCAACTTTTTAGCCCTTTTACTTAATCCGTCCGAAGTACATGGACTAGGTGATGCTTTTCTGAAGAAATTATTGATTCAGATGCTAACCGAAGCAGAAGAATTACCGTTTTCTCCAATTGAAATTGATCTTCTAAACTTGAAGGACAGCGAGGTAGAAGAGAATGGCGAGACATTGATTTACTCGTCATCTCGTCCTCCAATAAACTAGCAATTGCGGTAGAAAATAAAATCAGCTCATCCGAACATTCAAATCAGCTAGAGCGCTATCAAAACATCCTCAAAGCTGAGTTTCCTCATTACGAACACATACTAGTTTATCTGACTAAAGATGGCTACTCAGCTTCCATCGAAGAATGGATAGCCTCTGGATATGATCAGATTCTTACTGTTATAGAGTCTGTCTTGAGTAAGCACCGGTCTAACATCGGCAATGAAGTTTTAATTTCAATCCAACACTATGCTGAATTATTAAGGAGACACATCGTGAGTGATTCAGAAATTGCCAGTTTATGCCAGCAAATTTATAGACAGCATCGTCAAGCGCTAGATCTCATCTATGAGCATCGTCCCGACTTACAAACAGAAATCTTTGACTACCTCACAAAATTAATCTCTAGCAGAGAACAGGAGTTTGGCCTTCAAGAAGACGGTAGCCGAAAACAGTTCATTCGATTTGCTCCGCTTGAGCTTGACTCGCTAGCGTTCCAATCCACATGCGAATATTGGACTACAAGTAAAAGATTATTACTGTGCGAGTTTGTAAACGAATCCACATATCTGGGGCTTCATATCGTTTTAGGCCCCGGCGATAAGGTATATAAGCAGAGAATATCTAAAGCTTTAAGGGATGGTAATATTGCCGGCTTTAGAAATAGATGCCAGCTTAAGGAATCCGGTTGGAGCCGCGTTTGCAAGAGGCGAATTTTGGGCGCATCAGACTATGTCGATGAAGACTGGGATAGTCTGAGAGAGAAAATTACGGACTTCTTCGATCTATATTTGAGGCACGATCTAAAAAAGATTTGCGATGCGATACTCAGTGAGTTTCGCCCGAATCATGCTTGATGAGTCGCTATAGTGGTGTGTATTCAACGACATGATTCAGTTTAAATCTGATGGCCAAGCCGACCCAAGCTCACATCACCAAAACCGTTCCCAAGCGCTATCCCGAACCCTATAAAGCTCGTACTCGTAAGCAGACGGAATACTACATGGGAGCCAAGCTGCTTGAGGTGGGTGTGAACCCGAGTAAAGCCATCTACCGCTGGAAGATCGAAGATAATGGCCCCAACGAAAAGTGGATCTACAGCGCCTACTGGGACGACATGCGCGAGAAGATTGAGGCTGAAGAAGCGGCGCAGGGGAGCTCTGAACAAGCTGGATGAAGCCGATGACCGGGCTTTGTGAGTGCGGTTCCTGTAAGGACGCGGTTAGCTGCTCTTGATGATCTTTGTCAGAATGATCTGTTAGACCACAGCTCTGTTAGACCACAGCTTCGACTCGGCTCGCTTTTGGCAAGTCTATCGTCATGCCTTCTTGGGCGACGATGCTGTTGGCAAAGACGGCTTTGACCTGTTTGGCAATGTCGTCCATAAATTCGTCGTCGTGGCCCGGGTCGTGGTGGAAGATGACCAGCTGTTTGACGTTGCCCGCCTTTGCTAGCTTGACGGCTTCTTGCCAGGTGGAGTGGCCCCAGCCGACCTTGCTGAATTTTTCGTCGTGGTACTCTTCGTCAGTATAGGTCGAGTCGTAGATCATCACGTCGGCGTCGCGCACTAGCTTCAGTACGTTTTCGTCCAGCCGATCGGCGAAGTGCTCGGTGTCGGTGATGTACGCTGCTGAATAACCGCCGTAGCTGACGCGGTAGCCGACCGACTCACCGGGATGGTTGAGCAGGGCGTTCTGGATTTCGATGTCGCTCGTTTCGCCCAGCTGCATGGTTTCGCCCACTTCCAGATCGCAAAACTTAAGCTGCGCCCCCATGATCTGTAGCGGTACGGGGAAGTTGGGGTGCAGCATCTGGTCGTTGAGACGCTGTTCGATGGTGGAGCCGTTGGGTGCGATCGCACCATAAATATCAATCTCGTTCCCCGGCACAAAGGCGGGTGTAAAGAAGGGAAAGCCCTGGATATGGTCCCAGTGAGAGTGGGTAAAAAACAGGCTGGCCTTAATCGGCAGCTCCATCATCAGCTTTTGACCCAGCACTCGCAGCCCCGTGCCGCCGTCAAAAATAAGCCGCTCCCCGTTGACCCGCATCTCGATACAGGAGGTATTGCCACCGTAGCGGACGGTTTCTTCGCCGGGGCAGGCAATGCTGCCACGCACGCCCCAAAAGTTGACCTGGAACTGGTTTTTCAAGTCTGAACCGGGCGAGTCTGGCATGGGCTTGATGGTTGAGCTAAAGCTAAAGTCGGTCTAGATGGCGCGGATACCCTGTAGACCTAGGATAGGCAGGGATTGCAGTATTTGCGTAAATGTTTGCGCTTTCCTTAGAATTTTTCCCATCTCGATCGGCCATCTTTCGATTGTGCCTTTAATCTTCATACAGCCGCCAGGGGCAGCGCTCCGTATAGAAGTTGCTAGGCTAAACCACCAAGCTGTAACGACTGCAGGGGGGCCACCCCATGGTAGGCAGTCAGGTCGTAGTGCAGCGGGGTTACTGTGACATAGTTGTCGCGAATGGCGCGGACGTCCAGCGGCACTTGAGCTGCTGCCTGAGCGGGGCTATCGACCATGTCAACCTCTTCTAGCACTTCGCCAGCGAGCCAGTAGTAGGTCTTGCCACGGGGATCTTGCCGCTTTTCAAACAGGTCGTGATAGCGACGCTGGCCCAGACGAGAGACCTGGAGCCCCTTGATCTTGTGACTTTCGACCGGGGGCACATTAACGTTGAGCAGCACGGGGGCTGGCAGCGCTGCCAGCTGATCGACCAGGCCACAAGCCACCCGAGCCGCCGCCCCAAACTGATGATGTGTGAAGCTGGCCAGGCTCAGGGCCATGCTAGAAATGCCGTCGAGCAGCCCTTCCATGGCAGCGGAGACCGTCCCCGAATACAGTACGTCGCTGCCCAAATTGGCTCCGTGATTAATGCCGGAAAGAACCAGGTCAGGCGGCGTTTCGAGGATGGCCTCTAGCGCGAGCTTGACGCAGTCGGCGGGGGTGCCTGAACAGGCCCAGGCAGTGATACCCTCATCGAAAACGCCGCTGACGGGATCCGAGCGAATCGGTTTGTGCAGGGTCAGGCCGTGGCCGGTGGCGGAGCGTTCGCGGTCAGGGCAGCACACGATGACCTCGTGCCCTGCGGCTGCTAGCGCATTGGACAGGGTGCGAATGCCGGTGGCGAATACGCCATCGTCGTTGCTAACCAATATCTTCATGGGGCATCTTCATGGGGGTAGGCTGAGGGCGGCGGGCTCAGGCTAGACTAGAGGGTGTTTAACTGTCCTATCAAACCCCATTGCGGTCTTCTCTGTCAGCATGACCACCGAACTAGCGCAACAACTGACCCAGCTGCAGCAAGAGGCGACCGGTGCGATCGCAACCGCCGATACGTTAGACTCCCTCGACCAGCTCCGCGTCACCTATCTGGGTAAAAAAGGCAAAATTTCTAAAATTTTGGGCGGCATGGGCAAGCTCTCGGCAGAGGAGCGGCCAAAGATTGGGGCGCTAGCCAACCAGGTCAAAACTGCAGTGCAGGGCGACATTGACCAGCGCAAAGATGACCTGCAAAACGCCCAGATCAGCGCCCAGCTAGAGGCAGAAACGCTGGACGTAACCATGCCGGGGGTCTACCTGCCCCAGGGCCGTGTCCACCCGATCAACAGCATCATCGACCAGATTACCGACATCTTCATCGGTCTGGGCTACACCGTCGCCACCGGCCCCGAAATCGAAACCGACTACTACAACTTCGAGGCCCTGAACTTTCTGCCCGACCACCCCGCCCGTGACATGCAGGACACCCTGTATTTAGAAGATGGGCGGATGATGCGGACCCACACCTCCAACACGCAAATTCGCTACATGGAGAACCACGAGCCGCCCCTGCGGGTGCTCGCCAGCGGTCGCTGCTACCGGCGCGACACGGTAGACGCCACCCACGCCGCCGTTTTCCATCAGATTGAGTTCTTCGCCGTCGACAAGGGCATCACCTTCACCGACCTGCGCGGTACGCTGCAGGTCTTTCTCGAGGCGTTATTTGGCGATATCGAAATTCGTCTACGGCCCAGCTATTTCCCCTTCACCGAGCCCTCGGCTGAGGTGGATGTGAAGTGGAACGGTAAATGGCTAGAGGTGCTGGGCTGCGGCATGATTGACCCCAATGTGCTGAAGTCAGTCGGCTATGACCCAGAGATCTACAGCGGATTTGCGGCCGGTCTCGGCGTCGAGCGACTGGCGATGGTACAGAGCAAAATCGACGATATCCGTAGGCTTTACAGCAGCGATCTACGCTTTCTACGGCAGTTTTAGCCCGACGGGGAACGTTTAGCTAAGTTTCTTCGGGCCATCGCCATCTGAATCCAAGATGCTGAACTCAGTCGATGAGTTCGCGGAGTGTGGTCGGTTTCCCTACTGAGCGATATAGTTTTTACAGATGCCTCTAGAGCATGCCAAACAGCCGCCAAATCAGTTAAGACATGGTTGCGACGCCACTTCGTTGTATGCCAAGCAGAATAGCTGGACTTAGTGTTCTACCGTGAATGGCGAAGACTATAAATACGACTATGACTTGGTTCCAGGCATATCTGCCGCTGCCGCCTGGAGATTGAGCCATTTGCTTAGGTCTTCGGCAGTTGAGAAATCTGCCAGCGACATTGCCAGGGAATCAAGCTGTTCAAGCGGCAATGCCTGAATCTGAAAGATTAGGCCAGGTTCGATAAGCTGGTCTAGATGTTGAACAATCTGATGAACGACTCGCTCGGCAGGCTGTGGCTGCTGCTCTAACCAGTTCTCAAGATCGCTCAAATCCTCAAATGAGAGAAGGGCTTCACCTAGTTCGTCCCATTGCAAGACGGAAAGCGCTTTGACCTGATCGCCTAGCGCTTCTGGCAGCGTTCCAATTTTTCGCGCGAGTTGCCTGAGCAAAAGAGCTCGCTCCTGCTCAATAACCTGCCGATGACCAGCAACCAACCCTTGATGAACGCCAGCTTCCAACCCGCTTCGAAGCCCTTCTGCCCGTCCTTCTGCCAAAATGTCTTGATAGATTACAGAGTCGCGCATGAGGTCGCTCCTGAGGAGCTGACGAATGATCTGTTTGTCTAATAGTAGCCCAGCCAGAATTTCGGTTGAGGCGGTGACGCTTTACTGGGCACGTTGGTCAGGCAGATTTTCGACCTGTGCAGCAACCTTCTGTAAAACGGCGACTCTATCCTGATGCTGAGTCAGGGGAGCCAGCGGCAATAGTCCCGGTGTGCTCAAGAACCGCTCAGTGGGCTGTTCCCACAGGCGAATGACGTTGAACTCGTGATAGGTGTTTGGAATATCGAAAGCAGTTTGATAAACAAGGGAGGACTGGCTAGGCTTTAGATAGATGACGACTTGATGTATCGATTTAGCGGGGAAACGTCGGTAGAGACGCAGCCGATAGTCTGTCATGCGAAAAGCGATATCTGAGTCAGGGCGCGACTGAAACTCAATATGGAGGATACGGTCAGCCGATTGAAGTAGCAGAATATCTGCTCTGATCGGCTCTAGCGATAGCTCGGAAGGACTAAGTTCGGATAGCTCGATGCGCTCACCGAGTAGCCAAGCGGCAAAGTCGGCAGGAAAGCTCTCGACCAGGAATTTGCAAACGGTATCGAACATGTCGCAAATCCTATCATTCAGCTATTCAGCGCGGTAGATGAACTGCCAGTCACCGTCGAGCCGCATATGACTCCACATAATGAAAGGTGGTTTGCCAGCGCCAGATTGCACAAAGCCCATGTGATCGCCGCTGGGCGGGCTTGTCCAGTCTGTCCAGAGGGCTGGGATCTGGTCGTTTCCCATCATGCCGCGTGAGAGTTCGGCAGCTTCGATGCGAAAAAGGCCGATGCGTCGAGGGGTGGGAACTGGATCTCCGGCTAGAAGCTGCTGTGCTGCTTGATTTAGGGCGGGGCGAGACAGTACAAAGGCGATTCGCATCGGCCAATTGAAGGCAATCACTGAAACAACTATACAAAAGGCAATGGCTGCTCGTTTTCGGACGCGTCTCCACTGCGCACCTGAGCGGGAGCGCCACACTGGCAAGATACTCAAGAGGAGTATTACTAGTGAGAACAGCCAGAATACTGCTCCGTATATCCAGAGCATTAGCAGGTCGGCGGGTAAAAGAGAGAGCAGAATGCATAGGATTGGGGGCAGTGAGATCGCACCCCATACCAACAGCCTGAACAACCTTTGCATCAGTCCTCAGCGATAAACTGCCAGGTGTTGTCCAGCCTGAAATGGCTCCACAGGTTGAACGGTAGGTTGTTGGGGCTAGTCTGGACAAACCCAGTATTTCCATAGGGATGCACGTCTGTCCACAAACAAACAATGCCGTCTTCTGCGTAGTAAAAGAGCTCTTCAGGAAGCTCTATTCCCTCAATGCGAAACCAGCCAATGCGTCGAGGGGTTTCTGGAATGTCTCCAGCCATGACCTGTTCTGCCACTCGGTTAAACGCTGGACGAGAGAAGGTATAGCCGATTCTTAGGGGCCAGTTAAACAGGATAATAGAAACAACAATAAGCAGCGCAGCTGTGGCCTGTGGACGGCAGCGTTTTTGTGATCCAATCACTGGAATCAAGCTCAGTGCCGTTATCAAGACGCACAGAAACGCTGCAGCCAAACCGCCGAAAAGCCAAATAGCAAAAATATCGAATGGGGCGAGCGAGAAAACGACCATCAGGGTCGGCGGTAGTGAGATCGCAACCCAAAGCAAAAACCGTTTCATGTAATCCGGTGCAGCAGTCATCTGTAACAGCTACAGCCTGACAGGGCCTAATTCCTGCTTTTTCTTTGGGCGCAATTTTCTCTAGAGCTGCCGCTCTAGCCTCAGCATGCGCCGGTACGAGAGCCAGCCGGTCACCACCATAATGACGGCAAAGATGGCCAGAAACCGTACGTGCTCCCCAGCGGCTTCCCCCGCGAGACCCAGGGTTAGCGCTTCAGTCATGTGGTAAATCGGGTTGAACTGGGCCAGGTTGACCAGCGAATCGGGAAAAATTGACGTGGGCATGAAGGCACCGCCCAAGATCAGCAGCGGTACGCCGAAAGCGGCGACCAGGGCATTCACGTCTTCCGTGCGGCGGGCGAACTGGGTGCCGAGGATGAAGCCGACACCCACGTAGGCCATCAGGCTCAGGGCTAGGATCAGGACGGCCAGGGGCCAGGAGCCGGGGAAGGTGGCACCGGAGATGAGGGCGATGGCGAAGACGACTAGGGATTGACCGGTTGCGATCGCACTATGGGCCAGCACAATCCCCAAAAAGTACGACACCCCACTCAGCGGCGATAGAAACAGCCGCTTCAGCGTGTTCTGCTCGCGCTCGGCCACCACCGTTGCGACGCTGCCGCCCAGGCAGCTAAAGAACATGGCCGCCCCCACCAGCGTGGGTGGGGCCACCAGTTCAAATGCCTCAGGCAGCTCTAAACCGGCTCGTTCCGCCGTAATCAGCCCGTTCAAGACCAGCAGCAAAATCGGAAAAATCACCCAGAAAATCAGACTACGTCGTCTGCGTATGAGCTCCAGTAAAATTCGCTGGGCAACGGCTAAGCTTTCTCGCCAGAGTTTCATGTCAGTTTCAAGACAGGCAGGTCAGTTTACAAACGGGTCGCAGCACAAACGCCTGACTGGCAATGTGCGTTAGAAAACATTCGAGGCCCTGTGCCGATACGGATTCCCAATCGGCCGCTAGGGCTTGCTTAATTCATCGTTAAGTCGCTTCACAGGCCAAATCTATGTGTTTACATATATAGACCAGCTTCATCTTGTCAGTACGCGGTGACATGCTTTGCCCTCAGGATTTCTAAGTTTAAGCCAACTACATGAGTTCACCGTTCGAAAACCTACCTGATTCCCTGTCCCGACGGACCGTTCTAAAACTTTTTGGCGTAGGCGCAGTTGGGGGAGCCGTTGGTTACTCCCGTTTTGCCAAGCCCCAGCCTGCCCTTCATGAGGTCGATCGCCTCGATCTACCCCAGTACGTCAACCGTCCGACTAAAGCCGTTGTCGTCGGGGGCGGACTGGCCGGACTCGCGTCTGCCTACGAGCTCAGCAAGCGCGGTGTCCAGGTCACCCTGGTAGAGCGCTCCCCCCAGCTTGGGGGCAAGATTGCCAGCTGGCCCATTCAGGTCAACGGGCAAGAAATGATGATGGAACACGGCTTCCACGGTTTCTTTCCGCAGTATTACAACCTGTTTGGCCTGGTCGACGAGCTGCAGGTGCGCGACAATTTTCAGTCGCTCGACTTCTACGCGGTAGTGTACAAAGGCGATCAATACCAGCCCGAAGCCTTTCGACCCAATCACTCGGCCTTTCCCTGGAACGTAATCGATCTGGGTTTGGCGTCGAACAATGCCCTGAAGTGGGGCATTAACCTGGCTAATCTGAAACACCTGGAGGTTTTTCGAGAAATCTCTAGCTTCCGCATGCCCCAGACCTATGACCGGCTGGATCATCTGTCAGTCGAGGAATGGGGTAACGGGCAGTTTCCCCAGGGCCTGTACGACCTGTACTTCTTACCCTTTGCCAAGTCCAGCCTGAACGCGCCAGACGTACTCAGCGCCGGGGAGCTGATGCAGTTCTTCCACTTTTACTTCTTTGGCAACCCTGAAGGACTCGCCTTCAACGGCACCTGCGAAGACATGGGCCGTTGCCTGGTGGACCCCTTAGCTGAGGCGATTGAGGCGAATGGTGGGCGCATTCTCAAGGGCGTGACGGTAAGCCAGGTGAACTGGGACGGCGAGAATGTACAGAGCGTCCGCTACGAAAAGGGCGGTGTTGCGGTCAATCCGGTTCCGTTCTGGGTCGAGCGTAATCCGCTGCTGAGTACGGAGGAAATGGTCTATTTTGGCGCAGGTGATCGGCTGTACGCATTGAAGCAGGGCGATGACATTGCTCTGTCGCTGACCTGTACTCACCAGGGCTGTAGCGTTCATAAAGAAGTCGAGTCGGATGCCGATGGCTTCCTCTGTCCGTGCCACGGTGCAGCCTACGACGAACAGGGTCAGGTACTTGGCGGCCCTGCCCAAGAAAATCTGGCCCAGTTCAGGGTCGTTAGCCGAGACGACAATCGGGTTCAGCTGATCGCCGCCAATCCGGTTCAGGCAGCCGCGGGCGTCGCGGAAACGCTAGAGGCGGACTACTTCATCTTTGCGGCGGATATTCCAGGCATTCAAAACCTGTTTGCCCTGTCCAGCGGGGAACCGCACGCGGTGCTGGCCTCGCAGGTGAGCGACCTGCAGGTCGCCGACCCCTTTGCCGTGGGCCGCTTCTGGTTTGATCGCGACTTTGACTGGGACCAGAGCTGGTTTACCTCACTTTCGGGCTATCGGCTGACCGATAGCATTACCCTCTATCACAAAATTCAGGGCGACTACAAGCAGTGGGCAGCGGAGACGGGTGGCAGCGTTGTCGAGCTGCATGCCTACTGTTACAAAGAGCGTGAGTTTCCCGATCAGAAGGCCCTACTAGCAACGTTCGAGAAAGAGCTGTACGAGATTGTGCCAGATCTAGAAGGGGCTACTCTGCTGCACCGAGAACTGGTCAACCAGAAGAACTTTGCAGGGTTCCCGCCGGGGAGCTACGCGAACCGACCCGAGACGTCCATTGACAGCTCGAATTTGCTCTTTGCTGGAGATTGGGTCAAAATGCCGTTTCCTTGCGGGCTGATGGAGCGGGCGGTAACTAGCGGTCTGCTGGCGGCGAATACGGTGCTGCGGCGGGAGGGGGCGGCGCGGCGGACGCTGATGTCGGTGAATCCGGAGGGGTTCTTTAAGGTGTAGGGGTGTGAGTTTTGGCTGTGAGGTAGAGATTTCTGTGAACTTTGACGACGCAAACGGCAGCACTACGACGGTTCGCCCGACGACAACGGCAGATATTGCTTCTGAAAAAGCCGCTAAAGCGGCAGCACCAGCAGTTGCTCAAGTCCGTCGCGCGCCCATTAACCCTAACCACTGGTATGCCGTCGCCCTCAGTACCGAAGTGGCCCAGCAGCCTAAGGGTATTGTCCTCTGGCACGAGCCCATCGTCCTATTTCGCGATACCAACGGCCAAGCCCACGCCTTAGAAGACCGCTGCCCCCACCGCCAGGTGCGCCTTAGCCACGGCGAGGTCCACGGTGACCAGATTGAATGCGTCTATCACGGCTGGCAGTTTGACCCCAATGGCAAGTGCGTTGATGTCCCTTACCTGAGCGAACAGCAGCGCCTGCCCAACTGCCGCCTGCGCACCTATCCTGTTAGAGAACAAGACGGCTTTGTCTGGGTCTATCCGGGCGATTTAGAGATTCTACAAACCCAAAACATTCAGCCCCTCAGCCTGCCTGAGTGGGACCACCTCAACTACATCGCTGCCGTTGCCCCCATCGACGTCAACGCCCATTTCTCATTTTTGATTGAGAATCTGATGGATATGTACCACGGGCGCTTGCATGACGATTTGCAGGCCTGGGCCAATCCAAAGCTGCGTGATATTGAAGCTACAGACGCCTGCGTAGACGCCCACTACGACGCCGAAACCTATTACAAGATCGATAAAATCTGGTCCGTCACCCAGCTGTTTATTCCTGCCCTGCGCAAGCTGCGTCCCACGAACTTAGACGTCAGCTATCCCTACCCCAATTGGAGCGCTGTCCTAGGCGACGATTTTAGAATCTGTTGTCTCTTCTGCCCCGTCAGCGAGACACAGACGAGAGCCTACCTGCTGCACTTCACCTCGCTCAAAGCCTTCACTCGCCTCCACAAAAAGTCTCTCCGCTTCCGCCGTTTTATCAAACGCCTAACATTTAACTCCGCGAAGGGCTTATTGGAAGGGCTTGTGAAGCAAGACGTGCTGATGATGGAAGACGAGCAAAAGGCCTTTGAGACGAATGCTCGGCGCAAAGGGCCAGAGTACAATCCGGTGATTGGCCAGGTTCAGCGGCTTATCGCTCAGCAGGCAGAATGAGAAGCGTCGCAAGCAGAGCTTACGACTTGTCTTCGTATATCAAGTTGTTCAAAATCTTGCGATGTCTGATGCGCCAATTTAATGGTGAGAAATGGATATGTTTGAGGGATCGGCCTCAATGATTCTTTTCATCAGCCAGTTTGTTCGCCTCATCTTCAATAGCGCTCAGAACGTCTATACCACGACGACGAAGCTATTCCGTAATTGCTTGAGGCACATGGATATCCATTGCACAGCTTAACCGCCATCTACAGTAGACCTTTCGCTCTCATCCTGAGAAAGAAAGGCGTTTTAGGGGCCGACTGCATAGCCTTGCTGTACATGCGTCCATTCGTCCTTTATTTCCTGATCGGTAATCGCCTGATTGTCAAAGTAGTAGCCCATTGCAGCATGAACCTCGGATAGCCTTAGATTGGGATGCTGACGGTACATTTCCTCAACGGACCAGCCGTAGGCGAGATAATCCATCACCAGCTGTGCCACCCGAATCCTTGGGAGGCGACTTAGCCGAGCAGGCTGTAAGTCTGACTGTTCGATCTGTGGATAAGCGGTTTGAGCGGTCATTGGCGACTTTGCGGGCAGAGGGTACGTATTCTCCCTTTTAGTATGGCTCGACAAGATAAACCTCGGCTATCAAAGCTACTATGGGGCTAGATGTTCACCCCTTTTATTGCGATGGAAACGCTGGCACTGACAACCGAAAACGTAGAAAAAGTTCTAGACGACTTGCGTCCTTATCTGATGGCCGATGGCGGCAATGTCGAGCTGGTAGAGATCGATGGTCCTGTGGTAAAACTCCGCCTTCAGGGAGCTTGCGGCTCTTGTCCGAGTTCGGCCATGACCCTGCGGATGGGCATTGAGCGCCGCCTGCGGGAGTTCATTCCTGAAATCGCAGAGATTGAGCAGGTTCTGTAAAAAGCGAATTGAGAGAAGCGAAATAGTGAATAGGGATATGGGTGTTCGAGCCTTAACGGTTTGAACGGCTAATGCGCTACTTCGCTTCTCCAATGCCTGCTATTCTGAGTCACTGACAACCCTTCACACGAATGCCCCGTGCTGGATTTAAAGCAGATTCGACAGAATGCAGGTCAGGTGATGGCAGCGCTGGAAAAGCGCGGTGACTATGACCTGCAGCCGATTTTGAAGCTGGATGCGCAGCAGCGAGAGCTGGGCGAGGTGCGATCGCAACTTCAGGCCCGCAGTAACGAAATTGGCAAATCCGTCGGTCAGCAAATTAAGGGCGGCGCAGACCCTAAAGGGCCAGAGATTCAGGCGCTTAAAGATGAAGGTAACCAGGTCAAGCAGCAGCTCAGCGACCTGGAGCCCAAAGAAAAAGAGATCGTCGCCGAGATTCAAAGCATTCTGCTGCTGCTGCCGAACCTGCCCAGCGACAGCACGCCGCTAGGCAAAAGCGAGGACGAAAACGTCGAAGTCCGCCGCTGGGGAGACGAGTACATTCCTAAGGGCGACGGGCTTAAGGCCCATTACGAGCTGGGCGAGCAGCTCGGCATCATGAACTTTGAGCGGTCAGTGAAGATTGCCCAAAGCCGCTTTGTGACGCTAATCGGCGCAGGGGCCGCGCTGGAGCGGGCGCTGATCCAGTTCATGCTCGATCGGCATACGAAGTCAGGCTACACCGAGATTCTGCCGCCGGTACTGGTAAATTCTGCCTCCATGACTGGCTCAGGCCAGCTGCCGAAATTTGCTGAAGATGGGTTTAAGTGCGATCGCGACGACCTGTGGCTGACGCCCACTGCTGAGGTGCCGCTAACCAACCTGCACCGCGACGAAATCCTGTCAGAACCCGAGCTACCGATCCACTACTGTGCCTACACCCCCTGCTTCCGCCGGGAGGCGGGCAGTTACGGGCGCGACACCCGTGGGTTGATTCGTCTGCACCAGTTCAACAAGGTTGAGATGTACAAATTCGTCCATCCCGACCAGTCCTTTGACGCGCTAGAAGCGCTTGTCGCAGACGCCGCTGACATTCTTGAGCAGCTCAAGCTGCCTTACCGGGTAATCGCGCTGTGTACTGGGGACCTCGGTTTTTCGGCGGCCAAAACCTACGATCTGGAAGTTTGGATGCCCTCTGCCGATACCTACCGAGAGATTTCCAGCTGCTCCAACTGCGTCGATTTCCAGGCCCGCCGCGCCAACATCCGCTTCAAGACACCGGGGCAAAAGGGTACGCGGTACGTCCATACCCTTAACGGTTCTGGCCTCGCCGTCGGTCGCACGATGGCAGCCCTGCTCGAAAACTATCAGCAGCCCAACGGCAGTGTCACCGTGCCCGACGTGCTGAAACCCTACTTAGGTAGAGAAGCCCTCTAGCTGACGATCCCACGCTTTCGGAGCCAGAACGGTAGAATGGAGAAACGTATCATTTTTTAGCGGCTAACTTCCTTCATGTTTGCACTGGCTATCATTTCCGTCCTGGCCCTGCTGATTTTTATCCACGAGCTGGGGCATTTCCTCGCGGCACGGTTGCAGGGCATCCACGCCAACAAATTCGCCATTGGCTTTGGCCCCATTCTGTGGAGCTTCCAGGGCAAACAGACGGAATATTCGCTCAGGGCAATTCCGCTAGGTGGCTTTGTGGGCTTTCCAGATGGCGAGCCCGAAAGCGGCTTTCCCAAAAACGACCCAGACCTGCTGCGCAATCGCCCTATTTTGGACCGGGCTATTGTGATCAGCGCGGGCGTGATCGCCAATCTCGTCTTTGCCTATCTGGTCTTCGTACTTCAGTTTGCCTGGACGGGGATGCCCGACATCGCCAACGGCGTGCTGATTCCCCAGGTTGCGCCGACGGTGATTGGTGAACCCTCTCCAGCGACGCAGGCAGGGCTGCAGGCCGGTGACGTGATCTTAGAAGCCAACGGTCAGCTGCTGGTCCCGGCTGAGAACACGCCGGAAGCGGGGAATGAACTGGTCAGGTCGCTGCAGGCTATTATCAGCGAAAGCCCGAGCGCTCCGGTGGAGCTACGCATTCAGCGGGGTGAGACTGAAACCCTAGATGTGACCGTGACTCCGACCTTTGACCCCGACAGCAAGCGGGCGCTTATCGGCGTCACGCTTAGCCCCAACAGTGCCGACACCACCCGCCGTCTGGGCCTGGTTGAGACTTTCTCCCGCTCGGCGGTGGCGTTTCAGAACATGTTTGAGACGGTGGTGACCGGCTTTATTCAGCTGTTGACTAACTTCTCTCAGATGGCCGATGGATTGGCTGGGCCGGTGGGCATCGTCGATCAGGGCGCGGCTCTGGCTCAGCAGAACGCCCTAGCCCTATTTCCCTTCGCGGCGCTGATCAGCATCAACCTGGCGATTTTGAACATTCTGCCGCTGCCTGCCCTAGACGGTGGTCAGCTGGCCTTTTTGATGGTTGAGGCGGTGCGGGGCAAGCCCGTGCCCACTCGCGTGCAAGAGAACGTCATGCAGACCGGTATCTTCCTGCTGCTGGGGCTGGGTATCTTCCTGATCATTCGTGATACGGCCCGGTTGTCAGTATTTCAGGACCTGATCCAATAGGGGCCTGGCTATCTTTTGACGGACCCGGTAGCATACAGCGAAGTCCTGTAGCCCCCGTGAATGATCGACTATCGTTTCCAGTTTCAAGTTGTCTGGGACAATCGAGACCTGCTGCTCGAAGGGGTTTGGCTGACGCTGCGGTTGTCGAGTTTAGCGGTTGTGTTAGGGCTTGGGGTGGGTACGCTGGGGGCGCTAGCGCGGACGTCGGGAAATCGGCTGCTGGGTGCGATCGCAACTGGCTATGTAGAGGCCATTCGCAACACGCCCTTCTTAGTTCAGCTGCTGTTTATCTTCTTTGGCATTTCCAGTCTGGGACCGCGCCTGGGCACGGACCAGGCCGCGCTGCTGGCATTGGTGATTAACTTTGGAGCCTACGCCACCGAGATTATCCGGGCTGGGATTGAGTCCATCGACCGCAGCCAGATCGAAGCAGGGCTGTCGCTAGGGCTGACCCAAAGACAAATCTTTCGTCTGGTGGTACTGAAGCCTGCCGTTGCCAATATCTATCCATCGCTGACGGGGCAGATTGTGCTGCTCATGCTCCTTTCCAGTGTCGTATCGCAGATCTCGGCAGAGGAGCTGACGTTTGTGGGCAACTTTTTGCGATCGCGTACCTTTCGGGATTTTGAGATTTATGGTGCGATCGCACTAATCTATATCCTGCTGGCCCTGACGTTCAAGCTGTTGGCCCAGCTGCTCCACCGCCGCCTGTTCAAATTCACCCGTTATATTTAGTTGCCCCTGTGAGAGATTTTAGTCATCTCGACATTTTACTGGCGCTGCTATGGGCTGCCCGCTGGACGCTGCTGCTGTCAGCGGTGGCTTTTGTTAGCGGCGGGATTGCTGGGGGTATCGTCATGCTGATGCGCATCTCGCCGTTTCGGCCCGTCCGCTACCTGAGTCAGGTTTACACCGAAATCATTCAGGGGACGCCGCTGCTGATTCAGTTTCTAATTGCCTTCTTTGGTCTCAGCATTTTGGGGTTGGACATTAGTCCTTGGCTGTCAGCGACCCTGGCCCTAACCACCTTCACCAGCGCCTTCCTAAGTGACATCTGGCGGGGGGCCGTGCAGTCAATCCCTCAGGGACAGTGGCAAGCCGCGCGGTCCCTGAGCCTGAACTACTTTCAGCAGCTTGGGCTAGTGATTTTGCCCCAGGCGCTGCGGCGCTCGGTTGCCCCGACGGTGGGCTTTTTGGCCCAGGTGATCAAGGGGACGTCGCTCGCCTCGGCCATCGGATTTGTTGAGCTGGCCCGCTCAGCGACCAACATTACCAACGTGACCTTTGAGCCCTTTTTTGTCTATCTTGTTACCGCAGTTATCTACTTTGCCATCTGCTTTCCTATCTCACTGCTCAGCCGAAAGTTAGAAAAATCTCTGGCTTACTGATGCTCAAAGGTAGCACAAGCTACATTTGCCAGCTCCACACCTGCTTAAGTTAGGTGAGATATCGCTAGTACCTGTAGAGGAGTGGTTATGCGCTTTCCCTGGCCGAAAAAGTGGTTACAAACCGTTTTAATCGCAGGGTTCGCCTGCGTCTTTTCTCTGATTGCCGTGGCCTGTGTCGGCGGTGGTGATACGCCCAGCGTCACGGCTCAAGATACGACGACCGTCTCCAGCCTGGACCGGATCATCGAAGCGGGCACCATCAAAATTGCCGTCCCCCAAGACTTTGCTCCCTTCGGTTCCGTCGATGCCTCGGGCAACCTTGAGGGCTACGACATCGATGTGGCTAACCTGCTGGCCGAAGACCTAGGGGCTGAGCTAGAACTCGTTCCTGTTACCAGCGACAACCGCATTCCCTTCTTACAAACTGAGAAAGCCGATCTGGTCATCTCTAGCATGGGAGCAAACCCGGAACGAGCTAAGTCGATTTATTTCTCTATTCCCTACGCGCCTTTCTTCTCAGGCATTTACGGTTCGTCGGATATTTCTGACGTCGGCGGCTTTGAAGACTTAGGCGGCTATAAGGTCGGCGTTACCCAGGGCACTCTGGAAGACCTGGAGCTGAGCGATGCCGTCGGTGATGATGTGGAGATTGAGCGCTTTGCCGACAACAGCCTGACGGCGTCTTCTCTAGTGTCTGGCCAGGTAGACATGATTGCGACCGGTAACGTGGTCGCGGCAGAGCTGGCGAAGAACAACCCTGATAAAGCCATCGAAGGCAAGTTCATCATCAAAGAATCTCCTGCTCACATTGGCCTGAGAAAGGGGGAAACCGATTTGCTGCAGTGGGTCAATACGTTTGTGTATCACAAGCGCCTAGGCGGTGAGCTAGATGATTTCTCTCAAAAGTGGCTAGGTGAGCCGCTACCCGAGCTACCCGCTTTCTAGGACAGTTTTCTGCGCAGGCCATCAGCTGGCGGTTGAACCGTTGTAAACTTGTGTTAAGGCACAGTAGAGGCGCAACCGTCATGATTCGTAAGGGCTTATTGGGTATTTTGATCGGGTTTTTGGTGGCTGGGTTGACCCTGCTGATGAGCCCGGCTCCAGCCCAGGCGTTGGGTGGACCCCAAATCCCCATTGGCGAAGCAGCCCCCAGCTTCACGCTGCCGACGAATACGGGCGACGGCGAGATTTCTCTTAACGACTACTTGGGGCAGTGGGTCGTGTTGTACTTTTATCCCAAGGACTTTACCCCCGGCTGTACCTTAGAAGCTCAGCGCTTTCAGCAAGATTTACCCGAATACATGGAGCGTAATGCCCAGGTGCTAGGGGTCAGCGCTGACGATGTCGATGTCCATGCTGAATTCTGCGATTCAGAAGGGCTCAAGTTTCCGCTACTGGCCGACACAGACGGCGCGGTCAGCAAAGCCTACGGCTCCTGGATGTCGCCGATGTCGCTACGCCATACGTATCTGATCGACCCCGACGGTACGATGCGAGAGCGCTTCTTGGGGGTCCGGCCTGTTATTCACAGCAAAGAGGTGCTGGCTCGACTGGATGAGCTGCAGGCGACCTAGGTCTTTCTAGTAAAAGGGTTAGCTGACCCGATAGTTTTTGGGCGTTATCCCGGTCAGTTTTCGAAACTGTTTGCTCAGGTGGCTGTGGCTGCTAAATCCGCAGCTGAAGGCGATTTCTGAAATGGACTGGTCGGTCTGCTTCAAGAGCTGCTTGGCCCGCTCTACCCGCTGTTGAAGCAGGTACTGATAGGGCGAAATTCCGATGGACTGCTTAAAGAGATGGCTGAAGTGAAACTGGCTCATGTCTAACAGCTGGGCCAGGCTTGCCAGCTTGATGTCTTGCTCCAGGTGGGCGTCAATATAGTCTAAAACATGGAGTAGCTGGCGCTGGGGGAGGCCCCCCTCATAGGTCGGCAGGCTACGGGGCTGTGTCGTTGCGTATTGCTTGAGCAGGTTGACGGCGAGGACGTTGGCCAATGAATCGAGGTATAGCCCGCTGTTCAGCAAACCCTGCTCCAGCTCTGAGAGAAACATCATGCCGATAGATTCAATATGCGGGCTGCGGGCTTGGAACGTGGGGGTGAGGGTGGTGCGATCGCAATTTCCCTGCAGGGTCTCGGCGGCCACCTGTCGGACAAACGAATCAGCGAGCCGTATCAGAAGGTAGTGCTCCTGTCCTTCCCACCGGGCAAAAAAAGGCGCGTTGGCCGGTGCAATCGTAATCTCACCTTTTTGGAACAGTCCCGTATGGGTCCGCCCGCCCTGAGCTTGCAAGTAGTAAATCGGGCGCGGTGACAGGGATATAAACAGCGCATGTTCGCCTTCAAACTGACAGTGGCCTTCCCCCGGTGAATTATGAAATTGCTGCACCTGAACCGGTGACCCTGCCTGAGCGGGCCGGTCAGGTGGGGAAATGGGCTGAGCGGATTGAAGAGAAAACTTTTGCATAGCGCTAACTCAGCACTTGGCCCCAGTCTATCGTCTGCCCCCTGAACGCGCCAGAGATAGCATCAGCCCCCAGGAGGCTCTATGGCTATTGGGCAAAATTTTCGCTTACCGCTGGTTCTGTTCGCAGCGATTGGCAGCGCACTCAGCGCGGTTATCTTCTTGGCCTTTTCAACCTTTGTCATGCAGGCGCTGGATGCCCTCTGGATGCCCTAGTTGTTGTTAGCCCACTACAGGCTCTGCCTAGCGGCGGCTAGATGGTTTAGGTTGGTTTGTACTTCGGTCCGTAGGGCTTGGGTCAACTGCTCAACTGTGCCGGTTTTGTCTTTGCGAAAGTCGGCGACATAGGCCTTTAGATTGACGGGTTGCCCCACTTTGAAATAGGCGCGGCGGTCGGCTTTGGTTTTGATGTGCTCAATTTCGTAAACCTCGCGCTCTAGCCGCATCAGCGTATCAAGAAAGCGCTCGGGGGTCGGGTGTTCGGCAACATAGCCGTCGTAGATGGCTTCAAAGTTGAGCAGACGTACCGTGGTCCAGTAAACGGCTTCGCTATTGTCGGTTTGGGCTTCACCGGCATCTAGCAGGGCCTGGATCTTGTAAACCCGCTCGCGCAGCGGATTTTGAGGGGGCGAGCAGAGCCCCAGCGCTTTCTCGCATCGATCGATGACGTGCTGGCGCAGGCGATCGATGCGCTGGTTCCAGTCCAGGTCGGGGTTGGTGGAGAGGCCGTACTCGGTTTCGATCCGGGTGAGGACTCGGGTTGCGATCGCAATCAACCGCTCATACTTGTCGCCTGCGGTCTCCGTAATGCCCAATGCCTGCTCCAGCCCCGCCAGCGTCCGCTCAATCACCCGTCCCATCGGCTTGGTATAGCGATACTTTAGACTCACGGGCACCACGTACAGATCTGGCAACGGCCCCGCTTTTTTGGCCAGCTGCGCCATCACCTGCAGCGGCATCTGTATTGCCCCTGACCGAAAGGGCTGCACCACGTCATTTTGGTACGAGCAGCCCCCCTCTGGGAAAATCACGACCCGACATTTTGGCGCCTTCAGCAGCTTTAGCGTTTCGGCAATGCTGGCCCGGTCGCCCACCCCCCGGCGAATCGAGTAGCAGCCCAGCGCCTGAATGAACTTGCCCAGCAGCCCCTTGAACGACTCCCGCGCCACAATGTAGTTAAACAGCTGCCCCACCCGCGCCGAAAAGCCAAAGACCGCAATCCCATCCTCCATCGTGGGATGGTTAAACAGGTATACCAGTCGCGCATCGTCTAACGATCGCAGCCGGGCCACATCCTCATCTGAAACCGACACCTGAAAGCGATACAGCTGGGGCATCAGGAAAAAGCAGGTACTCTGCACAAACCGGGTCAGTAACGGCTGCTGCTGCGGCGGAAAAAAGTCGGCAGAGGAAGTCATTCGCAACGAAACACTGGGGTCTGACAGCTATCGTCATCACCCCAACCGGTTGGGGGCGATGGCGAGTCACGGAGCGCACTCAACAGAATAAGCCTGCCGTACCCGGTGGCTAAAGCAAAGTGGCCAAAGCTATATTATGGCCCACGCCTCTCCAGAAACTGACGTAGATTATAAGGAAGCACCGTATAACCACCGCAGCGCGTATGACCACCCGCATCAAGCACATTCTCAAAGACGGCCAGCCCGGCGACAGTGTTACCCTGCAGGGCTGGGTGCGCAGCAAGCGCGACTCGAAAAGCTTTAGCTTTTTGGATGTGAACGACGGCTCATCGATGAATGGGCTGCAGGTGATCGTGGACGATACGGTCCCCGGCTACGCTGACCTGATGAAGCGAATCAGCACGGGGGCGTCCGTCGAGGTGGCAGGCACGCTGTCTGAATCGCCAGGCAAGGGCCAGCGCGTTGAGATGAAGGCCAACGCCCTGACCTTGTATGGAGAGTCAGACGCCGAGACCTACCCGCTGCAGAAAAAACGGCACTCTTTCGAGTTTCTCCGCACGATTGGGCACTTGCGATCGCGCACCAACACCCTCGGCGCGGTCTTCCGCGTGCGGAACGCCTGCGCCAACGCCGTTCACCAGTTCTTTCAAGACCGCGATTTTCTGTGGATGCACACGCCAATTCTCACGGCTAACGATGCCGAAGGGGCGGGCGAGCTGTTTACCGTCACCAGCTTTGACCTAGACAAACTGCCCAAGGGCGAAGACGGCAAAGTTGACCGCAGTCAGGACTTTTTTGGCCGCACTACTTACCTCACCGTCAGCGGACAGCTTGAGGCCGAGATCATGGCGTCGGCCTTCACCAACGTCTACACCTTTGGTCCCACCTTTCGCGCTGAGAATTCCAATACCTCTCGCCATCTGGCCGAGTTCTGGATGATTGAGCCAGAAATGGCCTTTTGTAACCTGGAAGGCAATATGGACCTGGCGGAGGCCTTTATCAAGTTCGTTTTTCAACAGGTGCTGGAGCAGTGTGCCGACGACATTGAATTTTTTAACAAGCGCATCAGCGATACGGTGTTGTCGAACGCTGACAACATTATTAACAACGACTTTGAGCGGTTGCCCTACACCGACGCCATCAAGCTACTCGAAAAGGCCGACAAAAAGTTCGACTACCCGGTTTCCTGGGGGCTCGACATGCAGTCTGAGCACGAGCGATACCTGGCCGAAGAGTATTTTAAAAAGCCGGTAATCGTCACCGACTACCCAGCGGAGATCAAGGCCTTTTACATGCGTCTGAACGATGACGAGAAGACCGTTGCCGCGATGGATGTGCTAGCCCCCGGCATCGGTGAGATTATCGGCGGGTCTCAGCGAGAGGAGCGCCTCGACGTGCTGGAGCGTCGTCTGGGAGAGGCTAGCGTACCGAAGGAAGACTTTTGGTGGTACCTGGATCTGCGGCGCTACGGTACCGTTCCCCATGCAGGCTTTGGCTTGGGGTTTGAGCGACTGGTACAGTTCATGACCGGCATGGCGAATATTCGAGATGTGATCCCGTTCCCTCGGACGCCGGACAATGTGGAGTTTTAGGCGATGCTGCGAGATTCTGGCCATACCCAACCGGTCGAATGAAAGCAGGTAATATAGCGTTTCTCGCTTGACTTGACTCGTTCTATGTTGGCAAAAGCCGGACAGTACAGCAGGTCAAGCGAGGCGCAAGTATCAATGCAATTGATACTTGCTATAAAAATGGGGCTGGGGCATAGCCCCAACCCCCAATCTAGGGATCGAATTCAAAGATTGAACTCAAACAGTGAATTCAACCCTCTACAGGAATTGACTATCCGCACAAACTCGCGCTTTACACCCGAGAAGACTTGAACTTGCCCTTGTAGGCATCGGGTTTGCCGAAGCACAGCGGCTCGGGCGTTGGCTGGGTGGTGAACAGCGGCGCTTCTTTGATTGCCAGCGCCTTGAGCGTCTTAGTATTAAAAAGCTTGCCCTTGTAGAGGTAGAGACCCGGCGAATGGACGGTCAGGTGTAGAATCGCGTTCGTTTTAGAATTAAGAAATCGACGTTTCATGGCTATGCACTCTTAAATAGAAACAACATCACATTCTGGAACGATACTCGGTGAGCCATGAAAATCCTCGCAACGACGCAAGTATTTTCAATATCTGCGTAGGGGGCTTACACTCAGGCGGTTTCAGGGATTGAACCGACCAGAGAGATTGCATACACAACAATAATTTAGAGAAAACAATATCGTTGGAACACCACGCATAATAAAGAAAAATTGATAGCCTGCAACCCCTGTTTACACTTATTTACAATGTTCTCATGTTTCTGAAGCGTGAATACCGCTGGATTTTGGGTCGATGAGGGGTGGGGGTGTGATCGCACCTTCGGCAAAAGTTGGCTATTCTAATTGAGGCCTTTTTAGTCAAACGATTTGGTAAATATGACGTTCACCCCGGTTGTGCCCACCCATGCGTTGGTCGTCGGCGGCAGTCGCGGCATTGGTTTAGGGTTTGTTCGCCATTTGTTGCAGGCAGAGACGGTTTCTCAGATATTTGTTACCTGTCGGCATCTGAGCGAGCCGCTACAGAGGCTGCAGGCCCAGCATCCGGGACGCCTTCACGGCCTGTTGGTCGATGTAACGGACGAAGACCAGATCGCGGCTGCAATCGGTGAAATCCGGCAGCGGGTTGATCGCCTGCATTTTGTGATTAACTGTGTCGGCTTTCTCCATGAGGGCGACATCAGCCCCGAAAAGAGTCTACGTCAGATTGCCGCAGAGCCTTTGCTGCGCTACTTTCAGGTCAATAGCATCAGTGCTATCTTGCTGGCGAAACACTTACTGCCGCTGCTCAGCCACGACGAGCCTAATATTTTTGCCACCCTTTCTGCCAAAATTGGCAGCATCGGTGATAACCGATTAGGCGGCTGGTACGGCTATCGGGCCTCCAAGGCGGCGCTCAATATGTTTCTAAAAACGGCGGCGATTGAGTACGGTCGGCGCAGTCGCCAGACCGCTATTGTCATGCTGCATCCGGGCACAACGGATACTCAGCTCTCGGCACCCTTTCAGCGCAGCGTCCCTGACGGCAAGCTGTTCTCAGTTGACCGCACCGTCACCCAACTCATGACCGTACTGGCCACGGTCACTCCAGCGGATACCGGTTCGTTTTATTCCTGGGATGGCAGTCGCCTGCCGTGGTAAAGCAGGGGGCGCGTCCGGGAATCTGCTCGCCGTGGGTCGGGAACGCCAACGGGCGGCAGCATCAGGTGCGATCGCACCTCGCTAGACACGCCAGACTGCTTGCAGAGCGTTGGGTAGAACATCGGCTACAGCGGCTCCGCTCAAAATGATCCCTGCTTCCATGAACGAGCAATCCCGGCCTGAGTTATCAAGCCGGGACCGGGTTTGTCTCAATTTAGAGAGCCAGGGTAGTGAAAATCTATGTGTTTACTAAGCCAGCGTTTGCTGCCTAGTTCCAGCCGCCACCCCCACCACCGCGTCTATTGTTGTTGTTCTCACGGGGGCGAGCCTTGTTGACACGCAGTTCGCGACCCATCCATTCAGCACCGTCAAGTGCTTCAATAGCGGCGTCTTCCTGAGCGTCTTCGGCTAGCTCGACAAATGCAAAGCCACGAGGACGACCGGTCTCACGATCGGTCGGGATCGCTACCCGCTCAACGGTGCCATACTCTGCAAATACTTCTTTAATGTCCTCCTGGGAAGCATTGTAGGATAGGTTACCTACATAAATCGACATGGTCTCTCTCCAAACAAAAACGAAAAAACGATGAAAGTAAAGTTTCGTAAAGGGCTTGGGCACTGAGCACAGCAAGCCAATAAATCGAACAATACCGCTCATTAACCGCCACATTAACACAGAAAATGGCTGGGGTAAGTTAAGACCACCTTACTTGTGAGGGCGACTTAACTTACCTTTTAATGCTTGTCTGGCCTGCTGTTCCGTCCTTTTGCCTGCCCGGTGTGACGGGCGCCTGGGGAGCACCATAAGTTCTTTCAATCTAAAACCGGCCCAACAGCTGCCAAAGCAGTGCCGATCGGTTGAGCTGGTCGAGGGAATAGTCTTGCTGGTCTAGACAAGCAACCCCACTGAGGTTGCGGCTGCAGGCCGGCCATTTGAGCGCAGTTGATAACATCAGCAGAAAAAAATAGGCCAGTCCCCCAAAGGTCTGACCTACCGGTTCACAGCTTGTACTCTCACGAGGACAAATCTTGATCTTGATAATCTCAGTATGTGGTGTCATTTACGGGCTTGCTCTGTCGTTACCGATTTAGAAACACATTGAAAGGCATTGGGCAATACAAGAACATCTAGACAACCGTAGATATATAGATGCAGTCATCTAGAGCGATGGGGATATCAGTATAAACAACGAGACGAATCAACCCGTAATGATACCTATGCGATGGCGCCGCGAGGGCATAGGGTGTTGGTCAGTCGCTAATTCACTATCGTGTGAGCATTGCCACGTTTGGGTTTCAGTTATGCTTGGCCCACTCTCGTCGCCAATGACGGCAACCCTGCAGCATAAAAAGTAACGGAAAAGTGTCTCACTTTTCACACAAACGCTGAATAAAACACTGAGCTGCTAAATGCCTATGCATTAGTCCGTCAGCATTGACGATCTTGAAAGTAAACTATAGACCTTCAAAAAGCGCTTCCGATCAGCGCTTTGAAAATCCGTTGAGAATTCGAGTAGTTACTATCTCGGATAGGTACTCGCTCTGAAAAGTAAGGTGTTCACGGTGTGCTGATACTCGAGTAAATAGCTAAGGGAAATCTATAGATACCTGTAGATGACTCATGGCTGTTGACACAATCAACCCCTGATATCTACTTGTACCTAAAGTAGTACTCTTGCCATCCTCGGTTCGCCGGGGGTGGTTTTTATTTGAGCGTTTTATTTGTCTGGGATCGCGAGAGGACGTAGATTGATTAGCAAAGAAAAGGCGACCGGTATATGGATATTGGACTAATCGAAGGCGGCGACAGCTGGCAGAATTGGGTGTTTGTCGTTGGGTATCTGGGTTTGACCCTATTTATCATCTGGCGGGTGCTGATCGCACGATGATCCGCTACGGCAGGGATTCAGCAAAGGCCTGTATCGCCTGGACATAAGTTATCTCGTCCGTCCAGATAAGATCGTTGTGGTCTGCGCCAGTGATGGCAACAAATTCCTTAGGTGCGTTGGCCGCCTCATATAGCTGCTTTCCGTGCTCGAACGGGATCGTATTATCGGCTGTTCCATGAATAATCAGAACTGGGCTCCTGACCTGTTTAAGCCGATCAATGTTGGGAAACTTCTCAAATGGGAGTAGCTTTATGGGGACAACAACTCGGAATGCCTTAGTGAACGTACTCTCTAGAATGAGTCCGACAGTTGGCTGCTGTGCTGCCAGGTAAGTACTGGGACCACCGCCCACCGACCGCCCGTATACAATAATGTTCTCCGGCGGTGTATTGAGGTCGTCCACCAAATATTGGTACGCTGCCTCAATATCTTGATAGGTATTGTGCTCTGTTGGTCTGCCTTCGCTAAGTCCATAGCCTTGATAGTCGTAGGCGAATACCGAGAATCCAGCCTCATTCAGAATTTGCAAAGTTGGCATGAGCTGACCGAGATCGGTGGCGTTACCGTGGCTGTAGAGGATTGTGTATTTAGCCGTTGCCTTCGGCAGATAGGCCGCAGCGATGGTCCGTCCTTGACTAGAAGGGATTTTGAGTATGGACGTATCGTCTGTGTAACTAGGTGGCGGTGGCAGAAAGATCATGCCATCTGCAAAGAAGAATAAATAGAGGCTGACCGCTGCATAGACAAACGCCACGGAATGGATTGGCCGCTGCCAGGTAAACTCTCCAATCAGATATTTTCTAAGCTGCCGACGGGGCATTCAATCGTTTCCTAATTGTCGATTGGATATGGCGTAGCTGACTGGGAACATCAATGAAAAAGGCTGCTTTCAACCTAACATACCGCCTCTGTCGGCCCGTTATGCAACAATAGCCCTGCCAAAAAGGCGCTCAGAGATTCTGAGCGCCTTTATTACCCTATTTAGCGAGCCGCGTTAGCTAGAAGCTGTAGCCAATACCGGCCATGAAGTCGACATCATCGTCGCCATCCTGGAAGGGGGACCATACCACCGAGCCGTTGACGAGAAAGTTCTCGTTGATGCGATAGTCTGCTCCGCCGGTCACGGCGAACTCAATATCACTGTCATCGCCGATTTGACCGTCGATACCTGCCCCGATGAAAGGGAACAGGCGGCCTTGGCTATCGAGCGAATTGAAATCGTAGGTGACTGGCAGGGTGTAATTGACATCGTCGCCGTCGTCGAAGTCAAAGTCAGTAGCGACAGCGGGGCGTACCGACAGATGATCGGAAAGGGTCACCTTACCGTTAATAACAAAGCCATCATCACCGCCGCCAATGCCGACGTAGTTGTAGTCGGGGACTGTTTGGGCGTTTGCTGCTAGTGGAGCAGCCACAATAGCGGCAGCGGCGAGACCGGTTGCAATCAATGTGCGATTGAGTTTCATGGTAGTTCCTCGAAGCGATTCAGTAAGTGAGCGTGAAGTGATGGTTGAGTGTGTTGTGAGAAGTCTCTCTGATCTTGCAAAGGTACCGTTTGCGGCGAAAAGGAGAGGGTTGCGAGCTGAACTCTGTTCTCATGGTTTAGTTGTAGCGCTGGGAACAAAAGGTGAGCGCAGCTGAGGGGACAGTTTATCGATGTGGTCTACGATATTTCTGCTCAAATGCCTATAAAACATACATTTTTAACTGTGCCAGTTTGCATTTGTGGTACGTGTCATCTGAAACAATTCGGGTAAAATCTGTGCGCTGATGGCTCTCGTTATTGTTGGCTCAGCCGCTGCCCGCCCCAGACAATCTGAGTTTGTATGGAGGTCCGTCCGAGAAACTACGGAAGTCTATTTTATGATGCGGATTTTTGCGGGTCGCACCGTAACTTAGCTGATAGGATAGCCGCGTCTTTTAACCTGCCAAGATAGTCACCCGATGCACAGCCTTAGTGATGAACTCTATTCAGGCTTACTGCCTGCAACAGCGTCAGGGCAGCCGCTAGTCAGCTGGGAACAGGGCGGCAACGACAGCTTAGGGCTAGGCCGTTCTGCTCAGCTAATGTCCCCGCTGTTACCTGCTACCGATTTCCTGCTGCGCTCAATAGAGGCCGTGCATTTTTCTAGTCAGACAACCGATTGGGATCAGGGGGATGGCTTAGCTTGGACACAGCTGACGGATATTTCTGAGGACTGGCCAGGCGCAGATGTAACCGAGCCGATTCAACCGCTAGCGGTTTCTAGCATTCCTGGCTTGGGTAGCCCCGATGATGGCACGGTCGCTTGGGTCACTCCGGAACTGGAAGGGGTTCTGCAACAGGGTTGGGATTCAGCAATCAATCAAATTCTGACAGCGCTGAGCCGTCATGGCGCTGATATTACGACGCAGTTTGGGCCGCAGGCCATTAGTCATCTGCAGTCTCTGGTCGCGACGCCGCTTCGCATTGAGTCGGTCCCGATTGCGGCCCTGGCAGCGCGGGGCGCCTTTGCTGCTCGCACGAACACGATATATATCGCTGAGGAATGGGCTGCTGGGCAGTCGGTGGATGCGATCGCAACGGTGCTAATCGAAGAAATCGGCCACTGGCTCGACCGTCAGATCAGCCCGATTGATACTCCTGGAGACGAAGGTGCCCTGCTGGTAGCGCTGGTGCAGCAGCAGCTGACCCCCGAGAGCGCCGCTGCCCTGGCCCAAGAAGACGACACTGCCACCTTCGTCTGGCAAGGCCAGCCGCTCGCGATCGAAAAATCCGATCTAGAGGGCGTATTCACTGTCGGCTCGACCGGCGTGGTCACCGTGAACTTCCTTCACGACAACGGGGCCTATGAGGGCGAGCTTGGCATTTTTGATTTGACGGGCATGGCTGCGCTAGAACCCGGCTCGACTGCTTACATTCAAGAGGCGTCCCGCCGGGCCCTGAGTAATTCAGCGGAGGGGTACGTAGTGATTTCTGACGTGACCCAAGGCGCACAGCGCTCGGGCGATCTGGGCGAGCGTGACTGGAATTCTGGCCCTACCGCCGACAGTCGCACCCTCAGTCTCATAACCGGCACCCAATTTGCCCTGATGCTCGTCCCTGACGGGACGATTCAATCCGTATTTGACGATCCTGGCAGCGGGGGTGCCCAGCGACCGCTCTTCTCGATCGCGGTGGCTAACCCGCGTAATGCTGTCCACCTGGCTCAGGTCGGCAGTACCGTCTTTGCCATGGAAGATATCAGGTTCGATCGGGGCTCAGATCGGGACTTTAACGATCTGGTGTTTGGCCTAGAGGGGGCCAGTGGCATCTTCTTGCCGTTAAGCGAGGTCGTCGCTACAAAGAAGGACTGGTCCGATACGCTGATTGGGCAGTCTTTCGCCGCGCTGGCTCCGGTGAGTAACCCACCTACCAGTGTGATTAGCGCTATTCTCAGCAGCTTTGACCGAGATGGCAGGCTGCTGAGCGACGCGGCGGGGCTGATGTCTACCGATATTGCAGCGGATGTGCCTAGTATTACGGTCGGCGACAGCATCTTTTTTGCTGGGTACGAACAGGCAACGGCAATCAACCAAAATCCGGTCCTGCGGGCCTTTGATAGCGTTACCGGCATCGAACTTTGGGCCAGAGACGACTACGAAACCGGCGGCCCTGACGGTCGGGCGATCGGGCTTGCCAGTACCGGTGGTAATCTCTATGCAATTTTTACCGTGGATGGTGCCGATGGTGATATTAGTCAGGACCTGCGCCGGGCTGCCACCGATGCCGAAACCGCCTGGCTCAGAAGCTATGGCTCTGGGGGTGGGGCCAAGGTCTCCGTGTTGGGCCTGATCGATCCGGCAAACGGCGATCTGCTACAGACGGCTTACCTGACGGCAATCTTGTCGAATGGCAATACCAATAGTCTTTTAGTCACTGACGTTGCGACCAATGACGACGGCAACTTAGTCGTGTCTGCAGAGTCTTTCTTCTCCCCTCGAGGAACTGACGGTGCCGCCCTGACCCAGGTAACGACGAGCAGTTCGCCCTTTGCTTACACGGTAGAACTCACCCCCGATTTGAAACGCGTCGTTAGCACTAGCGCAGTGGGCTGGATTTAAGACTGGCTGCATCTGAGCAGGGGCAACGGCCCTGAGGGCTTCGATGGCAGGCATGGTAAGCTTTGCTGCGAACTACCAGCCCCTCTCCCTGGGGCAAAAACGATGCCAGAACCCACGACACTCATTTGGTTTGCGGCGGCGGCGGCGGCGATGCAGATGATGCCCGGACCGGCCACGCTCTACATTTCCATGCGCAGTCTAGAGCAGGGGCTGGCGGCGGGACTGGCCTCTGTGCTGGGGATTGTTATGGGCGTTTTTGTGCACGTGCTGGCCGCTATGCTGGGAATCTCTGCGATTCTGATGACGTCGGTGACAGCGTTCACCGTTGTGAAGTTTGCGGGGGCTGCCTATCTCATCTACCTGGGCATTCAGACGTTGTGTCGACCCAGGGATCGTTCGGGCCGGTTGCGATCGCAACCCCTCCCGCCTCAACAGCCCCGTCCGCTCAGAGCGCTCTGCCGCCAAGGCGTTTTGGTCAACGCGCTCAATCCTAAGGCCGCGATCTTTTTTCTCTCTTTTTTGCCCCAATTTGTCGCCCCTGAGCGAGGGCCGGTTTGGGGACAAATTTTGATATTAGGGATGCTGTTCGCAGGATTGGGTGTATTGACCGGTGGCCTCTACGTGCTGATAGCGGCGCAGCTAGGCCGATGGCTACAGCACTATCAGAGGGCCCGTCAGATAGAACGATACGTCAGCGGTGGCACCTATATCGCGCTGGGTGCGGCCACTGCCTTTGACAGCCACCGATAGGGCCAAAGCGCTAGGCTAAGGGGCACACCGATCGGGGAATGAAGCATGCGCCGGCAGCCGAATGCAATAGGGGTGAAGAGACAGACAACAACAGCGCCTCAGCGCATTCTGGCACTGTTGGGTAACACGCCACGTTTGATCCG
This sequence comes from Cyanobacteria bacterium J06648_16, assembly GCA_039817185.1. Classification (GTDB taxonomy): domain Bacteria; phylum Cyanobacteriota; class Cyanobacteriia; order Phormidesmidales; family Phormidesmidaceae; genus CAWUKV01. The sequence goes on along the minus strand of JBCBWI010000001.1, from coordinate 207,137 downwards.
GCTCGTATGGGCGGCCGCGCCGGTTTGGTTGCTGGTAAACCTGACGATCACCCTGGCGGGGTCACTCATCCCGGTGGCGCAGCTATACATTGGCAAGCTGGTGGTCGATCAGGTGGTTGCCCTGGTGGGGAATGGCGGCAGCGCAGCCTTCACCCAGCGGCTGCTGCTATTGGTGGGCGCAGGCTTCGGGCTGATGCTGCTGAGCAGCTTTTTGCAGCAGGTCAAAAGCTATGCCGCACGGGTGCTTAACGACCAGTTCTTGCTCCACGCGAATGTGCAACTGCTGCAGCAGGCGATGCGGCTAGACCTAACCCACTACGAATCGCCAGAGTTTCACGACATTCTCAACCGGGCCCAGCAGAGTGGCAGCACCTACCCCATGCGGGTGCTGACGCTGATGATGAACTTACTCGGGCAGTTCACCCGGCTGGCGGGGCTGCTGGTGCTGTTACTGCGATTTAACCCACTAGTCATGGGTCTGCTGATGCTCAGCGCCCTACCAACCTTTTGGATAGGAGTGCGCTACTCCTACCGGCGCTTTTGGATGAACCGGCGACAAACCCCGTCGCGGCGTCTGGCGGACTACTTTGGTGAGGTCCTGACTGAGCCTAAATACGTCAAAGAAGTGCGGCTCTTTAACCTGGGGGGATACCTGGTTGAGCAGTACCGGAGCATTCGCGCCGAGTTCAATCGAGAGTCCCGACAGCTGGCCCAGCGGCAGGCCAGTGCTCAGCTGGGAATTGATCTCATCGCGACGCTGGGCTTCTATGGGGCCTATGGTTTAGTGCTGGTGCAGGCCCTGCAGGGAACTGTGACGATTGGCGACCTGACGCTGTACGCAGGCAGCTTCCAGCAGGCGCAGGAGCTCATTTCTGGCATTCTGCTCAACATTGCCACGGTGTACGAGTTCAACCTATACGTATCGCAGTATTTTGAATTTTTGGACCTGTCTCCGCAGGTTGTGGACCCGCCCCACGTTAAACCCTTTCCTACCCCAATCCGCCAGGGCCTAACTCTGCAGGATGTGTACTTTACCTATCCAGGAGCCGATGCGCCTACGCTAAAGGCGATTGATCTCTCGGTTGCGCCGGGGGAATGTATCGCCTTGGTCGGGCTGAACGGCTCGGGCAAGACCACCCTGCTTAAACTGCTGACGCGGCTCTACGACATTGACCGAGGCCGCATCGCGATCGATGGCATGCCCCTATCTGCGTTTGCCCTGGCTGACCTGCGGCGCAACATTGGCGTGCTGTTTCAAGACTTTGCCCGCTATGCGCTGGATGTGAATGACAATATCGGCTTTGGCAACCTGCCCAAGCGCGACCAGGGGCAGCTGATTGAGCAGGCGGCTGCCGCTGCCGGTGCGACGGATGTGATCAGCGGTTTGGAGCAGGGGTATGACACCGTGCTGGGCAAGATGTTTACGGGCGGTGTTGACCTTTCCGGGGGGCAGTGGCAGAAGATTGGTCTGGCCCGCGCGTTCATGGGTGAGGCGCAGATTCTGATTTTGGACGAGCCGACGGCAGCGGTGGATGCGATCGCAGAGCACGACCTCTTTCAGCGGTTCCGCCAGCTCACCCAGGACAAGATGACCTTTCTGGTCAGCCACCGCTTCTCGACCGTACGCATGGCCGACCGCATCGTGGTGCTAGAGCAGGGTCGCATTATCGAAATGGGCACCCACGATCAGCTGATGGCCGAGCGAGGTCGCTACGAAGAAATGTTTCGGTTGCAGGCGGAAAGCTATACGACCAGACCAGTGTAGGTGCCTAAATGACCCGGCTTTCCGCCATAATTGAAGGGTTCTCTCTTGATGTGATTTGCCCCCGATAACGCTATGAAAGATCCGCGCTTTCTTCTTTGGGCTGGTGTGTTCTCAACGCTGCTACTGCTGTGGCTAGGGGTTAATTTTCTGGTCTAGGAAGTCCGTCAAGGAAACCTGAGTCTGGCGCCCGACGGCTTCCATCATTGGGTGCTGGCCTGTCTACCAAAGAAAAACGACCAAAGAAAAAGTCGGCTTCCCTCGTTAGAAGCCGACCTTTGCCATCGGTATTTCAGCCTGGGCAAAATGCCGATGGCCTCGTGTTGATCTCTCAATTGGAGGAAACGCGCGTAAAGCTTTATTTCTCCGTTCCGCATTGTATCAAGAAGTACAGTTTATTTCGTGACAAATCTTCATTGAATTGGCCTTCTTTTAGTTTGGGATGGGCTGAGTGGATGTACTCAAGCCCATTGGGGTATACAGCCCAGCGATCTGAGTCGTTTGCCAGATTGGTTCTATTGTCAGGATAATTTGACAATATAGCTGGCGTGAGGACAGTGCTGCTCGTCTCTGTCGCGCCCATCTTGCCCGCTTCGGTCGAATCTTAGCGGGCTCGCGCCATCCCTAGATAAATAGCTGATAATAGGGAGGCATTTTTCGCCTAGGTAGTGGTTTGCAAGTTACGTTTTTAGGCACCAGTTCGGGGGTGCCGACGCGATCCCGTAACGTCTCTAGCGTGGCTTTGCGCCTGCCGCAGCGAGCCGAGGTCTGGCTGTTTGACTGTGGCGAGGGCACCCAGCACCAGTTCCTCCGCAGCGAGTTTAAGTCAAGCCAGATTCGCCGCATTTTTGTGACTCACATGCATGGAGACCATATCTTTGGTCTGATGGGGTTGCTAGCCAGCTGTGGCTTAGCCGGTGCCCAGCAGCGCATCGACATTTACGGGCCGCCTAAGTTAAGGGACTATTTGCAGGCCTGCCGCCGCTATTCTCAGACTCACCTGAACTATCCGCTCAAGGTTCACACCGTGGAACCTGGCAAGGTCTACGAAGACGAGGCGTTCAAAGTCATCTGCACGCGGTTAGAGCATCGCGTGCCTGCCTATGGCTATCGCGTGGAAGAAAAAGACCGGAAGGGACACTTTGACGTCGAGCGAGCGAAAGCGTTGGGGATTCCGCCAGGACCTATTTACGGCAGGCTCAAACAGGGAGAAGCCGTGACCCTGGCTGACGGTCGGGTGGTTAACGGCAATGACTTGTGTGGGCCAACCCTGGTCGGTCGTAAGCTGGTTTACTGTACCGATACGATATTTTGCGAGCAGGCGGTCGAGCTAGCCAATCATGCCAGCGTGCTAATTCACGAGGCGACTTTTTCCCACAAGGATGCAGAACTGGCTTATCAGCGACTGCATTCAACCTCAACGATGGCCGCTCAAGTGGCCTTGGCGGCCCAGGCCGACAAGCTAATCATGACCCATTTCAGCCCTCGCTACGCCCCTGGTAACCCCATTCAGCTCAAAGATCTGTTGACCGAGGCCAAGGCAATTTTTCCGAACACTGTCATGGCCCACGATTTCTTTACCACTGACATCGAGCAGCAGGCGGCTTGATGGGGACTTGGGGGCTATCTGGACGTAGCCTCGGCATGGCGTTCGACCAAGCGTTCAGAAATTCTGGACAGGTGGGTGCGATCGCTCTGAGGGAGTCGAGGGCGGGGCACGTTATCGTTAGGCCAATCGGCAACGTCATTGCAGGGGCACATCAGCCCGTTGTAAATAACAACAGGGGTGGGTACCGCCATGCCACAGCGGGCGCAGCTGTCAATCTCCCACTCGGAAGAGAACAGCTGATCGAGGGTGACGTCGGTGCCCTCTAAATGGCAGCCTTTGCCCTTGCTGGCCTGAACCTTGGCCCAGCAGCGCTCGAAGGTCTCGCTAAATCGGTCGCCTTTGACAACCGGGTTGGGTCGACAGGGCGTATCGCTACCGGACAAGTAAATGCCCTTACCGAGCTGTACCCAATAGGCCAGATAAGTTTTAACTTCTTGTTGAGTGGCCAATGGAAAGACTCCAGTACAAAACAAAAATAGATCGGGTAGCTATGGCAATCGCCACAACGGTTGGTGCGCGATTGCGGGGCATGGAGCACTCTACACGCACAATCTGAACATTCTGAACCTAAGAGGCAGCGACACTCAGTACTCTAAGTTCAGTACCCAGTACGCTCAGTAAAATACCCAGAGCTGTCTACCATGCTCCTTCAACTTGATCCTAGCGTCTTAATCAAAAAAACTGCTTTACAAGAGAGAATCGTAAGCTTCTTTAAAGCTATTGATGGGGCCGTGTCTCTCTAAAGTGGTCTGTTGGACGATTGCTTGTGAAGTCCTGTTACGAGCGCGGCTGATTTGTTGAGGTCCAGCGCGTAGCCGCAGGTGACTAGATAGGTTGATGTTGCGATCGCACCGACGGCCCGTGTCAAATTTCCCAATCGATCTCGAAAGCACCGACCCATGGGGTAGGCAGGCACCACACCCCAGCCGGTCTCTTCTGCCACCAGGATGATCGGGCAAGGGGCACCCTGTAGCGCGGTCAGCAGCCCGTCGTGCTGCCGTTGCCAGGTTTCGTTGTCCGCTTCAATCCAGTTGGCGAGCCAGGTGCCCAATGAATCGATCAGCCAACACTGGTCGGGCTGCGCCTGCTGAATCGTTTCCGTGAGGGTGAGGGGGACTTCTTTAAGCTGCCAGTGTGACGGGCGACGGCTGCGATGCTGCTCAAGCCGATGCTGCCACTCAGCATCAGCGGTATTGACCCGGCTGGTGGCTACGTAAACCACGGACCGCCCTGACTGCTCGGCCAGCTGTTCAGCCCAGTCGCTTTTACCCGAGCGGGCCGGGCCGGTCACCAGAATGAGGGGCGCTGTCATGGCATTCAGTCCGGGGCTTCCAGGCCCTGGCTCAAAATTTCTCAAAATTTCGCAGGCATGCGTATCTAGTTTGCGCCATTTAGGCCACTGTAATTGAGTAAGTACGGTCCACACGATTCAGCGGCATCACCGGCTTTGTCCGAGGGGCACGGGCGGCTGCTATGAAAATCTGGCATATCAGGCAGAGTAGTTCGGAAGTCAGTCACTAGACTTGTAACTACCTGCAGGTCCCTACCCATTGTGCTATGGATGTTACGCCTTTCCGCATCGAAAAATTTAGCTTCGATCTCTACACGGGTAAGGTACAAACGGGGTCAGTCAAAGACCGGCTACCGGGGATTCCGGGCTATTTTGTGGTGAGCACTGCCCCGCCCAATATTGAGGATGCGGTGGCGGGTGACCCGGCTGTGGCCGCGCAGGGGGTCAGTGCGATCTCAACTGACCTCTACCGGATTCACAAAAAGGATGACACGCCGCCCGAGCTGGTGATTACGATTCACGGTTACAACACCCACGAAGACGGCATCCGAGCCTGGTACGGCGATATTTATCGGTACATCAACGAGACGGATGTAGCGATCGCGCAACGGCGCAACATCGTTTTTATTGGCTATCGCTGGTCGTCAGAGTCGCTATCGGTCACCCCCCTAAATCTATGGCGCAACTTCCATGCCCTGCCGCCCCTCCCTCAGGGGCTGCTGGTACTGGGGCTACTGCTGACGTTCGGACTGTTGATGGCAGCGGCCTATCCGCTGATGCCGTGGCTTAGCGTCGGGCTAGCGACCCTGCTGGGGTTGACGACCACGCTAACGGCAACAGGGATCACGCTACTCCTGCTGCGAGTGTCGGTCTACTTTCGGGATGTGTACCGAGCTACGAACTTTGGTGTGTTAGACCTGGTCGAACTGATTCGCCAGCTCGACAGCGATTTGGTGCGGCGGCGGGCGTTAGACTATCCGCCGGTGATAGCCGATGCCGAAGCCTACCAATCCGCGATCGCCGATTGGAGTCGTACGGCTAAAAAGATCCGGCTGAGCTTTATCGGTCACAGTATGGGGGCGCTGGTGGTCACCAACATTGTGCGTATTCTCTCTGATGTATTCGATATGCGCTCGGTGGAGAAGCAGCCACCGGCCGATATTGGCCATACGCTCAGCCTCGATCGGCTAGTCCTGGTGGCACCCGATATTCCGGTATTGTCGATTATCTCTAGTCGGGCCAATGTGCTGGCGTCCTCGCTGCGCCGGTTCAACGAAGCGTATCTATTTAGCAACGAGGGCGATCTGGCGCTACGGCTGGCCTCAACGACGGCCAACTATATCTCCTTTCCGAGCGCGACCCAGTCACGGGGATACCGTCTAGGAAATGTTGCCCTGCTCCGGCGGCGGGGTTACGGAATTGTTAACTTGCGCAGTTTATACCGCTACTTTCCGCGCCATTTACGGCTGAGCCGAGCCCTCAAGCTGGACCCCGACGATATTTTGAGAAATCTGTTTGTGGTGCGCGGCTGGGGGATGGGGGACAAAGGGTCACTGTCGAAGCTGTTTGAACGGCGTCACCACGAACCGATTCCGGATGTCTCCATTGCGGACCTGTTTACTTTTTTTGACTGTACCGACTATGTAGACGATCGGCTCTATTTTGAAGGCGATCGCCCCAGACAACAGCGGTTGCGGCCAACGGGTATTCTCAGTCGGGCTAAGCGTAGACGGGCGCTTAACCTATTGGACTATCTTTGGCTGATTGTGGACTCTATTTTGGGGCGTCGAGATGTTCACGGGGGCTATTTTCATGGCGCGTTTAGCCGAAAGCTGATCTATCAGCTGGCTTTTCTGGGGTTTGATGGTGTGCTCAAGCACATTGACAACGTCGCGGCCCCCGACGCCGGTCTAGAGGCCCTCCACGAGAGATGTCAGTCCCTAGGTATCCAGGTCTATCTGTCGCCGCTACGATATCGGGCCGATGTTCAGGGGCAGCCGGTACAGGTCGCCAAGGCAGAAATGCTGCAAAAGATTAGAGATAAAGAAAATTCGGCAGTATGAGGCGGGTTAAGTCGTAGAATTTGGCATTACTCCCAACGCCGACCCATGTCTTCAATCAATTCTTCAATCAATACTCAAAAGGTGCTGCTTGCCCAGGCTATGGCCCTGCTGATGTCGACCACGCCGGATACGACGCTGGGTAAGCTGTTGAATTTTTGTCTGGCGGCTAAGGTCGAGCCGGATATTGCGGGTAAGTCGCCCCGGGCCTTTGCGGAGGAGTTGCTCAACGAGCCTGTGAAGCTCTCGGCCTGGATTCAGGCGGTGGTTGATAGCGATGATGACTATAGCGTTGATGAGATGCTGGCCATTTCTGAGATTCACCTGAAAGACTCGCAGCAGTTTTCAGATCGGTTCATGACCAAGCTGTGGGAAGAGGTGACCGCATTGGCTGTGAAGGGTATCTTGACGGCGGAAGAATAAAATTCGCGCGGGCAGGCGGGCAGGTATATCATCCAGTTGTGAACGTGATGGCTGCCACCGTGGCTGCCGAGGAAATACGGATTGGGGCTGTAACATTCCTGATGGGATTACGCAGACCTGGGTTCCGAAGTCCTGCTCATCACATATTGTGCCGGGATCGGCAAGACTGAAGCATGGTCAGCGCGATTTCCCATGCAGCATTTTCTCATTATTCAAGATGATAACGGGCGCCGTGCGGTTGAAATTCACGCGGAATCTAGCTCAATTGGTCGGGATGCCAGCAACTCGATTGTTTTAGATTCTAAGGAAGTCTCCCGTCAGCACGCGATCTTACTGCGAGTGACGCTGCCGGGCAAAGACGGGTATACCTTCCGCATCGTCGATGGGGATCTGTGCGGCAAGTCCAGTACGAATGGATTGTTCATTAACGGTCGGCGCTGCCACTCCCATACCCTGCGCCATCGGGATGCAATAGTGTTTGGGGCGAACGTTAGCGCGCGCTACCATGCGGTGCCAGAGGGGGACGATGTCAGTTGGCTGCTGTCGGGCGATGGCACCGCGAGTGATGGGATGGAGACCGTAATCAGTGACCCGGTGGAGTCCTCTGCTGAACTGGAGTCCAGCCTGCACGATGCGGCCCTGGCTCGCCTGGCTTCTTTCCCAGAGTTGTTTTCTCATCCGATTGTCGAAATCTCTCTATCGGGCGAGTTAACCTATCTGAACCCGGCGGCGGTGAATCAGTTTCCGCACATTCGGGAGATGCGTCTGGCGCATCCTGTCCTGGCGGGTGTGATTGAGGCTGTGCAGTGCCAAATGACGGCCCATTTTGTGCGAGAGATCAGGGTCGATCAGCAAATCTTTGAGCAGGCGCTTCACTACATTCCCCACAGCGATCTGATTCGGAGTTATCTGGTCGATATTACCGACCGCAAGCAGGCAGAGGACGAGCTGCAGGCATTGCATGATGCCCTAGAGGCCCAGGTGAAGGAGCGGACTGTTCAGTATCTGGAAGCGGCTGAACGACTGAAGCAGGAAGAAAAGGCGCTATTGGCGAGCTATGGGACCAATCGGGCGCTGTTGAATGCGATTCCCGATCCAATGCTGCGGTTAGACCACAGGGGACAAGTGGTTAACTTTAAAGAGCCCAGGCATCACACCCTACCGCTGGGGCTGGAGGCGGCCTTGCACTGTAACCTGAGCGATATTTTTCCGGCCTCGGTGGCTGCGGCGCTGCAGCACTCTATCAATCAGGCGTTGGCAACCGAAGAGATGCAGGTGGTCGAGTTTCAGCTGACGGAGTCTGCGGCGTTGTTCGAATTTGAGGCTCGCTTGGCCGTTAGCGCCCCCAATGAGGTCATGGCAATCATTCGAGATATCACCGAGCGTAAGCGAGCCGAGGCTGAAATTCGTAACGCGCTTGATCGGGAACGGGAGCTCAATGAGATGAAAACCCGGTTTGTTTCAATGACCTCCCATGAGTTTCGTACGCCGCTAACGACGATTCTCTCGTCGGCAGAGCTGCTAGAGCACTATGGGGGGCAGTTGGATGAACGGCGACGGCTCAAACACATTTTCAAAATCAAAACAGCGACTGGGCACATGACTGACTTGCTCAACGATGTCTTGCTGATCAATCGGGCAGAGGCGGGCAAGGTGGTGTTCGACCCGCAGCCGCTGGTGCTCAACGAGTTCTGTCAGGAAATGCTGGAGGAGCTGCAGATCACTACTCAGCGCCATCAGCTGACGTTGCGATCGCAACTATCAGATATTCCCGATCTACTTGACCGCAAGCTGATGCGCCATATCTTAGGTAACTTACTCTCTAATGCCATCAACTATTCTCCCGACGGGGGCCGTGTGCTAGTAAGTCTAGAGCGTCAGGAGGGGGATATCCGATTAGGGGTTGCCGATCAAGGAATTGGCATTCCAATCGAGGCGCGGGCAACCCTGTTTGACTCCTTCGTGCGCGGTAGCAACGTCGGAAACATCTCTGGCACCGGTTTAGGACTCGCCATTCTTAAAAAGTCGGTTGAGTTTCATGGGGGACAAATCGCCTACGAAAGTGTTCTCGGCAAAGGGACGACATTTATGGTAACCCTCCCGAGCCAGTCGGGCGAAGCGGGGGAGCATTCCAGCTTTGCCCATGACAACAACGCGAACGCGCCACCGAAACCTCAGGGTGTGTTCTGCTGTTAGTCTGTCTACCCACACAACAGCTGTGCCAAAGATGCGCCCAGATGCGCGTTGAATACAACCTCCCCCTTACCTGACGTCACTACCCTAATTAACATCATGGTGAAAATTTTAGTTATTGAAGACGACACTGAGATTCGGTCCAATCTGATCGCTCTACTCGATTTAGAAGGCTACGAAGTCATCGGTGCGGACAACGGCATCAACGGCATTCTGGGTGTCTTAGAGCATCACCCTGATCTGGTCTTGTGCGATGTCATGATGCCAGAAGTCGACGGTTATGATGTGCTTAGAGCCCTCCGGCAAGAGCCTGAGACCTGTCTGACCCCCTTCATCTTTTTAACTGCACTGGCCGATAAGGGCGATATCCGCCAGGGGATGACCGAAGGCGCCGACGACTACGTGACCAAGCCTTTCACCCGCAGAGAAATCGTTGAAGCTGTGGAGGCACGACTGCAAAAACGAACGGCTATTGCAGGGCGCCATCAGGCCGAACAGCGTCAGATTGAGGCGCTTAAGCAAGAAATTGAACAGTTCCGCGAGACCTTGAACGAGGATCAGGTGCATCTCGTCAGGGCCATCCGAAATCAGCTCAAAGACAGTATTATGAAGCTGAATATCGCTGAGAATATTCTCAGGACGCTTCCCCACAACGAGCAGCGTGAGCGCGGAGTCGCGCTTGTGAAAAACGTCTGTGCGGCCGAGGTCAAAATGCTGGGGCGGGTTCCCAACCTGGTCTACCCGAGCCCTGAAGAGCAGGGCTTCTCGGGCAATGGGGTTGAGCGAGTTTAGGTAGGTTGTCCTGTCCATTAGATAAGCTGAACGATAACTTGAGTCAATCTTTATAGATTCACTGAGTCACTATCGATCGGTATCTATCTACGTATCCCAAAATTTGACTGGTTGCGGTTCTCAGACGTCGTTTTCGAGGTTTGGAGAGGCCAACTTGTGAGGAGATTACGGGAGTCAGGTCAGTTTTGGCTGCTGTTAGCGCTCCTTTAAAGGCACAGTTATACAGAGAACTGTGTGAATCTGTTGTGATATTGACAGGGGCCTGGAGCAGATCGCATCTGACTGCTACGGTCTACTGTCCTGATTCCCATATTTTCACCAGTGGCTACTCCCGATCTGGCCCGTCAGAATAGCGATAACGCAAGGCACACAACATTGCCATCAGGCTTATTTATTTTCATCGGGAACAGTCATTATGAAATTCACTCAACTCGCTGGTGCTGGTCTCGTTCTAGCCGCTAGCCTCGTCCCCCAAGCTGCCTACGCTCAAGCAGCGCCTGTGCTCGACTGGGAGCAAATTGCCCAAGATGGGCTCTGGGAGAGCGGTCAGCGGAGTGGCAGCTTCGACGTCGGCCAAGGTCAGGTCGATGTCAACTTTGATCTGGGCGGTAACTCTCGGTTTGTCGGATTTGGCGGCGGTACTACGACCCCAGACATTAACGATGTGGTCAACGGCAGTGCAGGCATCGAAGATCGCACGCTGCACCTCCAGATCAACAGCCAATCGGTCAACCCTGAAGAAAACTACATCAAGATGACGACTTCGTTTGCCGACTTCGGCGGGCCGCTAGAGGACGTTTTCTTCAACCTGTACGACGTCGATATTAATAGCGGCGGTGCGTGGCACGATCGGGTCGTCGTCAAAGGATTCCTTGGCGATCAGGAAGTTGCGACAGAGTTCAACTTCTACGATCAGCTTTTGGCAGATTACTCAGCAGACAGCAGTGATGCGGTTGCTCAGGTAGACGATAATACGCTAGAGGGCCTTAAGCAAGTCAACAACAATTACGATACGGCCAATGTTCAGGTGAGTTTCGGCGGTGCTATCGATCGGTTCGAGCTGTTCTTCACCGATGGCCTGTCTACGGATCGGACTGATCCCAGCAGCCACGGCATTAGTATCGGCGACATCTCTTTGGGGCGTGCTGCGGCACAGACGCCCGAGCCCACATCGCTGCTGTCGCTTGGTGCGCTGGCGATCGCTGGCCTCGTCTCAAAGCGTCGATTGGCAGCAAAGTCTGAGATTTAACTGTGTTCTGGAGGGGGTACAGCATCGCTGTGCCCCCTATAAGTAGGTCAGCAGAATTATTTGTAGTATTACTCGTTCGGGGGGATCCCCCCTGGGCCCCCCTTATCTACGCTTTAGCGCATGCCCGGAGGGCTTTAGGGGGGTGGCGAAGCCGGGGGGATCCAAGAAGCAGTCGAACATCCTATAAACTATTTGGTTCAGCTACTTAAAACTCAGAGGGCAAACTTAGAGGGTTTGCTCAGTCTCTTGATCAAAGAGATGAAAGCGGCTAGCGTCGAGTAACAGTTCGATTGAATCGCCTGCAGCTGGCTTTGTTCGCGGGTCTAGTCGGGCGACAAATTCAGTCCCGTCCGGTAGGGTGCAGTAGATGATGACTTCGTGCCCCATCAGTTCGACCACCGTGACCTCGGCTGTGAGGGTGAGGCCACGGATGCCGGGAGGGGCATATTTGGGCTGATAGATGGCCTCAGGCCGAATCCCGAAGATCAAATCGCGGTTGCCGTATTCCTGGTAGCGCGTCTGATTTTCAGGGGCAATGGGGAGTGTCATTCCTGCAGTCTGGACGACCAGCTGACCTTCCTTTTGTTGCAGCCTGGCAGGGGCAAAATTCATAGATGGGCTGCCAAGAAAACCGGCCACGAACAGATTGTTGGGGTGCTCGTAGACGTTTTGTGGCGTGTCAATCTGCTGCAAAATGCCTTGATTCATGACAGCAATGCGGGTGCCCATGGTCATGGCCTCGGCCTGGTCGTGGGTGACATAGACAAAGGTGGTGCCAAGTTTCTGGTGCAGGCGGCTCAGTTCGGCGCGGGCCTGTACGCGCAGTTTGGCGTCCAGATTAGACAGCGGCTCATCCATTAAGAATACGGCTGGGTTGCGCACGATGGCCCGGCCCAGGGCGACCCGCTGGCGCTGCCCGCCTGAAAGCTGGCCTGGTTTGCGATCGAGCAGCGGCTCGATGCCCAATTGTTGGCTGGCTTCTCTGACGCGCTTGCTAATTTCGGCCTTGGGGACGCCCTTCAGGTCTAGGCTGAAGCCCATGTTCTCAGCGACGCTCATGTGGGGGTACAGGGCGTAGGATTGAAACACCATGGCAATGTCGCGGTCTTTCGGTGAGACGGCATTGACCCGGCGGTCGTCGATATACAGGCTGCCGCTAGAGATCTCTTCTAGCCCGGCCAGCATCCGCAGTGAGGTACTTTTGCCGCAGCCCGACGGGCCAACCAGGACGATGAATTCCTGGTTCTCAATGGTCATGCTGAGGTCTTTGACCGCCACGAAACCGTTGGGATACTGCTTGGTGACTTTTTCGAAGGTGACGCTGGCCATATTAATTGTCCTATAAAAAGTATAGATGACATCTTTAAAGCTGAAAGAGAGGAGTTACTATATTGATTAAGATGCCTGAAAAGAAAGTTAAGAACAGGAAGTTCCATATAGCATTTCTTCTCGACAGGATCTTTTGATAGTGATGTTCATAGTCTCCTACAAGGAAGACTTTAGTCGGATAGCAAGAAGCAATAGTATAAAGAGAGAGAGCGATAGCAGCGACAACGACAATCCCTATAAGAAGTAGTCTAAATGTAAGGCTACTGAAGGGTATTGCTAGAATATCTGTATAGTTAGTAAAATCAATGCTGAAGTCGAATATAGATTTCGCATCCTCATATCTATTCATTTTTTCCTGAATATTATTCTTTGATAACTCAAATAGAAAATCCACCTTATCCTGAATATTCCCTGATTCGTCTGCCGTCTTCATCAGAGATACTAACGAGGGTTCTATTCTTTCTGGAAGAAATGCTTCAGAGAAAAAGGTTGATAAATTTTCCCCCGAAGCCAAATTCAAGAAACTTCGTACGACTACGAACCCAGAAAAGATTAAAAACACTAATAAAATTGGTGCTGCAATAGTAAAGAAAAGTATATTGCCGACTGAGATAAATGTTTTGGGATTCGTCCAAAGTTTGTATAAGGCTTTTAATGTTTTGTACAATATCGATGACAGATAGGTTCTCTGTACTTGCTCTTCTAGTGACGCAAACGTTTGCCTCGAAACTGTGGAATCAGAACTTTCTACCTTTAAGCAAATCTTTCCTAATTCGCTACACACCAATCTGCTTGTGTTTGGATCATGTTCGTATCCAAAACACACTTTGCAGCTCAAGAATGCCTCAGAATCTGAATCATTAAAAGACGATATGATTAGCCCCACTATGGGGTTTCGTACCGTATTGTCTAGTGAGAATAGCTCGTCTGAAGTTCTCAATACTGATGTTTGTCCTTCCTTGTACCTAACAGTATACTGCGGAGAAAAATCCATATCCAAGAGTTTAAACTTGCCCTCTATAATTTCCAATATTCTGGATATGTTTTCTCGTTTTACAACAAAGGCTGAATCGTATGTGCTGCTTTCCGTACGCCCAAAATTTACCAAGCTGTTCATCTTTAATCGACGTAATTTATCAGATTATTTGAACTTCAAAAGAAATAGTCCTACGTTATTGCGTTCATAGATACGGTTGTCGTATTTTATTAGCCTTTAACCGAACCAGCCAGCAGCCCCCGCACAAAGTAGCGCTGCAGGGCAAAAAAGACCATCAGCGGGACCACCATCGAAACAAACGCGCCCGCAGTCAGCAGGTACCAGTCCTGGCCCCGGTCGCCCACCAGGTTTCTCAACACCAGCGTGACCGGCGCAACCGTTTGATTGCCGCCCAGATACACCAGCGCCACCAGCAGATCGTTCCACACCCAGAGAAACTGAAAGACAGCGAAGGAAGCGATCGCAGGCATCGACAGGGGCACGATCAGCCGCGTAAAGATCTTCAGATGCGAGGCCCCATCCACCGCTGCGGCCTCGATCAGGTCTCTCGGTAGTGAGCCGATGTAGTTACGCAGCAAATAGACCCCAAGCGGCAGACCATAAGCACTGTGGGCCAACCAGACCGCCACAAACGTCCCGGCCAAACCTAGAGAATTGTAGGTCCGTAGGACGGGAATCAGGGTCATCTGCAGGGGCACCACCAGCAGCCCTACCGTCGTCACAAACAGCAGCTGACGACCGGGAAACTGCATCCAGGCCAGGGCATAGGCCGCGAAGGTGGCGATAGAAATGGGGATCACGGTGGCCGGGATAGAAATCACCAGACTGTTGAGAAATGCCTGCCCCATGCCCTGACTGGTGAGCACGTCGCCGTAATTACTCAGGGTGAACTGTGTCAATTCGAGCGGATGCAGAAAGACGCTCCACCAGCCGCTGTCGAGGATATCGTCCCTGGGCCGGAGCGAGCTGATCAGCAGGCCCAGGGTGGGCAGGGTCCAGATAAAGGCAATGGCGACGACAGTGAGGTGAACCGGCGCTTTGGCTAGAATTTGGCCTAGGCGTGAGTCGTTCGGGCGGGTCGGGGTCAGGCTGGTCATCGGTTCAGCTCCTGCTGGCGGAAACGTCGAATGTTGGCAACCATGATGGGGATGACGGCAAAGAGGAGGACAACTGCGATCGCACTTCCCCGGCCAAAGTTACGAAAGTTGAACATCTCCTTAATCATGCGGCTGGCAATCACATCTGTATCGAGGTTGCCGCCGGTCATCACAAACACAATGTCAAACACCTTCAGCACTAGCACGACCACAGTGGTCGTCACCACCGTCACCGTTGGCATAATCATCGGAATGGTAATGCGGCGAAAAATCTGCAGTTCGCTGGCCCCATCCATCCGCGCCGCCTCGATCACATCTTTAGGAATACCCTTAACCGCCGACGACAGCAGCACCATGCAAAAGCCTGTCTGCAGCCAGATCATAATGGCAATCAGCGCAAAATTATTGATGCCCCGATTCACCAGCCACCCGACCGGCTCAAACCCTAGCGACACTACGATGGCGTTCAGCAGCCCAATCTGGTCACTGCCCACGGGCCGGTAGGCATAGATAAACCGCCAGATCACGCTGGCCCCCACAAACGAAATCGCCATCGGTAAGAAAATGAGCGACTTCGCTAGTGGCTCGTAGCGGACCCGGTCCACCAAGACCGCAATAATTAGCCCTAGCCCCACGCTGATGCCCGTCACCAGCACCAGCCACAGCACATTGTTGCGAAAGGCAATCAGCATGCCCGGGTCCGTAAAGGCAAAAATGTAGTTCTTGAGCCCGACGAACTGCTCTGAGCGGCTGCCAAAAAAGCTGATGTAAATGGTGCGAATCGTGGGCAGCACCAGGTAGGCCGCCAGTAGCAGCACTGCCGGGCCGACGTAAACCCAGGGCAGCAGCGCCGTTCGCAGCCGTTTGGGTAGCCGCTCTACCAACAGGTTGAGCGCGTAAAAAATGGCGATGATGCCAACCGAGCCGATTGCGATCGCAACCAGTGCCCTCAGCACCAACGACAAATTAGCAGGAGTGAACATCGGCGGGGTCCCATTTCGGGTGTGTCACTAGCCCAGAGCCAGCTACGCTTCATCCTATCAGCTGGTCTCGCCTGCTAGCCTCACGGCGAGCACTCGCCCCCAGCCTTGCTTTAATCAGAACTACCAAGGACTCCCAATAACGGTGAACCCGGCCCAGTAGTAGGGATGCGATAAATCGGCTGCAGTATCCACCGTTTCAGGTAGCGGGAGCGTTCGACTAGAGAGCTGCAGCTGGCTGTCTTCAACTGCAATCTCCCCCTTCAGCATGCCGAGTTGGGCCGCCCGCAGCGCCTCGGACTTGGTGGGTAGCTCGGGCAGTTGGTGATAAAACTCGCTCATCAGCGCCATCGTGCCGATATCGTTGACGTTCCAGAAACTGGCAACCGCTGATTTGGCCCCCGACTGTAGCGCCAGCCCCGCAAACCCCAGCTCGGCACCGGTATGGCCGACAGCGGTTCTGCAGGCACTCAGGACCAAGAGTTCGGGCGGCTGATTCCAGTTTAGGCTGCCCAGCTCATTCATTTGCAGCTGCGTATCCCACAGCTGTAGGTAGGAGCTTTCGGGCGTGCCTGGGTTGAAGGCGGCATGGGTTGCCAGGTGGACGATATCGAAGGTCTGGTCCGCCAGCATCGTGTTGAAGTTGCGCAGCGTAAACGTCTGGTTGAGCAACGACTGCCCTTCCCAAGCAGTGGCCTCGTCGCGGGCAAATCGCAGCTCCCACAGAATGTTGTTTAATTCGATGGGGACTGCGGGCAGCGGCATTTGGTTCTCAAACTCAGCACTGCCCATCGCCAGGATCTGCCCCTGCTGTAGTTCGCGGTAGTCGGTTTTAATCAGATTAAAGGCGGGAATTTGCGCCAGGCTGTACTTCTCTATCAGGTACTGCTCGCCATCAAATAGCGCGGCCATGGGTAGCCCTCGAGCCCCGTCGCCCAGGCACAGTAGCAGTAAATCCACCCCAGCTGCTTCTAGAAACTCGTCTTCTAGGGGTTCGATGATCCATTCATGCAACCGCCTGGCACTGGCCCGGTAGGTTCGATTCCCCGGCAGCCTAATTTGCCGCTGGTAGGTCCGCACCGTTTCCGATAGCCGAGACAGCGGCACGTCGTAGAGATCCCTAACCACAGTCGCGCCGTCGGGCGTAATCAAAACCAGATGCAGATGATCGTCTTTCGGCATCACCCAGAGCACCGCAGGCGTCGTGCCGGTCTCCTGCTGAAGGCGAGCTAGGGTTTGGCCGATCTCTGCCGGGGCCTGGTCAACGTCTGCCAGATCCTCGCCAAAATAGGTCTCAAACTCTGCTTCGAGGCCGCGCTCCATCGCCAGCACTTTGTCACTGAGGGTCGGGCCTGGGGTCTGGGCAACTGCATGGGGCGTACTGAGCCCTGCCAGTAACAGGGCCAATAAACCAAGCCGACCAAGGATGGGACGTTTGGAAGAACGGTTGGGTGCGGGGGACATGGTTCGCCTAGATTGGGTTCGCCTAAATTGGGTGAATTGTGGTGTGGAGATAGCGCTGTCCACTGTGCTTCAGACACCGAGTATGGCTACATCTCAAGCCTGAAGCGCTCCGTGACTGGCAATCGCACACAAGCGTCTGTAGCAATTACTTACTGATCCATACTAGGCAGCGGTATAAAATCCGTCATGGCAGAAAATGCTGAAGGATTTCTTTAAATAGTAAACCGGTCAGGATTTGACCTCCTGACCGGTTTCGACAGTCTGAATTGATGGCTCGTCAAAGGCAACAATGATGCTCGGTGCCTTTAGCCACACGGTCCGCGCCAGATTACTCTGGCCAGCTGCTTTCAATACTGTCGAGCACCTGCTCAGCTGGCGTCCCGGCCACGTAGTCAACCACGCCCGACCAGAAAGTCCCGGTACCGACGACCCCCGGCATCATGTCTGACCCGTCAAAGCGAATGGTTTCAGCCTGGGTTAAAAACTCAGCCTGCTTTTTGCTCACCGGGTCGGGGTAAATCTCCAGGCTAACCTCCTGATGCGGGGAGAGAAATCCGCCCAGTTCAGCCCAAATTTCGTGGGGGGTGGGAGACGCCAGATAGGCCATCAGCTCGCGCGCTTCCGGGGTGTCGTTAAACATGCCAAACACGTCGCCAGCCACCAGCACGGGCGTGCCAAAACTCTCGTCAATCCCTGGCAGCAAAAAGACATCCACGTCTTCACCCAACACCACATTCTCAGGGAAGAAGCTGGCAATAAAGTTGGCCTGGCGGTGCAGGTAGCAGCCGGGATCTTCACTAAAGAGACCCTGGGGAGAGTCACCAAAGGGCGTACTGATGGCCCCTACCGAACCGCCCACGATGTAGTCAGGATTCAGTACTACTTCGCCAAACTCGTCAAAGGCTGCCTTGACCGATGCATCGTTAAACGGAATCTCGTTATTGACCCACTGGTCATACTTTTCAGGCCCCGCCGTGCGCAGCATAATGTCTTCGACCCAATCGGTCCCCGGCCAGCCGGTCGCGTCGCCGCTTTCCAACCCCAGACACCAGGGCGTACCGCCGTCGGCCACAATCTGGTCACTCAGGGCAATCAGCTCGTTCCAGGTTTCGGGCACCGCATAGCCCCTTGCCTCGAACGCGGCCGGGCTATACCACACCAGACTCTTGACCGAGGCCCGGTACCAGACGCCGTAGGTTGCGTCAGCAAAGGTGCCCAATTCTATCCAGGTGTCGGGGTAGGCCGTAGTCAGTGTGGCCTCGTCGATGAATTCTGTAATCGGCACCAGATCGCCTGCCGTGGCAAAGTCGGCCATCAAACCGGGCTGGGGAAACATGGCAATATCCGGCGAATCTCCTGACTCGACCCGCACGGGCAGCAGTGTGGCAAAGGCGTCGGTGCCTTCGTAGATCACGTCAATGCCGGTTTCCTCTTCAAAGGGGGCCAGGGCCTGCTCTAGCTTGGCCTGTTGCTCGCCGACAATGACGCCCAAAATGGTGACGGTGCGATCGCCTGCCGCTTCACCAGCCTCTTCGGTCCCGGCACCGTTACAGCCAGCGAGCGGGATGGTTAGCAGCATGCCTAGCCCGACCCACCGTTGCCATATCACCTTCATCTTAATATTCCTTATCAAATGCAAATCCATTTGCCTTCTACCATAGGCGGCTTCAGCCATTTATGGCAAAGGCTTCGCTATACTTTCGAGAGGTCATCGTGACCGGTCCCTTCACAGGCTCTGTTCTCCGCTTGACATGAATCAGTTAGAGCTGTTCCCCCCCGAGATGCCCCCTTACAAGGTGCGTGAGAGCCAGCGTGCCAAGCGGGTGTCGATCAAGATTTCGGTTGAGGGTGAGGTCGAGGTGGTGGTACCGCCTAAGTTCGACCGCAGCCAGTTAGACACCTTGATTGAGCGGCGGCGAGACTGGATTGTGCAAACGCGATCGCAACTGCTCGAAACCCGTACGGCCAAAAACTGGCATGAGGACAAGCCCGAAACCGTCGAACTTCGTTCCTCTGCTGAAACCTGGCAGGTCGTTTACGAAAAGACCGCCGATCAAGGGGCCATCTGTCTGCCCATTCCGGGTAAAAAACTCAAGGTACGCGGCGACATCGATAGCGTCCCCACCTGTCAGGCCGTTTTGCAGCAGTGGCTGAGCCATCGCGCCCAGCGCGATCTGGTGCCCTGGCTACGCCAGCTCAGCTTTGATGTCGATCTGCCCTTTAAGCAGGCCTCCGTGCGCGGTCAGAAAACCCGCTGGGCCAGCTGCTCTAGCCGTAAAGACATCAGCCTTAACTACAAGCTGCTATTTCTGCCACGGGATTTAGTGGAATACGTGCTGGTTCACGAGCTGTGCCACACCATCCACATGAACCACTCCAAGCAGTTCTGGGCGCTGGTCGGCGAAAAACAGCCCGACTACGCCCCCCGTCGCAAAGCGATTAAAAAGGGGTGGACCTACGTGCCCCGCTGGGCTGAGGCTTAGCCCCGGTGCCAGCCTCTAGTGTGAACCTGCAGACGCCCCACAGCGGCTACCACTGGGAGCGCTCCAGTCGGCGCTTCTTTGAGGGGTGGTACTTTCGGGTAACGCTGCCGGTCGAGCAGCAGTCCTTTGCCTTTATGTACTCTATCGATGACCCGGTTGGCGGTCAGCCCCACAGCGGTGGCGCGGCGCAGATACTAGGGCCGGACGAAGCTTATTTCTGCCGGACGCTGCCGAACGTGAATGGGTTCTGGGCCGCTTACGACCGTCTTGCCCTCAGCCACTGTCACCCTCCACTCCCCACTCCCCACTCCCCATTTCCCGCCCACACTGACACCGGCACCGAAGGCTACCAGACCACGGCCACCCTCAACCACGGCCAGCTCAAAGATCCGACTACAGGCAACTGGGTCCGCTGGCAGTATGAGACCACCCCTATCTACGGCTGGGGTAACCCTACTGAGTCCCAGCTACCCACCGCTGGCTGGCTTTCTTTTTTGCCCGTCTTTGAACCGGGCTGGCAGGTGCTGATGGCCCACGGGCTCGCGACCGGCTGGGTTGATTGGCAGGGCCAGCGCTACGAATTTGAAAACGCACCGGCCTATGCTGAGAAAAACTGGGGCGGTGCATTTCCAATCAAGTGGTTTTGGATGCAGTGCAACGCCTTTGACGAGCCCGACCTGGCCCTGACTGCCGTGGGTGGCCTACGCGACGTGCTGGGCAGGCAGGAAACCGTCGGTCTGATTGGTTTGCACTATCAAGGTCAGTTTCACCCCTTCATCTCTACCCACAATTCGCTCACCTGGCAGGTTGAACCCTGGGGGCACTGGGCCATGAGTGCCCGTCGCGGGCCTTACCGCATCGAGCTGACCGGGCGAGCCTCCGATACTGGCAACACCGTTCGCGTTCCCACCCGTGACGGTCTGCAGTTTCGCTGCCGCGACACCACCCACGGTCAGCTCACGCTGCAGCTGTTTGAGCAAGACCGCCCGATAGTTACTGCCCGCAGCGATCTGGCCGGTCTAGAAGCAGGCGGCGGCCCCTGGCAGCAGCCCTGGCACAAACCTTAAACCCATCCGCAGTTTGACGGATTTTGTCGGTTCCTACTCCCGAACGCTCTGCCCAGCGTGTATATTGCTAGATGTCAAACTGGGGCTGTAGCTCAGCTGGATAGAGCAACCGCCTCCTAAGCGGTAGGTCGCGCGTTCGAATCGCGCCAGTCCCGTTAATACATTCCCTGATGCAGTACTCCGATCCGTCGTGCGGCGGTTCCAGACGGTAACTCGCGGATTCGAATTATGATGAGTCAATAGACAGGAGAGTGGCATCCTGAATCGATTAGGCGGGACACCATGACGACTGCCAATAACCCATTCATTCCTACCGTTGCTCCTCAGCGCATGACTCTAGAGGAGTACCTGAACTATGACGATGGTACAGATACTCGTTACGAATTGCGGGATGGAATCTTAGTCAATATGGGTGCTGAGAGCGATATCAATGTCGTGATTGGGAGTTTGCTATTCTCCATCTTTTTACAATGGGTGCCGTATTACTGTGTTCGTCGTGGAACGGAGATAGCGGTCTCTGGCAGTGCTGCTAATACGCGTTATCCTGACTTGGTTGTTGTTACAGAGCAGGGCGCAGCAGCTTTGGTCGGCAAGCAGCGGTCGCTGATTACGTTCGAGATGCCTGCACCTGCCCTGGTGGTGGAAGTGGTATCCAGCAGCGATACGAATCAGAAATCAAGGGAACGTGATTACGTTGAGAAGCGGTTGGAATACGCTCAAAGAGGCATCCCAGAATATTGGATTATTGACCCAGCCGCTGCCGTCGTTCTCGTCCTTAACCTGGTCGATGATAGTTATCAAGAACAGCGTTTCACCAAAGAACAGTTTTTAGTATCACCTGGATTCCCTAACTTGACGCTCAGAGCCAATCAGGTGTTAGAGGCTGGGCCATAAGTCAAGCTCTTTGAACCTAAAGAGCCTAGATTTAACAACCAAGCTGCCGTATTATCGGCGTTGTAGTCTCTCTCTTGTTGATTTTGCTGGCCTGTCGTCTGAAGCTTTAGGAATTTTGATTCTGCATCGATTGTCTCACTCGGTTAAGCCAGTCATGGCTCTGCTGGGCTACTTCGGTGTAGGGTGAGTCACCATCCATGACCTTTGGGGTAGGGGCACGAGACGACGGTCATATCGTATCGACTTTAGAGACATCCACTATGATTGAGCAGTCTGCTAGTCGGTAATCATCATCACCCCCAGCCAAAATCCCCAGTAACAAACGATGATACTCAAACCTGTAGAGACCGCGACTTCTGCCCATCCTGCATCCCGCCAATTGGATGGCCCAAAGGCTAAGGGTTTACGACGCGTCTTTCGGCTGCTACGCCTGATTTTGCGACCGACCAGTTACATGGACGATAGCGTGAGGCGCTATGGTCACACGTTCATCATCGGTGCCGATACCGATGCGCCGCTGGTGTATGTGGGTGACCCTGAAATTGTGCGAGAGATTTTTTTGCTCGATGCCAGTCAAGCTGCAACGGGCCAGAGCAATCAAATCTTGCAGAGCATGGTGGGTGAGCACTCGATTCTGTTGTTAGATGGCAAGGCGCACCAGCGGCAGCGCAAGCTTCTGATGCCGCCCTTTCATGGGGAGCGTTTGCGGGACTACGCGCAGCTAATCTGTGAAGTGACGCGTCAGGTCAGCGCAGACTGGCAGGTGGGTGATTCTGTTCTTGCGCGCCCTCCTATGCAATCGCTCTCGCTGGGTGTGATTCTGCAGGCAGTTTTTGGCCTGCGAGAAGGGGCTCGGCTCTCGGAACTGCAGCGGCTGATGAGTGACCTACTGGACGCTTTTGCCTATCCCATCAGTGCGAGTTTTTTGTTCTTTCCAACCTTACAAAAAGATTGGGGGCCTTGGAGCCCGTGGGGACGGTTTATCCATCTGCGGGAGCGGATTCGGCAGTTGCTCTATGCTGAGATTCATGACCGTCGTCAGTCTCTAGAACGCTCTGATGCGTCTGCTGCTAAGGCGACCGATATTCTGTCGCTACTGCTGCAGGCGAGAGATGAGAACGGTGAGGGGATGACGGATGGAGAGCTACACGACGAGCTGGTGACGCTGCTACTGGCTGGGCATGAGACAACCACTTCAGCGATTGCCTGGATGCTCTACTGGATTCACTATCTCCCGGCGGTTCAGGAGAAGCTTAGGGCGGAGTTGGCAACGCTTGGTCCTAATCCGGATCCGATGGCGATAGTTCAGCTGCCCTATATGACTGCGGTTTGTCAGGAAACGCTCCGAATTTATCCGATTACGCCGTCGGCCTTCTTGCGGGTTCTGCGCGAACCCAAGGTCTTCTCTGGCTATGCGTTTGAGGCGGGTACTGCCCTGATGCCTGCGACCTACATTATTCACCAGCGGTCGGACCTGTATCCTGAGCCTAGACAGTTTCGACCTGAGCGATTTTTGGAGCGCCAGTACGCACCTCATGAATATCTGCCCTTTGGCGGCGGTCATCGGCGATGCATTGGCTACGCTCTGGCCATGATGGAGCTTAAGCTCAGTGTGGCGACGCTGATGCAGCGCTTCGAGTTGGACCTCACCCAACATCGACCGCTTTTGCCGGTACGGCGGGGGCTGACGCTGGCCCCCCCGGCTTCGCTGAGGCTAAAGGTGAAATCGAAGCTATAGGGGTAACGTTGGCTCAGGTATCGTCTGGAAAGGTCGTGACGGTGCGCCTGAGCGGGTAGCGGTAGGCGAAATAAAGGCTGAGGGCAGTCAGCAGTGCGGGTAGGACGCTGATTAGCAGGCGGATGGTCAACAGGGCCGAGGCGGGCTGTTCGATGTGGGGAGTGCCGCTGCTGGTGACGAAGTTGGCTCGATCAAGTAGGTAGCCAATGGTAAAAAGTGCGATCGCACTTCCCAGCTTCTGGCAAAACACCAAGCAGCTAAAAAACAGTCCCTCTCGCCGTTGCCCGGTCTGCACCGCATCGATATCAATTACGTCAGGCAGCATGGCAAAGGGGACCAGATAAAACGTGGCTAACCCAACCCCGCTGATAGCCGCCAGCACATACATTCGCACCACCTGCCCAGGCTGTACCGTGATCAGGCCTAACAGTGCCAGTAGCGTCAGCGGTGCGCCCAAAAAGAACGTTGTTCGCTTGCTGGTTGCCCGGGTTACCCCCATCCAAACCGGCAGGCTGACAACCGCCGTACCTTGAATTGCGATTGCCATCTGCGTAAACGCCTGCTCTGCCAGCTGCATCCAGCTAGAGATGAAGTATGGCAGCATCGCCGCCGCGACCTGAGTGCCGATCCACGCGCCCAAATACAGGCCCAACAACCAACGGAAAGGCTGGTTGGCCAGCACCGAGAGCAGATCGGTCCAAAGTGGCTGGGTTAGCGCTGGCTGGGCCACGACTATACTCCTTTGTTGCTGCCAGTAGCGCTGTTGTGTTCCCCAAACGCAAACGGCAATGCCGATCAGAACGCCAGCGCTCGTCAGTATGCCAATGGTGAGATATTGCTGCTGAGGGTCTGAAACCGCCGTGAAGACTGCCTGTGCAACAACGAGCCCCAGGATGCTGCCGACCGTATTGAACCCAGACTTGAAGCCCATCATGGCTGTCCGTTCGTCGTAGTCAGTGGCTAGCTCCGCCGCCAGAGCGGTAAACGGCAACACAACGGCTGTGTAAGACGCGTAGACCAAAATCGACAGCAGACAGTAGTAGGCAAACAGGCCGCGCTGCGAAGCAAACGGCGGCACCCACCACTGCAGGGTGCAACAGAGTATTAAAGGAATGCCCCCGCCAACCATCCAGGGAAAGCGCCGTCCCCAGCGTGTACGGGTGCGATCGCTTAACCAACCAATCAGCGGATCGCTGATCGCATCCCAGCCCGTGCCGATTAAAAGCACGGTTCCAGCGAGCGTTGGCGATAATCCTGCCACCTCGGTTAAAAAATACAGCAGAAAAAAGATGGCAATGCTAACCGGCATCACCAGCCCAACTTCTCCGATACCATAGGCGAGCTTTGTTGTGAGAGAAAGCTTTGCCGGTTTGTTGTTGTTCATTCTGCAGCGATGCCACCAGCTGACAGGTGCTCGTCAAAAAACTGGGTCACCTTAGTCAAGAATGCATCGCGGGTCGGTGCCGGACGGCACTCAGGCAATAGCTGAACACCCTCGACATGTTTTACGGGTAGGGTCCACAGCTCGGTTTGGGGGGCTGCCGCTGTCTGCAGCCGCTGACCGTGACTGTAGGGAATCACCTCATCTTGATCGCCGTGGATGAGCAAAATCGGGCGCGGGGCAATCTGACCAATACTCTCCTCTGGAATGGACTGGGTAATATCGACCCCGTACTGGTGCTGCCCCAGAATGCTTAACCCTGGCAAAAGTAATCGGGAGGCAAAGGGCGGCAACCCTGTCTGTCGTTTGAGTTCGCCGCTAACCACATCGCTCATATCGGCAAACGCACTGTCGGCAACAACCGCACCGACCGCTTCGATTTCGTCGACCGCCAGCAGGGTAACAGCAGCCCCATAGGAAGTCCCGTGAACGCCAATCTGACCGGGACGAAAGCCGTCTTCTAGCAGGACGTCAACCGCTGCTTGAAGGTCGCCTTTTTCTAACTGACCCAGGCCAAGATAGTCCCCTTCAGATCGGCCATGCCCGCGCAGGTCGAATAGAAAAACAGAAAACCCTTCGCTGGCATACGCCTGGGCGAGGTCAGCAGTCTGGCAGTTCCAGGCATGGGAATGAAGCCCGTGAAGCAGGATAATCGCCTTGCGGGTTTCGCTAGGAATCAACCAGCCTTGCAGCTGGGTTCGATCGGTCAGGCTCTCGAATGATAGAGAGCGAATCTCTTGAACATTGATTGCATCTGCCGTCGGTGGCTGACGGCTCTTGCGTTCTGGAGTAATCAGAATATTGAGAATGTGCCAGCAGATACCGAGGTAGGCAGCGATAAGGACGCTAAGGCTTATAAATGTAATACTCAATCGGCGGCCTTTAGTCATGACGTATCCTGCTACGTGCGTCCTGATCTTATCGCTAGTATGCTGCTTCGCTGGTGGTGATATGTAGGTAGTCAGTCAAAACCGGTCTAGCCGTGATTTGGTAGAAGGAAGTAAAGTGAGTAAAATCGCCTATCGGGACCAAAGTCCTCTCTCAGAACTGAGCCGAATAGCGAAAGTTGAGCTATCTCTCAGCGGCGACAGAAATCGCCAATCTGCTGCTGAGAAGTGGAGAATCGCTCTTTGACTCGAACAGGAAGTTCAGTCAGCATCGGACGAAGCTGCTACCATCTCTCTGACATAGGGCGGCTGTAATCCGAGAACAATATCGTTTTTATCAACACCCATCGAGATCATCTCTTCCACAATCGACGTATCTGTTTGATTCCGCTGGATCCAAATCTTGTCATCCTTAATATCGAGATGAAAAACGCAGTTGTAGACCCGATGCTGATCGTCCCAACCTAAGTCAACCAACTGGTAGTGATGGTGCTGACGGTCAAAGACTAGCTGACACTCGATCTCACCATTGACAGGTACACGCTCACCATGAGCCGTCAATAGTTTCTCAATACAGTTTTGGTAGTGCATCAGTTGACTCATCTGTCACTATCCATCTTTCTGGATTCCAGTATGTTTATGAGAGTCTCCTCTAACTTTGGTAGCCGAGAAGAGATAATCTTCCAAATAATATCCTGATCAATGCCGTCATACTGATGAATAATTACGTTGCGGAGGTCAACAATATCTTGCCAACTGATCTCTGGATGTTGGTCTTTGAAATCATGAGGCAACCGACGGGCGGCTTCACCCAATATTTCAAACTGACGCTCGACCGCACTGATAAGTACAAGGTCAGTGGTGTAGTGCTCAAAAGTCAGGGCTGCGGTAAACGCCCGAATATTCTGAATAGCCTGGATCATGTGACTCAAAAACGTATCGTTAGTCTTGTGGCTTTTCATACAGAACCTTTTCGGTACTTGTAACCTCTTTAATCAGGTAGGGATTTTTCAGATATTTCTGGCTGACAAGATCAACCTTACGACCAAACATCTTTGCCAATTCTGCCCGCATGTGTAGCCAGTCAAAAGCATCCCACCCGTGATTAGGCACAAATAGATACAACAAATCTATATCGCTATCGGGACCAAAGTCATCTCTGAGTACTGAACCAAACAGCGACAATCGAGCTAGCTTCCAACGCTGGCAGAATTCGTCAATTTGCTGCTGGGAAGTAGACAATCGGTCTTTTACCAGGTCAGGGAGTTCAGTTAGCATCAGGTAAAAATCGCGCCGCCCATGAGTTTAGTGTAGCGGCGGTCGAGTTCTCGCTGCAGTAGCGGCCATAAATTCAACGTGGCGTCTTCGTTGATGAGCTGTTCTGCTGCCTGGCGGGCGAGCTCTAGCACGTCTTGATCTTCGACTAGGCTGGCCAGGGCAAAGTCGGGGATGCCGGACTGGCGGGTGCCGAGCACCTGACCCGGACCGCGAAAGCGGAGGTCCATTTCAGAGATGAAAAAGCCGTCCTGGGACTGTTCTAATACCTTGAGTCGCTGAATGGCGGTGTCGTTTTTGGTGCTGCTCATCAGTAGACAGTAGGACTGGTCAGCGCCTCGACCAACGCGTCCGCGTAGCTGGTGCAGCTGCGAGAGGCCAAAGCGCTCGGCATGTTCGATCAGCATGACGCTGGCATTGGGGACATCGACGCCGACTTCGACGACGGTGGTAGAGACGAGGATGTGGTACTTGCGATCGCAAAACCCCACAATCGCCGCATCCTTGTCTGCTGAACTCATCCGCCCATGTAGCAGGCCCACGTTGAACTCCGGGAATACCACTTCGCTCAGCCGCTGGTGTTCTTCCACCGCTGAACGCAGGTCCAGCTTCTCGGACTCTTCTACCAGTGGCAAGACAATATACACCTGCCGCCCCTGGGCAATTTCCCGACGGATCAGGTCGTAGGCATGGTTGCGGTCTTTACCCTTGATCAGAGTAGTCTGGATGGCCTTACGGCCCGGAGGCAGCTCGTCAATCTGGCTCACATCCAGGTCGCCGTGCAGGGTCAGGGCCAGGGTGCGAGGAATGGGGGTGGCGGTGAGCGTCAGCACGTGGGGATTGTCGCCCTTTTGCTGCAGCCGCGCCCGCTGCTGCACGCCAAAGCGGTGCTGCTCGTCGATGACTACCAGGCCTAGATTGCTGAACTTCACCGGGTCCTCGATCAGCGCATGGGTACCCACCAGTACCGGCAGCTCGCCAGTGATCAGCTCGGAGTGAATTTTGCGGCGTTTGGCAGTCTTGGTGGAGCCCGTCAGCAGCTCCACCGACAGGTGCATTAGGTTAAACCAGCTCACCAGCTTGCGATAGTGCTGCTCGGCCAGCACTTCGGTGGGGGCCATGAGCGCTGCCTGATAGCCGTTTTGGATTGCCGCCAGCATGGCCACGACGGCAACAACGGTTTTACCTGAGCCCACGTCGCCCTGCACAAGCCGGTTCATGGGTACTGACTGCTGCAAGTCGCTGAGAATATCCTGACTGACCCGCTGCTGCGCGCCGGTAAAGTCAAAGGGCAGTACTGTGTGAAACTGGTCGATCAGCTCGCCGGTCGGAGCCATCTGTATTCGCGTCTGTTCCTGCTGTTGTTGTTTGCGGCGACGCAGTAGACCCAGCTGTAGGTAGAAGAATTCATCAAAAATTAGGCGGCGACGGGCCAGGGCCAGATCGTCAGCGTTGGCTGGGAAGTGGATATTTGCGATCGCACCTGCCAGCTGTACCAGCTCAAACTGTTCTCGCATGGCTGCCGGTAGCGGATCGCGAATCTCGACCGCTGCCGGGAGTGCCGCCACTACCGCCTTTCTGACCAGGTCTGCCCCAACCCCATCGGTGAGGGGATAAACCGGCACCACCCGCCCGATGACCTGGGAGTCAATGCGGTCTTCAGAACTCTCTAGTACTTCCAAGTCGGGGTTGTCGAGGGTAATGCCGTACTTGCCCTGCTTAACCAGGCCCGAGGCCGCCACCACCGCTCCGGACGGGTAGAGCCGCTTTTGCCGCTCTTGCCAGCCGCGATTGCGAAACCGACTGCCGGCATAGAATCGGCTAATTTTCATCGAGGCGCTGCCGTCAAACAGGCTCAGTTCAAAAATGGTGAGCTTGCTATTGCGCGGGCTATTGAAGCAGTTACAGCGGCGCACCGTGGCGACGACCGTCACTGTCTCACCGGGAACCAGATCGCGAATTTTGACCTGCTTGGCGTAGTCGATATGGTCTCGGGGATAGTAATACAGCACGTCTCGCACGGTTAATAGCCCCAGCTTTGCCAGCTTTTCGCTGTTCTTTGGGCCAATCCCTTTGAGATACATCACCGACTGATCGAGGGGATGCCCGGAGCGGTGGACGATAGATTTGGATTCGGTCAGCTGTTTGGTCTTGGGCTGCTTTGTTTTTCGGCCAGGAGATTTTGGGTTAGCAGATTTTGGGCCAGGAGAGGTTTGCCCCGAAGAATTTGTGTTGGAAGCGCCGTTATAGTTAGACCGTTCTGCGACGA
The DNA here is from genome assembly GCA_039817185.1 of Cyanobacteria bacterium J06648_16. Classification (GTDB taxonomy): domain Bacteria; phylum Cyanobacteriota; class Cyanobacteriia; order Phormidesmidales; family Phormidesmidaceae; genus CAWUKV01. The sequence continues at coordinate 177,837 of JBCBWI010000001.1, read as the reverse complement.
TAGGCGCGTCACCCAGGGTCATTTGTCGTTGGTTCTCTAATGACTTTCGAGTCTGGTAGAGAAACCGGCGCGTGTCGGCCACCAAATGTTGTCGTTGGGCAAAGGAGAGATCGCCATAGCTGGCATACTGCCCCGAGAGTTCTTGCCAGCGTTCCTGATCGAGACGAGAGAGCTGCTCGGGCGTTTCTTCTAAGCTTTTCTTAAGAAATTCGCTAAAGCGCTGCTGGGTTCCTTCGAGGTCGTTGAATCCACGGTCGGCCTCGACGCTTAAGGCTTTATGTAGACGAATCCAGTCTGGCATTGATTGCTTTTGGGGCTCCGAATCTTGGGATTATTCTATCCAGCTCGCCCTCCAGGCATCTTCGGCTTGTGCGATCGCAAGTTTACGTTGGGCCTTTTTATAGGCCCGCCCCAGCTTCTTAAGATCGTTCATCTTAGCGCGAATCTGCCGCCGCTGAGAGGCTGCGTAGGGATCCGCAAACTCCACCTCACTCAGCCGCAGGTGAATGACCACAAACTCCGGCAGAGACTCTATCTGTAGAATGCGCGGTTGCCGAGAGGGTGCCTCATCCGAATAGTCGCCTGGGTCCTCCGAACTGTTCGGTCTGTCCGAAGCATCTGAGCCGTCTGCTAAACGCTGTCTGAGCGCCTGCTCCAGGTGGTGACCGAGCGTCTCTTCAAGCTCAGAAGGGCGATCGTCTTCCTGATCCATTGAGTCGTCGTCCTCATCCTCATCATCGTCGACCCCGTGCAAAATCTTGACTGAGATCTTCAGCAGGTTAGGCGTTTTCATCGGCGTTTGAGACAGACCGTCTGACTCGGCTGCCGCCGCCAGCAGCGCCTTAGGCATCTCGGGGACGATTTGCGCCTGCTGCAGGAGGTAGTTGGCCGTTTCAGAAACGGTTTTGAGAATGTCTCGGATTGATTTTTCCATGAGCAGCTGCAGCCGTAGTAGGTGGGTCGGCTCCAGCGGGGCGGCTTCTTCCTCGCTCCCAGCCTCGGTTGAGTCTTCCTCGCCAGTCGCTGCCGCCGTTGTACTGGCATCCTCCCCGAGGCGCTGCTCTAAAATTTTGGCCCGTATGGCCGCTGGGTCGTCTGCGCCCAATTCGCCGCCGTCAAGGAAAGAAATATCGGTGCCGTCGTCGCTTTCTTGAACCTTAAGAACGCGATAGCGTAGCGGTCGCCGCAGATCGCGATCGTCGGCGGGCACCCCCTCCTCTTCTGACTCGCTTGGCTCGCGCGGATCGATCGATTCGTTCAGCCAGCTGTCTAACTCACCTTCTAAACGGTCTAACAGGGCGTTGTTTGCCGAGGTCTCTGCGTCTGCATCTTTGGGGGGATGGGGCGTGGCAGACTCAGGAGACTCTGGCGAAGCCGCTGCGGGTGCCGCAGCGCTGCTGTCGGGATGGCCATCGCTATCATCAGCCTCGGTTGGTGGCTGACGGTCGTCTCCAGGCGAGGTTTGACGTGAGAGGGCCTGGGCCGTTTCTGCCTGCAAAAATAGCTGCTTAATTAACGACAGACCGTCTGACTGAAACGACTGACGACTGGCGCGTTTCGCCCGCTGCCATTTTTCCAGTAGCTGCTCATGTATCTGGGAGCCTAGCTGCTGCAGCGTCTTTTGGAGCTTTTCCCGCTGGCTGTAGCTCAGTTTCAGAAATGACTCGGGATAAACCTGGGTGCAGAGGTGGTAGGCCGCTAGCACCAGCTGCCGCTGGCTCGCTTCGCCTAGCGTTTTGAAGTAGTCTTCATACAAGGACTCCAGCTCGTCACCTAACTTAGTCGTTTGCTGCTGTAACTGCTCAATAGCCTGCTGAATTTGGCGACTTGTTTTAACCATTCACCCACTACTACAGAAAAACCGCAACGCAAACGCTCGAATAGGCTTGCTTTCCAGACCCATCCTAGCCAACTGAGATAGCTTAGCACCGATGATCCAGGGACCTGTTCTGAGAAAAATCGTTAAGTCTGTTACAGTAATATCTATAAGCTTTATTGCTTTTTGTAGTGGTTTGTAACGCATCATCGCGGGGTTGGCATTGACCACCACCGTCGATGGCTTTCAAGAATTGCTCGTAACGCCGCTACAGCCACTGTCCCCTGATAAGTGTGTTCTGTGTTTAGCGTTTTTCTTGACGAGGTGTTTGCTGGTGCGGCGCGGGTTTGGGCTTTAACGATTGCTCCGGTTCAGTGGCTACGTTCTCTGGGTTCGTCCCGGCTTGGGTTTGGGTTAGCCAGTCTGCTACTGGTTCTCAGCATGGGCAGCACGCTGGAGCCGGCTTCCTTGGGTAGTCATCACGGCGATGTCTCCCAGCCTGCGCGCTCGGTTGCTGCGACGGTGAGCCAGGGGGGCAGCTCGAAACGCCCCAGCCCAAATCACCCCAATCCAAATCACCCTCATCCGAATCACCAAAATATTGCCCGCTACCTGCAACAGTATTCACGTCCTCCCTCCCTGCTCACTCATCATCTGACCACCGGGCAGCTGTTTTCTGCCAGCGTGCTAAACCAGCAGGTTGCTGCGCCTGCCGTCAAGCCTGAACGGCTCGCGTCCAAACGTTAGGGGTCATAGCGTTGTCAGGTTCTGAGCTACCGGATTCTGTAGGCCCCACCGGGCGTAAATTTGAGCTGGCCGATGCGATCGCTCGGGAAGGGGCCAACTTTCTGAAGGGTGACGATTCGATTCCCAGGCCGCTGCGGGCGATGGCCCAGGTCAATCAGTTCATCTCAGACAACCTGTCCGATCCGGCAGGTGCCCTCAAACCCACGCTCCAGAGTTGGGTCCGCCACGATATTCGCATTAGTCAGCATTTAGACCAGCCGCTGACAGCGTTAGCGCTGATTCTGCGGGAGTTGACCGAAGCGCCACACCAGCTGTACGAATTTTCCCGCCAGGTCAACTTCGCCTGGGGACAGCTCTACGGCGAGCGACCCCGCTTTCAGCAGCCCGGTCAGCCCCCTCACCCCGAGGCCGAATATGCCCATGACGAGGTTAAGTCTCGTTTGGTCAGTTTGCTGGGAGTACTGTGCGATCGCACTACTGCGGATGTAGACGCTGCTGAGCACCTGTTTCCGTCCGAGGGGCCCCCCGATTTGCCCTAGACTTGCCGAGTCCGTCTCCAGGCCATGCCGACGACTGCAAACCAGCCCAGCGCCAGGGTAGATAAGGGTTCGGGTACGTTTTCTGGCCGTGTAATCTGTCCTAGCAGCGTGCCTGAGGTGGTCACATCCTCAAAGGCAAAGAACTCGTTATCGATGGCCCCGTTCTGACGAAAGCCTAGTAGTTCGAGCGTAAATACGGTCCCGTCGACCGCAAAGGCTTGGGCCGGAATCGCCGTGGTTGCGATCAGTCGGTCGGCGTCGGCCACCGGATCGATGCCGTTGTTAACCGTCGTTTCGAAGTCAAAGTCAAAGGTGAACGATGGCATCAGACCTGGCCGATTTGAAAATGTCAGGTCTATCGTCAGAGGAACGGCTTCAACCTCGGTGCCCGAGAGGGTTTTGCCATTGGTGTAGCTCAGCTTACCCAGACTAAAAGGGCTGTCAGTTGTGCTCGTGAAGGCGTTGCCCGTGAAGGTCAGCACGTTGGTAGTTGAGCTACTGGTGGGCTCGCCCGCTGTGAAGGTAGGGGTGCCGACGCCTGAGAAAACGGAGTCTGGCCCTGTTATGGGTGTGCCAAAGCGGCCAGTGCTGCTGCCCGTAAAGCTTTGTGCCGCTGTTGGTAGGGCCGCCCCTGCGAGCAGTAGCGCGACGCCCAGCGCGGTCACTTTAAGTACCTTTGCCTGAATCATGGGTGAGTAAGCCTGATTGTGCCTCTGAGATATCGCCTGAGATATCGCCTTTGGTCGCTTTGTCTGGGACACCGGGTAGTGGTGCCCCTTGTAGTGGTGCCCTTTAAGTGCAGATAAATGCGGCCAAGTGCAGATAAATGCAGAGCGCTACCGGGTTCGCAGTCGCGTCCTCGGGTGCCTGGCGACTGTATACATGTTGACCAGATATTGACCAGATATTGACCAGCCTTATATTGACCAGCCTTGATAAGTAAGCGCTACTGATGCTGTTACTTGTTCGCTTCTTCACATTATGAGGGTGTTTTTTGACGGTTTAACCCAATCGGTGCCGTGCTCGAACACCGCATTCAAGTAAAATCACGGCCCCTTTGGGCGGGGGATGGGCCGTGTAACGGGCTATGGATTCTGTCAAGATTCGATCACATCGCGAGGCTCATGGCAACCCGTTCGGGCCGTTCGTTCCGAACCCTGCACACGCTTTAGTCCATTAACGGCGAGTGGACGCCTAGAATAGGAGGCTGTCCCTACCTCTGGTGCAAATTTCATGAGCGCGTCCCTTCGGTTTTTAATGTGTGCCCCAACCCACTACGACGTGGATTACGTCATCAATCCCTGGATGGAGGGCAACGTTCACCGCTCCTCAAAAGAGCGAGCCCAGGCGCAGTGGCAGGGGCTGCACGAAATCATTGCGGCCCATGCCCAGGTCGATCTGGTGACGCCAGAACCGGGCTGGCCCGATATGGTCTTTACGGCCAATGCGGGGCTGATTTTAGGCGATCAGGTCGTACTGAGCCGGTTTTTGTATCCCGAGCGGCAGGGAGAGGAACCCTTCTTTAAGGCCTGGTTTGAGCAGCAGGGCCACACCGTTCATGAGCTGCCCCAAGACCTGCCCTTTGAGGGGGCAGGAGACGCGCTACTCGACCGTGAGGGCCGGGTGCTGTGGGCCGGGTACGGCTTTCGTACCGAGCTAGATACCCACGCCTACGTTTCTAAGTGGTTGGATATTGATGTGATATCGCTGCGGCTGATGGATGAGCGGTTCTATCACCTCGACACCTGCTTTTGTCCCCTCAGTAACGGCTATCTGCTTTACTATCCGGCGGCCTTTGATGCCTACTCTAACCGGCTGATCGAAATGCGGGTGCCGCCCCATAAGCGGATTGCCGTTGCCGAAGAAGATGCAGTGAACTTTGCCTGTAATGCGGTCAACATCAACCAGTTGGTGATCATGAATCAGGCGAGTGAGACCCTGCGGCAGCAGCTAGCAGAGGTAGGCTTTACCGTCAAAGAAACGCCGCTGACCGAGTTTCTTAAGGCCGGTGGCGCGTCTAAATGCCTGACTCTGCGGGTGACGGAGCCCGTGCGGACTGATTTGCACGGTGAGATCAAGCTCGAAAGCCGCACGGTCGTATTAGAAGGGCACCTGCTCGACTCGGGGCTGATCAGTCGAGCACTGGACATTGTGATCGAAGCAGGCGGCAGCTTTCAGGTGCAGGACTTTGATCTGGGTACCCAGCGTCAGAGTCTCTCCTCGGCGCGGGTACGCGTATCGGCCCCAGACCGGGATGTGATGGATGCAATCATGTCCCAGCTGATCGACCTCGGGGCGGTGCCGGTTGAAGAAGAGATTACCGATGCGCGGATACTCACTGCCGAAAAAGACGGCGTCGCGCCAGAGACGTTCTACAGCAGCACGATTTACCCCACCGAGGTGCGAGTGGACGGTCGCTGGCTGCGGGTTCAACATCAGCGCATGGATGGGGTGGTGATTGTCGATGGTGACCGGGCTGATTGTCGCCTGATTCGCGATATCAAGGCCGGTGACGCCGTGGTGATTGGGGTTGAGGGCATTCGGACGGTGCGAAAGGCGAATCGCACCCATAAAGCCGAAGAGTTCAGCTTTATGGGTGCGGGCGTCTCTAGTGAACGGCGGGTGGAATTAGTGGTCGAGCAAGTCGCCTGGGAACTGCGCAAGCTGCGCGATCAGGGGGGCAAAGCCGTGGTCGTGCCCGGCCCGGTGGTGGTACACACAGGCGGGGCCGACCATCTAAGCCAGCTGATTCGCGAGGGCTACGTACAGGTGCTGCTGGGGGGCAACGCGGTGGCTGTTCACGATATTGAGCAGGCGCTGCTGGGCACTTCTCTAGGCGTGGACATGCGCCAGGGCGTGCCGGTACGCGGCGGGCACCAGCATCACCTGCGGGCGATTAACACCATTCGCCGGTGCGGCAGTATCGCCGCAGCGGTCGAGCAGGGCGTTTTGACCCAGGGCATCCTGTACGAGTGTGTCAAGCGGGGCGTGCCGTTTTCCCTCGCTGGGTCCATTCGTGATGACGGCCCGCTGCCCGACACGCAGATGGACCTGGTCAAGGCTCAGGCCCATTATGCTCAGCTAATTAGGGGGGCTGACATGATTTTGATGCTCTCGACCATGCTGCATTCGATTGGGGTGGGTAACATGACTCCAGCGGGTGTCAAAATGGTGTGTGTAGACATTAACCCAGCCGTGGTAACCAAGCTGAGCGATCGCGGCTCGCTGGAGTCAACCGGTGTGGTGACCGATGTCGGCCTATTTTTGAGCCTGCTTGTCCAGCAGCTAGACCGACTTAACCGACCCTATGCCCTGTCATCCCATTCTGCGTAACGACCGAATCCGACTGGTGTCAGCTAACGAGACGTTGACGGTTGCGCTTGGGCAGGGATGGCCGCAGCGGCTATTGGGAAGCCTGGTCGGCGTCGGCCTCTGGTTTGCCTGGCCCACAGCTGTCCAGGCCCAGTCCTGTGAGGCGCTGCTAACCTCGCCCCAGTCCCTTAATACCGAACAGCGCGATGAGGTTATCCACATTGGCGCGCTTCCCTGGCGACCCTATTTGGTGATTTTGCCGGGAGCCGACGCCGAGCAGCTGACCGAGGTCAGGGCCTGCGTGCCGGATGCCTATCTGAGTCAGTCTCGCCTGGGGCCCTTTGTGCAGGTCGGTAGCTTTACTACGCGGGCCGAAGCCGAGGTGATCCATCGTCAGTTTCAGCGGGCGGGCTATGACACCCGGCTCATTCACCGTCGTGGGATTGCCGCTTTTTAGCTGGCTGCGGGGCTGCTCTCCGGTCTTGCTGCCTCAACTCAGCCATTTAGCGGAATCTCTGGGCGCGGTCGAAAAATCAGGAACCAGCCGAATTTACCCGTGCGATTATGGGGAGGCCGTTCAGGATACGGACAGGTTCCATTCAGCATGCTTAGTTTTCGTCGTTATCGATTGCCCATACTGCTGACGCTTTGTGTTGGCATGATCGCGCTGTCAGTTTCCGTCAGTGCTCGAACGCTGTCGGTACGGGCCGACCGCTGGTTAGAGTTTCGCAGTATGACGGGCAGTGTCGAGGTGATTAGCGGCGGGCAAACGCGTCTGGCCCAGGTGGGTGATCGCATCCGGGCGATTGGCGATCAGGTGACCACGGGGCGGAGTTCATCTGCCCGTCTGGCGGTGGATACCCAGATTGGTTTTGTGCTGCTGTCGGAAAATACGACGATACGAGTTTCTCGGCTGCGGGCGACCCGCAGTGGCGGTCGGGTGACCGAGCTGACCGTTGACCGAGGACAGGCGCGGCTGCAGGTGCGTTCGTTTACCGATCCGGATAGCGAACTCAATATTCGGACGCCTGCTGGGGTTAACGGGGTTCGTGGTACCGATTTTGGGGTGGCGATTCAGCCCAATGGCCGCACTGGAGTTGCTACCTTAGAAGGGGAAGTCGCTGCGATCGCAGCCGGAGAAACCGTTGCGGTTGCGGCCGGACTGCAAACGATGGTGGTCCCGAACGAACCGCCCGATCCGCCGATGCCGCTAACGGACAACCCCTTTCTAGACGTCGCCCGGCTAGAGTGGAGCTTTGTCGGCGACGGGGCGACCGACGACGAGACCGACAACTTACGTCTGGTAAGCTTCCAAGGTCGAACCGATCCAGTCAATTTGCTCATTGTCAATGGGGAAACGCAACCCACTGAGCGGACGGGTGAGTTTGACTTGCAAATTCCGGTCGGTAACGTTCGGGCATTTCAAGTCACCGTTGTAACGCCCCTGGGAACAGAACAACTGTATGAGCTGGCGATTCCCTAAAGGACTGTTGATACCTCTGCGGCAAATGCTGCCGGGGTTGATTGTCAGCGCAACGGTCGTGGCTCTGGGGCAGCTGGGCATTTGGACCCCCCTAGAGAACCTGATGTCCACAACGCTCATTCGTCTGCGGGGAACGCAGCCGTGGGATGAGCGGGTGATTATTGTTGGCATTGATGATGCCACTCTGCGCCAGTTAGAGCAGTTTCCAATTTCTCGGGACTATTACACCGAGCTGCTCGCTATTTTGACTGAAGCCGAGGCGGCGGTGGTTGCCTTCGATCTGCTGCTGGCGGATCCCAGCCCGGCCGATGCTGAGTTGGCCGAGGCGATGGCCTTCCACAGCGGCGTGGTGATGGCCATGGCCTGGGGCGGCGACGATCTGCCGGTTTATCCGAGCCCCCTGTTGGCGGACAATGCGATCGCAATCGGTCATGTTCAGCAGCCCATCGGGTCAGACGGTGTCGCCCGTCATATCGATGTCCAGATCAGCGCGGTCCCAGCGTTGAGCGTCGCCGCCATCCAGGCCTACAGCCTGGTCGAAGACATCGTCCCGATTCCCAGTGATGACCAGATCCAGCTCAACTGGCCGGGGCCCCATCGCGAGGTCCGCTATGTCAGCCTGATCGAAGTGCTGGATGGCACCGTCGAGGCGTCTGTGTTTGAGCGGAAGATTGTGCTGGTCGGCGCCACCGCCACTGGATTTGATCAGATTCGCACTCCGTTCAGTCCCGACAATGCGGTCGGGGGCGTGTTTGTGCATGCCGCCGCGCTGCACAACCTGCTACAGCAAAGCTGGCTGAGAACGCTACCGCCCTCCCAGGTCTGGCTGGGGCTGCTGCTGTTGGGGCCGCTTACCAGTTGGATCTTGAAGCGACGAGAGTTTCGTGCCCAGCTGGGCATCTGGCTGGCGGCCTCAGGTAGCTGGGTGCTGCTGTCGCTGGGGGCGCTCTACGGTAACGTGGCGTTGCCGGTCATGGCACCGCTGCTGGTTCTGGGGCTGACCCAGGGTGCGATCGCACTGACTGACCGCCTGCGTACCAACGCCCTGCTGCAGGCCCGAGGCGAATTTCTCAGTACCATGAGCCACGAAATTCGGACGCCGCTTAACGCGATTGTGGGCGTCTCAGAAATGCTCGAAGAAACCCAGCTCACCGCCAAGCAGCGTGAATTTACTGAGACTATCCACAACAGCAGTCAGGCGCTGCTGGCGCTGATTAATGACGTCCTCGACTTTTCTAAAATTGAGGCGGGCAAGCTGGTGCTCGAGAAGCATCCGGTCAACCTACGCACCTGCGTAGAGCAAAGCTTGGATATCGTCGCCCCACGTGCGGTCGATAAGGGGCTAGAGCTGGTGTACGCCATCGACCCAGACACCCCATCGGTGATCGTCAGCGACCCGGTCCGGCTCAGGCAAATTTTGCTCAACCTGCTGGGTAACGCCGTCAAATTTACCGAGGCGGGCGAGGTGACCCTCCACATTCGGCCGATTCCCCTTGAGCAAGCCGCCAGTGCCCAACCCAGCCGAGGCATTTCTGCTATCTCCAGGCTCAATACCCGCGCAGCGCAGGACTGTGCCATTCAGTTTTCCATTCGCGATACCGGTATTGGCATCCCGGTCGATCGGATGCACAAGCTATTTAAACCCTTCAGCCAGGTCAGCAGCTCGACCACCCGTAAGTACGGTGGCACCGGACTGGGGCTAGCCATCAGCAAGCGACTGGCTGAAACCTTCAACGGTCGCCTGTGGGTCGAGAGCCAGCTGGGCAAGGGCAGCGTTTTTTCGTTCATCATCCAAACCACACCCCAAAATCTGCCGACCAGCAAACTCTTACCCAAGGGGCTGGCTAAATGGGCCAACCAACGCTGCCTGATCATCGATCATAACCTCACGCGATGCACCAGCCTGGAATGGCAGATGCAGGCGCTATCGGTCACACCAGTGAGCGTCCGCAGCGTGGCCGAGGCGTTAGTGCTGATCCAGCAGGGGCAGCAGTTTGCCCTGATCATTCTCGACGCCAGCGTTACCAAAGTCGACAACATCAGTGCGATGGCGGCCCTGCGCAGCTCGGCCGACTCTCCTGAATTGCCCATCATTCTGCTGGCCACCCTGAGCGAAAACCCAGGTCAGTCCTGGCACCGAGATACCGTTATTCTTTGGAAGCCGATCAAGCAGGCTGCCCTCTACCGGGCGCTGATTCGGATCCAGACCCAACAAGATCCCCAGGCCCAGTCGGTGGATGAGACACCGGTGCTGGCCGCCCACTCCCATTCAGCGCCCGCCAAGCCCTTGAGAATTTTAATTGCCGAAGACAACCCTGTGAATCAGCGAGTGGCTCAGCATCTGCTGGAGTTACTGGGCTATGAATCGGACGTGGTCTCTAACGGCCACGAAGTGCTGGAGTCGCTGCACCAGCAGGTTTACGATGTGGTGCTGATGGATATGCGCATGCCTGGGATGGACGGCATTGAAGCCACTCGCCGGATTCGCAACTTGGGGCGTCGGGTCTCCCAGCCATGGATTGTGGCAATGACCGCCAACGCCATTTCTGAAGATCGCCAGCGCTGCCTCTCGGCGGGGATGAACGACTACCTCAGCAAGCCCATTCGCCGTGAGACCCTGTCTCAGGTGTTGAGCAAAGTTTGAAATAATGGCTGCTTTTGAGGTACCATCTCTGGCATGTCAAGTAGTACATGGCAACTATATACACTTTGCCCAGAATAATGCCGCGATAATGCCGCGATAATGCCGCGAAAGACACGTGCCGTCTGTTCACCTTCACCCTGAAACCCTTCATTACTCATGGTTCAATACACGCTTGCCCAGTGCCCTGCCGAAGTCCTCATTGATATTCCGGGTCGTGATTCTGCCAAGGCCCGTGAAAAGGCAATGGATCAGCTCATGGAAATGATGGGCGATGGTAAACTGCCGACGGAGCTTGACGACGGGTTTGACCCCAAGGACTTTATCGAAGTGAAAGATCAAAAGCCGGAGCCGTCCGACGCTGAAAATTCGGTGGTGGAGGCGGTGCAGACGCTGAGTAACCTGGCCAAGCTCAAGGTTAAAGTGCAGGGCTCCCGCGATGAGGCGCTGCAGGTACGTGAGCTGATTGACCTGCTATTTACCGACGAAGAAATTAGCGAAGACCAGCTTGAAGAACTCAATAGCGGTTTTAAGGTGCTTAAGACCTTTGCCCAGAGCAATCTGCGCTATAAAGACGCCCGCGATCAGGCGGAGACGGCCCGCAAAGTTCTAGACGACGCCCTGGGTAGCTAGGTTTTGATTGTGGTTCCCTGGTAGAAGTAACCGCCAATCTTGGGCAGGCTGTCGGCGTAAAAGGTCTCGACGGAGACGTTGTCAAACACCTGCTCGACTAGCCGATCGATCGGTCGGTTGAGGTGGCAGCCGTCGGCAATCCGTTTTTGTAGCGGCGTCAGTCGGTCTTGCCAGTTGGCAAGACCTGGGTCGGGGCTGCGGCCATGCTCAATGAAGAAAAATCGTCCACCGGGTTTGAGCACGCGGTGGATTTCTTTTAGGGCCTGCTCGATGTGGGTAATGCTGCAAAGGGTCCAAGTGCTGACGACGCTGTCAAAGCTGGCGGCGGGCATGGGCAATGACTCGCCGTTGAGGGTTTGTAAATCGATCGGGATGGGGGTTTGGCTGAGGCGCTTAGTTGAGATCGCACTCATCCCGGCGTTGGCATCAATTACCGTCAGCGAGTCCACCTGATCGGGGCGGTAGTGGGGCAGGTTCAGGCCGGTCCCCACGCCAATTTCCAGGACCGTTCCGGACACGTCCTTCAGTAATTGGGCCCGCAGGTTGGCCAGCTCGGCCCCCGACATCGTCCAATCCATCAGGCGGGGCAACACAAAGCGAGAATAGAGCGTCGAGACCATAGAGACTATCTGCTGGATTGAGCGGTTCCTTTAGTTCTTCATCCTATCGCTCGACTCAGCCATCCCGGCCGCTGCCAAAGTTTGCCCAAAGTTTGATAGTTTTGTCTGTACATTTACGGCTGGGGGCTGTTCCCGGCGAGCCACTGTGCTGAGGAACCTATGGACTCACTGAAGGGCCGCGACTTACTAACGCTGGCAGACCTGACCCCCGACGAGATGGCTGGTCTCTTGGATTTAGCTGCTCAGATGAAGGCAGGCAACTGCCACCCAAAGTGTCCTAACCGAGTGTTGGGGCTGGTATTTTCTAAAGCCTCGACCCGCACCCGCGTGAGTTTTTCGGTGGCGATGTATCAGCTGGGTGGACAGGTGCTTGACCTCAATGCCGGTGTCACTCAGATTGGCCGCGGCGAACCCCCGGCAGATACTGCCCGCGTGCTCGACCGCTATCTGGATGTGTTGGCGGTGCGGACCTATGCCCAAAGCGAAATTGAAGAAATCGCTCGCTATGCGAGTATCCCTGTCATCAATGCCCTGACCGACCTGGAGCATCCCTGCCAAATCCTGGCCGATCTACAGACGGTCAAAGAAAATTTTGACCGGCTGGCCGGGCTCACCGTGACCTATCTTGGGGACGGCAACAATGTCGCCCATTCCCTGATGCTGGGGTGTGCCCTGGCGGGTATCAACGTCCGCATTGCGACCCCTGAGACCCATGCGCCTGACTCGGCGGTGGTGGCCCAGGCCCGGCAGCTGAGCGCGGCGGAGGTGGTTGTAACCACAGATCCTAAGGCGGCTGCCGAGGGCAGCCATGTTCTTTATACAGACGTCTGGGCCAGCATGGGGCAAGAAGACCTGGCCGACGCACGGATTCCTATCTTTCAGCCCTTCCAGATTAATGAGGCGCTGCTGGGCCTGGCCGACCGCGATGCGATTGTGCTGCACTGCCTGCCCGCTCACCGCGACGAAGAGATTACTAATGCCGTGATGGAAGGCCGCCAGTCTCGCATTTGGGACCAGGCAGAAAACCGGCTGCACGCCCAGAAAGCCCTGCTGGCAGCTATCTTGGGTGCTGAGGCGGCGTAGTGGAACGGGGAGTGGGGGGGCTGGCCGTCGGTTGGGCGTGGCGGGCAAAAATAAGTGCGATCGCACCCAGCAATCCCACGCCCAATAGCCCCGCTAGCGGATTTTGATCGACCCCCGTCACCCACTCGGGCACCCGCCCGGTGTAGGTCACCAGGTTGCCCACGTTGAACAGGTAGTAGCTGCCCACCAGCCCCCCATGCAGTCCAATGGGTAGGGCCAGGCTAGCTGGGCTAGGGCTAACCCTTCTAGGCTTGTGCCCCCGGTCGATCACGGCCCGACGCGCCCAGACCAGGGCTAACCCCAGCATAAACAGTCCCACAAACTGGGGCAGGGTACGCACCACCTCAGACAGAGGCTTGATGAAGTGCGCCAGCGCAAATACGGCTGCATTCGCCAGCAGAGCTAGGCGCGGACGGCTTCCCACCTCCAGCTCAGCCAGCAGCCAACCGCGAAATAGCAGCTCCTCACAAAAGCCATAAGCGCCCCCGACCAGCGCTGCTTCTGTTACCAGACGCAGCGGCCCCATTGTCGGTATCGATGGCGTTGCCCACCCCAGGGCCAGTTCGACCCCAAACAGCAGCAGGACTCCGGTCAGACCCAGGATACTGGACAACATCAGCCGCAGCCCAAACGTCTGCCACGGACCCACCAGACCCAACTGTCGCCGAGGCTGGGGCCAGCCGTGAACCTGGCGACCCCAAATTCTGACCAGCCAAACAAACAAGCCATACAGGACGACGAGGGCCACAGCAGTCGCCGTGTGCGGCCGCCCTAAGACCCGGCCAATCCGATGCACCAGCAACGCCAGTGGCCCCCAACAGGCCCCCAGCAGCACCAAAAACAGAACCACCCTGATGCCGTTAGGGGAATGCCTTAGGCGGGACCTCAGCGCTCTGCCCATCAATGCCCGCTACTCATCCGGTTCGATGGTGCTGGTGAGCCCTTTCGATTTCAACGTCTCACAATAAAACTCGGCGTGCTCTAGTTCGCAGGTGATGACCAGCGCGGTACCGGCGTTATGGGCCTGCATCATAATATCAACCGCCTGGGGCACCGATAGGCTTGGAACGGTTTGTACCAGACTCTCGACGACGTACTCCATCGAATTGAAATCGTCGTTATGCAACAGCACGTGGTAGCGCGGTGCTAGCTTTCTCGTGGTCGATACAGAGGTTTTTTCAATCGTTCCTGTAGAAACCATATTTCTGAATATTTCTGACTTGATTTCCAACGTTGCAGACGATGTACCACTACATCATCCATACGTTTTGTACACCAATCGTCTTAAAAGTGCTAGCAGCGCTGTCGGAATATAAATGCCGTTTAAACCTTCATGGATGAATTATGTTCACTCCCAGATTTGCTCCAAAAGATGCTAATTTATGAAGTAAATTTAAGATATTTAGACAAAATTTAGTAATGAGTGGGCAGCTTTTCTGCTCTATCCCCGCGAAGTTTATGCCCTGAAGGCGGTGGCTGCGCCGCTTAGCAGGCGGTACCGCCCGCCAATGGTGGCGCTGAGACAGCCCCTGTTTCCCATGACAAGCCTCTTGCCATGACAAGTCTATTTAATATTCTTTTGGCCTATTGCCATGCCTACCATCCATCCGCTTCAAATTGTTTACATAGAGCATCAGGACGCCCGTTTGTACGCTGAAGTGATTCAGACCGCCAACGACGACCGCATCTGGTCCCGTCCGCTGATGATAGTTGAGGGGCTGCCTAGTCACTCAATCGGTCGGCAGCAAGCGATTTCAGAAGCCGCTATCGATCCGAATAACAGCCAGCTCACCCTGTTTGACCTGGAGCAGTCACCCGATTTAGTCTGGCCGATGGCGGCGTTTGAGTTGGCCCTTGATACCGAGTTCTTTTCGCTCATGTTCCACCTTAAGGTGAATAGCAACCCCAGCGATTCGGGCGAGAAAGCGCAGGCTGCATTCAGACATTTTCTACAGGGCTGCTGGCAGCCCCAGCGTACCGTTAGTGGGTAGATCGGTGGTGTAGGCTGGACCGCCGTTTCGCTTCTGTTCGAAGGGCCTGCTTGCTTTGGGTACGCAGCTGTAGCGCTCGTCACAACACCTACCCTGAAGCTAGGTAGACTCTGCTGGCCTGACACAAGGGGATGATAGGCCGCTCAACAGCGGATAGGGGTCATTTTTAACCCTAAGCTTTTAACCCTGAGCGATGGATCAAACAGTCATCCGATATTTAAATCTGTCAAAAAACGTACTGGTTGCTTCTCGTTTTACTGCGTTTGTTTACGGCAAACAGGAGCGACTATTGATTTGGAACCAGGCGAATTCGTCCCTCGTCCATTTCATACATGAGCAGCTCTAACGCCTCATAGTCAGCTTCCGAAATATAGCCTAGACGAGTGAGCTCCAGGTTAATCTTGTTCTCAATATCGGGAGTCAGCTCACGCGTGTAGAGCGCTTTTTCAACCAGCTGACGTATGGCAAAAGGACCGGAAAACAACATGTAAAGAAACTCCCTAATGACCGATGGGAAATGGCTGCTTAAGTAGAAGAGTGACGATTTGCAAATGTGCGTTAGACGAAAATACACAGATTACAGCAACAGTGGCTACTGTTTGTATTCCGCAATTTCAGTAAACGATTTTTGCTCAGGTTAGGGCAGTGATCCGAGTCACGAACTTTGGCGGAAAGTGCCACAGCGCGGGCGCTAAGCCCTATGAGAAAGTAGCTGGTATATCCCACTACAGATAGGTGAAATCGCTTACTTGAAACTTTATACAAGCAGTAGAGGAAATCAAGATTCAGCAAACGGTTCCCAAGGGCCTGGGCATCTTCGGATAGAGCAACTAAGTTCAGAACATCTGAGTTTAAGCCACGTCCACAGACTCCCCGCAGCCTGATTTAGTTGATAGGAGATATTAGGTAATGATGCAACGTCTTGAGTCGTCGATCAAAGTGATTCGGCCCGTTGGGTCCCTCACCGCTGCAACCGTCGATACGTTTGTCCAGGAGCTAAGAGCAGCGCTCTCCTGTGAGAGAACGGGTGAGTTCATGATCGACATGAGTGGCGTGGACGGTATCGATAATGTCGGTTTGGTCTCGCTTATTTCTGCTTTCAATGAGGCGACATCCCTCAGCAAGCACATGAGTCTGTGTTCGGTGCCGCCGTCCATCCGAATTATTTTTGAGCTGGCACAGCTCGATCAGTTCTTCAATTTTTCCGACAGCGCCCCGGAGACTCGGGTTGCGGCCCTAGCTGCCTAGTCGTAGCGCTTTCACCAGCCATATTGCTACACTCCTGAGCGGTCTCCCCCTTAATATAGGGGGATTTTTTTTGAAGTGGGCTAATTCGCTATATTAGGTGTCTGGGTCGCGTGGAGTGGCGTATTGGGCATTCCTTGTGTTGCTACCATCCCCAGGGTTTCTGGTATCTGGAGCTGCTCGTGGCCGTTGCTGTTAATTCGCTGATTAATACTGAAATCGCCCGCCCGGCCCGGTATCTAGGCAACGAGCTGGGGGCGGTTCACAAAGGCTGGGCATCGGCAGCAGTGCGGTGGGTGCTGACCTATCCCGAAATTTATGAGGTGGGCTCGTCGAATCTGGGGCACATCATTCTCTACAGCATTCTCAATCGTCAGCCCCGGCAGCTATGCGATCGCGCCTACCTGCCGGCTGCCGATCTGGCTGACAAGCTCAAGGCAACCGATACGCCGCTGTTTGCTGTCGAGTCCCAGCGGTTTCTGACCGAGTTTGATATTTTGGGCTTCAGCCTGAGCTACGAGCTGGGGGCCACTAACATTCTTGAAATGCTGACGCTGGCAGGCATTCCCCTGACCTGGCAGGAGCGGCAGGCCGCAGGTGAATGGAACACGGCTGCCGGAAGCTGGCCGCTGATCTTTGCTGGGGGGCAGACGGCCACCTCAAACCCTGAGCCCTATGCCGACTTTTTCGATTTCGTTGCCTTGGGCGATGGCGAAGAGCTGCTGCCTGAAATTGGTCTGGTGATTGAGGAGGGTAAGGCCGCTGGACTCAGCCGAGCGGATCTGCTGCTGGATCTGGCTCAGGTGCCGGGGGTCTATGTGCCTCAGTTCTATCGGATGGCAGAGGACGGCGCGGTCGAGCCTACCCGCCCGGATGTCCCCCGGCGGGTGTTACGTCGGGTGGCGACCCCCATGCCCGATTATTCAATTGGCCTGGTTCCGCATATCCAAACCGTACATGACCGGCTAACGGTCGAAATTCGTCGGGGCTGCACGCGGGGCTGCCGCTTTTGCCAGCCTGGCATGCTGACTCGCCCCGCCAGAGATGTCGAGCCTGAGCAGGTGGTTGACGCGATTGAGCGGGGTATGAGAGCGACGGGCTATAACGAGTTTTCACTGCTGTCGCTGAGCTGTTCCGACTACCTGGCCCTGCCTGCAGTGGGGGTCGAAGTCAAAAATCGGCTCAAAGACAGCAACATTTCGCTGTCGCTGCCCAGCCAACGGGTGGATCGCTTTGATGAAAATATTGCTCATATCGTCGGTGGAACCCGCCAGACGGGACTGACCTTTGCCCCGGAGGCAGGCACCCAGCGAATGCGCGACATCATCAACAAGGGGCTCACCAACGAAGAGCTGCTGCGCGGTGTCCGCACGGCCCATGAGCAGGGCTGGAACCGAGTCAAGCTGTACTTCATGATCGGTCTACCCGGGGAAACCGATGCCGATGTGGTGGGCATCGCCGAGACGGTGCAGTGGCTCCGGCGCGAATGCCGTCAGCCAGGGCGCAAGTCGCTGGGGTTCAACATTACCATTTCAAACTTCACGCCTAAACCCCATACGCCGTTTCAGTGGCATGCGGTGTCAACTGCCGAGTTTGAACGCAAACAGGCGCTGCTCCAGGCAGAATTTCGCCAGATTCGCGGTGTCAAGGTGAACTTCACCGACGTGCGGATATCGGCGATGGAAGATTTTGTCGGTCGGGGGGACCGGCGGCTATCAGCCGTCGTCCGCCGTGCCTGGGAACTGGGCGCGGGGATGGATGCCTGGTGGGAGAGCTTAGAGAAGGCCTACGGTGCCTGGACCCAGGCCATTGAGGATGCCGGTCTGGCATGGAAATATCGGCAGACGGAGTGGGGGGTGTTTGGAGGAGAGCCATCGGCCCCAGACGCTGTGAATCCCCATACTCAAAACTTTGAGGCATCCCTACCCTGGGACCACATCGACACCGGCATCGACAAGCAGTGGCTGATTGACGACCTGCAGCGGGCGCTGGCGGCGGCCACCGTTCCTGACTGTTCGTTTGAAGGCTGCTCTCACTGCGGTATCTGTGGGCCAGACTTTGGGCACAACGTCGTGGTGCCGCCGCTACCCATTCCTCAGTTTGAGGGGCACTTTCAGCCCGATCAGACGCGCATGCAGCGGTTACGGGTCAGGCTGGGCAAGCAGGGTAGCATGGCGCTGCTGGGTCATTTAGACCTGGCGAGAATGCTGGATCGGGCCATTCGTCGGGCGGCGCTGCCGATTGCCTTTACCGGTGGTTACCATCCGGGGCCGCGCATCATTCCCGCTAACGCGCTGCCATTGGGGGCAACGAGCGAGGGCGAGCTGGTTGACTTTGAGCTGACTCGGTCGATGGATCCACCGGTGTTTGAGCAGCAGTTGAGAGCGCAGCTGCCCGCCGAGCTCCCCATCTACAGCACGGTAGAGGTCCCGGTTACGGCTCCGGCCGCGACTAAGGTGCTAGAGCAGGCCGAGTACCTGCTGGTGCTGCAGTCGCCCGAATCGTCTACTGAATCGTCCCCTGACTGGCAGGTCTGGACCGATGCGGTACTGGCCGCAACCGAAATCTTATTTGAGAAGCCGCAGAAAAAGACGGGCAAGATGCGGACCCTGAATCTGAGAGAGCGGCTGTTTGAGCTGCACTATTGGGGGACCGCTGCCGAGTTGAGGACAGAGATTACCCTGCCTGACTCGATTCGAGCGGCGCTGGCACAGCCGGAAACGGCGCTGATTCACTACATCGGCAGCTGTCGCAACGATGGCACGCTGCTGCGCCCGGAGCAGGTTGCGTATATGTTTGAGCAGGTGGCACCGGTTCCTGTAGCGCTCTGTCACATACACCGCCAGCGGTTGTTGCTGGTCGATCAGTTGACCGAACTGGTGGGTTGAGTCGTTGGATCTCGCCGGTTAATTAATTGGTAACGCGGCGTCAGGTTGAGACCGTCGGGGCCGGTCAGTGAGTGTCCGATCGCAATCGTCTTACTCTGTATCGAGGCTCCGATGAGGGTTGGCATTCAGACTATGGGCTGGCTAAACTTGAGTCAGCCTTTAAGCCCATGAGAATACTGCCGCTATGCCGTCACAAAAGCTGCGTCGAGGGTTTGCTTGTTTGGCCAGTGTACTGGCCAGTACGTTGGGAAGTGGGCTGTTTGGTGTGGCCGCTGTGGCCCAGGATAGTGAAATCGATGCCCCCCTGCCAGAGCCAATGACGCTGGCGCAGCGGCGTGTACAGGTGTTGGACTTGGCCCTTGTTCCCGTGGAGATGTCGCCCAGCGCAGATGCGATCGCAACCGGCCTCGCCATTACCCACGAGACCCTGTCTGAAACTGACATGACGGCCCCAAGTCTATGGTGGCAGCAGGACAAAATTGGCGAAATTGGCCCCCTCAATGGCAGTAGCCGAGTGGTGATGGGCTGGGCTGCCCATCGTCGTCCCAGCGACCGGCAGCACCACGTTGACGTTGCCGTGAACGGCCAAATCTGGAACCTGCTGAACTATCTAGAAAAATACGCCTTAATCACTCAGTTCGGCCAGGCCGCTAAAACCTACGGCTACCACCTGCGGGTCTTCAACGGATCGCTGTTAGTAGGGGGCCACGTGTGTAATTTTGACCAGACCCTCAACTTTAGCGAGTACGAGACCCTGTCCTCTGAACAGCTGATCGACATTCCCTGTGCGGTTGAATTGGATTACCTGGGGCAGGGCGCGATCCGAGGGGGAAGTGCTAACCCTTTCTAGCTGCCGCAAATGCCTCAGACAGGTTAGCTTCGTCCGCAGCAGACAGGGGAGGCATGAGCTCGCTCCGATCGATCTCGTCGGCCTCGGGTAATAGCAGGGTTTGGTTCGCTAGCTCATCCGGGCGGTCGTTCTGCAGATACCGGGGTGCGAGACCGTTGCTCGACAAGCTGATTTGCATCGCGGTTGAGGGCTGCCAGCAGAAGGTCATCCAGTCAGTGGCTAATGAAGCAGTGTCCTGGGCACTGGCAGGCCGCACCCATAGGTCGGTTGACCAGAGGGTGCCCTCCTGGGGAAAGCTGCCCTTAAGCTGTCGATAACGCTGTAGGGTTGCTAGCACGTCTCCGCTCCAGCCGACCACAGCCCACACATCCTCATTGATGAGGGCCTTGAGCGAGGTCGATGAGTCGAATACCCGTGCCTGTGAGAGGAAGGCGGTCAGCTGTCGTGCTCCCGGCTCAGCCGTTAGCGTGCTGAGGTCCTTGATAGGTTGCCCGAGCGACTTGAGCGCGATGCTAGCGATTAAACGGGGCTGGGCAGGCAGGGCAACCCGGCCCTGTAGCGCAGGATCTAGAAGGTCGTTCCAGCCAACAGGGGGGCTGCCCAGGGTCTGAACGGCTCGAGGACTGTAGGCAATTACCAGCGGCTGGACCCGATAGGGTGCCCCCCAAAGTTTGCCTGACTGGTCAGGTGTGCCGTTAGCGTTCCGTCGCACCAACTGCTGCCAGGCTGGGGGAAGTTTGTCCCAGCCGGTGAGATCGGTCAACGGTAAAGGCTGAATGAGCTCCTGGGTGATGGCTGCCTGGAGCCAGCTATCACCCAGGGTCAGCAGATCAGGCGGTTGGGGTTGGGGCTGGGCCGGCAGCCAGCGTCGCCACAGAGGCGGCTGGGGCAACTGTTCGGCTTGCCAGGACTGCAGCGTGCGAAATAGCACGGGCAGCTGGCTCTCGCCTTCGAAGCTCAGCCTGGTGCCGTTTTGCTGGGCCGATCGAAACGCCTTAATCACCCGTAGGGGCAAGGACTGCTCTAAAAACTGCACCGCTAGCGTGGACTGCGCTGCTCGATTGCAGGCTGTGCCGACCGCTGCGGTCACTAGCGCACTGGTCCCTCCCAGCAATACTGTCCGTCGTTTCATGCCTTGCTTTGAACCTGTCTCAAAACGTTGTAGCCGTTATAAAAGTGACCCAAGCGCCGCTGCGAACCGACCGCGATGCACCCGGGCGACCCATAATTAAGGCGACACATATTAAAAAGGGAGGCTCAAGCCTCCCTTTTTTACCCAAATAAGTCCAATAGCTTCGTTCCGGCAGTTAAGCCAACTGCCGTCGATACCGCGACTAGGTGGGGGCCGAGTAGAGCGCCTTGCCACCGCCCCACATGTTACCCATGACCTTGGGCTGCAGCAGAATATAACCTGAGACAGCCTCTAGGTCTTCTTCGGTGAAGGAGCGCATTTTCGGAAAAATATCGGTGCTCTGGGTGCTGGGGTGCAGCTCAGCAATTTCGACCAGACCGTCGTAGGTGGTCGGGTTTTTGAGGTAGTCAACCAGCGCTTCAAGGTTGTTACGATTGGGGTAAGCGCCTTCTAGCGCTTCAGGCTCTAGCCCCACGCTCGGGTTGGTTTTGGTAATGCCCTGTACGTGGCAGGTCGCACAGGCGTAGTTAAACTGCTTGCGCCCCTGAGCGATTTGCTCCTCGGTCAGGACGATGGTGTCGCCCTGCTCGTTGAGCGCTACGGTACGGGTGGCTTCGTCTAGCTCGGCTGCGATCGCACTGCCAACGCCCAGACTGGTAATGAAGAATACAGCGGTTGCGACCAACCAGATGCATCGTTTGAACATGGTTCTCCTCGAAAGTGGCTCAATAAATCGGCTTAATGTTTAAGCCCGCAACACAGCTCTGAGCCTTGTATGAATAGCGGCTTTACCCAGCGTCTTTCAGGCTCGCTGTTACAACGGCTAGGCAACAATACTCAACGCACGCCGCAACAGTCTTTTGCGTTCCTTTATCATGCCACGATGGGGGAAAATTTGGTGAGCAAGTGCCCTCTACACGCCAGACAGCCCAGGCACGCTAGTTCGCCCATTCACCCGCCTTGACTGTATGGCTGAGGCGAATAGGCGTGTCGCCGTTGCTGTGTCGAGGTTGGGACGATGCAGGCCGCTCGTGCAGGCGAACGAGCTGGCTAAGGGTTGACTTGAGCTGGGTGCGAGGCACGATTTTATCGACAAAGCCGTGGTGCAGCAAATACTCGGCGGTCTGAAAGTCATCGGGCAGCTTTTCCCGCAGGGTTTGTTCGACCACGCGACGCCCGGCAAAGCCAATAGTGGCATTGGGTTCGGCGAGGATAATGTCGCCTAGCATAGCAAAGCTGGCGGTGACACCCCCGGTTGTGGGGTGGGTAAGTATCGGCACGTATAGCAGGCGGGCAGTACGGTGCTGCTCTAGGGCCGCCGAAATCTTAGCCATCTGCATCAGGCTGAGCATGCCCTCCTGCATGCGGGCACCCCCCGACGCACAGACGATGATGACCGGGCAGCCGGCTTTGGTAGCGCACTCAATCAGGCGAGTGAGCTTTTCGCCCACCACCGAACCCATGCTGCCGCCCATAAAGCGAAAGTCCATGACCCCGAGGGCAACCCGCTGCCCGTCTAGCTGGCCCAGGCCAGTTTGCACCCCGTCTTTGAGTCCGGTCTTACTCTGCATATCGCGCAGGCGATCGCTGTAGGCTTTGCGATCGCGAAACCGCAGGGGGTCTTGAGGCAAGATGTTTTCGTCGAGCGGCTGCCAGGTGTCTTCGTCAATTAGCTGCTCAATGCGGGTAGGGCTAAAAATTCGGTAGTGGTGCTCGCACTCGGGACAGACCATCTGGTTGGCCTGCAGGTCTTTGGTGTAGGTGACTTCACCACACTGGTCGCACTTGGTCCAGAGCCCATCGGCGATCTCGCGCTCCTGCCGATCCTGGCTGATCGGACCATCCTTTTTACGATTGGCAAACCAGTCAAAGAGGGACATAACGCGAACTCATGGGAACGGCTAGGCAGTTATCGTAGCGAGTTGTCTGGACATCCGTACAGACGGATTTAACCAATCATACCGAAGGGGCAAAAGTGACCTCTGCTACAAAAGCCTCGGACACCATCGTACTGGTTTATTTGCCGAATCGTGCTAACGAATTGTGCCAGAATCCCATCATAAAGGGTTGGGGGAGAGCGGAGAGAACCGGCTTGCCGCAGACCAAGCGGAACGGCCGGAAACAGCGTTAGCCAGCGGGGAAAAAGAGGCGAAGATACCCTTCGATCAGGCCAGTTCCGTAGAAAATGGTCAGGGTTGCCCCCAGTGCTAGAAAGGGGCCAAAGGGCAATTGCTGACGGCGCTTGACACGATTAACCAGCAATCCTGCGCCCCCTAGCAGCGTGCCCAACAGTGCCGCCAGAAAAATACTGAGCAGCAGCCCTTTCCAGCCCAGCCAAGCGCCCATCATGGCGGCCAGTTTGGCATCCGCGCCACCCATCGCATCGGCATTGAGGGCCAGACTCCCAAAGATGCGGGTGAGGGAAATTAGCCAGAGGCCCAACAGGCTGGCGGCGATACTGGTAACCAAAGGAACAACGGCACCGTGTACCGTGCCGCTGGCCTGATACCCTAGCCAGCTGTGCCAGCCCCAGCCCGCGACCACGCCCAGTACCATCGGGCGATTGGGCAGCATCATCGTATCAAAGTCGATCAGGGCCAGCACCAGCAGCAGGCTGACAAATAGCGCATAGCCTGCCAGTTCTACCGAACCACCAAACTTGCCATACAGGCATAGAAACAAAAAGCCGGTGGCAAACTCTACCAGCGGATAGCGTACCGATACGCGGGTGCGACAGTAGCGGCACCGCCCCCGCAGCCACAGCCAGCCCAGCACGGGCACATTATCATATGGCTTGAGCCGGGTCTTACATTGGGGGCAGCGTGAGGGCGGATGCAATAGCGACATCCCCGCTGGCAGCCGGTAGACCACGACATTGAGGAAGCTGCCAATCGCCGCGCCGAGAACAAAAACAAAGACAGCCGGGAGGAGGGTCGTCAAGGTTCTGCCCTAATGTAGCCCCGGTTCAATTTGACTGAGCGGAATGAAGCACTCGTGGGGCAGCAGCACCGGCTTTTCCCCAAAAATTAGCTTGCCGCGCCGGGTTGAGCGGCCAATGGCGACCCCAATTGGCCGCTGTACCACCTCGGGATGAACCTCGTAATAGGTGCGGTAGATATGCCGGGCTGCCTTGAGCAGGGCCGGGTCGAGCATGGATGGCCCACCGGTTGGCAGGGGGCCTGGCAGCGGGTCGGCTGGCATGGGCATCCCGGTGTCAGGATGGGGGTAATAGCTGGGTTGTTGAAATGGTTGCACGGGTGAATCCCCACTCTAGCGATGACTGTGAACAGGTCTTGAAAGTTGGCCAGCCGAACTGAACCGGTCAGCTACAGGCGAAGGCATGGGTCCGAAGACAGGGTCCGAAGACAAGGGTCCGAAGACATAGGTTAATATCCGAAGACATCAGGAATAAAAAAATAAGATAGGACGCTTGCCAAAAATAGGTGGATACAGGGAGCAAGCTACGGAGCCTAAACCCGCCAGGGTTGAAATTCGCTGGAATTGAGCGAGGGAGGGTCCGCAGCGATGCCCGCAGCCAAGCGGCTAACGCGGTGAGTACTTCAAATAGTCCAAGCGTATTAGTTTCGATGATAGCCCATCTATCTGAGTAGGCGCGGGTTGAGCAGGCGCGGTAAGGGGCAGGTGAAGTCATCTAAAAATGCTTGGACAGGGGCATGCTGGCGGCTAGGCGGACAGGGCGGCTAGCAGCGCATCCCCCATCTCTTGACAGCCCACTGGGGTCGTGCACTCAGACCAGATGTCTCCTGTACGATACCCGCGATCTAGGGTAGAAAGCACAGCCTGCTCGATTTTTTTGGCGGCCTCGGGCTGGTCAAGGCCATATTTCAGCATCATGGCGGCGCTGAGTACCTGGGCTAGGGGGTTGGCCTTGTCCTGTCCAGCGATGTCCGGTGCGGACCCGTGCACAGGCTCAAAGACGCTAGGGCCGTTCTCGCCCAGGCTGGCTGAGGGCAGCATGCCGATGCTGCCAGTCATCATTGCGGCTGCGTCTGAGAGAATGTCGCCAAATAGGTTGCCGGTGACGATGGTGTCGAACTGCTTGGGCTGGCGCACCAGCTGCATGGCCGCGTTATCGACGTAGAGGTGACTGAGTTCGACATCGGGGTAGTCATCGGCCAGGGCGGTGATGCGATCTCGCCACAGCTGCGACACTTCTAAGACATTGGCCTTATCCACCGAGCACAGTCGGCCCTGCCGCTTTTGCGCCGTTTCAAAGGCGACTCGACCGATTCGATCGACTTCGGTATCGGTGTAGGCCATCGTGTTCACCCCGCGCTTGATCGGCTTGCCCTCAAGGTCGCCATCAAAAATGCCGCGCGGTTTGCCAAAGTAAATGCCCCCGGTCAGCTCGCGTACAACCATGATGTCGACGCCTTCTACCAGCTCTCGCTTCAGCGAAGAGGCCTCTACCAGCTGCGGCAAAATCGTGGCCGGGCGCAGGTTAGCAAAGAGTGACAGCCCAGCCCGCAGCCCCAGCAGTCCCGTCTCTGGCCGCTGGTGGCGAGGCAGTGAATCCCACTGGTAGCCACCGATGGCTGCCAGTAGCACGGCATCGCTGCCCCTACAGATATCTAAGGTTTCGTCCGGCAGGGGGGTGCCCGTGGCATCAATAGCACTGCCGCCAATCAGCGCTTCGGTAAAGCTAAACTGCAGGTCGCACTGTTTGCCCACCGCCTGCAGAACCGCGACCGTCACGGCCATAATTTCGGGACCGATGCCGTCACCGGGGAGCAGCGTGATGTTAAAAGACTGGGGCATGTCTGCGGGAAATAATGGGGCCTATCGGGTGATTATCATATAGCAATCGTTGCCGCTGCGAGGGCGGTCTATCACATGCGATACGTCTATTTACATGGGTTTGCCTCGGGGCCGCAGTCAACCAAGGCCCAGGCGTTGCGATCGCACCTTCAATCCGCTGGTCTCACCCTCCACATCCCGGACCTCAACCAGGGCGACTTCACCCACCTCACCCTGACCCGTCAGGTTCAGCAGGCGAGTGAGTGGGTGGCCGCCGATACGGTCCTAATCGGGTCGAGTCTGGGTGGCCTCACCGCCGCCTGGGTGGCAGAACGGATGCCAATTGATCGACTGGTGCTGCTGGCACCTGCGTTCAACTTCCTCAATCAGTGGCTGCCCCGTCTAGGCTCAGAGCAGCTGACCCAGTGGCAAGCAACGGGCACGCTGCCCGTTTACCACTACGCTCAGCAGCAGACCGTCCTGCTTGACTACGGTTTCCTGAGCGATGCCCAGCAGTACCGGGACGCCGACCTGGCAGCTTCGGTGCCGACCCTCATTCTCCACGGCGACCGGGATGAAGTGGTGAGCCTGAGTGGTAGCCAGACCTACGCGATCACCCGTCCCTGGGTCACGCTTAAATCGCTGCCAACTGACCACGGCATGACCGATATGACCGCAAGGATTTGGCAAGAAATCCAGGCGTTTTGTGAAATCGCCGCAGGGGACGCGGACGAGGTGGTGAAATAGGGGAGTAGTGAAATTGCGATTCATGCTCCCGTTTCTTCGCCCCGAACTGGCGGCTATCAAAGCCTACAAGCCCCATCCCCCCAGCCCTCACCCGGTCGACCCGTTAGATACGAACGAAAGCCCGTTTGACCTGCCGGTGGACCTCAAGGCCAAGCTGGCTGACCACTACCAGCAGCATATTCAGGCCAATCGCTACCCGGACGGGGGGCATTTGGCGCTCAAGCAGGCGCTGGTCGCGTACGTCTGCGAGTCGATGGGGTTAGCGACGGAGCAACCCACCCTATCTACCGAGAACATTTCTATCGGCAACGGGTCGGATGAGCTGATTCGCTCGCTGCTGCTGGCAACTTGTCTCGGGACTGGAAAAGGGATCTTGACGGCGGCCCCGACTTTCTCGATGTATGGCATTTTGGCGCAGACGCTGGGCATTCCCGTGGTCACGCTGCCCCGACACGAGGCGGATTTTTCGCTTGACTTGGGCCAGGCCCAGCAGGCGATTGATAGCGGTTCGATACAGGTCGTCTTTATGGTGCATCCCAACTCACCTACGGGGAATCGGCTGACCGAGGCAGAATTGGACTGGTTGAGATCGCAACCTGAATCCATCCTGATCGTAGTAGACGAAGCCTATTTCGAATTTAGCCAGCACACCACCGCTGCCGATGCCCTGAGTCGACCTAACTGGGTGGTGCTTCGCACCTTCTCTAAGGCGTTTCGGCTGGCGGCCCACCGAGTTGGCTATGCGATTGCCTGTCCTGAACTGATCGAAGCGCTCGAAAAGCTACGCCTGCCCTATAACCTGCCCAGCTTTTCCCAGGCTGCGGCCCAGGTCGCGCTGACGCACAGAGACTTACTCTTAGGTGCGATTCCCGCCCTACTGAGCGAACGCCAACAGCTGCAGACAGCGCTAGCCGAACAGCCTGCTTTAAGGGTTTGGCCAAGCGACGCCAATTTTATCTACGCCCGGTTGTCTGACGTAGGCCTGCAGCAGTTGGGCCCAGACCCCCACGCTGGACTGGCCCACCTGCACCGGCAGCTCCAGCAGCTCGGTACTCTGATTCGTCATACGGGCAGTGGCCTGCGGCTGACGGTGGGCACCCCTGCAGAAAACCAGCACACCTGCCAAAATGTAGCCAAAGTTCTAACGCCCTAGCCCCGCCATGTCCGAGCCCTTCATCCGCCTTGACCAGTTCATGAAGCTCCACCAGCTGGCCCAAACCGGCGGCCACGCCAAAATTTTGATCCAGTCGGGTCAGGTCGAGGTCAATGGCGAAACCGAACTGCGACGCGGTCGCAAGCTGATTGCAGGCGATCAGGTTACATTTGAACAGCAGACCTACACAGTGACTCTGTAAGCTGGCTTCTGCATCACCCACCTTAGTCAGATGAACATGAAACCCAAAGTCGAAATCTACACCTGGAGCCGCTGCCCGTTCTGCATTCGAGCCAAGGCACTGTTGGACGATAAGCAGGTCGAGTACACCGAATACTGCATCGACGGTGACGAAGACGCCCGCGATGTGATGGCCAAGCGATCCAATGGCAAACGCTCGCTGCCGCAAATTTTCATCGACGATCGGCACATTGGCGGCTGTGACGATATCCATGCGCTCGATCGTCGGGGCGAGCTCGATCCGCTGCTAGCAACGGCTTCCTAACACTTTGCAGCCTCCTCTGTGGCAGGGGAGGCTGCAAAGCATTCGGCTCAGATCAAGAGGCCGCTACGGCTTTCCGATGGCGTCCGTTCTGGTGAGCACGATCGTCAGCGGCATTGTTCGGCTGTCTCGGCTGCAGTAGCCCGTATCCGCCGTGGTTGCGCTCATAGACCACGTTGATTTCGTGGGTTTCTATGTTGTGGAACATGTAAAAGTCATGGCCGACCATTTCCAGATGTTCCAGCGCTGCCTCGACGGTCATCGGCGACATCTCAAAGTATTTTGTCCTCAGGACCTCAGGCGGCAAAGCTGGCTGCTTCTGCGTCAGCAGCTGTGAAATGTCGGGCGCGTCTTCGGCGATGGGCTCGTTTAATACCGCGCTGGCCCGGACCGGATCTGGCTCCCGCCGCTTTTCTCGGTAGCGCTCTTTGTATTTACGCAGCTGGCGACAGATTTTGTCGGACACCATATCGATACTGGCGTATAGGCTGTCGCTGCTTTCTTCCGCGCGGACGACAGCGCGATTGACATAGATAGTAACTTCGGCGGTTTGCTTGGGCGTTATCCGAGGATTGCGGGCGACTGAAAGGTTAACGTCAACTTCAGTAATGAGGGTTTGAAAGTGGCTGACCGCTTTTTCAATCTTTTGAGAGACATATCCGCGAATTGAAGGGGTAATGTCGATGTTTTTACCCTGGATAACAAGCTCCATAAAATTGCCTCCGCAGCAATGAGTTACAACTTTGCTACCCTGCGCGAGATTCTACAGCTCGGTAATTTTCGAGGATTGAATTAGAATCGTCAGACTGCCAAGGGGCAGACGCAGGGGCATGTTGGGAGTGATCGTAAAGTTGCGATAAGTTGCGATCGCACCCCCTCCACTAAAGCGCCTGCCAAAGAGCCCGTTCAAAGTTAGCGGCTGCCCCACCCGTCTCTCAGCTACGCCGAGAATCGGAATCAAAGGGATAAAATCAACCCCTAAAGTCGAACGCAATACTAAGAAAATACTCTTTGGGCCAACCTCCGTTAATAGTGTAGTGATGAGGTTTCTGCGCTTATAGGTTTACCGTAGCACCCGATTTTTCGGTCATCCAATCGTTGTTAAGAATCCTTTGCATGGCTTGATGAATCTTGATTTTATTGATCCCCACTACTTCTAAAAATGGATGATTTTACGGTAGCTGCTGATACCAACGGGGGGAAATATCAGCATTTACATACAACGCAACCTGCAGATTTGTACCAGCCTGGGCAGATCGTTTACCGACAAGCCTGGTCCTGGCAGCAGCGGCTGGTTGCTCAACGTAAGCAGGCTCCCACCCTGCCCGATGTTCTAATCCTGTTAGAGCATCCGCCGGTGTATACGCTGGGTCACGGTGCCAGTAACGACTTTCTCAAGTTCGATCCGGCCACCAGCGATGTGAGTACCCACCGAATCGAGCGTGGCGGTGAAGTGACTTACCACTGCCCAGGGCAGCTCGTGGGCTATCCCATCCTCAACCTGCGACGGCACCGAACCGATCTGCACTGGTATCTCAGAACGCTAGAAGCCGTCCTGATCGAGAGCTTGAGCATGCTTGGGCTGTCTGCCCATCGCATTGATGGGCTCACGGGGGTGTGGGTCGAAGGCCGCAAGGTTGCCGCCATTGGCATCAAAGTGAGTCGCTGGATTACCTTTCACGGCTTTGCTCTCAACGTTTGCCCCGACCTCAGTGGGTTTGAGCAGATCGTTCCCTGTGGAATTGCCGACTACCCGGTCGGTAGTCTGACCCAATTCATTCCCGGCCTGACCGTCGCCAAGGTGCAGCCTATTGTGCTCAAAACCTTCGGCGAGCGGTTTGGGCTGCGCTGGCACTTAAAGAATATTACGCAGATCGCAACATCTGTACGGTCTAGCGACCCCTAATTTGGGAGAACTATAATAAGCGATCAGGCTTATCCCCTCCGAATGGTCAATCCGCAAAGCCCAGATGGCTACGACCCGTTTGTCCGTGCACTCATGCGGTTTAGCGAGCGGTCAAAAACAGCCGAAAGGCAGCTGGTTCAGCCATCTGAGCTACAGTGGCTGCTGCATGCGGCTCAAGAGGACGCGAGTCTG
Organism: Cyanobacteria bacterium J06648_16; assembly: GCA_039817185.1. Taxonomy (GTDB): domain Bacteria; phylum Cyanobacteriota; class Cyanobacteriia; order Phormidesmidales; family Phormidesmidaceae; genus CAWUKV01. The sequence continues at coordinate 147,599 of JBCBWI010000001.1, read as the reverse complement.
ACCGACTACGAGGCCTCCAGGGTTCTCCCAACTCAGTTCTACGCAGAACCCCTAGCGCCGCTTCGCGATCGCGACGAAGCCGCTTTAGACGACATCTTTCAATCTGAAGACGTTCAGGACGCCGTTAGCGATGTGCAAGCACGTCTGCAGCAGATCTACCCAGAGCCCTGCTGGGAAGATGAGCCCTATGACTTTTTACATGGATATATCTGAAGAGGGGGGAGACGCTAAAACGGAATGTCATCGTAGTCAGGCTCAGGGGTGACGCTGGGCTGGGGGCTGGCCGGTACAGGGGTGGGGGTTGCCGCTGGCTGTCCGGTGGGCGCAGACGACTGCACCGTTGCACCCGACAGATTCACTGATTGCATCTCGGCGAGCCGATGCATCTTTTGCACTGTCACCTCGGCCTGCTTTTCTTTGAAGCCCTCGGGCCGCTCGATGCTGCGCATGGTCAGGCGGCCTTCGACCAGCACCCGCTCACCCACGTTGAACTGCTGTGTCTGAATCTCTTGGGCTAAGTTACCCCAGCCCACGGCCTTGAGCTGTGCAGGCGCGTCATCGGGCCGCACCCCCGGAATCTTGATGGCAAAATCGGCAACCGGCGTTTGGTTGTCGGAGGTGTAGCGTAGCTGAGGGGCCTGGGCGACCTCAGCTAGAAAGATGCAGTGATTCATAGCAGCTGTGTGACGGGCAATTCTACAGATTTTCTCGGATGCCCTGCTCTTTTTCAATAAAGCGTTGGACACGTTGTCGATAGTCTTGCAGATGGGTATCCACCCAGTCGCGATCTTCACTATTTGCAAAGATATGCACCAGGGGCTCACCCGCATCAGGCAAAATCAGCACCCAGCTATCCCGAGACCGATCAACTATTTTGACGCCATCGACCAGCTCCAGATTCTCGGCGGGATGAGTCTCTACAAGATAGCGCATGAGTGCGCCCTTAACGGTCCAGGGGCAGCGCAGGGTCTGCACCCGGTGCGAAATGCGCGGCAGGTCGCCCCAAATGCGGCCCAGGGACTGCTCCTGTATCGTCAGCATCTCGATCAGTTTGGCAATGCAGAACATCGCATCGAAGCCAGGATGCAGCTGCGGGAAGATAAAGCCCATTTCACCGCTACCGCCCAGCACTACGTCGCTGTTTTCTTGGCAGGCTTCCATGAGTGCCGTTGGGTTTGACTTGGTCCGAATCACTCGACCGTCGTGGCGGCGGGCAATCTGCTCAATTGCGCCAGAGGTTTGCACCGGCACGACCACGGTACCGCGTGGGTGGGCGGTCAAAATCATGTGGGTCATCAACGCCGTCAGCATTTCGCCCCGAATCGGAGTCCCTACCTCATCGACGAGCACCAGCTGCTCGCCATTGGCGGTGACCTGGGCCGCAAAGGTCGCCTGCAGCGCCTGCACCACCTGGCCCAGCTGACCCAACATCGTTTCTCGCTCGGAGGTGAGGGGCGGGGTCTGGCTGAGGCTGGCATTTAGCACAACTGCATCGCAGCCAAACTTGGCCAGCAGCTGGGGCAGCACCGCACCCGATACGGCGTAGGCATAATCAATCACCACGCGGGATTTGCTGTGACGAATGGCTTCGATATTGAGTCGCTCTTCAAACTCGGTCGTGTAGGTTTCGACTAGGCGACTAGGGTAGCTAACCTCGCCAATCTCATGAATTTGAGAGCGGCGCAGGTCCTCCTTAAAGTAGGCCCCTTCAATTTTCTTCTCTTTGCCTTTGGGAATGTCGATGCCGTTTTGGGCAAAGAACTCGATCAAGATGTGGTCAGAACGGTCAGGGTGCAGCCGTACGTGGATGCCGCCGGTGACGCCTAGCTCTGGAAGGACCGCCCGGGCGACCGGAATCGCCGTGGCTTCGAGGTTCTGTACGTTGATGCCCACGGACATGAGACCGGCGATCAGCGACCGTGACACCATCCGAGAAATGCTGCGCTGATCGCGAGAAACGGCTACGTAGGCACCAGGCTTAAGCGTGGAGCCATAGGCCGCGCCCAGTTTGACGGCAAACTCTGGCGTGATATCGATATTGGCCAGACCTGTGACTCCCCGCTGTCCGAACAGGTTGCGCTGGGCCGTGTTACCCCAGATCAGGTTGATGTTGAGCGTGGCTCCAGGCTCAATCTGCTTACTAGGCCAGACCCGCACGCCTGGACTGATCTGGGCTTCTTCTCCGACCGTAGACAGACCGCCGACAACGGCCCCTTCGAGGACGTGGGCGCGGCGATCGGCGCGGGTGCCTCGGGCAATGATGCAGGCCCGCAGATGTGCTTCATCGCCGATGACGGCCCCATTCCAAATGATCGGACGCTTGATGTCGGCGTCGTTACCAATGGTCACGTTGTCGCCGATGACGGTTCCGGCTTCGATCTTGACCCGGGCGCCGATACGGCAGTTGTGGCCGATTAAAACGGGCGGATTGATCTTGGCAGTGGGGTCAATGTAGGTGTTTTGACCGACGCGGATGCCATCGGCGGTTTCGGGATAGGCAAAGTCAACCCACACTTTGCCCTCCAACGCGTCGTACTGGGCTTCTCGGTAGGCCTCAAGGTGGCCGACATCACACCAATACCCCTTCTCGGCGATGTAGCCGTACATCGGATCGCCCTTTTCTAGCAGCAGCGGGAAAAGGTTTTTGGAAAAGTCCTGCTCTTGATTGGCGGGCAGGTAGTCCAGCACCTCGGGCTCTAAAATATAGGTTCCGGTGTTGATGGTGTCCGAGAAAATTTCGCTGGTAGAGGGCTTTTCTAGAAAGCGGCGGATACGACCGTCCGCTTCGGTGATCACCACGCCAAATTCGATCGGATTCGGGACGCGGGTAAGGACGAGTGTGGCCTTGGACCCCCGTTCTTTGTGAAAGCGAATCGCCTCAGAGAGGTCAAAGTCGGTCACGGTGTCGCCGCTGATGACCAGAAAGGTATCGTCCAGCAGCTCGGCAATATTTTTGACGCAGCCAGCGGTTCCCAACGGCTGGTCTTCTTCGACGGCGTAGGTCATCTGCACGCCAAAGTCTTGACCGTCTTGAAAATAGTCCCGCATGACGTCGGGCAGATAGTGGAGCGTCGCAATGATTTCGGTAATGCCGTGGCGCTTGAGTAGGTTGATGATGTGCTCGGCAATGGGGCGGTTGAGTATGGGCACCATCGGCTTGGGCAGGTCGCAGGTCAGGGGTCTGAGGCGAGTTCCGGACCCACCGGCCATAAGTACTGCGCGCATACTTCCTCCTTTATTTTGATTAACGAGAGCTTGTAAATGACGGTCTGATCAGCCGAGCTAGGATCTCAAAGAGCCCGTGACAGGGCAGTTCCGCGCCTCTGTGATCTTCTGAAACAGGCTTCTAAAACAGGTCCTGAACAGGTCTATAATTTGCTGCTACCCCATGGGGGGCCTGTTTCGAACGAGTAGCAATCGACCGCGTTGCTTGGACTCAAGGGAAGGGGCAAGGCAGATGTGAGCGATTTAAACTGGAAACCCAGGGGCTGGGGTTAAGAATGGGCAAATGGGCAGAAACCCTGCTTCCAGCCATGGGTAACTTCCAGCTGTGACGGTCACCTGCAGCCGCTACTAATGCTTGAACATCGGGCCTGAGGCCAGTACCTATTCTACAGGAACGGCTTTCTTTTCTCTCAAGCGGTGCTGACTCGTACAGAGAGACAACCGGCCAATTCGCAGCCCTCTAAGGATTTGCTAGGCTACAGAGGTCGCAATCGGTGAGATGTTATGCCGGGTTTGATTGGGCTGGTTGTATTGGGTGGCTATGGCTATGTCGCTTGGCGATTTTGGAGTGGTTTTCGGCGGACAAACTTCAGTCAGGGGCGGCTATATCTAACGCTGCTATGGCCGGTCTTTGTGGTGGCGAGTGCTGGCTATCGGCAGAATTTCTCGCGGGCATTGAAGGGCTCTTAGTAAGACGCCTGCTACGATAGGCACCTCTATTCTTCTAGCTAGGTTTGCGCTATGCAGTCACCGCCCTCGCCCAGCCAGTCAGACTGGCAATCGCAGCTGCAGGCTGTGACCCAGCGCTTCAATCGTGAGTATCGGGGTGAGGCCTTTGATGTGCCAGAGGACGTGCAGGAGATGCCGGTATTCCGAGACTGGGTGGCGGGCTCGCTGACCGCGCGCATTGCAACGCCATTCTGGCAGCTGGTCAAGCTACAGAAAAAGCAGCGGTGTCTGGATATTGGCTGCGGGCTCAGTTTTTTGGTCTATCCGTGGAAGGAGTGGCAGGCGTTTTTCTACGGACAGGACGTGAGTCAGGTGGCCCAGGCGGCGCTAAACCAGCGGGGACCGCAGCTTGACTCAAAGCTGTTTAAGGGCGTCACGCTGGGTCCGGCCCATATTTTGGATTATGAGCCAGGGATGTTTGATGTTGCGATCGCAACCGGCGTTAGCAGCTACTACGCCCCTGACTACTGGGAAACGGTGATGGCCGGGGTGAAGAAGTGTCTCAAGCCCGACGGCGTGTTTGTCTTTGACGTGGTGGACCCGGAACTGCCTACGGCTGAAAACTGGGCGATTTTGGAAACCTTTTTGGGCGCTGAGGTGCAGCTGACACCGCTAAAGCAGTGGCGCGACCTGATTCGGTCCACAGGTGGGACGGTTACCAAGCAACATACGGGTGAAGTATTTCACGCTTACAAGGTGCAGTGGAAGTAGGCGTGCCTACCCATGCGACTGCTGATGAGGGCAAAATCTGGCTGATTGGCGGTACCCAAGAAAGTGCCGAGCTGGCGCGGGCACTGGCGGATCGGCAGATGGCCTGTATTGTAACCGTGACCACTGAATCGGCCCGGATGCTGTACCCGGTTCATCCCTGCCTGACGGTGTGGGTTGGGCGGCTGACCGAGCGAACCTTTGATGATTTTCTCCACCAGCACCGGGTAGTGGGGGTGTTGGATGCGTCCCATCCGTTCGCCCAGGAAATTTCTGCCGGTGCGATCGCAGCTGTCCAGCGCCAGGCGATTCCCTATCTCCGCTACGAACGCCCCCATACCCCCCCCGACTCGTCCAGTACGGCCGTTGTCACGCTGCCCGATTTAGACACCGTCTTTGAACAGGGCTGGCTGGTCAACCAGCGCGTATTGCTCATCCTGGGCTATCGCTGGCTACCGAGGTTCACACCCTGGCAGTCCCAGGCGGCTCTGTATGCCCGCATCCTGCCCTCCGCCATTGCCCTAGAGACGGCGCTGCAGGCCGGGTTCACACCCCAAAGGCTGATCGCCCTGCGCCCCCCGATCTCAGCAGCGCTAGAAGCCGCCCTGTGGCAACAGTGGCGAATTACGACAGTGATTGCCAAGGCATCGGGCAAAGCTGGGGGAGAACCCCTTAAGCGTCGGCTGGCTCGGACCTTAGGTGTTCGGTTGCTGCTGCTACAGCGTCCTAGCATTGACTATCCCCGCACGACGACGCAGCTGAGCGCAGCCGTTGAGTTTTGCCGTCAGGTTTGTGCAGGGGCTCCCGGCGATAGGACTGCGGCTGATTCATGTTATCCGTATGTCTCGCTAACTTAAGGCATTAAAAACGCAAAAAGAATTGGCCCACTACCCTTGACGGACACACACAAGGTGGTATCGTGGTGTCTAAATTTTCGGGCTCATTTCAGTTTTTCGGTCTACCTCACGGCATCGAACACTTGGTTTTGCTTCATTTCACCAGCTCAGTCGAAGGCCTCGAACAAAAAGAATTGCAGTCAATTTGCAGTGGTTTAACCGGGTTCGACTATGGTCTAGTTGACCTGAGCCCATCCCGCACCTAGGATACATCACCAGTTTTTTCCACCTTGCCTGCACCTGCGCCCATGCCACCGAGCCCTTCGCTACCCTTCAATTCAATGCCAGATGGCACGGCGATCTCTAGCAGCTCTCCGGTTTTTGCCCTCAAAGAGCTGGTTGCCCGCCTGCAGCGTGAGCAGCACAAGATTCAAGACCTGCTGGGGTCCTTGGGCTTTGCCCTGCGCAGCCTCAACAATCTCAATCAGTTTCTAGAGCTGATTCCGATGATTGCCAGCCGCGTCACCGACGCCTCGGGCGGGGCGCTGGTCCTGTTTCGGCCCAACGGGCAGCTGCGGCTAGAGCGGCTGTACTGCCAAGGTGAGGACGACTGCCAGACCGTTCGCTTTGCCCTAGAGTCGGCGACCCGGCAGATTACCGCCTCGCTGTCGGCGGCGGGCGAAGCCATGACCGTGGCCCGGACGGCCATGCTTACCCTCGACCAGCAGCTCAATCGCTATCTGGGGCCCGATTTCCAGATGTTCGGTACCGCTGTGATCGTGCAAAACGGCGAGCGCGGACGGCTGTATGTGTTCAGCCAGGACAGTGACTATGCCTGGACCGAAACCCGGCAGAAGCTGGTGCGGCTAGTGGCCGATCAAACCGCTGTCGCGATTGAGAACGATGAACTCACCCTGGCCCTGCGCAAAAAAGAGCGTCTCGACCGTGAGCTAGAGCTGGGCGCAGAAATTCAGGCCCAATTGCTGCCCCGGCAATGTCCGACGATTGAGGGGGTCAATCTGGCGGCTCGCTGTCAGACTGCCAACCTGGTGGGCGGTGATTACTACGATTTCATTCCCACCACTTACGAGCAGCTGCGCCAGCCCCATTCCAACACCTCGATGAGTCAGCCCTGGAGTTTTGCCGTGGGCGATGTCATGGGCAAGGGCGTACCCGCCGGGCTGATGATGACCATGCTGCGGGGCATGCTGCGCACTGAGGTGCTCAACGAGCATTCTCCCAGCCAGATTTTGCAGCACCTCAACTGCGTCATGCATACCGATTTAGAAAGCTCAAATCGGTTTGTGACGCTGTTCTACGCGACCTACGATCCGCGTACGCAGATTCTTTCCTATGGCAATGCGGCCCACAACCCGCCGCTGCTGTGGCAGGCCCGTACCCAGAGCTTGATGCGCCTGGACGCCGAAGGCATGCTGCTGGGGCTCGATATGGACACTCGCTACCGCGAAAGTCAGGTGCAGCTCCACCCAGGCGATACGGTGGTGTACTACACGGATGGTTTCACTGACGCGGCCAATGCCAAGGGCGAACGGTTTAGTGAAGACAATTTGATTGCGGCGGTGAAGTGGGCCTGCCGTAACCTGGAGCATTCGAACGAGATTTTAGAGTACCTGTTCGATCTGCTCAAGCATTTCATTGGTCCCGATCGGGCAAATGATGACGACACGACGCTGGTGGTCATGCGCGTGACTGAGCCTGCAGAGTTCCGTCAGCTGCTGGCGATTCATCCCTAAAGCGCGTGGGTGCTAACCGGCTGCAGCAGTCTGTCCAGAATCAGTGGGGATTAGGGTAAAGTACTCAGTGATGATTCGCCCTCGACCGGCCTATGAGCTCCCTAACCCGAACTGCCCTGTTGTCTGATGTATATGTGACTTCGCTGTTGGGAGAATTGCCAGCAGGTGACCCGACGGTTACGGCATTGGCGTCTATGCAGACCTTGCCTTTAGACCAGGTGACCCTATCGCAACCCGTACTGGCTCAGCAATTCCAGCAAGACTTTTTCGCCAGTTCTGGGGAAATTCTCAATAACTTCGTGGAATCGGGGCAGGTTTGGGCTTTGCTGATCGGCGTTGTGCTGGGGTATCTGATTCGGGGCCTAACGGCTTATTAAGCCTGAGCCATGTCCAGATCGGGTGTTTTTTCTATCGGGAACTCAAGGTTTCAGGCTGGACTTGGTTTAACATGGCCTACGAGCTGGGTCTTAATGTTCTAAGGGCCGGCTATTCTTTACTGAGCCCCTGTTTTGACTACGCCTGCGGAACAAAATCAACCTAACAGCCCCTGGAGCCAGCGGTTTGACCAGACGCTGCATCCTCGCATTGAGCAGTTCAATGCCAGTATTGGTTTCGATATTGAGCTGATTGAGTACGACCTGACGGGCTCCCAGGCCCATGCTCGAATGCTGGCCCAGTGTGGCATCATTTCCGAGGCGGATGCCAAAACTTTGGTAGACGGCCTCGAAACGATTCGCCAGGATTACCGCGAAGGCCGGTTTACGCCGACAACGGCAGAGGAGGACGTTCACTTTGCCGTTGAGCGGCGGCTGACGCAGCTGGTGGGCGATGTGGGAAAAAAACTGCATACGGCGCGCTCTCGTAACGATCAGGTGGGGACAGACGTGCGCCTGTATGTGCGATCGCACATTCACCGACTCCGTACCCTGCTCAATGCCTACCAAAATGCCCTGCTCACCCTGGCCGAAGCCCATGTCGAAACGCTGATTCCCGGCTATACCCACCTGCAGCGTGCCCAGCCGCTGAGCCTGTCCCACCACCTGCTGGCCTACGTCGAGATGGCCCAGCGTGACTGGGACCGGCTGGGAGACGTGCTCAAGCGGGTGAATATTTCGCCGCTTGGATCGGGGGCGCTGGCGGGAACAACCTTCCCCATCGATCGGCGCTACTCGGCGGCGCTGCTGGAGTTTGACGGTGTCTACGCCAACAGCCTGGATGGGGTGAGCGATCGCGATTTTGCCATTGAGTTTGTCAATGCCGCTAGCCTGATTATGGTGCATCTGTCGCGGCTGGCCGAAGAGGTGATTCTCTGGGCGTCGGAGGAGTTCCGGTTTGTCACCCTGACTGACCGCTGCGCCACGGGCTCTAGCATCATGCCCCAAAAGAAAAACCCCGACGTGCCCGAACTGGTAAGGGGCAAAACTGGGCGCGTATTTGGCCACCTGCAGGGCCTACTGGTGATGATGAAGGGATTGCCCCTGGCCTACAACAAAGACCTGCAGGAAGACAAGGAAGCGCTGTTTGATACGGTTCGCGCCGTGGAAGGCTGTGTGGATGCGATGACCATCCTGCTGAGTGAGGGACTTACGTTTCGCACCGAGCGGCTGCTGTCTGCCGTGGCCGAAGATTTTTCCAACGCGACGGATGTGGCTGACTACCTGGCATCGAAGGGCGTTCCGTTTCGAGAGGCCTACAATCAAGTCAGTCGGGTAGTCAAAACTTCGATCGCGGCTGGCAAGCTGCTCAAAGACCTGACCCTGGATGAATGGAAGGCAATTCATCCGGCCTTTGAAGCGGATATTTATACGGCCATCGAGCCCCGTCAGGTCGTTGCGGCCCGCAACAGCGAAGGGGGAACGGGCTTCGAGCAAGTTCGGAGTGCCCTTACCCAGGCCAGACAACGGTGGGAAGCCAATGGCCAGGCTTAGCGTCTGTATGATCGTTAAGGATGAGGCGGCCCGGCTGTCTGCCTGTCTAGAGAGTTTGGGCGATCTGGCGGCAGAAATTATCGTGTGTGATACGGGCTCGACCGATGAGACCGTTGCGATCGCAACTCACCACGGTGCTCAGGTCTACTCAATTGGCTGGCCCGATGACTTCGCCGCCGCCCGTAACCAATCTCTGGCTAAAGCAACCCAGGACTGGATCCTCGTCATTGACGCGGACGAAACCTTAACCGAGGCAGGGCAAGCACAGATTCGGTCGATTCTGGCCGATGACCCCGTGGGCGATATTCCCATTGCTCAGCTGCTGCTAGTGACCTGGCTGAGACAAGAGATGGGCGCTCAACAGTCGCCCTACACCCAGGTTTCGCGCCTGTTTCGCAATCATCTCTCGCTAACATTCAACCGTCCGTACCACGAAACCATTGACGATAGCGCCGAGGCGCTCACACAGGCTGAGCCTCAGTGGCAGGTTGCCCAGCTCGATACCGTGGCCCTCACCCATACCGGCTACGCGGATGAGGCCATTCAAGCTCAAAACAAATTTGAGCGGGCCCAACGGCTAATGGCTCGTCATCTGGACGCCCATCCCCGGGATGCTTACCTGTGCAATAAGCTCGGCGCGCTTCACGGCGCTCAGGGTAACTGGACCAAGGGGCTCACCCTGATTGAGCGGGGGCTTGCCTGTGACAGCGACCCCGTTACTCAGTACGAACTGCACTACCATGCGGGGCTGGCCAATCGTCAGCTCAATCGCCCACAGCAGGCCCAGAAGCACTATCAAGCGGCCCTAGCCGTGCCGATTGACGAGCGGCTCAAGCTAGGCACCTATCTCAATCTCGGTAGCTTATACAAGCATCAGGGCGCACTGAAGACAGCGATTGCGCTGTTTGAGCGTGCGGTTCAGCTCGACCCAACCCAGGCACGGGCCCACTACAATTTGGGTGTCGCCCACCGTGCCAACGGCTATCTCGAACCGGCATTGGCCGCATACCAGCAGGCTATCCAGCGGGATCCGAACTATGCTGAGGCATATCAAAATATGGGTGCGGTTCTTTTCAAACTGGGTCGGCTACCCGAAAGTCGGACGGCGTTTCAAACGGCCATCCAGCTATACAAAGCCAACAACCCAGCCGAAGCCATCCGGCTACAGCAGGGCCTCTTTCGGTTAGGACTTGGATAGGCGCTTAGATAGGCGCCTAGAAAACGGCTGGGGGATGATATTAACCGGGCCTTATAACCGGGCTCTGTAACCGTGAAATATCAACTTGAGAAGCACCAGCGATATAGTTCTCTAGATAGTTCCCTAGTGAGCGTCTCAAACAAAGCCGCCAGAGCCACGGACCTTAGTTGAGCCTATCTATAGCGAGAATCACCCCAGTCAAAATCGCTGTGCCGACTGGGATTGACTGTCGCGCGACTGGCTGATCGCTTAGGCCGCCAGCTGTCGCCGCCGTAGGTGCCTGGACGGTGGGCGCTGTGCTCTGCCGCTGAGGATGGGTCCGCTGCCAGCTCAGTTGCGACGCTCCCCTTTGCGGACTTGATGTACTGGAGCAGGGCTTCCCAGGTGAGATTAGGCTTCCGCAGCGCTCTTCGAAACTTGTTGAGCATTTCGACCGCATCTGCGCCCTGCTTAACGGCTAACGGCTCAGAAGCTCGAATAGGGTCGACCTGAACGGCGGCAATCGCCTGACGAACCGCATCGGTGACCTGCTTATGGAGTGACCGACCTGCCCGATCGTACTGACACTGCCAGCCCCGCTCGCTGGAGGCGTACAGCGACGGCAGCCGGTTGAGTGCATAAGTCTCGACCTCGACGGGCTTGATATATCGCATCACCCGAGGCGGCAAGTTACCCAGCTGACGCTCAACCTCTTCGGCCACCATGACTTCCATGACGTTGGTATAAGCTCTGGAGGGAATTTGTTTGACAATGCCCATAATGTAAACCCTACTTGACAATAACCTTGAACCCTTGAAGCTTGAATCCTATGAGACTGTGTCGTGACTGCCGCTGATATCCGAGTCTGACGGCTCACCCCTAGGGTGAGTGTGGTGACTGATTAGTTGCCCCGATCCTTGTGCCCCGATCGTTGTGCCCCGATCCTTATGATGGGTAAGGCGCCTTTATGATGCGTTTATAAACGATCCGGTACACCCTTCAGTGCATTCAGTGTAATTGCTTTACCTGCACTATCAATAGTGTAGACAATGACGATTCGAGCCGTTCAATCGGACGATAGTCATAAGTATAACCACTGATTTATCACTTGTCCGATGTTCTTAAAAACTCATACAGAAAATCACAATTGGATCGGATTTTCTTTACGAAAAGCGAAATCTTAAAAAATCGACCGTCTCTGTGAACGTTGCTGACGTATGGATTACAGGCAGGCGGTTTGGCCCAGAACAGCGGGTCGTCAGCACAGGCGTTAAACTTGTCAGAGTTTATCTCTATTAAGTCTCCGTAGAAACCCGTATATCTAAAAATAGAACATCTTTGATTCTTACTTTAGAACAGTTACTCTAGGCGAAATTTGTTCAAGCATTCTATGGACTCAAATTGTGGCCACCGTCTCGATTGCTTTGCCCTGGCAATGTTCAGCCTATTGGGCTGAATGAGATTGACGATTTGATCATCGGTGATGCGTCGTTTCTAGTCACAGGTGCGATTGGGGACCCACACCGGGGCTAGCGGCAACGGCAAACGCCAGCCATGCTCCGAGGCCGAACTATAAAGTCGGTTTCGGAGCATGGCTGACAGGCGAGACACAGCTAGAGGGGACGGCTACGACGAGGTCAACAGGGCCGCGGGCAATCGCTTGAACGATAGGCGCTCGTTCTCAACATCGACAACAATGGTGTCGCTCGACTGAAAATCCCCCCGCAGAATTGCCTTGGCAATCTGGGTTTCGACCTCGCGCTGGATCGCCCGCTTGAGTGGGCGAGCCCCGTAGACGGGGTCAAAGCCCACATCGGCCAGAAAGTCGAGTGCGGCGTCGGTCAACCGCAGGGCCATCTTGCGCTCGTCAAGCCGGGCTTCAAGTCGCTTGATCTGTAGCTTGACGATCTCGCGCAACTGCTCTCGCTTGAGCGAGTGGAAGATGATGGTTTCGTCTACTCGATTCAAAAACTCGGGGCGGAAGTTGGCCCGCAGGGCATCGAGAACGCGAGTCCGCATCTCTTCGTACTGACTATCATCCCCAGCCAACTCCAGAATGAACTGGGAGCCGATGTTGCTGGTCATGATGATGATGGTGTTCTTGAAATCCACGGTCCGGCCCTGGGAGTCGGTGACGCGGCCGTCGTCGAGTACCTGCAGCAGCACGTTAAACACATCAGGATGGGCCTTCTCGATTTCGTCGAATAGGATGACGGAGTAGGGGCGGCGACGGACCGCTTCGGTGAGCTGACCGCCTTCGTCGTAGCCGACGTATCCGGGAGGTGCGCCAATTAGCCGGGATACCGAGTGCTTCTCCATATATTCCGACATGTCAATGCGGACAATCGCCTCTTCAGTATCGAACAGGTAGGCCGCCAGGGCTTTGGCGAGCTCTGTTTTGCCTACGCCCGTGGGGCCCAGAAAGATGAAGCTGGCAATGGGACGATTGGGGTCGGCCAGGCCTGCTCGGGAGCGTTGAATGGCATCAGCCACGGCGGTGACGGCTTCTTCTTGGCCAATAACGCGCTGGTGCAGTTCGTCTTCGAGGGTCAGGAGCTTGGCCATTTCAGACTGCACCAGCTTGCTGATGGGAATGCCCGTCCATTTGGAGATGATTTCGGCGATGTCTTCCTCGGTCACCTCTTCGCGCAGCAGGCTTTTGCCGGTGGTTTGGGCATCGGCCAGGCGCGCTTCGGACGCGGCCAGTTCCCGCTGCAGGTCGGTGAGTTTACCGTACTTGAGTTCGGCGGCCCGGTTGAGGTCGTAGTCGCGCTCGGCCTGCTGAATTTCGATATTGACGCGATCAATTTCTTCCTTCAGGGCTTGAATTTCGTCAATAACGCCTTTTTCAGACTGCCACTGGGCGTTCAGGGCTCGCTGTTCCTCTTTGAGATCGGCCAGCTCTTTCTCAATTCGCTCTAGCCGCTCTTGGGAGGCGGTGTCGCTTTCTTTCTGTAGAGATAGGCGCTCCATCTCCAGCTGCAGGATCTTGCGGTCTACCTCGTCGAGCTCCTCGGGCTTGGAGGTGATTTCCATCTTCAGCTTGGCGGCGGCTTCGTCTACCAGATCGATGGCCTTGTCAGGAAGGAAGCGATCGCTGATGTATCGAGTGGAGAGCGTGGCTGCTGCGACCAGGGCGCTGTCGGCGATCTTGACGGCATGGTGAACCTCGTAGCGCTCCTTCAGGCCCCGCAGGATCGAGATCGTGTCGGGTACGCTGGGCTGGTCCACATAAACCTGCTGGAAGCGGCGCTCCAGGGCGGCGTCCTTCTCAATATATTTGCGATACTCGTCGAGCGTAGTTGCACCAATACAGCGCAGCTCGCCCCTTGCCAGCATGGGCTTAAGCAGATTGCCGGCGTCCATTGCGCCCTGGGTGGCACCCGCGCCCACGACGGTGTGAATTTCGTCGATGAAGAGAATCAGCTGACCATCGGAGTCGGTGACTTCTTTGAGCACGGCCTTGAGGCGCTCTTCAAACTCACCCCGGTATTTGGCACCCGCAATGAGTGCCCCCATGTCCAGGGCAATGAGTTTGCGATCGCGCAGGGACTCGGGTACATCGCCGTTAATAATCCGCTGTGCCAGCCCTTCGGCAATAGCGGTTTTGCCCACGCCCGGCTCGCCGATGAGGACGGGATTGTTTTTGGTTCGCCGTGACAGAATTTGCACTGTGCGGCGGATTTCGTCATCCCGACCAATCACCGGATCGAGTCGTCCCTGTTTGGCGAATTCGGTCAGGTCGCGGCCGTATTTTTCGAGCGCTTCGTACTTGCCTTCTGGGTTTTGATCCGTCACTTTTTGGTTGCCCCTTACTTGGTCCACAGCGGTTTTCAGCTTCTTTTCATTCAAATCAAACTCGCGCATGAGCATTTGACCCAGGCGGTCATCTTTGGCGTAGCCCAGCACCAGATGCTCGACTGAAATGTAGTCGTCGTCGTAGGCCTTACGGTAGCCCTCGGCCCGGTCCAGCAGCTGATCGAGGGACCGTCCCAGGTAGACCGACCCACCACTGCTGCTCACCTTCGGTTGTTTGTTGATGTAGGCCTGGGTCAGATCGCGCAGATGGTTGACGTTGGCACCGGCCTTTTGCCAGATGCTGCTGGCCAGCCCGTCTTGCTCTAGTAGAGCCAGCATTAGATGCTCGGTTTCGATCTGTTGCTGGTTCGCCTGTTTGGCGAGATCGGGCGTCTGGGCAATGGCGGCCCAGGCTTTTTCGGTGAATTGATTGGGATTGGTGGGTTGCATGAGACCTCCTGAACTCCAGGTATGGGATGGCCACGGTGCGCCAAGTACCTCAAAGTTGCTGTGGCGGACGCTGTGGTCGACCACTGCAGACAGGTCAGCAGCCAAGCCGAGCGCAGTGGCTCAAATATTGCGTTATTCGCATTTTATAGAGTCTTAGCGGTTGCATAGGGGCGGTGTTCATACCTCTACAGGTAGGTATTGCCGCCCGTTTTGCCGCGAACTACTAGGAACCCCCTATGCAATTTCGGGTCGTTTGAGTAGAGACCTGCAGGCGTGCCACCAGGAGGGTATCCCCGTGCTGACGAATCCCGTTCGCTATGACTATACCCGCCGGTACCGACCGCGCTCGTCAGTGGGGTATGTGAGGAAGTATGTGAAGCAGGTTGCGATCGCACTCATCGCTTTCCTGGTCGCCGCCAGCCTGCTCAATCAGATCATTCCCAGCCCGGCCATTCCCCCCAATGTCACTTTTGTCAGCCCCAAATACGCGCACTACCAGGCCCAAAAAGATGAGTATAACGTCCTCTTTTTTGGTTCTAGCCGGGTCTATAACCACATTGTCCCCGAGGAGTTTGACGCCGCTGCAGCGGCGGCCGGTGCGGCAGTCCACAGCTTCAACTTTGGCATTCCTGCCCAGCGAGCCCTATCGGGTTACGTCCTGATGAAAGAAATCCTGAAAACGCCCCCTAAGAATCTCAAGTGGGTCTTTATCGAAACGCCGTTGGATCCGGGCTATGAGCCGATTCAAAACGCCCGCACCAACCGCGTGATCTACTGGCATACGGCAGAAAACACCCGGATCGCCCTGCGCTATATTCTCACCTCCGACGAAACGCCCTTGCGTAAGGCGGTGCTGGCCTTCAGCCACCTGTTGCCCTTTGCCTACAACGAGTTCAATATTGGTCGTCTGTTCTATCAGTGGATTCCGGTGCAGAACTTCACGGAAGAAGAGCAGACCGTCAGTCAGCAGGCCCTTGCCCAGCGAGGTTACTACCCCCTCAGCGATGACGCGGATCCGAAACGGCAGGACTTTCTCGCCCACCTGGTCCGCTATGAGCAGTCGGTTGAGGACCTGACCGAGCAAAAAGCCCGCATAGACCGGCGGGCGACCCACGTCAGCCGAGGACAGCGCTGGCTGCTGCAGGCGCTGGTCGCCCAGGTTCGCAGCGTGGGCGCAGAACCTATCTTTATTGTGCCGCCCACGCTCGAGCCCCAATATGAGCTGCACCGGGCTTACCGGCTAGGGTATTTGCCAACCTTACTTTCCTACAACGACCCGGCCGCCTACGCAGCGTTTTACGCCCTCGACAATCGTCACGACGCAGAGCACCTTAACGATCAGGGTTCACGCCAGCTCTCTCAGCAGATTGCGGCTGACCTGTTTGGACCGTCTGCTCAATAAACCGCCATCCATCCGCCACCGCTAGGGTATCGCCGTGATTTTTACTGAGTTTCGCTTTCTACTGTTCTTCAGTATCGTGTTTGGACTGTACTGGGTGATGCAGCGTAACACCGTCCGCAAGGTGCTGGTTCTCGTTACCAGCTATCTGTTTTACGGTGCCTGGGACTGGCGTTTCCTTTCAATTTTGATGGGTTCAACGCTGGTGGACTACTATGTCAGCCTACGCATTGCTGAGACGGAACGGCCTCAGCCCCGGCGACAGTGGCTGCTGGTTAGCCTCGGCACTAACCTCGGCGTATTGGGCGTTTTTAAGTATTTCAATTTCTTTGCCGATTCGGCCACCCATTTGTTTGGCTGGCTGGGGCTACCGGTTAACAGCGTAACGCTGAATCTGGTCCTGCCGGTGGGCATCAGCTTCTACACTTTCCAAACCCTGAGCTACACGCTGGATGTTTACTTTGGCAAGCTAGCGCCCGAGCGGAATCTGCTGAATCTGGCCTGCTTCATTGCCTTTTTCCCCCAACTGGTGGCCGGACCGATTGTCCGGGCGATTGACTTTCTCCCGCAGCTACAAACTGCCCGACGCTTTACCCAGGTGGACGTACGCGCCTGCCTGATCTTGTTTCTGGTAGGGTTCTTTAAAAAAGCCTGTGTATCGGACAATCTAGCCCCACTGGTAGATACCTACTTTTCGGCACCTGAGAGCTACACGGCGCTGAGTGCCTGGATTGGGGTGCTGTCCTATGCGGTGCAGATCTACTGTGACTTTTCGGGCTATTCGGACATGGCGATCGCAGTGGCGGGGCTGCTGGGCTACGAGCTATGCCTCAATTTTGATGCGCCCTACTTTGCTAGCAGTATTACGGCTTTCTGGCGGCGCTGGCACATCAGCCTGTCAACCTGGCTCAAGGACTATCTCTACATTCCTCTGGGAGGCAACCGGGGGGGCGAGCTGATGACCTACCGCAATCTGCTGCTGACGATGCTGCTGGGCGGGTTATGGCACGGTGCGGCCTGGACGTTTATTTTCTGGGGTGGGCTCCACGGCGCGGCGTTGGTGGTGCATCGGGAGTGGTCGAAGCGGGTTAACGCCTACAGTCTGCTCTCGCAAACGGCGGGTGTGTGGGGCATTTTTCTGACGTTCTATTGGGTGTGCTTCACCTGGATTTTCTTCCGAGCCGACAGCTTTGCTACGGCGCTGACGGTGGTTCACGGCTATGTTTTCCTGCAGTCACCGGGTTCGCAGCAGCTGCCAGTGGGGCTCCTGGCCGCCTTTGCCGTGTTGGCCATTTTGCACAGGTTCTTTTCCCAACCCAAGTGGAAAGCTCAGCTGCTGCAGCTGCCGCCTCAGCTATTTGCGACGGGGTATGGCTTTGCCACAGCCGCCCTGTTAACGTTCATGCCTACGGGCTACGTGCCGTTTATCTATTTCCAGTTTTAGGTTTTCCGCAATAGGGACTCTACCGCTGGGCAGATTGCGGATCTCGTTGGCATTGTGGGCTTGTTAGGATCTAAGCAGGGAGTTCAACCGTTCTTAATAAAGGTCAAATCCACCTTGGTTAAAGACCGGGTATGCTAAGCGCGTAGGCTCTACCGATTTCATGTTTGGTCCGCGTCCGCCCTGGCGAGCGCTACGGCACCGTTTCGTGTGATGATTTCCTGTGATTCCTCCGTCTCAGCGTCCTTCTAGGCGGGCCATGCTGCGCCAGTCGATCTATGCGACCTATCGCCAGCAAGCACCGCTTCAACGTATTTCGCGTACGATTTCGCCGATCGAGTTCGTGCGGTTTTTAAGGTGCCTGACGCCCGCGACGCTGCGTGAGGTCGTGCGCGGCACGTTTCAGCAGCGCTTGCCCAGTCTGGCGTCAGAAATGGCCTACAACGCGATGCTAGGCCTTTTTCCCGGCATGTTGACGCTGCTGACCGCAATTGGTCTGTTTGCCCCGCTGAAAAAAACCTTTCTCAATCTGGCCGCTGAACTCAGTGAGATCGCGCCCCAGGCGGTACTGACCCTGATTCAAAATTTCTCTAATGAGGTGGTGGATGGGCAAAACCGTAGCCTGTTTTCGCTGAGCTTTTTTGTGGCCCTGTGGGCCGCATCGGGCGCGATGAGTGCCGCGATGCGAGCATTAGACCAGATTCACCAGATCCCGCCAGAGCGGCGGCGGCCTTTCTGGAAGGCCCGACTCGTATCCATTGCGCTCACGGTTGGCACCATTATGTTGCTGATGATAGCGTCGTACCTGATTTTCATTAGCGATGTGGTGATTCGGCTGCTGGCCACTCAGAGTGGCGAAACCATCGGTGCCTGGGTGCTGAATACCTGGCGGCTGTTTAGCTGGCCGCTGGCGCTGGGGATTGTATCGTCAGCCTTTGCGTTTGTGTATCGGTTTGGTCCTAGCCGCTGGACGCGAGGTAAGCCGCTGTTGCCGGGGGCGGTGTTAGCCGCCCTGACCTGGGCGTTGATCTCGACAGCATTTCGGCTATACGTCAGTCACTTCGGTAATTACAACAAGGTCTATGGTGCTGTTGGAACGGTGATTATTTTGCTGCTGTGGCTGTTTTTGACGTCGCTGGTGATGCTAATTGGCGATCAGGTCAATGTGACGGTCGGTATGGTACAGCTGAGCCAAGGTCCGGCTTTGAACCGTCAGCCCTTTGATAATGGGTTGGGACCCAATAGGGCAGGTCCGAACAGGACGAGTGGACGCGATCCCCTGCCCAGTTTGGACAAGTCGACCATCAAGAAGCCCTATCCGCCTTACGATTAGCGGTTATGCAGGACGCGACTGCTTTTCTTATCGAGCTGCCTGGAAACTGTTGAAGATAAATACGGCGAAGCACAGCAGTAGCAGTAGCCATATGACGATACCGGGGATAAACGTGAGGACGCCAAACCCTCGCAGTACCCAAACTAGAACTGTTAACCCAATCAGCATGAAGAGTAGCTGGGTACCGGGACGGAGTTTAAAACGCTTTGCCATATCTTAACGATCGCCTGGGAATGCTACGGGTACCCTGGACTGGGCAAGTTCCAAAGTTCACTCAGACTTTACCGAGCAACCCTAGCCCTTAATGCTTCGTCCACAGTGTTTAGTCGATAATGGCACAAACCAGAAAGCGTTGATTAGAAACCCCATGGTGGCTACTCCCATCTCTGTAAGTTCATCGAATAGCACCGCTGCCTTGTTAAATGGCGAAGTCCTCATCGAAACCCATCCCCATACGGCTACCGGCGCGGCGGTGACGGCTCAGATGTATGTGCCGGTGGTGCGATCGCACCTTTGGGAACAGCTAACCGACTACAGCCGCTGGGTTCATTACTTCCCCGACATTACCCAGAGCCAGGTGATCGGACAGGTCAAAGACAAGGCCCAATCCCACCGAACAACCCGTCGCCTTTACCAGGCGGCCCGCAAAGCCTTTTTGATCTTCACAGCCCAGGTAGAAATCTACTTACAGGTGATCGAAACCCTGCAACAGAATATTCAGTTTCGGTTGGAGCGCGGCACCTTTTCTGACTTTGCTGCCGACCTAACGCTGGAAGACTTTCAGCAGGGCACGCTGCTCACCTATTCTGTTCGGGCCACGCCCCTGATGCCTGTTCCTAGCTTTCTGCTCGAAGCCGCTATGCGTCAGGACCTACCTGGTAACATGCACACCATGCGTCAGGTACTGTGTCAGTAGGGTTTAATCCCGCTGACCTCCTCCTGACTTCAACATGGCAGAAAAGCTCCTCTCCCTAGATGACCGGCTGATCCACTACCTCCGCAGCGTTTCGGTCCGTGAACCTGAGATCTTGCAACAGCTTCGGGCCGAGACGGCTCAGCATCCGATGGCGGTGATGCAAGTTTCGCCAGAGCAGGGGCAGCTGATGGCGCTGCTGGTACAGCTGATTGGCGCTAAAAAGACGCTGGAGGTCGGCGTTTTTACCGGATACAGTTCGCTGGTCGTGGCCTTGGCCTTGCCCGATGAGGGACAGATTGTTGCGTGCGACGTGAGTGAAGACTACACCGCGATTGCCCGCCGCTACTGGCAGGCTGCCGGGGTCGAGAATAAGATCGACCTGCGCATTGCCCCGGCAACCGAGACCCTGCAGAAACTGATTGACGAAGGCCAAGGCGAGACTTTTGACTTTGCCTTCATTGACGCCGACAAGAGCGGCTATGACCAGTACTATGAGCAATGCCTGAAGCTGGTTCGAACCGGTGGCTTAATTGCGATTGATAACGTCCTCTGGTCGGGCCGGGTGGCTGACCCGGATACCGCCGACAATCGCACTAAAAAGATTCGTGCGCTGAATCAAAAGATCTACGAAGATGAACGGGTGGATATTAGCTTGGTCCCGATTGCAGACGGGCTAACGCTGGCGAGAAAACGCTGAGCAAAGCGATCGGGTCACGCATGCTGTTTCCCTGTTGCCTGCTTCATTAGCTGCCGCTGTCGCCGCTTTTCGATGAGACGTTCTCTCTTTTCTGACGTTAAAGCAGAGATGCAATAGGGGCAGCTTACCTCCACATTGTAATCGGGCGAGGCTTTGTCTTCTGGCGAGACCGGATGCCCGCAGGCATAGCACAGGTCGTAGCTGCCGGGCTCTAAATCGTGCTGTACCGTCACCCGATCATCAAAAACAAAACATTCTCCTTGCCATAAACTCTCTTCTTCGGGAACGGTTTCCAGATATTTAAGAATGCCACCTTCGAGGTGATACACCTCTTCGAAGCCCTGGTTGAGCATATACGCCGACGCCTTTTCGCAGCGGATGCCGCCGGTACAGAACATGGCGACTTTCCTGTGCTGGTTAGGATCTAGATTCTGTTGTACATAGTCAGGAAACTCTCGGAACGAGTCAGTCTGAGGATTTTTAGCCCGTTTGAAAGAGCCAATCTCGACTTCGTACTCGTTTCGCGTGTCGATGACCGTTACATCTGGATCGGCGATAATCTGGTTCCAGTCTTCTGGGGCTACGTAGGTACCTACCTGTTGAGTCGGGTTCGCCTGCGGGTCGCCGAAGGTGACAATCTCGCGCTTGATTTTGACCTTCATGCGGTCAAAGGGCGCTTCGCTCGCCCAGGCTTCTTTGTACCCTAGGTTTGCAAACCGTGTGTCCTGCTTGAGAAAGGCCAGCACCGCGTCAGTGCCCGCTTGTGAGCCCGATATCGTGGCGTTGATGCCTTCTGCGGCCAGCAAAATGGTACCCCTAATTCCCTGAGCCTGACACTGCTCAAGAAGCGCGGACTGTAGCGCTGTGCAGTCCGTCAAAGAGACAAATTTATAAAAGGTCACCACTCGCCAACGGCGGCTGACTCGTTCGCTCACGCCTTACCTCGATCGCCGACCCCTTGATTTTAGAGGGTTGGGGGCCTTAGAGACCGCGGTCAGAGAACGTGGTCAATGGCCACTGCTAATGCTGCAGCGAACCCGGTAATGCTAAGCCCGACAAAGGGATTTTGCCCCTGGGCAACGGCAAAGCTGGTAATCACTCCAGCGCCCAGTGCTGCGATCGTCAGCGCGCCGATCCAATCTTTCTGAAAGTTACCCATGGATTACCGTACGAGAAATTGCTGTTTAAACGCTCAACCCGCAATGGCCCGCCTGCCTGTGCAGGGCGTCCGACGTTGGATAGTGCCAGCGTTGAGTAGAAATCTATCACTCAAGCCAGGAGCGAATGAGAACACGCGTTGGTTCTGTAACGTAGGTTTAGATTGGGATATTTTTCTTTACAGAAAGTCTGAGAACGGTAATCAGAGAATACGGAGCCTAATTGCTTCGTTGGACATTGCCGCCGCCCTTGACCCAGCCTTCTTGCCCGTTGTCGCTGCGAACGCGAAGCCAGCCGTTGCTTTCTTCGAGGACTTCTAGCTGGTCTTGAAAGTCAACACCCCCTAGCTGCCCATGCTCAGCGCCTGGACCAGATCGCACCAGCAGGCCGATGGCTTGAACCACTGTAGCCTCGTAGAGAACGTCGGCCTGAGGTTCGGGCTCGGGTTCGGGCTCAGGCTCGGTAACGGGGGTGGCTGAAGCCGCATCGGTAAAGGGCTGAGACGGGTTGGCTTCGGCGGTGTCGGCAGCATCTGACGCAGTGGCAGCGGTTGGGGCCTCGGCTGGACTGTCGTTGCTATAGACGGGGCGTTCGGGCAGGTAGGTCAGGCGGGTGAGGAAGTATTTGGTCACGGACACGCCTGCTAGCCCGATGACAACGAGCGCCAGAAAGACGCCCAGGACAAACTTAGTCAGCCCGACTGCAAATTGCTTAACTGCCACCTTCGCTCCTCTCACCTGTTTCTCTAGTAGGTTATACCCCATTTGGCGAGAAAGTTTGCGCCAGGAGATGACAGCGCTAGAAACGGCCCTTAAAAGCGGCCCTTAAAAGCGGCCCTTAGAAGCGATAGTTGCGATCGCGAACCCACAACCCCACCGGTACCGCATTCCCGCGCCCGTCAATCTTCACATCTACGACAAACGCTTCCTGGTCTTGCCACTGGGTCTGGTTAATATCCGCATTCACAGCGGTTCGCCGGTCTTCCGGCATGTAGTAGCGCTCTAGCCCGTACTGAATATCGAGTCCACTGAATTCGCCTTTGAGCGCAATCTGGCCGTCAGCCAGATTGGTAGGTCGCTCGGTACTGACGCGAACCGGCTCCCAAGGGGAGGGGGGCGTAGATGCCTGAGTAGGTGCTTCTAGCACAACATAGAAAGACTGCGGGTTCCAGTAGCCCACATTGGAGAAGATTTCGCCGCCGCCCGGTAGCGTCTTCAACGTTTCAGGCTGAGAAATGTCATAGCGGAGGGTTTGGTAGTAGCCCCTCAAAAAGTCGTAGGGGTCTACTGGAGCCGTTTGTAGCGTGACTGAAGTCCCGGTGGCGTAGGTTACCGCGTCCTGTGCGGGAACCGCCACAATCAGCAGTGACTGCAGCGCTAGCGGTACCCACAGCCGCCAACCGGGGAGCCTGGGCCGGGTTGGGGCTGGTTTAACCGGGGTGGGCTGCACGACGGGCTCTAGATCGGGCGTCAGGTCAGGGTTGAGATTGGGATTGCGTGAAGTCATGGCTTTAGCAAAGTGAAGTGGGGAGGTTGGTCGGCGCGCGCGAAGGCCGCTGGAAGGCCCTACGATCCTGGCATCTGTGAGGAGTTGCTGGAGGGGTGTAGGTGACGCTCGAACCACAGCCCGGCGGCGATGACGCTGATGCCACACAGCACCAGCACAAATGACTTGAGCATCAGGTCGGTGTTGTACTCAAACAGACGCGTCAGCAAACCCAGCACTAACAGCGACATGCCGCCCCAAAAGGTGCGACGCTTGCCCAGGGCGAGCCCGTCGCGCAGCAGGGCAATAGCCAGCAAAAACAGCATGATGTTGAATAAAAACGTGGCCAGGATGGTGATGTCACCGATGAAAATGTGCCAGCTAAAGAGCGCTGCGGAGAGAATGAGAAAAACCGCAACCGCACCCGTGTTGACGGATTGTTCCTGTAATGGGCTCCAGTCTTTTAGCTGATGCCGCAGGCGGATCCAGCCTAGCCCGGTCAATACTGTGAATACGGGCAGCTCCCAATACCAGCCGATGCCACTAAAGGAACCGGTGCCGATCTCTCGCAATCCGGGCCAAATCTCATTAAAGGCAAATGCATAGAGAACAAAAGCGAGATGCCAAATCGTCAGGCTGCGGGCAATCGGTTGAAAGCGGTCGACGCTCAGCGGATTAGTGCTCGGAGCGAAGCGCCAGATCGCCGGGGCGTAGGCCCAAAGTAGGGCAGGGGGCAGAAGCAGGGCAATGGCGATTAGCCCTGTCCAGGTGTCGGTCGCAGGCAACAGCCCCCAGGTAAAGCTGATGGCAAAGCCGATGCCCGCCAGCGTAAAGAGCACCCGAGACCGGCACCGATAGGCCAGCGGCACAAACAGCCCGCACCCGATCAGGGCCATGAACCCCATCACCGTGGACAGTCCACCCGTCTGTGACGAAAACAAATCTGTGAACCACCAATTACCGTAGCTAATGGCCAGTAGCGCCCAGGCCAGGACGCCCAATGAGGTTAGCCGCAGGCTATAGGCCATCAGCGTTACCCCCAGCCCCCAGAAAAAGTACAGCTCGTAGGCCTCGCCGCTCTGGTGAAACATCTGTGACATCAGGGCCATATTGGCCCCGAGCGCGAGTCCGCCAGTCAGCAACAGGCCGTGCCCCAAGCGCTGTAGCCCCTTTTGGCCTGCCGGTCGTCGCCACAGGTAAAACCCAGCTGCGTTGACGCCGATAAACAGCGCCATCAGCAAGCAAACCCGAAACGATCGGGGCCAGTCTTGCCAGTTGGCGGCGACAAAGGTGATAACACCCAATCCCAGAAGAATGCCCCCTAGACCCAGAAGAATGGCGACGAAGCGTCCGCTGGCGGACGGCTCGATTTCGGTAAACTCGTAGCGGTCCGATAGGCGCTGATAGAGGGCTGCGTCGATCCAGCCATCTTTCCACCACTGCTCTGCTTCCTGGCGCAGCTGCTGGCGAAACTTCGTTGACATGATCCTTACCCAATTGTGTTTGGTTATCTCAATCCTAGGCGCAGTGCCTAGACGCAGATAACCGACCCTGCTTGATTTAAATCAAACTACTTGTATGGGATGTTTGACAGCAGGCAGGATGCCTGCGCCACGGGGTTGTAGTGGCAGATCCAGATGGCACAAGCCTTGATTCGAGATAGCCTGTCGAAGCGGTTTAAGGAGACGCTAGACCTGTGAACCCAACGCCTCCTATGCGAATGGCGATCGATGTTGGCATCGTCGTCACCGATTTGGAACGTGCCCTGAGTTTCTATCGAGATCGGGTCGGTCTTGTGGTTGTAGCGGAGCTGTCTACATCGCTGATTGGCAAGGGGCGCATGGTACAGCTGCAGCATGGCACGTCGCGAATCAAACTGATAGAACTGGCGGCAGCTCCTTTGGTGGCGGTGCCATCAGATATTGCGGCGGCTTTGGGCTATCGGTATATTACGCTGCTGATTGCTGATGTGGTGGGCATGATAGCGAAGCTGACTGCGAGTGGAGTGACGGTCGTGATTCCAGTGACTCAGCTCGACAATGGTGCGATGATTGCAATGGTGAAAGACCCAGACGGCAACGTGGTGGAGTTTGTTCAGGAGCCTGTGGGGTAGATGGGGTAAGCAGGTCGCAGTTACCGACCTTACAAACGTCCTCTATGATGTGAAGTAGGTTTTTCTTCCGTTAGTTTTCATTTGATTGTGCAGCAGAGTCGTCATGAGTGCAGCAGCCGAAACCACAAGCGCTGGAAGCAATCAGATTAGGCTAGCTTACGACCCGGAGAGGCATAGCCTAACTATCTGGTTTGGTACACCCACAGAACATTACGAACGGATAGAAACAGGTAGTGATGTCGTCTTGATGAAGGACGCGGCTGGCGTTGTTGTTGGCTTCGAGAAGCTTAAATTTTCTCCATTTGAGCCTCTCGAAGTTGTTCTTGAGACAGATGAAGTATTTACAGAGAGTAGCTCTGCAAATGCAAAAGAAGATGAAGTGGATGTCGATGACGAGCCTAAAGAGGTTGTTTTAGAAGGTCTACGACAGGCTTGGAAAGAGGCGAAGGCAGGGCAGACAGTACCTCTCTCCCAGTTGTGGGAGGGTTTGGAGGTCGATTGAGGAAGGGCCGATTAGGGTTGATCCTGCGCCTTACTTTCAGCAACGCATACGGACCCTAGCCAAACGGTACCGAAGTATTCGCCAAGATGTTGAGCCAGTGATTACGCAACTACAGGCAGGCAACCTACTCGGTGATCAAGTCCAGGGAACGGGCTATGCCGTTTTTAAGGTACGGATTAGAAACAGCGACATTAAAAAGGGCAAACGTGCTGGCTATCGGCTGATCTACTATTTGATCGCTAGCGATCGCATCATTTTGCTGACCATCTATTCAAAGACCGATCAGACTGACATCAATGCAAAAGAGATACGCGCCATTCTGGATGAACTGTAGCCTTGGTTCAATCGACTATCGACCCAAGTCGGTATATTCGCGTTGTGCTGCAAACCAGAGGCATGCCAGGATATCTTGCTGGGTCAGATAGGGAAAGTTCTCTAGAACTTCAGACTGACTCAGTCCTGCTGCTAGATATCCCAGGATATCGCCAACGGTAATTCGCATACCACGGATACAGGGCTTACCCCTGCGTTTTCCTGCTTCAATAGTGATCAGCGCTCGATAAACCTCAGACATTGAATAAGCGGATAGAGTTATTTTCTATGATGCTTGCCGAGGGTCACTTGAGGGAGGATGCCATCCGCCCTGAATCCAAAGACGACGCGCCCGCTGGACTGAGCCACCGTCGTGCCGGTCGTCATTCATGTCTAGTCGCTCAACGGTGGCTCGTCCAACCGATGTAATACCCAGAATTGTTTGCCCGCTACTAGACCAAACAAAATGCTCGGACCACTTATTTTTCCTTGGGTTGAACAGAGATACTGTCGCTGTTGCCTCAGGATCAACACCGTCAATGAAGTTGTATCGGCGACCGTTGCAACGGTGACAGGCCAAGGCCAAATTGCTTTCGCTATCATTACCGCCTCGCGATTGAGGAACAAGATGATCGAAGGTAAACAACGAAGCACTAGCTTCTTCTGAAGAGTGACAATACTCGCACAGATAGTTAGCGCGCTGACGCACACGCTGGCGACTAGCACTGCTGATGGTCATGATTCAGCAATGATGCGAGCATTCATTAGCGTGAAGATTCGATCAAGCTCAGCAATACCGGCAAGCTCAGCGGTTTCGTCCACAGATAAAAGATTTTCCTTCTTACGATCAATCAAAGTTTCAAGACGTGACTGAAGCTCGTCTGTAAATTTGAATAGGTTAAGTCCTCTAATTTTTTGCAGCCTAACACCGTTCTCAATCCAAGAAGAGGGTTGTACCATCGTTTGAGTAATCATATTCTTGACCTATTTATCATTCCTCTCAGTTTGAAAAGACTGTTAAGTTGACTAGCTCGTTGGTAAGTCTGCCAATTCCAGCAACTCTTTCCTGTCTTTATTGTGTAGCCATATTATGAAGCTTCGATCAACAATAGTGAGGCGCAAGTTCGTCTGATCGTAGTCTAAGATTATAGGCTTTATGTCTTTCTTTACCTGTAACGAGGCGCAAGAAAGTAATGCTTGTGTTAGATTGCCGGGATTTAGCTCTTCCCTTTTCGGATGGTGGGACTTCAACAGGTCTCTAATCTCTTTCTGTCGGATTCCTTTTTCAAGACGCTCGATTTCCAAGGTTAAAATTGGATAGAGAATCCACTTATGCATGTGTAAAGCTGTCTCCTGAAAACCATCGGCAAACTGAGTGATGAATGAATTGAACCTACCAGTTTGCTCATTAACAACTTCTTTGACTATACTTTCACAATTGACATTTTTCCCTACAAGCTTTTTTCTTTTTTCAGTACCCTGTACATTATCTGCTCGACAGCATCTGTAACAAGATTCTTGGAGGATGTAGACACTGTCGAAGCAATTTCCAATGAGTGATTCTTGAAAATTTTTATCAAATTCTATGTTCAAAAGCTCTTCGCCAGAAGTTATTACCCTCTGAAGTTCTTCTTTTTCCCATTTGTCAGCATTGATCGAAACCACACGTCCTGTCAAATCTCCGTTGTAAACAGTTAGGCGATTTTCTTCTAGCCAAACACCGATTATTAAAAAGCAGAGCTTTGAATTCTCATGAAATGCTTTTAAGGCAAACGAAAATTCTTTTTGAGCCTCCAAAGATAAATAGTGAAAATCTTCTAAAACTATATACTTTTCGAAATTTATCTTTTCTAGGGCTAGGATTACGTCGTTGACATCACCAGGGTCCAATTCCAACGGGCTGGTGATTTCGGACTGAGTATGATTATCTGCCTTTTCGGCTCCCGCTTCCGCTTTGTACCCAAAAGTTACGCCAAATTTTGCTAGTATTTTGTTCGATCCTGAAGCAGATCTGGTGTTTGTTAGCGTAATTTCATATCCTGCCTGCTTCAGGATAAGTGAGTGTAAATCTGATAAAGACGTTTTGTTAGAACAGTGGACAACGATGTAATCGTCTTGGTTGAGACAATGCTTTCTTAAGCTAGTCTTTCCTTGTTTAGAGCTTCCATATATGACTAGATGTTTGTCCCGAGTGAGATTTTCTACTAAAAAAGCATCAGCTGATTCTCGCTCTGTATAGTTGAGAGGGAGATCTCGTCTGATGCCGAAAACATCATCTAGCTTGTATTCGACTGGCGACATATAAAACTTGGAGACTTCTATGCTAGAAACTAAAGGCTAACGTTTGCTCGTTTGCTCCAACAGAGCATCAGTGCGTTAGCTAACTGAACGTAATAGAACGTTTATCTTAATCCAGGCCCAGCTCGCGCTTCAAAATCTCAATCGACTTCTCGCCAATATAGTTCTCACAGCAGATGATCTTGGGTGGACGAATGATGTCCTGACGGGCGGCCTGCAGCGCTTCCTTAATCGCAGGGAAGCTGGCCTTATCCAACGCAGCGATGGTTTGGGCGCTGCGAACCACTGCCGATAGCTTCTGCGTATCGTCCGTCTGGGCGGTCATCACCAAAATGTCGTCACCGCGCAGGCTGTAGGCCAGTACCTCTGCCGCGCGGATGATGCCGGAGCTGAGGCTGACCAGACCTAGGCAGGTGTCTTTGGGCAGATCCTTCAGCAGGCCCATCTCCTCGGCGTAGTCGTAAATGTCGATAGGAATCACACGTACCGACTTCGGGGCAGCGATGGCCTCAGCCTCGTTGAGGAAGTAGCGGCTAGTGACGACGGTGCCCGAGCGGGTCTGGGCCAGTACGTCTTCGAGTTCTTCCATCGGTACCAGCTGCACCGGAATGTGCAGGGCCTGTTCTAGTTCGCGCACCATCAGCTCGCCAGCGCCAATGTCTTGGCGGGGAGTGGTGACGAGGACGCGGGCGCTGCAGCGCAGTCGCCAGTCGATTTCGGCCAAAAACAGTTCACGGGCCTGGTGTAGTGAACAGCCCTGGCGCAGCAGTTCGTCCAGGCTATTTTCGACCAGCTCCTGCGCTTTGGGAAACTTTTCGAGCAGGGGTGAGCGGGGCTTGGCAATTTCGTGGGTGCCCTGGGTGCGGACGTAGATGCCAGAGCCGGGTTGCGCTTCGACAATGCCGATATCTTCGAGCTGGCGGTAGACCTTGCTGATGGTGTTACGGTGCAGGCCCGTTTGCATCGCCAGTTGGCGGGTGCTGGGCAGACGGTAGCCGGGGGGATACTGACGAGATGCGATCGCAAACTGGATCTGATCGTACAGCTGTGTCGAGGCTGGAATCTCGCTGTCGGTTTGAATGTGAAACTGCACCATAGGTCGAATTCTCGCTGAGCTATTCGGTAATCCTGCCACTTCACCCAAGTCCCTGGACCAAGCTATTTCTAGCTGTTAAGGCGTGCCGTGGCTTGCCGCATAC
This sequence comes from Cyanobacteria bacterium J06648_16, assembly GCA_039817185.1. Classification (GTDB taxonomy): domain Bacteria; phylum Cyanobacteriota; class Cyanobacteriia; order Phormidesmidales; family Phormidesmidaceae; genus CAWUKV01. Next base: position 118,141 of record JBCBWI010000001.1, on the reverse strand, counting down.
GGGGCAACGGCTCTACTCTGCCCGTATCTAACTAGAGAATAGTCAGGAAAGTTGAAAGTGTGTGTGACAATTGCCATGAAACTGGCATACTCAATAATTCTTGATGAATTATAGAGATTTCGCACAGTTACATAAATTGAAACGACTTTCTAAGTTCTATGACTCTCAAAACCGAAACCGTTAGTCTAACCAGCCAAGCTGCCACCATCCCTGCTTACCTGGCCTGCCCCGATGGCTCGGGGCCTTACCCGGTCGTCGTCGTGCTGCAGGAAATTTTTGGCGTTAACGCTCATATTCGGGACGTGACCGAGCGGATTGCCAGGGAGGGGTATGTTGCGATCGCACCGCATCTTTACCACCGACAGGTGCAAAACTTTGAAGTGGGCTACGACGATGAGGCGGTCACGCTAGGCCGCAAATACAAGATCGGTACCCGCAACGACGAACTGCTTAGCGACATCCAGTCGGCGATCGACTATGCCCATACGCTACCCCAGGCCAACCCGGGCGGCGTTGGGGCGATTGGGTTCTGCTTTGGTGGGCACGTGGCCTATCTAGCCGCGACGCTGGATGACACTGCTGCCGTCGCCGTGTTCTATGGGGCGGGCGTTCCCCGTAGCACCTTTGGCGAGGGCGAGCCGACCATTGCCCGTACGCCAGAGATGTCTGGCAGGCTCTATGCCTTTTTCGGCAATGAAGATAATTTAATTTCTAGTGATGACGTTGAACAGATTGCCCAGGCGCTGCAGCAGGCGGATATCGATCATCAAATCTTTCGATACGATGGAGCCGGTCACGGTTTTTTCTGCGATCGCCGCGAGAGCTACCGTCCGGAGGTGGCCGCAGATGCCTGGGAAAAGGTGAAAACGCTGTTCGGGGAGATGCTCTAGGCGTGTATCGACGCCAACGATCGGGATTGTCCGAGACCGTGAACGTTCGAGCCTCGCATTATTAAGGTTAGGCAAGTGGAAAATAGCGAAAAGAGAACCCTGATTTTACGCTACATCGACGCTTACAACCGCTTTGACATTGACGGTATGCTGTCGATGTTGAATACGGATATCACGTTCAAAAACGTTTCTGGAGGTGAGGTCAACGCGCAGGCCGAAGGGCTGGAGCAGTTTAGGCGGCTAGCCGAACAGGCTAAGCAGCTCTTTTCTCAGCGAGAGCAAACACTCAAGTCGATTGAGTTTAGTGACGATAGCGCCCTTGCTAATATTGATTTTGCCGGTACGGCGGCTGTGAACTTTTCGAGTGGTCCTAAGGTCGGTGAAATCATTCGGCTGTCGGGGCGATCAAAATTCAAATTTCACCAAGAGAAAATTTGTTCTATCGAAGACTACAGCTGAGTTCACAGTGCTCAGATGATACTACGAGCGCTTTAAACCACGTCCAGCTTGAAAACTTGAGTTTTCTCTACAGGAAAATATCGAATCTGGACGTGACCAGGGTTTATCAACGGAAAACCATTCAGAGATCCGAAAAAGTGTCAAGACACCGTGTAGATACGGTATGAAAGCGTGTATCGAGCTGGGAACGCTAACACTGTCGCCTTAGGAGGCTGAGTATGGGCCTGTTTGAGAAAGTCAGAGCCGAGTTTATCGATATTATCGAATGGCTCGACCCCACGCAGGATACGATTGCCTACCGCTTCGAGCGCTTTCAAAACGAAATCAAAATGGGTGCCCAGCTGACGGTGCGCCCCGGTCAGATGGCCGTCTTTGTCAGCGAGGGGCAGGTGGCTGACACCTTCGGTCCAGGGCAATACCGGCTTGAGACACAAAACCTACCCATTCTCGCTACGCTCAAAGGCTGGAAGTACGGTTTCAACTCGCCTTTCAAGGCTGAGATTTACTTTTTCAGCACCAAAATCTTCACCAATCTGAAATGGGGCACCGCTAACCCCGTTACCATCCGCGACCCCGAGCTGGGGCCAGTGCGACTGCGGGCCTACGGTAGCTACACGATGCAAGTAGCGAACCCCAGAGACCTGCTAGAGCAGCTGGTTAGCACCGACGGTCTGTTCCAAACCGACGAGATCAGCGACCACATTCGCAACCTGATCATCAGCTCGTTTTCCAGCTGGGTCAGCCGCGACCAGACGCCCCTGTTTGACCTGGCGTCGAACTACCCCCAGATGGGTGAGCAACTGCGTGAGGTGATGCAGCCCAACATGCAGGAGCTGGGCCTAGAGCTGCAAAAGCTGATTATCGAAAATGTGTCGCTGCCGCCCGAGGTCGAAGAAGCCCTCGATAAGCGGGCCTCGATGGGCGTGCTGGGCAATATGCAGCAGTACACGCAGTACCAGGCAGCGAATGCACTGGAAGCCTCGGCCAATAACCCCAGCGGTGGCGGCAACCCTGGCCTCGACCTGGGCGTCGGCCTGGCGATGGGCCAGCAGATGGCCCAGGCGTTCAACCAGCAGCCTCAAGCACCCGCTGCGCCCGCTGCGCCAGCGGCTCCCCCGCCGCCCATGCCCGCTGCGGCTTGGCATATTACTCGCAATGGACAGAATCATGGTCCTTTCTCGACCGACCAGCTGATCGCCAACGGTCTGACCGCTGACAGCTATGTCTGGAAAGCCGGCATGAATGGTTGGGTACAGGCTAATCAGGTGCCGGAACTGCAGCCAGTGCTGAACTCTGTGCCACCACCGCCAATGGGGGCTTAAGCGGAACATTGTCTATGGGCTGAATCAGCTTTTACAGCGTTGGATTAGCCCTCTCCCTAAATCCCTCTCCCCAGGGAGAGGGACTTTGAGCCTAGGCAAACGTTCATCTCTCACACCTCATGCCTTCTCCCACCGTTGCCCAATATCCCTGCCCTAGCTGTGGGGCTGATATGGCCTTCTCTCCCAGTAAGGGCTTGCTGGCCTGTGACTATTGCGGTCACACGCAGCAGCCACCGGAGGCGAACACTCAGCTGCGGGAGCAAACGCTGCAGGAGCATGATTTTCACGCCTTTGTCAACGCCAATCAGACTCAGATCGCGGCCCTGTCGAACACGGCGCAGGAGGTGGAATGCCCTGGCTGTCGGGCCAACCTGACCTTTCAGCCGCCGGACATAGCCGATTGCTGCCCGTTTTGTGGCACGAATATTGTGGCCCAGGCCCACGCGGCGGATCCGACGATTGCACCGGCTGGTTTGATTCCCTTTAAGGTGGGGCGCAAGCAGGCGATGACGGCGTTGCGAGAGTGGCTGTCGTTTCGGTGGGACTTGAGCGACTGGAAGGCGGTATTTTTGCCTGGTCAGCTGAAGCAGCTAGCCCAGCAGCAGGGGCTCTCGGGGGTTTATCTACCGTTTTGGACCTTTGATGCCCATACGGTGAGCGACTATCGTGGCGAGCGGGGCACCCATTACTATGTCACTCGAAAGGGCTCTGACGGTAAAACCGAGCGAGTGCGAAAGACCCGCTGGCGGTCGACGTCAGGCCGAGTCAACCTGAACTTTGACGATGTGCTGGTGGCGGCGTCCGAGTCGATTGACCGCCAGCGGCTGTGCAAGCTATGGCCCAAGGTGTCTGCCGCAGACCTGGAGCCCTATGCCCAGCAGTACCTGGCCGGGTTTAAGGCCCAGCGCTATCAGATACCGCTCAAGCCAGGGTTCGAGCTGGCTAAGCAGCAGATGGAGCCCGACATTCGCAGCAAGATCCGGCGTGACATCGGTGGCGACGACCAGCGGATTCATCAGGTGTCTACGAGCTATAGCCAGGAGACGTTCAAGCACATTTTGCTGCCGGTATGGCTGATGAGCTACCGCTACCAGGGCAAGGCGTTTCAGGTGATGGTGAACGCGCAGACGGGCAAAGTGTTGGGCGATCGGCCCTTGAGTGCTTGGAAGGTGGCAGTGGCGGTTGCGATCGCAACCGTCATTGGCGTAGCCATCATCTACGCTGCGGTTAACTAACCGTACATGTCGGCGTTTGGCGGCTGCCCTACCGGCACAACGATGCAGTGCATCAGCTGATCGTCTGCTTGTAATAATGGGTGCGATCGCGGCAGCTGTATGCGCATTTGTGTTCCACCTAACCTTTCCCTGAGAGCCCGCTTTCTCAAGCCTCTATGGCCATGGATAGAGCGAATTCTCTATAGCTGTAGTGAAAGGTGTGGCAATTACTACCTGAAATATGCATCTTTAGATACAAAACCCAGCATTTTGTCAATAAACTCAGAAATTGACCGCCGAAACCATTGCGGCTTCTAGGAAAGTTGATTAACATTTATTTACAAGGCGGAGTTGCATAGCAGCACTGCCTCTTGAACTGCACAGCACATGAGAGGTTTCAATCATGGAAGGGCAAGAAGCTAAGTTTGGTTTCACTAAGGTTGCCGAAAACTGGAATGGTCGTCTGGCCATGCTAGGTTTCATCATCGGTCTGGCGACTGAGTACCTGACCGGTCAGGGCATTCTTCAACAGCTCGGCCTGATGTAAGTCATCCGAGTCTCTCCTTAGTCAAACAGCAGCAACAATGATCTAATCGTTATGGGGGGTAGGCTTCGGTCTACCCCTTTTTTTGGCACTTTCCAAACCTCGGAGAAACAGGTGCAGATTCGTACAGACGACCTGAGCAGCCCTGAGATCGCGGCTCTGCTCCGTGAGCATTTAGACGAGATGTACGCGGTTACCCCTCCCGAAAGCGTTCATGCCTTAGACTTGGCGGCTCTGCAATCGCCAGATATCACGGTCTGGTCAATCTGAGAGAATGACGCTCTCCTGGGCTGCGGGGCGCTAAAAGCGCTCGCTGTAGACAGCGGCGAAATCAAGTCAATGCGGACGGCTCGTGCCCACCGTCGTCGCGGCGTAGCAGCCAGAATGCTGCAGCATATTATTGAGGAAGCAGGGCGACGAGCCTATTCTCGTCTGCGTTTGGAAACCAGTGCAATGCCAGCATTTGCGCCGGCCCGAGCGCTGTACGCTCGGTATGGGTTTACCCGCTGTGGCCCCTTTGGCGACTATACCAACGACCCTAACAGCGTATTTATGGAAAAAGTCCTGTAGCTGTGGCCGAGGGAGCGCCGAAGGCAAAGAGACTTTATGATGACCCGTCATTCGTAGGATGACCGGTGGGCTGACTCGCAGACGCAATAGGACCGTATAATAAGTGTCATATTCGTTTACAAATCGACCCGTTGAGGAAAGCCTGTGTACTTCTGGTATAGCCCCCCGTATTTTTTTCTGGTTGCTGGTTTGCTGATTGCGGTGACCTCTGGGGCGGCTTTTGGCGCAGTCCTTAAGCAGTCGGTCAGCGACTGGTACGCCAAACGGTCTACCCGTACCCTGGCGACGCTACAGGGGGTTGACCTACAGCTACCGTTCTTTGGTATTTGCATGGGCACCTGCATTTTCCTCGCCTCAGGGTTGGGCATCTTTGGCATTCCAGCATCGCTGGCCTACGCCATGTCCGCACCACTGACGTTCCTTAGTGCAGCGTTGGTCTGGCGGCAGCTCTGCAGTAATCTAGCGTTGCTAGAAAGTGGCCAGGAGCGGGCGTTTGAGTTAGACATATTCAACTAGACATATTCAACTAGACGTATTCAACTAATAGGCGAGACTCGCCCCACGATGCCCTACCCCTGCTGTCGTGCTTCCCACATCGCCCTGACCAGCCGAATTTCGTTATAGTCGTAGGTATCGCCTACTGCTTCCCGAATGTTGCGTAGCGAGTGCGGGCCCACCTTCTCTACGGCAGCAAAAATGGGGGGCTGACGCTCCGGCGAAACGATTGCATCCAGATCGATGGTTTTACCCTGTTCGATCAGTAATGCTAAGTGATTAATCACGGTCCCCAGCCGTAGGCCGCGCTCAACGGCAATTTCGGATGGTGATAGGCCCTGCTGGTGAAGCTTGTGGGTGGCAAAGTGAGTGTCGGCGAGCGTATCTGGGCCTGAAACGTTGGTGGGGGGCGCAGTGGGTTTAATCGTGACGGTCGCCTGGCTGACGTTGGTGGTTAGGCTATTCGTTTGGCAAAACGTCTCAATCGCAGCAATGAAGGTTTTGCCGTACTGTTCGAGCTTGCGCTTACCCACGCCAGAAATCTGGGAGAAGGTCGATAGTCGAGTGGGGCGTTCCTGGGCCATTTGCCGCAGACTGGCGTCAGCAAAAACAATATAGGGGGGGACGGCCTGCTCGTCGGCCAGCCGCTTGCGGAGCGATCGCAGTTCGCCCATTAGCAGCGTCTCGTCGCCAGTCAGCTCGTCTTCGCCGGAACGGCGCTGTTCGGTCACCGTCTGCTGCGGTGCGTGAATATGGACGTCGGTCTCTTTTTTCAGCACCTGCCAGCTGCCGGTATTGAGTCTGAGCACCGAGTAGCCGTCATTGGTTTCCTCTAACAGTTCTTGGTGAATCAACGACCGACACAGCGACCGCCATTGGTCTACCGAGCGGTCTTTGCCAATGCCGTGGGTCGAGAGCTGGTCGTGGCCCAGTTCGACAATGCGTTTTTTGTTTGAGCCGCGGAGCACGTCGATAATGTGGTTCATGCCGAACCGCTCGCGGCAGCGGGCCACGCAGGAGAGAAACTTCTGCGCTTCAATCGTCCAGTCTTCGAGCGGCAGTGGATTCAGACAGTTGTCGCAGTTATCGCAGGGGGGCTCAAACTTATCGCCGAAGTAGCTCAGCTGAATTTTGCGGCGGCAGACGGCGCTTTCAGCGTAGTTGATCACCTGGCGTAGCTGCTGGCGGGCAATGCGCTGTTCGTCCTCATCCGGCTTTTGACTGATGATGTAGTCAATCGTCGAAACGTCGGCATAGCTATAGAAGATCGAGCAGTGGGCCGGATCGCCGTCGCGTCCAGCCCGGCCCGCCTCCTGGTAGTAGCTCTCTAGGTTGCGGGGGAGGTCGTAGTGGATCACAAAGCGCACGTCGGGCTTGTTGATGCCCATGCCGAAGGCAATCGTGGCGACCATTACCCGCACGTCGTCGCGGATAAACCGGGTTTGGTTTTCCTGCCGGTCGCTGTCGCTGAGGCCCGCGTGATAAGGCAGTGCTGCTACCCCGTCCTGCTGTAGCCGGTAGGCAATTTCATCGACGCGCTTGCGGCTTAGACAGTAGATGATGCCGGAGCCTGGGTCGGCCTGCACCTTTTGCAGCAGCTGCCCGTAGGCCAGCTTGGTCTTACGCTTGACCTCGTAGTACAGATTCTCGCGGTTAAAGCCCGAGACAAAAATTTTGGGGTCGTTCAGCCGCAGCTGCTGCACGATGTCCTGTCGCACGCGCTCGGTGGCGGTGGCGGTTAGCGCCATCATCGGCACCTGGGGGAACTGTCGCTTGAGCTGAAACAGCTGCCGATATTCAGGGCGAAAGTCGTGGCCCCACTCCGAGACGCAGTGGGCTTCGTCAATGGCGAAGGCGCTCAGCCCGACCGTCTGCTGCAGCTTTTCGAGCAGGGGCCAGAAGCTAGGGTTGAGCAGCCGCTCGGGGGCCAGATACAGCAGGCGAATATCGCCGCTCAAGAGCGCCTGTTCCCGCGCTTTAAGCTCGCCGTAGGTGAGGCTGCTGTTGAGGTACGTCGCCCGAATCCCATTGTCTTCAAGGGCCTGTACCTGATCTTGCATCAGGGCAATCAGCGGTGAGACCACGATGGTAACGCCGACTCGTAGCAGCGCCGGCAGCTGATAGCACAGTGACTTGCCGCCCCCGGTGGGCATCACCACCATGACATCGCGATTTTTGAGCGAGCAGGCAATGATTTCGCGCTGACGGTGGCGAAACTCGTCGTAGCCAAAAAAATGCTTGAGCGCTTTTTCGAGCGAGGGAAAGGTCTGGGCTGAAACAGGCGCAGCGGCGGTCATGCAATTGACAATCGGGGAAAGACAATCTGGCAGAGAAGCTGATGCCCCCATACCGTCCCCTTACCGTAAAGGATGACTCGCCTGGATGCAGCCTTAGTTAAGAAACGTTTGAAATCATCTGACGGCAAGACCGGGAGAGACTTCGCCACAGGGTGAATCCCCGCTTTAACAGCTGCCGGACAGGGGTAACAGCTCGGTTTTGGCGCACGGCCTGGGGGCCCTGCGTACGTGGCTGGGCGGCTCGGCTGGTGTTCATCTGGTTGAGCGCTCGCCCATAGTCCTGATAGGCCTGGCCATAACGCCCCAGTCGCTGTAAGGCGACTCCCCGAAACAGCCGTGCCTGGGCATGGTCAGGGATCCAATCGAGGGCGCGATCGCACCGCGCTAATGCCAACTCGTACCGCTGCAGATGAATGTGACAAACCGCCTCGAACACCAGCGTCTCAACCCGGTCGGTGGTTGTTGTGGCCCGCCGATGAACCTGGGCAAAGCTGGCAAGGGCATCTGAATAACGCCCCAAGTTGGCTAGCGCCGCCCCCTGCAAATGCCAAAACCAGGTTGTCTGCCGATTGCCGTCGGCGCCCGCTGCTAGGGTCAGCAGCGCTGCGCTGTAGCGGTGACTCCGCAGGTGCTGTGTAACAGTTTCGTGAAGCTGGAAACCCGACAGCCCGATCAGCCGGTCTGTAGAATCAGCATCTTGTAAATCAGCATCTTGTAAATCAGCATCTTGGGTAATGGATTGGGGATTTGTAGCGGTCTTAGCAGTGGATTCAGACGACGCAGAGCAGGGCGAAGCGGGGACCGTTCGCGGGGAGGTTGGGGGAAGTGGATCCATGAGCAGAACGGGCCGTGCCCGAGTAAACAGTGCGGCAGAGGTCCCCTGGATTCAAGGCTGTGGCAGACTCTCTCCAACGTCAGTCGCTTTGACATCAGTCGCTTTGACACCAGCGGCTTCGGCATCAGCGGCTTTGCAGATGCCAGCTGCCTCTATAGAGAGCGGCACGCCTGAACCTTTACAGAAATTCAGATAAAAAAGCTCGCACCCGCGCGAAGTCTTTTTTATCGAAGCGTGCTTTTTATTCTAGTCCCAAGATTCCCCCCGAATAGGCGGCAATCTCCTCAGTTGGTAAAAAGGTTCACAGTTTGTTCGGAGCACTCGCCCTATTGTGAGTTGCATCGCTGGATGACTTAGCCTGTCCCAAGCCGTTAGTCTGCTTGATTTAGCAGGTGTTTCGTGGAATTAGCGAGTGTTCAATCAAGGCTTCGTTAACTTGTGTAAACAAAATGACGTCAAAACGCTTTGACGGCTTGACGTCATCTGGCCTGCCCGCTAAGGTGATCCCCATATACCCGGGTAATCACTATTGATAAGGTTGTTATGCAAGAAAAGCAAAAGGTCACACTCTACCTCCCAGACGACCTGCATCGTCAGCTCAAGGTTCGCTCTGCCCTTGAGCGTGAGCCGATGTCTGCGCTAGCGCAAAAAGCCCTTAATTTTTACCTTGCGCACTCAGAGGTTGTTGAGTCATTTAGAACCTATGGTCAGACTTACCGCGTTTACAGCTGTCCTGAATGCGAGGCCGCGCTGACGCTACAGTCGGAGGGGCTGTCTGCAGTCAAGTCCCACGCCTGCTTGCATGAAGCTGCTGTCGCTCGCGATGAGGTACCTGATCGGGTGCCGGACGTTGTTCCCGACGTGCTACCCGTGTCGGTGAAGGCCGATGCGGAGTCGGGGGATGCCAGTCCAGACGAAAGCGAACTGGTGCCCTGTTAGCTGATAGCTGGGCGTTCGGGTTGGCCCGTAGGGTCGAAAGTGGGTCAATGTTGAGCCGTCTATAGAATGAGGACGATGGTGATGAAGGAAGAACTCAGTGTACTCATACAGGCTCAGTATCCCCTGATTTATCTGGTGACCTTTGAGGAGGAGCGTGCTGAGCAAACGCTAGCGGCTATTGCCCAGCAGAAGCCCAACCGTCGTCTGTATACCTGGACGGTGACTCATGGTGTTGTCGAGTATGGTCAGGCTCGTGGCAGTCAAAACAACAATACGGTCTCTCCCGAGGCGGCTGTCGACTGGACGATTCGGCAGCGTGAGCCTGGTATTTACGTCTTTAAGGATCTCCATCCGTTCATGGATTCGCCTGCGGTAACGCGGTGTTTGCGGGATGCGATCGCAAGTTTTAAGGGCACCCAAAAGACCATTATCCTGATGTCGCCTGTGCAAGAAGTGCCGGTGGAGCTCGAGAAAGAGGTGGTCGTGCTGGACTACCCGATGCCCACCATGGGCGAGCTGAATCAGGTGCTAACCTCTGAGCTGGATCGGACTCGCAGCGCTAATATTACGACCGATACCCGTGAGAAGCTACTCAAGGCCGCTCTGGGCCTCACTCGCGATGAGGCTGAAAAAGTCTTTCGCAAGTCTCGCGTGGTGGCAGGGCAGCTGACCGAGTCTGAAGTTGACATTGTTCTCTCCGAAAAGCGCCAGCTGATTCGCCGTAATGGCATTCTTGAATATATTGAAGAGGACGAGACGTTAGACTCCATTGGCGGTCTGGAGGAGCTTAAGCACTGGCTACGGCAGCGCTCTAACGCCTTCACCGAGCGTGCTCGCGAGTATGGTCTACCCCAGCCTAAGGGCATGCTGATTCTGGGCGTCCCCGGCTGTGGTAAGTCGCTGATTGCCAAAACCACAGCGCGGCTTTGGGGGCTGCCCCTGCTGCGGCTTGACATCGGTCGGGTATACGATGGCTCTACCGTAGGCCGGTCTGAGGCCAACCTGCGCAGCGCCCTGCGTACCGCCGAATCGATTTCACCCGTGGTGCTCTTCATGGACGAAATTGACAAGGCCTTTGCGGGCAGTGCCGGCTCTTCCGATTCTGACGGGGGTACCTCTAGCCGTATCTTTGGTACCTTCCTCACCTGGATGCAGGAGAAAACCTCCCCGGTATTTGTGATGGCCACGGCCAACCGAGTTGAGCGTCTGCCGGGCGAGTTTTTACGCAAGGGTCGGTTTGACGAAATCTTCTTTGTTGATCTGCCCAACGAAGAAGAGCGCAAAGAGATTTTCAAAATTCACCTCAGCAAGCGTCGCCGCGATATCTCTCGGTTTGACTTCGATCAGCTGACCAAGGTGTGTGACGGATTTTCCGGCGCAGAGATCGAACAAGGTCTGATCTCTGCCATGTACGAAGCATTTGCCCAGGGGCGCGAATTCAACCAGCTTGATATTATTGCTGCGATTCGTGCCACCATGCCGCTGTCTAAGACGATGAATGAGCAGGTGACAGCGCTGCGTGACTGGGCCCGCCAGCGGGCTAGACCTGCGGCATCTTCCGTGGCTGAATATCAGCGCATGGAATTTTAACAGGCTTTCTCCTTTGGGGTCGGTCACCCGGCAGCAAAGGGAAGGGCTAGCACTCCGCTAGCAGTTCGATCCAACCGTCAATAGTTTTGCTGTTGACACTCTCGTAAACCTCGTTGTCTCTCAATTTCTCTACTGGAGGAAACCAAAATGTCTCATTTCAGCACGCTGCGCACCAAAATCACTGATGCAGCTGTTCTCACCTCTTCTCTGCGCGATCTGGGCATCAACGTTAAGACTGACGCTGACGTTCGTGGCTACAATGGCCAGCGCGTTCGCGCTGACATCATCGCCGTTCTTGAGGGTGAGTACGATCTGGGCTGGTCCCGCAATGCTGACGGTTCTTTCGACCTGATCGCTGACCTGTGGGGTGTGGCTAAGAAGCACAACCAGACTGAGCTAATCAACTCCATCAACCAGAAGTACGCTGTGAACAAGACCCTGGCTGAAGTTAAGCGCCCTGGTCTACAGAATGCAAACGTGAAGCTGGTTCTGCAGTAACCCTGATTGCGTTCCTACTTTCAAAAAGGCTGGTCCGTAAGGCCAGCCTTTTTTTTATGTCAGGGTGCTTTTATTGAGGACCCCTGAGTTCAGCCGTAGACATGACGCGTCCTGACGCTGCTAGCCGATTGATGTGATGATAGAGGTCTCCACCCTACGACCTGTCGAATGGATTCACTGACCGTCGATCAAAATGAGCGGATTTGTACCCTGGTTACCCAGGCCGGACAGCGGGCCAAGCAGGCCAACCAGCATGAATTTGGCGTATTTGAAAAGGGCGTCGAGGACTACGTCACCTCGGTAGACCAGGAGCTAGACCAGTATTTGTCGGCCGGATTTGCCGATTTGTTTCCCCAGGACGGCATCGTTACGGAGGAAAATCAGGCCTCCTGTCAAGCCTTTCAAGCCTGCCCCGAACGGCTCTGGTTGATTGACCCGATCGACGGAACCGAGGAATTCATTCACAAGGGCGATGGCTATGCGGTGATGGTGGGCCTGCTGGAGCGCTATCAGCCGAGAGCCGGATGGGTCTATGCGCCGGAACGGGAGACGCTTTACTGGGGTGGACAGGGCTGGGGATTGTTTCAGTCGGTACGTCAGGGGCGGCCAGAGCCGCTGCGGCCCCAATGTCCGATGCCACCCTCAGAACAGTACTGTCCACTGCTGTTGGGCAACCGCGACCAAAAGCGCTTTGGCGGTGCGATCGCACATTATTTGCCCACCGCTCAATGCTATTCCCTCGGGAGTTTTGGCCTCAAAGTATTAGACGTCATCCAGGGCAAAGCCGGACTCTACGTTTATCTGAATGGGCGGGTCAAACTGTGGGATACGGTCGGTCCCTTAGCGATGGCGGCGGCCGCTGGTCTGACCTGCTGCGATCTCAACGGCGATCCCTTCAGGTTCAGTCCCGATCGGGTACAAATCGATACGCTGGTTCACCAGCAGGCCGTGATTCTAGGCTGGCCTAGCTACATCGACGGTCTGCTGCCGAAGCTGAAGCAGGCGGTTCATCAGGTCCTGGCCGAAGAGTGATTGGGTTGTGCCTATACCGGGCATCCCTGGTACGGGCACACCCCGGAGATTTCTGCAGAAAATCCAACAACCGTGAATTCCCCCCTGCTTAAAGCCTCAGCTGAACTTGACAGGCAATCGTGTCCAGACCCGTTCGCCTGGGTAGACTGAAGGTATACTGCTGACCCCTTTGCTCGGGCTGTTCGGTATTGCTGTTCTACAGGAACTGGCCTCTGCACCGCTGTTGCCCATAGGTTGCTTTGACAATGGCTATCGTCATTGAGCCGGTGGCTGTTGTCTGCTCGATTTAACTCGACTTAATCTGATGAGTACGCTCAATTGAGCCGTCCAGTTGCGCCTCCGAAATCTGCACTCACCATGTCTACCTCTACCCTGAAAACGTCTATGTCGCCTGATCTGTTGAGCGAGCGGTTTCCGCTTTTCAATGCTGCCAGCCCGGGCACGCTCGACCGACTACTGGCGGTAGCAAGCGAGCTAGACTACCCGGCTGGTCGCACTGTCCTGATGGAAGATTCCTGGGGAAACGCGGTTTATTTTATTACGGCTGGCTGGGTGAAGGTCCGACATGAGGTCGCCGATGACTATGTCACGCTGGCGGTCCTGGGCAAAGGCGACTTCTTTGGTGAGATGGCGATTTTAGACGAGTCGCCCCGGTCCACCGACGTGGTGTCCCTTTCGACCGTCAAGCTGGTTAGCATTCCCGCCCATCAGTTTATCGAGACCCTGTTTCAAGACTCGCAGCTGCACCATCGCATGCTGCAGCTAATGGTACAGCGACTGCGTCAGACCAACGCCCGTTTTCAGCTGCGTCACAAGCCCCCAGCTGTGAAGCTCGCCCATACCCTGCAATCGCTGGCAGCGGCCTATGGCACTGGGCCAAGCAACGCCCCTGAACTGTTCAGCATCGCCCCAGATGACCTATCTGCCATCGCTGACGTCGCCAAAGACGACGTCGTCAAAATTATGGAAAAGCTGACGGAAAAGGGGTGGATCCAGCAGGATGAGACCCAGAGTACGCTCAGCCTGCCCGGCATCAAACATCTCATTCAGCTCTCAAAGAAGGCCTGATTGCTGGGTTGAATTACCTTCGGATAGACAATTAATAATTAATGCAGAGCCGTCTGTGCTCAGGAAGGGGCTTTTAAGCTTGAGGAAATCCTTTCTACCTTAAATCCCTATGATTGGACAGCCCCCTCCGGTACTTTCTCCCCGGCAAATGTCGCTGTTGCGCATTGTCTTGTCGCTGGCCTGGGCCGATGGAACCCTGGCGAAGGAAGAAGTCGATGTGACGATTTCGCGGTTCAGTAAGGCGTTTGCCCCAACTCCCGATCAGCGCCCCTACTTTGAAGAAGAGCTGCGTGGCTACCTGGTCCAAGATATTCCCATGGATGAAATGGTGCCGTTGCTACAAACGACCGCCGAAAAAGAGTTTGTGTTGCGAGTGGGGTACGAGGTCATCAGTGCCAGTGCCCGTACCCCTGACGAAGCGCCGATCAACCAGGCAGAAAACGACGCCTACCAAAGATTGGTTTCACTGCTCGATCTGCCTGCCGCAGTGGTTCAGCGGATCGAGCAGGAGGCTGCGGACACGCTCGCCGCTGAGCGCAGTAACGTTGCCGATTTGCTGGTCTATCAGGTGCGAGACTACCTGCGCGGCTAGGCACTCATTGCCAGCATGCGCTCGATCGGTCGCCGCGCCGCCTGCTGAATCTCGGCAGGTAGGGTAATTTCGGGTGTTTGGTCCCGCATGGCCAGATACAGTTTTTCTAGTGTGTTGAGCCGCATGTAAGGGCACTCGTTGCAGTTGCAGCTGTTGGTAGGTGGGGCGGGGATAAACAGCTTTTGCGGTACCTGCTTTTCCATCTGGTGAATGATGCCGGGCTCGGTGACGACGATAAACTGCCCTGCCGGGCTCGACTGCACATGGTTAAGCAGAGCGGTGGTTGAACCAATGAAATGGGCATGGCGCAGAACGGAGGCTTCGCATTCGGGGTGGGCGACCACTTCTGCTTCAGGATGTTCCATTTTGAGCTGGAGCAGCTTCTTTTCTGAAAAGGTTTCGTGGACAATGCAGCTGCCCTGCCACAGCACCAGTTCACGTCCTGTTTGGGCGGCGACATAGCGCCCCAGATTGCGGTCAGGCGCAAAGATAATGGGTTGCTCGGGTGGAATCTGTTCGATGAGTCGGACAGCATTGGAGCTGGTACAGATAATGTCGCTCATGGCCTTGATTTCTGCCGTGCAGTTGATGTAAGACACCACTACGTGCTCAGGGTGCTCGGCCTTGAACTGGGCAAACTCGGCCGGGGGACAGCTGTCTGCTAAGGAACAGCCGGCTTCTAGATCGGGTAGTAGGACGAGCTTGTCTGGATTCAGTATTTTGGCAGTTTCTGCCATAAAGTGAACGCCTGCAAAGACAATTACATCCGCATCGGTTGAGGCGGCCCGCTGGGAAAGCCCCAGCGAATCACCGATGTAGTCCGCTACGTCCTGAATATCAGGCTCCTGATAGTAATGGGCCAAAATGACCGCATTTAGCTCTTTCTTAAGCGTTTCAATCGCCGAGAATAGATCGCTGGGCAGCGCCGAAGAACGCATAGAGACAGGCGCAGTTGTAAACACGGACAGACCTCACTTTGATGAAGAATTACCAAGTTGCTGAGTTTTAATTATAGTTACTTCTACCAAAATCGTCACGCACTCAGCTGTTCGTTTTTGCGGCTGCTTTGATGGCGATACCTGTGACGACGGCTGACCATCGGATGGCGATCGGCGCTCAGTTAGGGCTGGCGCGTCGGTGAGGGCCGTTACTGAAGCGCGCAGCGCGACACGGAGGCGGGTTAGCGGTTTTCCTGAGCTAGTGCCGTCAGCGTCGCCGCCCATCCCTCGGGGCCGGGGGCATCGGCCACGGTCCAGTTTTTGTCTGCCAGGCTGGGATGGGGTCCCTCGGCTTGGGGAATGACGATGGCCCGATCGGCAGCCGTTAGCATTTCTAGATCGTCGGGCTGGCTGCCCAGGCCGATTGTTACGAGCGGCGACGGGGGCGATTGGGCCTGATACAACGACAGCAGCTGTGCGATCGCAGTTTGGCAGTTCACCGTAGCGCTGAGCAGATAGGAAACCCGATCGCCTCGGACCACCCGAAAGCCAATCGACTCGGCGGCCTGTTCCAGCGCGTCCGCCGTGACGGTTTTGGGTGTGAAGAACGATTCGCTGAAGGCCCTGGCCTTGGCCCGCTGGGCCGCCTGGGCCGACAGTCCGGTAAACCTTTGCAGTCGCTCAATGGTCATATCGCCATACCCCAGCAGCGAATGATGCAGCTCGTTTGCCAGCACGCGCAGACCGGCGCGCGCCTGCACATAGGGGCCACCGTAGGTCACGACATAGTGGTCTCCCTCCCGCTCGCCGGGCGGTTCAGCAAAAGGCGCGTCAGCCGGAATATAGAGGGCGCTGCCGTTTTCGACGATAAACGGCTGTACCAGCCCCAGGTCGGCACTCCACTCAGCCACCTCTGCCTGGGTTTTGCTGGTGACCAGTATGAGGGGGATCTGCTGAGCGATGAGCTGCGCTACAGCGGGCTTCACCGCCGTTCGACCCGTGGGTGTCAGCAGCGTATCGTCAAGCGAGGTCAGGAAAACCGATGATGGCATCATGGGATGAGTCGCTGGAGCGCTCGGTATCGCCACTATGGACGGGACTGATAAATTAAGCTAGCATGGCTTTTGCTTCAGGCATAGGCCGCGGATTTAGCTGCGTATGCCGTTGGAGAGGTGGCAGAGTGGTCGATTGCGCTCGACTTGAAATCGAGTGTGCCGCGAGGTACCGTGGGTTCGAATCCCACCCTCTCCGTTCAGGGTCCTATCCGTTGAGCGTTTAAGGCTGTTCGCTGCAGGCCATTAGGACGCTAAACCAGCGCGAGCAAACTGCTCGTATTGGGCCAAATGGGCGGTTGGATCGTTATTTCATCCCACAATAGTCATTTTTTAGCCCGTCACCGTACTGGGGAATTCTTTGCGTCTGCGGCGGTCTTAGGGGACGATAGGGGCTGCTGTTGCAGATTGACCCTCTGGATCCGCCCGCCTGTCGATACTCAGACCTGTCCTTTTTCCCATCCGCCGTGAAGCTACTGGTTTACCATACGCCCGAAGAAACGCCGACCGATACCCTGCCGGACTGTGCGATCGCAATCGATGTCCTGCGCGCTACCACAACTATGGCGGCCGCCTTTGCTGCGGGAGCGGCGGCCATTGAAGTGTTTAGCGACATAGATACCTTGCTGTCCGCTAGCGACCAGTGGCCGGCTGACCAGCGACTGCGGGCAGGTGAGCGCGGCGGCCAGCGGTTAGACGGGTTTGATCTAGGCAATTCGCCCCTGGACCATTCACCAGAACGAACAGCAGGGCGACGGTTGTTCATGAGTACGACCAACGGCACGCGGTGTCTGCAGCGCATTCAGCACGCACCGAGCGTGATGACGGCGGCCCTGACAACCCGACGGGCGACCGTTCAGGTGTTGCTTAAGGCACAACCTGAGACGGTCTGGCTAGTGGGCTCAGGCTGGGAGGGCACCTACTCCCTCGAAGATACGGTCTGTGCCGGTGCGATTGCCGATAGCATTTTGACAGCGACGGGCCGATCGCTGACCGATCTGGCGGGTAATGACGCGCTAGTGGCCGCTGTCAGTCTTTACCAGCAGTGGCAGCACAAGCTGCCTGAGCTGATGTGTATTGCCAGTCACGGACAGCGCCTGCTGCGGCTCAACAATACCGCCGATCTTGACTACTGCGCTCAGCTGGACGTGATGGAGATTGTCCCTATTCAGCAATCGCCGGGCGTGCTGGTTAAAGGGAGCTAGTCTGAGCTGGCAACAGCGTCTGGCGCTGCCCGGTTTCAGAGGACCGGCGCAGGGCGTCAGCGACCCGGAGGGCGTACAGGCTGTGGTCTAGTGGCCGGTAAAGCGGTGCCCCCGCCAGCAGATGGTCAATCACCTGCCGAGTGTCTTTGAGAAATAGGCCGCTCCGAGGCATCACCGAAATGGGCCGATTTGCCTGCTGGGTGGTTAGCTGCCCCCGATCCTGATCGAAGATTAGCCGTCCCTGCGTGCCGATGACCTCTAACCGCCGCGTCCGCGACCAGGGACGGTCACCTTTGCCGTAAACTAGCTCGGCACTGACACCACTGGTGAATTGCAGCCTGGCATCGCAGCGGCAGGCCTGGTAGTAAGGCGGGGTGGATGGGTCAAACTGGCTTTGGCAGGTCACGCTATCAACTGTCCCAAACAGATCTACGAGCCGACTCACCCGCGACAGCGCCGACATTAGCGGAAACCCGTTCAAGTCATGGCGATAGCTCCACTTGTGCGGGGCGGGGCTTTTGGGGGCCAGCGTGGTGTAGTGGGCCTGCAGCGGTTGGCCAATGGCGGACAGATGCTGCCGAACGGCTTGGTGCAGCCCCCCCAAGAGTTCGATATGTTCCACATGCAACAGCCGCTGCCGTTCGGTTGCTAACTGGGCCAGCGAGAGGGCCTGGTCGACATCAAGGGCCAGCGGATATTCGACGACGACGTGGCAGTTGGCGGTGAGTGCAGCCTGCACCACTTTGCCATGATCGGCGTTGACGGTGGCAACGATCACTAAATCGATCCGATCGTCGTTAACTAACCGCTGCCAGCTGTCTATCGCCTCAGCGCCGTGGGATTGGGCCAGGGCCTGAGCGCGATCGGGCTGACCTGCGATCGCAACCAGGTGCGATCGCACCGCCCCAGACGGCGAAGACGGCACGCCAGATACCACTGCCTCAGCCCGCTTTTTCGCGGCATATCCCGTTCCAACAATGCCAACTCGAAGAATCATATCCGTAGAAAAAAGCTATTTGTCGCATTGATATTGACCAGGCTTTATGCGACTTCAGCAGCCAATTAAAACCCATAATTTTCCCGACATTACTGTTCTTATTGGAAGGTAATTGAGTGCATAAGACTTTCTAATAAAAATGCCGTTATTGATAACTAAATGTCGATTGAGTAGTGCCGGTTTTATCCCATCATCTATCTGGGGTTTAGTTCGAGGTGCTCTGCAGAGGAGGTTGACGGGGCAACGATTCCTACCTATAAGCAAAACCAGGGAAAACCACTTTCTCTCATTACGAATACCATTCATCCAGGCCTTTATAAAGTTGGTGTAGCTCCCAGGTTTTCTCGTAGTATCAAGAATGGAGCTGGTCTTCGGATTCAGTGCCTGTCGTTCAAGCATCGTGAATGCCGATTGAGGCCAGTCACCCAATTTGCTCCGGAATCATTTAACTGAATTAAAGAGAGGAAACCAGAATGGCAAGCTTTAAGGTGACTTTGGTCAACGAAGCCGAAGGACTCAACACGACTATCGACGTTGCAGATGACGAGTACATTCTAGATGCCGCTGAAGAGCAAGGCATTGACCTGCCCTACTCCTGCCGTGCTGGCGCTTGCTCCACTTGCGCAGGCAAAATCACTGCGGGTACCGTTGACCAGTCTGACCAGTCCTTCCTGGATGACGACCAGATCGAAGGTGGCTACGTGCTAACCTGCGTCGCTTACCCCACATCTGACTGCACTATCCTGACTCATCAGGAAGAAGAGCTGTACTAGGCAAGGGCTAGACCCAACCTACCTAGTCGAGCTTCAGCAAAAAGGAGAACCTGACCACCAGGTTCTCCTTTTTTCACGGCTATGCGCCACTGCCCACCAGTTCTCGGTCGCGTGTTACGGGCTTGATCGGGGCCGTCAGCGCGCTTTCCAGGGGGGCACGCCCCAGCCGCTCTTCTAAAATAGCCATCACCTCTCGGCCAAAGTCGTTCGGGTTGCGTCGCCACGCCTGTAAACACACCTCGCCGAAGAACGAGCCCAGCGGTTCGGGATTCCACAGTAGCTTTTTGGCTACCCAGGGCAGATGGATTGCCAGCGGGTCATAGCCCTTTTCGAGGATGCCGTTCTCAAAGGCGTAGTCTTCGAGATGGGTGTGGGGCTGCAGGCCAATAAAGAAAATGGCAGGCTCAACCTTGTCGGCCCCAAAGATCGCCTCTAGCTCACGGTGGTAGGCAATCGTTTGGCGAATGGTTTCCGGGCGTTCGTCGATGACGTTAAAGGAATAATTGACCGATACCACATCGTTGAATCCGGCCGCCTTGAGATCCCGGCAGTTTTGCAGCACTGTGCGCAGGTTATAGCCCATGCGCATTTTGCGCACCAGTTCCTGGGACCCGCTGGTGATACCGATCTCAAAATAGTTCATGCCCGTCTGTACCATCAGGTCGCATAGCTCAGGTGTCAGGTTGTCGGCCCGAATGTAGGCCGCCCAATGGATATCGGTCATGCCCGAATCGACAATCTTTTGCAGTAGCTCGACCGCATCGTCAATAAATTTGCGGGCCGGGATAAACTGCGCATCGGTAAACCAGAAATTACGAATGCCTCGGTCGTAGAGCTGACGCATTTCCTTGACGACTTCGTCGGCCGGATTGATGCGGACCTGCTTGCCCTCGACTACGGTGTAAATGCAGTAGCAGCAGTTGTGAGGGCAGCCGCGCTTGGTCTGCACGCCAACATAAAAGTCGCTCTCCTGCAGGTAGTACTCAAATTCGGGCCAGATTTGTTCAATGTAGTCGTACTGGCAGGCCGATTTCTCGACGGGCGTAGGCCACTCGTGGATTAGCCGATCGCGGGGTGTGGTCTCGCCCACCACGTAGCAGCGCTCGCGACTGAAGTCCTCGTTTCGAAGCAGCTTTTCAAGCAGCACCTCACCTTCACCAACCGAGACAATCGTGCCACTGGGTAACATGCTGGCAACTTGCTCGTAGAAGACGCTCACAGCCCCGCCGCCAACGACCAGCTGCACGTCACTGCAGTAGCGCTGGGCGCGCTTGAGACCGCGCTTGATGAGGCGAGTATTTTGGCGCAGCTCACTCCAATAAGTGGCGGCCATGCGTAATCCGCCTAGCGCCCCTCGCATACGGACCAGCGGATTGGGTGAGTAGTAAAACTCGAACGCATTTTGTAGGGGATTGCCGCCGCGACCGCCCACGGGCGCATAGATTTGAATATCGCGCCAGGAAAAGACCAATAGCGTTGGCTGAAATTCGTCAATGCAGCGGTCAAGTGCTGGGATGAAGTCCAGCGGCGGTACCGTACCCAGATCAAAAATTCGTTGCTCAACGGTACCGAGCACCTTGTGGATGTGATCCGCTAAATAGACCACCCCAATCGGAAAGATGGGATTACACGGCAGGCGAACGTAAAGAACTTTTTGCACCATAACTGCAGTGTGGGTAAGGCGAATCGGGACACCAATCGGGACACTAATCGGGGCAATAGCCCCTCTCAGACTATTTATATATCTTTACGATAACACCGCTTTACCTGACCGGGGCGGTCAGCGGCGTTATCATTAGGGCGCTTTGACTGATACGCCCAGCGTCATTTTCTAAGCAACGCGACCAGCCCAATATTACAATTCTGTACATTGTGAACTTATTGCTACAGATCGCTGCAAAACAAAAGAGTTTTAGTTATCTTTTATGAAGTCTTGTTTTGATAGACAACGTGCTAACCCCCCTTGGTAACCGCCTTTACAGTTGCTCGGGATCGGTCGGTGCTAACCTAATCGACAACTAGAAGTAGGCGGGTTACTCACACATTAGCCATGGCTCAAGTCCTTGATCCCTTGCCGCCCGACGGCTCAGAAGACGTTTTATGCTGCTACGTCAATGCCAGCAGCAAGATCCAGGTAGCAAGGATTACCAACATTCCCAATTGGTACTTTGAGCGCGTTGTTTTTCCAGGGCAGCGGCTGATTTTTGAGGCGATGGTCACCGCTCAGCTAGAAATTCACACTGGGATGATGGCCAGCTCGATTCTGTCTGACACGATCCCCTGTGAGCGCCTGATGGTTGAGGCACCCACCGTTGGCAGTCTCGTTTCTGAAGCTATTGACTCTGAATCTATCGACGATGACGCAGATTCCGTGGTTGTAGCGGCTTCGGTGGATTAAGTTTTACAGGCGAATACGAATCCCCGCATAGATGCCCTGTCATGGAGACGGTGGTTAGGCCTCGGGCAGCTTTCGCGTGGTGACACGATGGGCGCTTTAGTGCATTCTGATGAGAGTGCTCTGTACTGGCTGCATCTATGGATCTTCCCTCCTTTATCTGGCTGTGGCGCATTGCAGCATGGTCGATGGGGTTGTCGGTCGCCGCTTACGGTTTGCTGGCGGTCAGCGGCGGCGGCCTCTGGTATGGGCGCTTGCATCAGCAGCGGCCAGCCTGGCTGCGTCCCTTACACTATGGGTTGGGCGGCACGCTGGTGGCGCTGGTCCTGCTGCTTTTGAGCATTGGTGTCGTGGGAACGCTCGGCGAATACGGGCGGCTGGGGCATTCCTGGCATTTACCGGCTGGGGTCGGCGTGGTTGCCGTGGTGCTGATCTCTGCCTGGAGTGCGACGCGGATTCATCCTCAGCGCCCCTGGGCGCGGACGCTACACTTGGGGCTCAATGGCTTACTGCTGGTGGCACTCTGTCTGGTGAGCTATACCGGCTGGAGCGTTGTGCAAAAGTATCTGCCCTGAGCCCTGCCCCAAGCTTCCCCTGATCGGTTGGTCTCCCGGCACACTGGAGGCTGTTGGGCGCAATGCCCTTTTCTGATGCCCCGTTTGTCATGCTTGGAGCGTATGTCTAATTCGCCTAACCCTTCGCCTAACTCGACTGCTAATCCTGGACTTGCTTCGTCTGCTTCAGGCGCTTCAACGCTCTCTGCCGCCAAGCGCTTTCGGATTTCGCCGCTGATTCGGCTGACGCTGCTGAGCTTTTACGCGGCGTTGGTGCTGCCGCTGCCGTTCCTGGCCAGGGTCACCCAATCGCCGGTTCCCCCTTGGCTGCTGGTCGGCGGCATTGGGATTGGAGGAATGGCGCTCTATGGTGGCCTCAGCGAACAGGTCTGGGTGGATGAAGACGGCATTCAGGTGACGTACCCCCGCTGGCTGTTGCTGCGCCGAGGCTGGTCGCTGGCTTGGTCTGAAATTACGGCACTGAAGCCGCGTTCAACCGGACAGGGGGGGCTAGTGTATTACTTTCTGACGGAGGCTGCTGACCGGGCCTATCTGTTGCCGATGCGTGTGGTTGGGTTTGCTCGGCTGGTCGAAATTGTGCAGACAAAAACCGATATCGATACGCAGGATGTGAAACCGCTGGCCCAGCCGTGGATGTACCTATTTTTGCTGGGGCTGACGGGGCTGCTGCTGCTAGTGGACGGTTGGACGCTCTGGACCGCTGCCCATCTGGGGCCGAACGGACTGTGACCGACGCTGCCCTGGTATTTGAACAGGTATCGCTCCGGGCGCGGGTGGGGCAGGCGCTGATTTTGTCCCAGCTGTCGTTTTCAGTGCCGAAGGGGGCTTTCGTCGGCTTGGTTGGACCGTCGGGAGCGGGTAAGACTTCGCTGCTGCGCTTGGCCAATCGACTGGTTGACCCGAGTGAGGGACAGATTCTCTGGCAGGGGATCGATGTGCGATCGCATCCCGTCATTCGCTACCGTCAGCAGGTCACCCTGGTTTTGCAGGAGAGCAAACTCCTCGGGCTGACCGTTGCCGAAAACCTGCAATATCCGAGCCAGTTGCGGGGTCAATCCAATGCCCAGGCACAAAAAAACTATCAGCCGTGGTTAGATCGACTCAAAATCCCCCAGGCATGGCTGGGAAAAACTGCCGTCGAGCTTTCCGTTGGCCAACGTCAGCGGGTTGCCTTAGCTAGGGCGCTGATCGCCCAACCTCAGCTACTGCTGCTCGACGAACCGACCGCTGCTCAGGACGTGGGCTATGCAGACTACCTCCTCAGCCAACTGGGTCAGCTCGCCCGAACCCAGGGACTAACCATCATGATGGCCAACCACCAGCTTGAGAGGCTCGAACCGGTAGTCACCCACGTACTGCACTTACAGGCGGGCCAGCTTCAGCAGGATCAGCCCGCAGCGATGGTTGACTGGAGTCAGCTGCGGCAGTCTATCGTCGAGGCCAATCAGCAAATGCAGGACGACTGGGACTTGCCAGACGACTCGACCAATGATGGGTAATACAGCGGTGCCGCTAACGTCCCGTTGCTAATGGCCTGTTGCTAATGGCCTGTTGCTAACGTACCAGGGCCGTATTGGTCTCATGCACCACTCCATTCTGGACCGGTGACTGTACGCCCTCAATGTTGAGGCGATAGCCGACGTTGCGGACGGTTTGGATGATATTAGGCTGTCGCGGATCGGCCTCGATTTTCTTGCGTAGCGACAAAATATGCGTATCCACCGTGCGCGGATTGTCAATCGCATCTGGCCAAGCTCGCCTGAGCAGGTCGGCACGGCTAAGCGGCGTCCCCTCCGCCTGGGTCAGCACGTACAGCAGGCTAAACTCCTGGGGGGTGAGATCGATAAACGCCTGCTTGTAGCGAACCCGTCGCTGTACCAGGTCAATGTTTAAGTCGCCATAGGCCAGGGACGCCGGTGCGGCCGTCTGTCGATTTCGCCGCGTCAGGGCTTCAACCCGAGCGAGAAATTCCTGCATGCCGAAAGGCTTTTTGAGATAATCGTCAGCGCCAGCCCGGAGCCCCGTGACGACGTCGGCCTCCGTTGAGCGGGCAGATAGAATCATCACTAATGGCCGCCCCCGCCGCTGTAGCCACTGGCAAAGTTCCAGCCCATCCCCGTCCGACAGGTCAATTTCCATGATCACCAGATCGGGCTGTACTCGGCTGAAAGCCTCCTTTGCCCGATCCACGTCAGCAGATTGGTGAACCTGATATCCCGACTGCTGTAGGTGCCAGCTGAGCAGGGCGCGCAGATGAGGATTTCCTTCGATAATCTGAATGCAAACAGCGCCCACAGCGGAGAAATCAGGTGTTGAGGTTTACAGAGGCTTGTAGCAGACTAGCAAACCTACTATCAATGTTTTGTAGTTGCGGCTACGCAGACCCAGGCACAGCGCTGACATTGCCGCGGAGACTTTATTAAAAAGTCATGAGTGAAAAATGTTTCTGTCCGAACGAAACTGATAAACTGTAGGTATCACGTAACCGTACTGCTAGTCTGGCATTGGCTGATCGCTGAGCTTGATTAGGCTAGAGTCTGACTGAGCTAGAGTCTGACTGAGCTAGAGTCTGACTGAGCTAGAGTCTGACTGAGCTAGAGTCTGACTGAGCTAGAGTTTGAGTAAGCTAGCTGATTGTACGCAGGTTTGTGAAGGCTGGCTCGGTAACAGGGGTGTCAAACGCAGCTGTTTACCGCCGGTATCGCCAATACAGAAGGAAAAACAGCTATGCTGCAAGATGCTAAGTCGGTTCGGTTTTACCAACAGCTGACCGATGCACTGGTTGACTATTGGAACAAAGGTTATCGAATGGACGACCTGCGGCTATACATTGATGGATATCTGGCTTGCCTGCGCCGTGCCGATGTCCTAGAGCCCTTCCTCATTCATCGCCTAGAGGAAGAGATTAGCCGTTTTCTGTACGACACCTCCAATTTCGAAACACCACTGCCCCAGCCGGAAGCTAAGCCCAACTATCGCCGCTGGTAGCGGGCATACGCACGGGTTAACCAAGTTTTGGCCCAAGTTTTTGCAGCATCCAAACGCACTATGTAAACCGAACGCGGCTCACTGGGTAAGCCGCGTTTGCCTTTAAATGTCAAGATGCGTTTTCGAGGTTACCGCAGTCGCCACTGGCGTAGAGACGCGCTCTAGGATGCCAGTGCCACTTCGACCATTTCTTGTAGCTGTCCGTTTTGGTACAGCTCGATCATGATGTCTGAGCCCCCTACAAATTCGCCGTTGACGTACACCTGGGGAATCGTCGGCCAGTTTGAATATTCTTTGATACCCTGACGGATTTCGTAGTCGGCCAGTACATCAGCTGTTTCGAAGGGTACGCCCAGCGTATTGAGAATCTGGACAACATTGTTGGAGAAACCGCACTGGGGCATCAGCTTGGTCCCCTTCATGAAGACCATGATTTTGTTGTCGTTGACGAGGCCGTCAATTTTTTCTTTGACTTCTGGGTTCATAGCGCTAACGCATTAAAGTTGGGACAGCTTCTCGATTTTAGCGAAAGACCTCAGTCAGCGCGTAGCGATGTCTGACAAGCGAGGCCGCGGGTCGGTCTCGGTCTGGTGGTGGGCTAGCCGTAGCGGGGATGCCTAAGCATCTTGTTCAGCGCGCCACTGCTCAGGCGTATAGGTCTTGAGCGACAGCGCATGCAGATCGCCGGACGCCATGACAGTTTGTACGCTTTGGTAGACCAGCTGATGCTGCTTGACTCGGTTCAGGTCGGCAAACGCATCGGCGACAACGGTTGCCTGATAGTGATCTTGGGTACCGGTCAGGTCTTGAACGGTGATCTGGGCAGCGGGCAGCGCTTGCTCGATCATGCTTTTGAGCTGCTCAGGAGCAATCATAATTTCTAAGGCGAGGCGTCGCCCTCAGTCTAGCCTGTTTTGGAGCCTGGCCTGTGCTGTGGGTCCTACTCGACCGTGGTGGATGGATAGGGCAGCTCGACGAAACCGATTTCGAACAGCTGCTGGTAGGCTTGCTGCCCTAGCTCTCGGGTTGGGTTCTGACTCTGCAATATCTGCACCAGCAGGGGGACGGCTAGCTCGGGCCGGTTTTGGGCGCGGTGGACAAGAGCCTGCTGATAGGTTGCCGTATCTCGAAGCTGGGCCGCTTCGAGCGCCAGTGAGCGGGCTTCATCTGCCACCCGAGTATCGACGCCGTTGAAGACGGTCACCAGTGTCTGGTAGTAGCCGGAGACTTCGTTGAGCTGCTCGCGAGCGGTCTGCAGATTGCTGGCCGCCTGATCCAGATTCTGATTGGCAAAGTCTCGCTCTGCAGCTTCGATCAGGTCGGCGCTGACGCCAATGCCGATGGGACTGTCGGGCTGACCGAGGGGGCGCAGCGCTGCTGAGCTATCGGTGCTGCTGTTTGGGTTGCGGTAGGCGCGGCTGACAAAGCCCAGCTCAAATAGCTGCTGATAGGCTCGCTGCCCGAGATCGCGGGTGGGTCCCTGGCTTTGGACAATCTCGATCAGCAGCGGGACAGCGAGGGTGGGATTGCTTTGGGCGCGGTAAACCAGGGCCTGTTGGTAGGTGGCCTGGTCGCGCATTTGGGCGGCTTCAAGGGCGCGATCGCGCAGGTCGCTGGTGATTTCAGCATCAATACCAGCAAACGCGCTGGCCAGTTCCTGATACCGCAGTGACGCATTGTTGAGGCTTTCGCGAGCTGCCTGTAGCTTGTCGGCAGCCGTCGTGTAGTCTTCGCTGGAGATCGCCTGTTCGGCTTCTTGCATGAGCCGCGTCCCCTCAACCGTGCCCAGTTCGGCGGCGGCCCGTAGCGTGCCCGAGGTCTCGCCGGACTGCTCAATCAGGCTAGTATTTGTCTGGGCCATTGCCTGACCCGTGGCACACATCAGCGTCAGCCAGGCCAAGCCAGCGACGGCGGCAGCGCGGGGTGAATGTAGAAAAGAAACCATAACGACTCAATAAAAGGTCATGTGATCGATCAGCGGCGGACAGCAACGGGCAGCAACGGGCAGCAACGGGAACGGATCGAGGGCCTAACATCAATGCTATGAACCCGCACGGAACCGGGCATGATGTAGGCTTGGCAGCGATTGAGCGCGGCCAGGTGATTGTGTAAGCCCCCTGGTTAGGCGCACAAAGTCAGCAAGTAACATCCAAACCGTAGCTTATTTTACGACTAACATTAGGTACACTACCAGCCTCGGGGATCGTGAACCTCGCCAAACTGTGCCTCTTCCTTGATTGGCTTATGTCTTGGGACGGCTCTGTGTGCCAGTCAGCTCATCTGTATACCGTAGCTAGGAGCGTCTACAGCCATGCGTAATGGTGACAATACCGAGCCTGATGGGACCAAGGGCGTTCGCCCAGGGCAGGAGGGTGAGATTTTGCAGCGCGGTGGGGAAGAGCTCCGGCTGGAAAAGGTATTTGACCGCTTCACGACTCGGTTAACGGCGGCAGACGCGCTGGACGAGTTGCGATCGCAATGGCAGCCTACCAGCGTTCGCCCGGTGGCTCGCGGTCAGCTGGTTGAGTGGCAGGTGCCCGCGCCGCAGCTCGAAACGGTGCTGTCAGCGGCCCGAACATCCGATCAGGTGCAGTTTGCCAGCCACGTGTATCACCTGCAGGCCAGCCCCCAGACGCTGTTTTACCTGCTCGATCAGATTACCGTTCAGTTCGAGCCAGGGGTGAGTGCGGTCCTGGCCGATGAAATTACGGTCCCACTCGGACTGGTTCGCGATCGCGCCCTTGAAGGGGTCGAAAGCACCTTTATCTTTCGCGTCACCCCAACGGCCCGCGAAAACCCGATCAAAATCTCGAACCGGCTCACCCGCGACGCGCGCGTGCTGCTGGCCGAACCCAATATCGTCGTCGAGACGGAGCCTCTTTATCGTCCTAAAGACAATCTCTATTCCCGGCAATGGCATTTGCAGCATCGGGGGGGGAGCAATCTCACCAGCGGTTCCCATATCGATGCTGAAAAAGCATGGGATATCACCCGAGGCAGCCGCTCCATCGTGGTGGCGGTGACCGACGACGCCTTTGATCTGAATCATCCTGATTTACAGGGGGTCGGCAAGATTGTGGCACCCCGGGATCTCAAGCACCGTGACGGGCTACCCATGCCGAGCCAGTCCTACGAAAATCACGGGACGGCCTGCGCCGGTCTAGCGATTGCCGAAGAAACCGGCGGTGGGGTGGTGGGGGTGGCTCCTGGCTGTAGCCTGATGCCGATTCAGACGACGGGGTTTCTAGACGACGAATCGATTGAGGAGCTGTTCAGCTGGGCCGTGGAAAACAACGCGGCGGTGATTTCTTGCAGCTGGTCCCCGGCAGCGGTGTATTTCCCGCTCTCGCTGCGGCAGCGGAACGCGGTGACGCGGGCGGCTACCCAGGGCCGCAACGGTAAGGGCTGTGTGGTGGTGTTCTCGGCGGGCAATGCCAACCGGCCCGTCAGCGGCAAGGTCGAGGAGTACGGCTGGCCCCGCAATGCCCTTCGGGGCATGACCGACTGGCTGAGCGGGTTTGCGGTACACCCCGATGTGATGACCGTAGCCGCCATTACCAGCCTGAATCGCAAGGCCATCTACAGCAACTGGGGCAATCAGGTGTCGGTGGCCGCCCCGAGCAATAACGCGCCCCCTAGCATGGCCCTGCCGGATGTGGGTAACGTCGAAACAGGACCGGTCGTCCAGGCCAAATTTGAAGGATTGGGGATGGTAACGTGCGATCGCACCGGTCCCTCGGGCTATGGCGAGGGCGACTATACCTATACCTTTGGCGGCACCTCCAGCGCCTGCCCGGTAGTGGCGGGGGTGGCAGGGCTGATGCTTTCAGCCAACCCTAACCTCGAAGCCTGGGAAGTCAAGCAGATTTTGCAGGATACCGCCGACAAAATCACCGACAGCAGCAAAGATCCCCAGCTGGGCGTGGCCTACGGTAGCTACAACAACAAAGGCCACTCCCTTTGGTTTGGCTACGGTAAAGTCAACGCCTACGAGGCCGTCAAAGCCGCTAAGACGCGCAACATGGCCAACCGGCGACTCAGCCAGACGCTGACTAAAAAGAACGGTGTCACCCAGCGCATTCCCGATGAGCAGCCGACCG
This sequence comes from Cyanobacteria bacterium J06648_16, assembly GCA_039817185.1. Classification (GTDB taxonomy): domain Bacteria; phylum Cyanobacteriota; class Cyanobacteriia; order Phormidesmidales; family Phormidesmidaceae; genus CAWUKV01. Next base: position 88,773 of record JBCBWI010000001.1, on the reverse strand, counting down.
GTCAAACCAGCGCTGTGACGATTGACTCCAATGGTCGGGTTCAAGACCTGCGGGTGTATCTGGAAATCGATCACGACTTTCTCGGCGATCTGTCGATTACGCTGATTGCCCCCAGCGGCCGCCGCATTTTGCTCCAGGGTCGCACGCTTGGCCGCCAGACCCAGCTTAGGAAGACCTACAGCCTGGACAATACCCCGGCGCTGAGCCACCTGCTCAACCAGGTTGCCAGAGGGCAGTGGCGACTACAGGTCATCGATCACGCTGCTGGAAACGTCGGCCAGCTCAACGAATGGCAGCTGACCCTGGGTATTTAAAGGGCCTCTGGGCATCTTCCACCCGAAATGTGTGCTCGCTCTACTGTATGGGTTCCATAAGCAAAGACACGCTGCAAAGGTATCACGAAGGAGTCATTCTCTATGCTCACATCGGCAGGTTACGGCCTCACCCTCACTACGCTGGAAGGTGTTCCAGGCAAATCCATCGTCGAACACTACGGTCTAGTGCAGGGCAGCACCATTCGCGCTAAGCATGTCGGTAAAGACATCCTGGCAGGTTTCAAGAACATCGTCGGGGGCGAGCTCAAGGGCTACACCGAACTGCTGCAGGAAGCGCGGGCCGAAGCGGTGGATCGGATGGTTCAGCAGGCTAAGCAGCTGGGTGCTAACGCAGTGATTAACGTTCGTTTTGCCACCTCTTCTGTCGCACCGGGGGCGGCCGAACTGTTTGCCTACGGCACGGCTGTCAAAGTGCAGTAAAAAGTGTGCAGTAGGAGGGTGACACCATGGAACTGATTGTTTTTCTAATTCTGCTCGGCGTTGGTTACTTCGTGGGCAACCACTACGAAAAAAAGCACTACGCCGATATCAAAAAGCGCGAAAAAAAGAGCCTGCACGTACCGGTTATGAGCTGGGGCTGTAAGCAAGATCTGCCCTACGCCCACGAAGCGCAAATGTTTACCGGCAGTATTGTCGTTGCCAATGACTATTTCAAGACCTTTTCGGCCGGTCTACGCAACTTGATCGGGGGACGAGTCACGGTGTACGAGACCCTGCTGGACAGAGGCCGACGCGAAGCCATGCTGCGAATGAAGGAAGAGGCGATGGCCTGGGGCGCTAGCCAGATTGTCAACGTCCGGTTTGAGACCTCTAACATTGCTGGCCAAACCCAGGGGGGCATGGGCGTCGTTGAGGTCATGGTCTACGGTACGGGCATTCGCTAGGGTTTCGGTTTTAGTGGGATGAATTTCCAATGAAATACGTGCCCAAAGAAATCCAGACGGAGGTGAACTACACCCAGGTTCACCCCCTGGTCAATTTTGGCTATTTGCTGGGGACGGTGGCGGCTGCGGGCATCGCTCTCTACGCTGGGCTAGGCCTGGTGGCTACGCAGTTGGCTATGCGCTTGGGACCGGATACGGAGGCAAAGATCGGCGAGGCGTTCTTCGAACCGTTCCAGCCGCAGACCCTGCCGGACGATGCCCGGTTGCCCTACCTGCAGTCCCTGGCTGACAGCCTGGTGAGCGAGTCGTTGTCGGACCGCCCGCCCGTACAGGTTCATATTCTTGACGAGCCGCTGCCTAACGCATTTATCGCCCCTGGCGGGCATGTGCTGCTCACTACCGGGCTGCTGGAGGCGGCAGAGTCAGAAAACGAGATTGCCTTTGTACTGGCCCATGAGCTAGGCCATTACGCGGCGCGAGATAGCCTGCGACGGTTAGGGCGGTCGCTAGTGCTGCTAACGATGAGTAGTACTTTGAGCACTGGGGGCGTCAGATTGCCTAGGGCAGTCGCCAGTACCTCAAACCTGGCTGATCTGCATTACAGCCGTGAACAAGAGCGGGTGGCCGATCGCTACGCGCTTGCTGCCGTCGTCAAAAAGTATGGCCACGGGCAGCACGGGCTTGACTTTTTTCGGCGACTGGAGGCACAGGAACCCGATCTAGGCCCGCTGAATGCCCTGGTTGGTTTGCAGTCAACCCATCCGGTGACGGCTGAGAGAATTGAAGCCGCTCAGAAGATGGCACAGGCAGCCAACTGGCCGATGGAGGGAGCGGCCACGGCCTTACCTGAAGGGTTCTAGTAGCGAACGAATGCCCTACGACCGTGTCTCGGGTTCGTGGCTGCTGCTGTAAGCATGTGGCCACAAGTCAATCGAGGCACGTGTCATGCTGAGCTTGTCGAAGCATCTCGGCAAAAGCTTCATATATCGAGAGGTTCCTCGACTCTGCTCGGAACGACATGCAGTCAGATAATTAAGGTTATCTATTTAGCGGCTTCCCCGTAGCTTCTGGTCTCGGGCCTTCTGATCTCGCGTTTGCTAGTCGAGGTCGAGGCCGTCGTCATCGAGATCGAGGCCCAGATCGAGAGAGCCAGTGCTGGAGAGGCTGGTCTCTAACTCCATGCGCTGCTCCATTTGCCGTAGGAAGTAGCCTGTCATCATCGCTGAGGCCAGCATTCCGGCCAAGTTCTCGCGATCGGTGGTGACCTGGACGTTAAAGCCCTCTGCGGGCAGCACTCCGACTAAGCCCTGTACATTTTGGGAAATGATTTGCTTAATTTCGCCGCTGACAGCCTGCGCTACCCGCGTCAGCACTTCTGGCGGCTGGTGCTGCAGATATTTCAAAAGCTGATTGACCTGACTGTCTTCACCGCTCAAGCTAATGAAATCTGCGCTTTCGGGATTGAACATAGACGTTAGGTATGGAGTATTTCTACCTTAGCTTGGGCAAATGTATTCATTTAGTCCTAGGCTAAGTGTGACCGATAGACAAGCCCATAGGGCTAAGAAAGGCAATAATTAATAATAGCTTAATGAAGGCTGATCGGGTTTGTGAACCTTGTCAGGGACCTGTCGCCTCCAGTGCCGACTCGGCAAAGTCTTTGCTGTCAGGGGATTCGGGACTGGGGGATTCAGGACTCGGGGACTCGGGGCTGGGGGATTCTGGGCCGGGGGATTCAACCTCAGAGATCTCTGTATCCGTATGTGTTGGGGTATCCATCTGAGGACGTTCTGCTGAGGCGCTTTCTGCTGACCCACGGGTATCCCCCTCTGGGGTGTCATCCTCTGAGATGTCATCTTTGGGGATATCAAGCGCTGGACCGGTCGAGCTATCGTCAGCTGCGTTAACTGCGCTGTCATCGGTGGGGGCATCTTCGCTAATGGCGGCTTCATCGTCCTCAGCGCTTCCGTTCGCAGGTTTCTTGGGCAGGGTGATTTTGGGCAGTTTGTCGATTTCGAAGCGTTGGTAGAACTTTTCGGTAACGTGCAGCCAGAAAGACCGTCCGTCGGACTGGCGACGTTTACGTACCAGCCCCTGGTCAATCAGCTCAGGCACATGCTGATAGGCACCGGAGCCGCGTAGCTCTACCAGATCGGTTTGGCTGATGGTGCCGCTGAGGGCAATGGCAGCCAGCGTGCGGAGGGCTCCCAGTCCAATTTCTAGGGGAATCAGCTCTTCGACCAGGGGTTTATAGGGGGGTTTGAGCTGTAGGCAGTAGCCATTTTCAGTTTCGGCAATTTCCAGGGCGCTGTCGCGGTGAGCGTAGTCGCCCATCAGTTCGATCAGACCTTCTTCGGTCGCATCGCGATCGCACCCTGAGAACTCGGCCAGTTGGGCCAGGGTCAGGGGTCTGGCCTTGAGGTACAAAATGGCTTCGAGGGTGTTGGCGAGTCGGGCCATGGCTTAGACCGAATAGTTCAGATGGACTCTGGGTATCGACCAGGATAGACCAAAAGTGAGGATTCGCTAGCGTTTGCCGAATATATATAGATGTATACCGCTAACGCGGTTGTATGCTGGTTTCTTTCCGCAGAAAGATTTTATGGCCAGTGTCAGGTTGCAAACGGTAGACGGTCTAGGTCATGGCTTAAGATAGCCTTTGATGTTCAATAAATTCGACCTTATGAACGATACGACGCTTTCCCCACAGGCTGTGCTGGATCGGCTGAACTGGCGCTACGCGACCAAGAAGTTTGACCCCAACAAGAAGATTTCGGATGCGGATTGGCAGGCGCTGGAGCAGACTCTGGTGCTGTCGCCGTCGTCGTTTGGGCTGCAGCCTTGGAAGTTTTTGGTGGTGCGGAATCCTGAGCTACGGCAGCAATTGGTAGAACACGCTTGGGGGCAGTCACAGGTGGCGGATGCGTCACACCTGGTCGTCTTTGCCAGTCGGTCCACGGTGGTCGGTGAGGATGTGGACCGGCAGGTTCAACGCATGTCTGAAGTGCAGGGGACGCCCGTTGAGAAGCTAGAGGGGTTTGGGAATACGGTGAAGGGCTACTTGAACGAGCCGCCGTTTCCATTGGAGCCTCGCAAGTGGGCCGACAAGCAGACCTACATTGCGTTGGGGTTCTTTATGTATACAGCGGCGGTCATGGGTATTGATGCCTGTCCGATGGAAGGATTTATCCCTGGCAAGTACGATGAAATTTTGGGGCTGACGGAACAGGGCTACAGTTCGGTGGCGCTGTGTACCGTTGGGTACCGCGCTGAGGATGATAAGTCGGCGGATCGACCGAAGGTGCGGTACCCAACGGCGGAAGTGGTGAGCTATATCGATTAGTCTTTGGGGACGGCTAGGGCTTCGAGTTTCCCTCAGCTCTTCTGTATCGCTAGCTCTGTCCGAGGATCTCTGCTGTGGTTTCGACCTGACTGGGGCTGAAGCCTGCGTCGATGAGATGGTCTAGGTAGGTGCGATCGCGATATCGGCCATCCAAACCCAACGCCTGACGGTAGACGTCAGTAGCGGTCTCGACCTCCCCACTGCTCCAATAGGACAAGGCTAGGGCTACCCAAGGATGAGGGTTGCTCGGTTCTAGCGCTGTCGCCTCGGTGGCGGCGGCAATCGCCTGTTCGTATTCCCCAAGCCGCTCGTAGGCGAGGGACAGATTGTAGTAGGCGATTTCGTTGTCGGGTTTAAGGCCAGCGGCGCGGGTGTGGGTCGTGACGGCTTGTTCCAGATCGCCTTCCGTTAGGTAAACAATGCCCAGTGCATTTAAGGCTGGAACGTGGTCAGGAGCCTGGTCTAAGGCTGATTCTAAGACGGCAGCGGCGGCGGGACGCTGTTTATCGAGGTGCAGGGTCCAGCCCAGGACCACATAGGTGGAGAGTTGGGTCGAGTCGAGACTAAGGGCGCTGCGGAGAGTTGCGATCGCACTTTCAAAATCGCCCGCATTCCGATACTGCAGTCCTAGGCCACGCTGTTCTTGAGCTTTCTTTGCCGCCAGCGGCAGTACCCACGGCTCAAAAGCCGAGGCTGGGGGCAACATCGGCTTGACCAAATGGATAGACCGGACGTTTTCCTCCGTAGCGCAGCCCCAGCTGAGGGCCAGACCGGCTACGGCACATCGCCACTTCACCGCCTAATAGCCTCTTGCTAATCTAAGTTTCGCCCAGTCAGCTCAACAAAAATATCCTCTAGGTTCGAGGGACGGGTCATCATGCCGGTTTTATCAGGCTGGCTATCGAGGTAGTCGTTCGCCTCTTGCAGGGTCGGAAAGAAGACGTAATCCCAGCGGTCGCCGTTTTGCTTCATGACGATGCCTTCGCCGTGGCGCTGGCGCAGTTCAGCCAGGGTGCCGGACTCAATCAGTTTGCCCTGGTCGAGAATGCCGATGCGATCGCACAGATATTCCACCTCTTCCATATAGTGCGTCGTCAGCAACATAGTCATGCCCTGATTTTTATTCAGATCGCGGATGATCTCCCACAGGCGTCGGCGGGTTTGGGGATCCAGCCCGACTGTGGGTTCGTCCAGAAATAGAATTTTGGGCTGGTGGAGCAGGGCGCGGGCGATCTGCAGTCGGCGCTTCATGCCGCCAGAGAGGACCTTGGCTTTGTCGTCTTTGCGGTCGGCCAACTCTACGTAGGCGAGCCAGCGGTCAATTTCTTTCTGCCGCTTGGGATTAGGAATATGGTGCATGCGTCCGTGGAACTCCATATTCTCCCAAACTGAGAGGTCGCTATCGACGCTAATCTGCTGCAGAACGACGCCGATCTGACGACGGACCTGAGCGGGCTGTCGGGTGACATCGTACCCGGCTACCACAATGTCGCCCTGGGTAGAGCCGGTGAGCGTCGTGAGCATACGAATAGTGGTCGATTTACCGGCCCCATTAGGTCCCAGCAGGCCAAAGACCTCACCCGGCTCGATTTTGAGCGACAGGTCATTGACCACACAGGTGTTGTTATACACCTTATGGACGTTACACAGGGAAACGGCGGCTACCATGAGGACACCAGCGGGCTACCCTTTACATTGTCAAGCATCAGCGGCATGAGAGCAAAAATTGATAATCAGGTTCTATTCATTCACAAAGAAGACGTACCGCCGTTTAAGAAAAACGGCCCAATCGTTCGCAATAACTACTTCTGGGCGCTGCGCTCAATTGCGGATCGTTCGAACTTCAACAAGGACTGGGAGTTTGATGAAACGGTTTGGATTGCCCTGGCCCGCATGCTGATGTCGTTTACCGAATCGGGGTATCTGGGGTTCAGTGAAACCGTGCTGGAGTTTGCCCCGAGCGATCCGATTCCGCCGGAGCTGAAGCCAGTAGCGACTTGGGCAGACGAGGAGGGCGATTAGGAGACGTGAAGGGAACCGTCCTCCGCATACGATGCTCAACAGAGAACCCAATAACATTGCGGCCTCGTCCCGAGATCAAGCTTGTTGTTCTACTGTTGCCATTGGTCTTTTCGAAAGTCCGGCTACGGAGTCTTCCAGGTTCACTGGCCGTTCAAACTTAAAGTAGGTGCGGCAGTCGACTTTAGATTCTTTTACTTTAGAGTCGTTGACTTTAGGTTCAATGTGCTCGATTTCGCAATTCTCTCCTCCAGCAAGATCTGACAGGAGATTGGCCAGAAGCCTATTCTCTCAATCTCGATGGGTTGTCTGTAAAGTTGTTGAAACGCAACTAACGCACGCTGCTGAGTCGCTTGATGTTTGACGAAGCGGGTGGGGGGAATCGAACCCCCATCATTAGCTTGGAAGGCTAAGGTTTTACCACTAAACTACACCCGCAGTTTTGCCCTGCTAGGCTAGCACAGTTCTGGGATGGCCGACCCCGTGAGTTTACAGGGGTTAAAAAAGCCGTTAGCGACTGGGTGAAATGTCCACGGTCAGGATGACTCGGTCGGTGGGAACGGGATTTCCGCTAACCCGAGCGGGGGTGAACTGTAGCCCCGCTTTAGGGAGCAAACAGGCGACAAACTGATCGAACGGGCTAGAGCCAACGTTCACGGCCCGGGTCAGGGTCCCATCTCTTGAGATAATCACCTGCAAAGAGGCCCGTCCGGCCAGCGTCAAGCCAGGGCTGTCAGGGGTGCAGCCCTGGCTAGTAGCGTTGAGTACAATTGCGCTATTTTGAGGGGTTTGCAGCTGAGGATACTCATCTGGAATATCGCCAGGAATGTTTTCATCTACGGGAATGAGTGGGCCAGCAACCCTCACAAAAACAGAACCCTGCGTGTCGGGATTCCCGTCACCTGGCTGGGGTAAGGGTGAGCCGCCCGCAGGCGGCGGATTGGGGGTTGGGGTTGGATTCGGGCTCGGGCTGGGATTGGGGGAAGGGCCAGGGGAAGGGGTCGGATCAGGGCTCGGGCTGGGACTGGGGGAAGGGCTAGGGGTTGGGCTGGGGGTTGGGGTCGGATTAGGGCTTGGGGTTGGATTAGGGCTTGGGGTTGGATTAGGGCTTGGGGTTGGATTCGGACTGGGATTGGGGTTAGGGCGAGGCGAGGGCGTTGGGTTAGGGCTCGGCGTCGGGCGGGGACTGGGTGCTGGATTGGGTGATGGCGCTGGATTGGACGCTGAACGAGGCGTAGATGAGGGGCGAGGGGCTGGCGTCGCCTGGGTTGGGTTGGGTCGGGGCGCTGCTGTGGGTGAGGTTGTCGGGGCAGCCGAGCCATCTGCTTGGGGTGCCGGTATAGGGCCAGGTGTCGGGGGGGCTACGGAGCCAGGCTCATTCGGTGGACTGTTGACCAGCTCAACCGGAACCGTGATGGTGCCAGGCTCAGGTTGGGCATCGGTCGATTGGGTAAAACGAAGGACAATGGGCCAGCCGATCCCCAGCGCGCCGATATGCAACAGCACGGATAGACCCGCTAGCGTTGGCCACAGGTTCTTTGGGTCGTGGTGATGGGGCCAGTCGGCAATGGAAGGTTTCGGCACAGTCATGGCTGCCAGACCGCTGCGGGTGGGCATCAGCAATGGTTTCAGGCTAGCATTGTGCCCGCATTCTAGAGATGAGCGATCGGCCAGTCCCTACAGCGGTGTTGCCAACGGTGGCAAACGGTCCGGTGTCTGTGTAGCCTCAGGCGATACCGTGTCTAGCTGAGTTTTAACATTGAATGTCAGTACGGTTTCATCAATGCCCTTGAGCTGAAGCGGGCTGAACTTGACGATTTCAGCCTCTTCTAGATAGTCGGCGACGGCCGCTGAGACTAAGATGCTCTCGGCATCGGCGGCTTCTTGAATGCGGGCGGCAATGTTGACGCTAGGGCCAATGGCGGTATAGTCCGACCGCTCGCTGCTGCCGAACATGCCCACTACGGCGGTCCCTTGGTGAATGCCGCAGCGGAATTTAACCGGGGCGATGCCCTGCTGTGCCCACTTGTGATTGAGTTTTTCAAGGGCACTGTACATCCCGCGAGCTGCTGTAATCGCTCGCTTGACCTGTTCGTTCGGGCTCATCTCTTCCGGCGCACCAAACAGTGCCAGCACGGCATCGCCCATAAATTTGTCGACCGCGCCCCCGGCCTCAAAAATGGCACGGGTCATGGCCTCTAAATACTCATTCAGGAGCTCGGCTACTCGCCGCGATCTCAACGTATTAGACAGCTGGGTGAAGCCGACAATATCGCTGAACAGTACGGTAACCAGCTTAGGTTCAGGCCGCAGGTTGAGCTGCAGGTCGCCCGCCGCCGCCTTCTTGACGAGTGACGGGGGTAAGAAACGCTGCAGGACCGATTCGGTCAGGTACTGGTTGAGTTCGGCAATTCGGCGTTCGTTCGCCTTCAGGGCCAGCAGATTGCGGACCTCGGCCAGCAGTTCCCGATCCTTGAAGGGTTTTGATAGATAGGCGTCGGCGCCCTGCTCGACGCCTTCTAGGCGGGTTTCGTCGTCGACCTTGGCCGTTAGCAAAATAACGGGGGTGCCCCTGAGGTCGGCATCATGTCGAATGTGGCGAATCATCTCTAGACCCGAAACCTGCGGCATCATCAGATCGGTCACAATCAGGTCAGGGCGATGGGCGCGGGCCTGGTCGAGGCCAAGGGCTCCGTTGGCTGCGGTGAGAATTTTGTGACCGTGGCGCTGCAGCACGCTAGAGACGTAGGTGCGCAGGTCAGGGTTGTCATCCACAACCAGGATAGTCGCCCCGGTGACCTGGCTGATTTCTTCGTTTTCTAGTACGGGCAGCGGCTCAACCGGGTCGGCAGCGGTCGCCTCAGCGGTCTCGTTTTGAATGTCGGCCAGCTCAACGGCGGCTCGGCTGTGCTCTACGGCTGCGCTCTGTTCGATCACCTGTTCGGCGGGCAGATGGTCTTTGCCCACCGGTAAAACAATGGTGAATGAAGTGCCTTCACCGTAGACCGATTCGACCTTCACGCGGCCGCCGTGGATCTCGGTGAGTTCTTTGACGAGCGCTAACCCTAAACCCGTGCCTTCATACTTCCGGCTAGCTGAGCCATCGGCCTGGCGGAAGCGCTCAAACAGGTGGGGGATCTGATCGTCTCGGATGCCAATACCGCTGTCTTCGACCGAGAGATAGCAGCAGTCGGCATCGGCGCTGAGCTTGACGCGAATATCGCCGCCTGCCGGGGTGAACTTCATGGCGTTCGACAGCAGGTTGTAGAGAACTTTATCGAACTTCTCAAGATCGAGATAGACCGGCGGACAGTCGGCGAGGTCGGTGACCAGATCGAGCTGTTTGCGATCGCAATAGCTCTGAAACGGACCCACCACCTCTTTGACAAAGTCCACCAGGTCACACGGGCGAAACGTCGCCTGCATCCGCCCGGCATCTAACCGCTGCAAATCTAGCAACTGGTTCACCAGCCGCAGCAGTCGCCTGGAGTTGCGCAGCGCCATCGTCGACTGCTCTAGATCGAGCCCCTTGTTCTGGGAGACGGCTGACTCTAGCGGCCCAATGGTCAGGGTGAGCGGTGTACGAAACTCGTGGGAAATGTTCTGGAAGAAGGCCGTTTTTTGTTGGTCTAGCGCGTACAGCTGGTCGGCCTGCTGACGCGTCTTTTGGTACAGACGGGCCTGCTGCACGGCAATGGCGGCCTGATTGGCGACCGCCTGGGCCAGGTTGATTTCCTCACTTTGCCAGCGGCGCGGCTGGCTCACCTGCCGCAGGCTAATGCTGCCGATAATCTTACCCTCTGCCAGCAGCGGCATCACGAGTAAGGCCTTGGCGGATGACTGAAGCGGCAGGTCATGGGACGCCATCCGCGGCTGCTCATCCAGGTCATCCATGACCACGGGCGACTTGGTAAACAGCAGCGCCTGCAAGATGGGGTTCTCGCTGATTGGCACACGGGATTGGGGGAGCGCCTGATGCTGCGCAATCGGCTGCTGAGCGTCGTAGAGGCCCACACATTCAACAAACTCGTCCGTCTCGGTCCACAGTGACAGGGCACAGCCGTCCGCCTGCAGCGCCTGTCCCAGCTTTTGGGTGATGGCCGCAAAGGTTTGCTTGGGCTCTAGACTGTGGTGAATTGCTTGGGTAATGGTGTTGATCAGGACCTCGCGCTGGGCCAAGGCCTGAACCCGCTCGTAGGTCCAGGTTTGAGAGAGCGCCAGGGCGGCTTGGTTGGCCAAGGTCGAGAGCAGCCGCTGTTCGCTGTCGTCCCAGGTGCGCGGCTGCTCACAGCTGTGCAGCGCTAGCATTGCCATTAGGTCATGCTTGCAAATGAGGGGAACCATCACGCTGGAGCGGATGCCGAGCGCGCTAAAGGCAGTCCGCTGCTCGGCTGTCACCATTGCCGGGTCAGTCTGCTCAATATCGTCGATGATTTCTAGATCGTCGGTTTCCCAGATCGTTTGCGTGAGCCGATCTGCGATCGCAACTGCAGCGACCTCAGCATCGGCAACGTAGGTAAAAAACTTACTGACTGACTCCGTGGCATAGATCGGTTGGATGATGCAGTAGTCTACCTCCAAGGCCTGGCCCAGAGTTTCAACAATTGTCTGCAGCATCTCCTGCGAGGTTTGAGCGCTGCGAATCGTCGTCGTAATGGCGTTGAGTAGCGTTTCTTGACGGACGACTCGGTTGAGTTCCTGGGTGCGGGCAGCCAGCACCTTGTGAGTATCCGTGGCCTGGTCTACCAAAGCCCTAAGGTCGGCTTCTTCCCAGGGTTTGGTAACGTACTTAAAGACTTTGCCTTCGTTGATAGCGTCCACCAAGTCTTCGACATCGGTGTAGCCCGTCAACATAATCCGAATGGTGTTGGGGTAGCGCTCGGCGCACAGGCGCAGCAGCTCGGTCCCACTCATGCCGGGCATCCGCTGATCGGAGATAATCACAGCGATGCTGGGCTGTGTCTTGAGCATCTCCAGTGCTGCCTGACCGCTTTCTGCCCGCAGCACCTTAAATTGCCGGTAAAATGTGCGATACAGCAAATCCAAATTGTCCGGTTCGTCATCGACGACCAGCAATGTTTGCTTGGATGCATTCTTCCGTTTACGGTCTGGGGTCACCATGCATCGTACTCTAGGTCTAGCCGAAAATCTCTTCCCTAGGCTGGAGCGCAGGGGCCTACCCCGTGAAGGATAGCGAGATTATTGTTGAGGTCTTACCCAGAGTTCCCGCCCGGTTTGCATCTGCACCATGTCTGATTTTGATCGCAGCCAGCCTTGGTATTCCCCCCTGCCTGCAGAGAATCCTGCCCATAGTTCTTCCGGGCCTGGCGCTGACTACACCGTCCGGGTGGCGACCCTAGCGGATCTGTCCCCCCTGGTTGAGGTTCTGATCACCAGTTTCTATCCGCCTAACCGGCTCAATCGCTGGCTCTATCCGCTCATGCGGGTGGGTATCAACGAGGACCTCAAACTGCGGCTCAAGGCCCACAGTCAAACCTATTACTGTCTGACAGCAGTGTCGCTGACGGGTGAACTCACCGGGACAGTAGAGGTCTCGCTGCGCTCGCCTCTCCCCTTTTTCCCCCAGCGCGCCTACATCTCTAATCTGGCTGTTCAGCAGCAGCACCGGCGTCAGGGGGTGGCCCAGCAGTTACTATCGACCTGCCAAACCCTGACGCAAACCTGGGGTGAAGAACGACTGTATTTACATGTCGACACCGCGAACAATGCGGCGTGGCAGCTCTACGGCAAGTTGGGCTATCGGCCTGTCCCGTCTTGGTGGCAGCAATGGGCCCACCAGCTGGGGCTCCCCCAGCGCAAACAGCTGCTGGTTAAGGTTTTATAGCGGGGCTCATCGCCGCTGATGCGCTTGTGCTGATGCGCTTGAGCTAATGCGCCTGTCCTGGCCGAAGCTATCCCACATGCCTGGCAAGACAGCCTCACGCGGTGTCCTACGGAACGCCAATGGCGAAGACTATAAATTCCGAAAGTGGACTGTTGCTAATGATACGCTCAGTGGGAAATCTGAACCTGTTGAGTATCAGATCAAACAACCACAGCACAGTAAGTCTACGGTTTTTGTCCTGATCTTAGGAGGGTTGTGTGTAGTCTGTATGAGGATAACTTGATGACTCTAAAGAATGGGTGAAAAGCTGGGTAATCATGAGACTGAGGGCGGCATGCTGATATCAGATAGATGGGTGGTGGTGCATTCCCCCTTTCCGTTGGTTTGATGCTTTAAGATAATGGATGCCCAATCCCGGTCAAGGCCTTTTGAAACCTTCTTTGCTCCTGAGCGTGGCAACTCACACCCCGCCCTGGCAGTCGGTTCATCCATGGCCAATTCCGTCGTTAGTAAAGTTCCTGCTGAGGCAGCCGGTAAATGGTGGGCCGATGCCCTGGTTAATGCCCGCGACTCCAGTGCAAACCTCCCTGTGAATCAAACAGTAGCGGTTGATAGTTTGATAGAAAAGCTCAACAGCGACCAGCTTTGGGTCGTTAACACGCGTCGTCGTAACGGGCTCATTGTCTTTCGAGAATTTTACGCCGAGTTTGCCGGACCCGGTGCCGCAGTGGGGGGCAGCCTCGACTACGGCTGCAGGCACGTGATTCCGCTGGGTAACCTATCCCTGCTAGCGCCCGAAGACCCCGAAGAGCAACAGAAGGCGCTCAAAATCCGCCTGCAGTGGATTCGCCTGACTCAAAACTTTACCGACCAGCCCCGCCCCGCCGACCGGGCGCAGATGATTCTGGAGCAGTTTAAGACCTACTTCGACCAGAGCACGGTCGATCTGGTCCCGGATGAAGCCTTTGCCCAGATGGTGGGGGTTTTACCCCGTACGATTCGGCGGGTGCGTACGGGGCAGGTTTAACCCACGCCCGCTCCTCGTAGTATCTGGTCACTGGGTGACCGCTACGACAGCTTTAGAGCAATCACCGGGACCTCCTCCCAGCTTTCTACCGTGCGTAGGGTTGCCAGCCAGCCAGCGGCTTTCTCTGCGTCGGTCAGGTTGGCCTGAAAGGTTTCGTGGCAGAGGCGGGCCTGCGTCTCACTGGTGGTCGCGATGCAGGCATAAAGAATGCCGCAGGGATCAATGCGTTCATTGATCCAGATCAGGTGCTGTGATTGAGGGGTGGTGTCTCCCAAAACGGGCGCGTCCTTTCTACAGGTCTGTTTGACAGGTCTTTATTCTACAAGTCTTCATCAGTTTGACAGCAGTTTGGCAGTAAGGTGGCCGACTACGGAGCGCTCTATGGTTCTGGCGTCGCTGCACATTGACGCGCAGCCAACGCTATAAACTGGAAATCGCAGTGCTAAACGATAGGATGCCTGCAGCAGTTGGTCACGAGGGTGATATGAAAGTAGCGGTAACCGGAGCGACGGGGTTTGTGGGATCGGCCTTGGTACAGCAGTTACATGCCAACGGGCATGCGGTCAAAGTCCTGACCCGTAACCCTGACCGAGCCCGGCGCATGTTTCCTGAGACTGTCTTTCCTTCGGTTGAGGTGGTTGCCTACGTGCCGACTGAGTCAGGTGCCTGGCAGGCAGAAATCTCTGGCTGTGACGGGGTTGTGAATCTGGCCGGGGAGCCGATTTCTGAGCGGTGGACGCCGGAGCGCAAGCGGGCGATTCTAGAAAGTCGACAGCTGGGCACCGAAAAACTGGTGGAGGCGATTGGTCTGGCGGAGCGCAAACCTAGCGTTCTGGTGAGTGCGTCGGCGGTCGGGTTTTACGGCGCCAGTGAAACTGCAGAATTTTACGAGACCAGTGCGCCGATTGAGGCGGATTTTCTGTCGGAGATCTGTCAGAAGTGGGAGGCGGCGGCCACCAAGGTCAAAGACTTTGGTACCCGGTTGGTCATTGTGCGGATTGGAATTGTGCTGGGGACCGGGGGGGCGATCGCAAAGATGCTCACGCCGTTTCGGCTCTATGCAGGCGGGCCGATCGGCAGCGGTCGTCAGTGGTTCTCGTGGATTCATCGCGACGACCTCGTCCAACTGTTTATACAGGGGCTGACCAACGAGCAAATGCAGGGGGTTTATAACGGCACAGCCCCCAACCCCGTGCGCATGAACGAGCTGTGCAACACCCTGGGCGAGGTGATGAACCGGCCCTCGTGGCTGCCGGTTCCCGATTTTGTCATCGAAGCGTTACTCGGTGACGGCGCGAAGGTGGTGCTTGAAGGCCAAAAAGTCCTGCCCGAACGCACCCAGGCAACGGGTTTTTCCTACCAGTATCCCAAGGTCGAGTCGGCCCTGCGAGAAATTGTGGCTGCTTTGCCCTAGGGGGCGCTCAAGCCAGATCGCCACTGACGGCACTGGGTCACAAACCGCTCAGCGATATCGGGACGGCTGCCCCAGTGCAGGTGCAGGTACGACGCCTGCAGATTCTCGGTGCCAACGCCTTCTAGATAGGGACCATCGGCAGGCCCAGAGGGGAAGGCGCGTCGGCTGCGATAGAGCGCATCTGGAAGGGCCGTCTGTAGCCGTGATCGATGAAATTCGTGGCCGGTTACTGTCGCGTTCGCAGGCAGCACCGGCCCGGATTGCAGGGTGTGACTTTGCCGGTACCCCAGGCTTAGCTGTCCGCTCATTTCTACCGACGTCTCTAGAACGCCCGTCATGGGCCAGGTCTGGCCGTCAAAGTCCGTAAGCGTCTGGCACAGATACATGAGGCCACCGCATTCAGCATAGGTGGGCAGCCCCGTTGCGATCGCACCCCTGACGCCGTCCCGCGCCGCCCGGTTGTCAGCCAGCGCTTCGGCAAACACCTCTGGGAAACCGCCCCCCAGATACAGTCCCTGGACGTCGGCTGGAAACGCGTCTGCCATTGGGCTCCAGTATCGTAGGATGGCCCCCCACTGCGCTAGCTGCGCTAGATTGTCTGGGTAGTAAAAGTTAAAAGCTCGGTCCCAGGCGATTGCAATCATGGGCGGATCGGATCGGAGCGGTGTGATCGCAGTCGGCAAGGGTTTGACGTCTGGTCTTACTTGCCGCTGTCCCTGACGAAAGACCGCTTCTAGCTGGGGCCATTCAAAATTGGCTTCGCCCAGTGCTGCCAGGCGCTGGACCGTCTGCCGAAATCCTGACAGTTCCCCCACGGGAACGAGGCCCAAGTGCCGGTCGGGGAGCTTAATATCCGCCCCGCGCCGAAACACGCCGAGTATCGGCACGCTGATTGAGTTGAGCGCTGACCGCAACAGGGCCAGATGGCGTTCACTGCCGACCCGGTTGAGAACCACCCCCGCGATAGAAATGCGAGGGTCGAGCTGCCGGTAGCCCAGCACCAGCGCCGCCACCGACCGAGACATACGGGCACAGTCCACCACCAGCAGCACAGGCAGATTCAATAACCGCGCAATATGGGCCGTACTGGCAACATCCGTTTCGCCATCTGCGCCATCGAACAGGCCCATTACCCCTTCGACCACGGCGTAGCCGGTTGTGTGCTGTTGATAGCAGCGCTGGACATAGGTTTCGGACGTCAGCACCGGATCCAGGTTGTAGCAGGGGCACCCCGTTACCGCTCGGTGAAACATGGGGTCAATGTAGTCTGGCCCCACCTTAAAAGACTGTACCGGTTGGGACCGATGCGTCAGCGCGGCTAGCAGCGCCAAGGTAACGGTCGTTTTGCCCGTGCCGCTGCGATCGCCCGCAACAATCAACCCCATAGGCTCCCTGCCCCAACCAAGATAGCCTCCCTAGCGTAGGAGACAGACGCGACTCATATAGCCGTCGTCATAAAGGTTTTTGCATCCGATGGCGGACCACAGGGCTGAGAATACGGTTGCTATAGCAAAGCCCCAGCACTCATTGCCGGGGCTCGCTGCACTGTATGTAATTTATGTATGACGGTATTTATGTATGACAGATGTATGACAGCGTAGGGAAATTAACAACAGGCGCGGGGTCAAAGCTGACCTTTGCATCCCGTCTCTAAGCTTCCTTCAGCAGGTGCTTGACCAGATTATCTTTCACCATCATCTGGCGCATCATTTCTAGAACGTACTCCTGGGCTTGGTCAAGCGACAGGCCGCGCACTTGCTCTTTGAGCACTTGCAATTTGAATTCTTGCTCTAGCGTCAGTTTGCCTGGCATATCCATGATGATTACTCCTCCAAGGGTGACTAGTTGGTAAACCTCTGGGTTTCTAGAACCTACGGCATCAACTTGATGGGATTGTAACCGCGCCCTGATAAAAGCGTCAAGTTGTCAAGCCAATCCTAATCAAGTTTACTATTTTTAACATCAAAATCACTAAGTTTGGTATCTTAAGTGACAGAAACCCATATAACGCGGGGGTTGTACGGATTCTTGCCCGATGTATTTATGTAGTTACTAAGTTAAGCATTAATCCGTATATGGCCATCACCCGATGGGGGTAACTTGCCAAACGGGCAAGTCTGTAGTCGGATTGGGGCGTTCCACTGGTTAAGGTGGTCGACTATGGTGGTTGGACAAGCAGCAAACCCTTAAAATGGACTATAGCCTTGGTCGCCTTACTTAGGACATCTAGTTTTAGGACACCTAGTTTAGGACAGCCTAGTACCGCTATCCCCCAAGTGTAGAGCGCCGCGTGGTTAGCAGCCACGGCCTAAGGTGACTGGCCACTGTTGTAGAACAATTAGACCCCGCAATAATTCTGTACGCCCTATGGATGTCATGGAGTTCTTCCAGCAAAGCGCTGGAGAATGGCAATCTCAACGAACGACTCACCACCTGCCCTTTCGCAGAGCCGAATTAGGGGGGTCGCATATTCAGGTGCAGGCCCTGGCAGCTGACAGTGAAAAGGTGGTTGAAATTTGTCAGCTTCACGATATTGACCCCGCTTTAGCGGTGGGAGGCGCGTTTGTGCAATGGCAGGGTGAAATGGCCTGGGACCGCGATGAAGAAAATCACAAAGGGACCACCGTTTTTGCCCTGGTGCCTGATGAAGACAACCCCCGTCAGGGTCGGCTGTTGCGAGAGCGTGGCTATGCCGAAATTGTGCCGGTGGTGGGGCGTTACGAAATGGATGACGAAGACGGGCTGTTGCTGACGACTGAGTACGAAACCATGAGTTCTGTCGAGCGCTTCTGGTTCGCTACGCCTGATCTGCGCATGCGAACCAGCATTGTTAAGCGATTTGGTGGGTTTAACACCGCTTCTTTTTGTGCTGAGAGCCGCATCAAAGCCGCGCCCATCGGCAAATCCGAAGATTACAGCAACGACCAAGCGGTTCAAGACTTCGATAGGGCGTCTCAATACGCCGCATTTGGTTGGTAAGCGGCTTTTGCTAGGCCACTTCGTGATCGAATCGCTCGCGCTTTTCAAACTCGAACGGTCCGGCGATAGAGCCCCAAAGTAGCTCGTCGGTTTCGGGGTCGCGCCCCCGGTCATAGCTGATTAGGCGACTATCGGTGATTTCAAACTCGTTGTCGAGGTAGCTGGTTTTACCCTTGCGGACCACGATGCAGTTTTTGCCGGGGACCACTTTGCCAACAAAGCTGTGCCCGGTCCAGGTGACCGTCATATCGCAGCCGGGCATTTTCTCCAGCACGTCTGGTGTGACTGTGGCCAGTCTGTCTTTATCGCGGGCTGCGCCGATGAAGTTCTCTGACGCCTTCAAGGAATAGTTTTCCAGGAGGATGTGGTCGTCCTTAGGGAGAAAATGGAGGACCCGCAGTCGATAGGGTTGGTTGAGCGAAATGTCGTAGGCCTGCTCTAGATACAGACTTGTCCCCGGTAGAAAGTCAGAGGGCAAGGGTCGCATACACACTCGAATATGGGCAAAAAAGGGCGGATTTTCGAAGGCCTGGGGCTGGTTGCTAAAGTCGGCGGCCATCCAACGGGCCAAAGTGAGGGTATCGGTCGCGTGAGTCATCGGTACGTTGTTTGCAGCGAATTAGTCTGATCCTACCTTCATAAGACCTACAGTACTGCCAGTTTGATCCGCATTGTTACGCCTGCCAATCTCAGTGCACTTTCTCTACAGGTATCGGCGTCTCCGTGCATAGTCATCGACCAGGCGTTGTTGTTGGGGAGTCGGCTCTTGCCCTCCCCTCCTCATGATTTAGAAAAAAGTTGCCAACTTGTAGACAGACGGATGGGTGATTTGATTGCTTGGAGCGTTCAAGCTTCTCCAGTCTCATTGTGTAAATTTATGTTAAGTTTATTAAATAAGTGGCGCTCATTTACCGCTGAATTTTCATTTCATATAACGGTTAACTGTATCAGATGTATCGAAACTCAGGTCTGAGACAGCAACAGCGCTTTAACTTAACTGTACTTGGAGATATCGACCTATGGCTTACACTATCGAATCTGCTCGTAGTATCTTCCCTAGCACGCTGGCGGCAGACGCTATCCCCGCAACAACGGCTAGATTCGCTCAGCTCAGCGCTGAAGACCAATTAGCGCTGATTTGGTTCGCCTATCTCGAGATGGGGCAAACGATTACGATTGCAGCACCCGGCGCTGCCAACATGCAATTTGCTGAGAACACGCTCAATAGCATCAAATCGATGACGCCTTTGGCTCAGTCTCAGACAATGTGCGATTTAGTAAATCGGGCGGATACTGAGGTATCTCGCGTGTATGCAACTTGGACGCCTAATCTCAAATTGGGGTTCTGGTACAGGCTAGGAGAGTGGATGGAGCAAGGGCTTATTGCGCCTATCCCTGAAGGATACAAGCTTTCGGCAAATGCTTCAGCCGTTTTGCAGTCAATTAGGGACCTAGAGCCGGGACAGCAGATTACCGTTCTGAGAAACGCTGTCGTGGATATGGGGTACGACACCAGTAAGATGAGTGGTTACAAGCGGGTTTCGGAGCCGGTGATGGCCCCTAAATCACTGGAGCAACGTACTCAGGTTTCGATTGAGGGCGTTGATAATACGACTGTCTTAAGCTATATGAACAACCTAAACGCCAATGACTTTGAGGCATTGGCAAATCTTTTTGTCATTGATGGTGCATTACAGCCACCTTTCCGCAAGCCGATTGTGGGGCGAGAGGCTATCCTGCAGTTCTTTAGAGAAGAGTGCCAGAATCTAAAGCTTATGCCCGAACGAGGTGTCGTTGAAGCCGCTGAAGACGGCTATACCCCTATCAAGGTCACTGGAAAATGTCAGACGCCTTGGTTTGGTGCGGCTGTTGGCATGAACATTGCTTGGCGTTTTCTATTGAACCCAGACGGAAAAATATTTTTCGTAGCGATTGACTTGTTAGCATCACCCAAGGAGTTGCTGAACCTAGTTCGCTAAAGAGCAAGTTTAACCTTGACCATGTCTGAATCCGATGTTTTTCCAAAGGGAAAACTCAGGGCTGTAATTTGGACATGGTCTGTGTTCGGGGCAGCTGCCAACACATAGACGCTAAAGTCTTTTAGAAGCTAAAGTCTTTATATGAATCGGATTGAGAGAGCGGCTATGTAAATCCCTTCCTCCTTTTATTGGAAGAGGGTTTGAGGGAATCGATCCCATTGATCACTTCGTAAAGGCGATTACGCCATCACTCTGAATTAACGACAATGACACAGACTGAGACTCAATGGAGTAGTGAGGAGAAGCAAATTGCTGAGAAGGCGCTAAAAACAGCTTATGCTCGAGAAATTCAGATGCTTATGGACTACGTTCGAGAGAGTGCTAGTGGTCTCTGTGAGATTCAAGATGTTTGGCAACTGCATGATTTCTTGAGTGCAAGAAGGCATGATATTGATGGTAAATACGATGAAAGAGAGTCCTTTCTGCTGTTTACGCTATCAAAATTACTTCAGGACAAGTTGCTAGACCTTACTGAATTAGAAGGGTTGGCTGCAGATAAACGGGCTAAGCTCTCTCTCCTTATTCGCATGTAACTGCATTGTGGGCTGCAGACTTCCGAAGCTGACTGCTTTTTTGAATCATGTTCTCATCAATCGTCAAGATACCGTTACCTCTTGGAAGTGGTGGGTTTTTCATTGCTCTGATAATAATAGGTGGATGGATAGCGCATTTGAGATTGTTGCTCTCGACAGACCTTGTGGCGCTTTCGCCCGCCTTGCTTTTCGGGGCTGTTCTGTTGCAAACATTTTTGAATACTGGGCTATTCATTACCGCTCACGAGGCTATACATGGGCTCGCATGCCCTGAGAATTTTATCGTTAATACCTTGCTTGGTAGGTTTTGTGCAATTGCCTATGCAGCTTTGCCATACAAGTCTCTGGCTGTTAATCACTTGAATCACCACCGGTATCCCATGAGTGCTGCAGACCCTGACTTTCATAGTCTTGAGGAAACGAGGGAAAATGCCAACTTCCTAGTCTGGTACTCGCACTTCATCGGTCAGTACTGGAATGGGAAGCAGTTTGTGCAGTTGGCAAGTGCCATTGGTATCGTTCTATTCTTATTTAGAATTCCTTTTCTAAAGATATTGCTGCTATGGGGATTACCGCTCTTTCTTAGCTCATTACAGCTGTTTTGTTTTGGAACCTACCTCCCTCATCGAGGTACTCAGCGGTCATGTGCTGATTCTCTTGAGGCTGCCAATGCGAGCCATGCGCTTCCCTGGCTTTTGTCATTGATTACTTGCTATCACTTCGGCTATCACCAAGAGCATCATGCACGCCCTGACATTCCCTGGTGGGGACTCCCGGCCCTATATGAGGTGCCGACAGCTAACAGGATCAGCGGTGATCGGGAGTGAGCTGGCCAGACCCTCGTGCATGGATTGACTGGGTTACTACGTGTAGCTTGAAAGCTTGAGTGTTTTCGGCGGAAAAATACTGGGTTTGGATATGGCCAAGGTCAAATTCGCTTGCGCTGCGGCTAAGACAGTCAATCGTGTCCGGTATACCTCTACAGATGGGGGGCTTCCTGTGCTATAGAACGGTTGCCTGTCCTAGTGAATGCACTGAGGGTCTAGTAAGATAACGGCAAAAGTTTTGGTCGCTGCTGTCTACCAACCGTGTGAGTAAAAGCCGATGGAATCAAGTTTTCTGACCGCTGTTTTCTTGCCTTTGGCTCTGTTCATCATCATGCTGGGCATGGGTTTGGGGCTAACGCTGGCGGATTTTAGGCGCGTTTTTGTTGAACCCAAAGCGGTCCTGTTCGGATTATCGGCTCAGCTGCTGCTGCTGCCGGTGGTGGGCTTCCTGCTGGCGGCACTGTTTCCGCTGTCGCCAGAGTTGGCGGTAGGGGTGGTGATACTAGCAGCCTGTCCCGGTGGGCCAACGTCAAACCTGGTATCGTATCTGGTGCGCGGTAACGTGGCGCTATCAATCACGCTGACGGCGATTAGCAGTTTGATTACGGTGGTGACCATTCCACTGGTGGTCAACCTAGGGATGCAGAGCTTTCTCGGTGAGGGTGTAGCGCTGCGGCTACCATTTTTGACGACGGTACTGCAGATTGCGGTGATTACGCTGATTCCGGTGTCGCTGGGAATGCTGCTGCACCATTACTTGCCCCAGTTTGCGATCAAGGTGGAGAAGGGGGTGAAGTGGCTGTCGCTGTTCTTTCTCGCGCTGATTATTGTTGGGCTACTGGTAAAGGAACGGGCAAATGTGGCGGGTTTCTTTGTGCAGGTGGGCTGGGTGACGCTGACGCTGAACGTGCTGGCGATGGGGCTGGGGTATGCGATCGCAACCCTAGCCCGTCTCAACCAACCCAGTGCTAAGGCGATTACCGTTGAGGTCGGCATTCAAAACGGCACCCTGGCAATTGCTGTAGCGAGTGCCCCCACGCTACTCAATAATCCGACGATGGCGATTCCTGCAGCAATCTATAGCCTGCTGATGTTCCTGACGAGCGCGGTCTTTGCCTGGATTGTGCAGCAGCGGTTTCAGGCCACCCGCGTATAGCCCAGAGCGATGCTACAGACGCTTAACCGACTGAATCTGGGCATGATGAACTGTCTGAATCAGCTAGGCAGTCGATGGAACTTATTCAGGTATTGGGCGTATTTTTAGCCAGTGCTCTAGGGGCAGGAACGATCCTCCGGTTTTCTGCTGAGAAGATGATTGAGGCAGGCGTCGAGAAAGCCTTGCACAAGACGGCGCTACTGACCGAGGCGGACCTGGACTATCGCAAACGGCAGTTAGAGGAATTCTATGGTCCGATCTATGCGTCGCTGAAGCTGAGTTCTCAGATCTACCCGCTGTGGATGGCTGGACAGCTTAAGGACGTAAATCGGGACGCGATCGCGCTATTTAAACAACAGAATGACGAAATTATTACTATTTTGAAAACAAAGGCGCACCTGATTGACGGACGAGATTTTCCGCCAGATTTTATTCATTTCATGACCTCAGCCACCGTGTGGGGCATGTTTTGTACCCGGCCCGATCATCCCTATATCCCCGATTCCGTTGCCGAGGTCGAACAGGTCAAGTGGCCGCAGGCCTTTGAGGACCACATCTACACCAAAACAGAGGAGCTGAAACACAAACTGGACGACTTGCTGGTGCGCTACCGAGTCAAGTAATTAGGGTGACCTAATTAAAGGTTAGACGCTCACGATTGACTTTTAGAGGACAGAATACGGAAGGCGGAATGTTCTAGCTACTATTTCCTGTATTCCAATTGCCCATCGGGTCTTACAAATGATTGGGTATGCCTACTTGCTATGCATTTATCTTCTTGGATTGACTAAATTCTATGAATCTACTCAACTCCGATGTGAGATATCAGTTTTGTCCATCCTGGATTTTCCGTTGGCGATGCTGGCTGGGTCGATTTTTGATGGGGCTTCTGTTAGCGCTGTCGCTGTCATTGGTGTCTACCCCGGTGATGGCCCAATTGGAGGGGCTGTCGGGCGGTTCGTTTGACCAGACGGCGGTGGGTTGGGTGGTGCTCGACGGTCGGCAGGTTTTTCAGATAGCGGCGCCTTCTTCCGCTCTATCTATTCGTCAGTACCATCTCGAAGAAAATCTCAAAGAGATTCGAGATACCTACGTGAGTATGCCGGACCCAGCGGTGGAAATTGTCAAAGAAACGCTAGACGGAGAGGACGCTCCGAGTCTGTACGTCAATGGTCGCTACCTGATGACAGCGACTGATGACGATGCGCGGATGCAGGGGATGACTCAGGTAGAGTTGGTACAGTACCTGCGTCAGTCAGTGACCCAGGCGCTGCGACAAGCCTATCAAGAGCGCCAGCCCGCGTACCTGAAACGGGCAGGGTTGATGGCAGTCGGAGCGGTGATGGGTGCGATCGCAATTGCTCTAGTCCTCCAATTCAGCCGCTATGGCTTGTTTGCCTGGGCCGTAAAAAGGCTGCACGGCAAGCCCCTCGAAGAACTCAGCGAAAACCATCGGCAGCAGCTCCATGCCATTCGTCACATTTTGTTGCCGCTGCTTCAGTTTGTGGTGCTAGTCGGGGCAATGATCTGGTCACTCGGCCTGTTCCCCTATACGCGGACCTTTCAAAACAGTTTACTGAACTGGGCCAAGGTGCCCGCTGCCGTCGCCATTATTGCGATTGTTGCCTACCTGGGTGTGCGGATCAGCTATTTGCTGATTGACCGCTTCACCAGCACCCTGCAAGACCGCAACGGCTTCAGCTTTGAGAACTACCGGCGGCTAGAGCTGCGGATTTCGACCATTTCTAGCGTGATTAAAAACATTGCCAATTTCGTCTGGCTGGCGATCGGGCTAATTGTGGCCTTGAGTATCTTTGGCATCAATCTGGGGGTGCTGCTAGCCAGCTTCGGCTTAGTCGGTTTGGCCCTGTCGCTGGCCGCGCAAAACCTGATTAAGGGCGCGGTGACGGGATTTTTCATCCTGTTAGAAGACCAGTACGCCATTGGCGATATTGTCAAAATTGGCGAAGATGCGGGCCTAGTCGAGAATATGAACCTGCGAATTACCCAGCTACGCGACGCGGAGGGCCGCCTAATCACCATTCCCACCAGCGATATTAACCGCGTTGCCAACTACTCACTGCACTGGTCTCGCTGCGATCTACAGATTCCTGTCAACTACCATGCCGATATTGACGAGATGCTGCAGCTGGCGCGCAAGGTGGGCGACGAGTTGCGCAATGACCCTGACTGGCGCGATCTGATTCTTGAAGCGCCTGATATTCTGGGTGTCGAAGACTTCGGCGACAGCGCTGTGATACTGCGGGTGTGGATCAAGACCCAGCCCATGAAGCAATGGGATGTCTCGCGGGAATATCGCCGCCGCTTCAAACAGTCGGTGCAGGATTCGGGCACTTCCATTCCATTCCCGCAGCGTCAGGTCTGGCTAAATGCACCGGATGGATTGCAGGTCAGTCTGTCGGGTGATCTAAACCAGGTCGGTCAAAACGATAGCTCGCAACACGATTCTAATGATGGTCCCAGTCACGGACCCAGTCACGGCCCCCGGGTCAAAACCGACCGACAGCCGCGCAATATCTCCAGCGACAGCAACGATATCGACGGCAACGACATCGACGGCGGCGACGGAGAAGCCGCTGACGTAGAATAAGCTCTCGACCCTCTCCTCAATACCTGCTAACCAGGCTACCGTAGAGAAATCTAGAGTCTGTAGCGCAGGGAGACGGCAGCGTGTTGGAACTGACCTTTACGCTGGTGGTGTTTGCAGGCTGGGTCGTTTCTGTCTGTCTACATGAGTTTGGTCATGCGGTAGTGGCTTACTTTGGCGGCGACACGTCAGTCAAAGACAAGGGCTACCTGACGCTCAACCCACTGAAGTACACCAACCCAGGGCTGAGCTTTGTCATGCCGCTGATGTTTTTGCTGCTGGGCGGCATTCCGCTGCCAGGGGCGGCGGTGTATATCAACCAGCGGCGGCTGCGCAACCGGGTCTGGAAAAGTGCGGTCTCAGCGGCGGGTCCGTTTGCCAGCTTTCTCTGTGCGGTCCTGATTGGGGTGGGGCTGTCAATGGCTCAGGCCGATCTGACGCCTGCTTTTGACGGGGGTGCTTTTAATACTGAGGGCTTTGCCTCACCCAAGGTCTGGTGGATGCAGGCAATGGCGTTTTTGCTGACGCTAGAGGTGGCGGCGGTCCTGCTCAATTTACTGCCGATTCCAGGGCTAGACGGCTACGGTATCATCGAGCCCTGGCTGCCGCCGATGGCGCGGGTGCGCTTTAACAAGCTGCGGCGCTATGGCTTTATTGCGCTGTTTGCCGCTTTCTGGCTGATCCCGTCGTTTAATCGAGCCTTTTGGGGGCTGGTCGAAGGGATTGCCCAGTTCTTAGGTGTCTCGCCCCAGGTGGCCGATACGGGGTTTGTCATCTTTCGGCAGAGTTCTGAGATGATTCTTGTGGTGCTAATTGTGGGGCTGATTGCCGCCCGGCTGCTGCGGGGAAAATCACCCGAAAAAACGGACGATGCGCTTTCCAAAGACGATTTGACAACACTCTTAAAAGAAACAGAAGAGAGTCTAGAAATCTTGCCGCAGGACTGGGATACGTGGCAGCGCAAGGGGGCGATCTTGGTCGAGCTGGAGCGGTATGAGGATGCCCTAGCGGCTTTCGATCGGGCGGTTGAGGCGAACCCTAAGGCCGTGAAAGCGCTGAATTCTAAAGCCTGGCTGTTGTTGGCAAAGCTGCAGCGGCCCCATGACGCGTTACAGGCGCTAGAAAACTCTCTGGCTGCCCGGCAGAATCAGCCGGATATCTGGCATTTTCGCGGGGTGATTCTGGCTCAGCTAGAAAAGCCCGAATTGGCCATTGAGTCCTTTGATCGGGCGATTCAGCTGAGCCCTCGCCATGAGGCAGCCTGGTTTAGTAAAAGTGCCACCCTGTTTGATCAGGGTCAATATGCTGAAGCGCTAGAAGCGACCGATCAGGTGCTCAAATCTGCGCCCAAGCGGGCAGACGCCTGCTATAACAAGGCCTGCTGCTATGCGCGACTGGGTGAGACGGCCCTGGGGCTGCTGTGGTTAGAGAAGTGTTTTGCTGGGGATGACGGGACTCTGCGGCAGCAGGCGAGGGTGGATGACGATTTGGCAGGGTTGCGATCGCACCCCAAATTTTCCAGCCTGGTTAGCCCAAACCCATAGGTTAAGTAGGTTGCCATGCTGAACCGACTCCTGTCTGGGGCATCCGGGCAATTCGGTTATCGCAGACTTTAGGTGCAGAACTATGACCCATCAAAGAAATCATCGAATCAGCGATTGGCTCTATCACACGGCTTTCTTCACACGCCTCTACGGACGCGTGGCAGGCAGCTTTGCCGTAGATATTCTTTGGGATGATTTTCTCTCGACCTTCTTGAACCGGATCCCAGACGGCGCCACCCTGATTGAGGTTGGTGCGGGTCCAGGAATACTGGCCATACGAATTCTCAAGAGTCGGCCCAGCCTCAAGATTATCGTGACCGATTTCTCGCCCAGGATGCTTGAGTTGGCGACAGCCAATCTGGCCAAAGCATCACGTGAAGATAATAAAATCAACATGCGAAGAAGCCAGCTGGAATATGTTCAGGCGAACGCTATGGATCTCTCGAAGTTTGCCAATCGCCAGATTGATGGAATCTATGCCATGGGTGCCATCAAGCATTTTCCGGACCCACTCCGGTGCTTGTATCAAGCGAGAAATGTTCTGGCTGGTGGTGGAATCATGTATTTCACTGATTCCTGTGCAGATGGAACCTATTCGGGTACGAAAGCGATTGTAGCTAAGCTAAACCTGCCTCCCATCATGGGTTGCCTGATGAGTCCGATTATCCACCTTGGCCTCAGTAGAGAAGCGCCTTCTAGGGCAGAGGTGGAATCATGGGTCAGTGAATTTGATTGTGATCGCGGGCTTGAACTGGCATTCGCAAGGGGCGGTTCGATCTTCACATTGGTGTACCAGAAGGCGTAACCCGACACATATGCAATTCGTGCCGTGGAAAGAGAATCACCCTGCCGTTCCACAATCGATTACTAGATCACTGCCGCTGTTGCGATCGCAGTCACGCCGATCTGAGCCTGTCTCTCATCGGCTGCTTCCCTGGATACATGGACCGGGCGTACCTTTGAGCTAAAATGCCGGAGAATCGCGTTCAGGCAGCTCATGACTCCGTTAGAGACGTTTCATCAATTTTTTGACCATTGCGTGGGGGGATGGTCCAGCGATCGCACTTACCATTACCTCACCCACAACGAGGTCGAGCGTTCCCACACCGACTTTCAGGTAGAGCCGCTGACGACGGCGCTGAAGCAAAAGGTACTGACCGACAATCAATACGGCGTGGCTGAAAATATCGAAGGCTCTCCGGGCTTTCGGTTGGCGTTCGATACCGTGTCAGAAAAAGGTGAGCGGGTGTCGATGGCACTGAACCTGATGTTTGTGGTGAAGTCCCAGCAGGGTGAGAAGCTAGAGGGGGATTATTTACGCGATCGCGCCTACGAAGAAGATCGTCCGATCATTTCCCACTTTCGCTTTGACTCAACCACGCGTGAACTGCTGATGACCACGAACTATACCCGCACGGTCTCGGTCGATTCCATCACGCTGATTAACCCAGCCATGCGGATTCGCCGCATTTTTAACTACGTTCGCCCACCCGTTGACCAGCCGCTCGAAAAGCTTTCCCTCGTCGGCTTTGGCGTGGAGCAAAAGGTCGCCTAGCACCGCATGAAAACGCCCGTTCTCACAACCGACCGGCTGCGGCTGCGACCGCTGCAGGCTGACGACCTACCGACCATCTATGGCTACGCGGCCAAGCCGGAATACTCTCGATTTTTGCCCTACCCTTCACCAACCTCAGTCGATGACCTGACGGACGTGTTTGCAGATGCGCTAGCCCACGATGCCGATCAGGACTTTTACCTATGGGCAGTGTGTCTGGCCGATGCGAGCAACCTGATCGGCCTCGTCGAGTTTAGCCACGATTCCCCGACTGAGGCCAGCCTGCACTACGAGATTGCAGATGAATACTGGAACCAGGGATACGCGACCGAAGCCGCTCGCGCCGCCATCAACTGGGGCTTAAAGCAGTTTCCTAACCTGGCGACTATTCTGGCCGACACCCACGGTGCTAATACGGGTTCTCGCCGTGTTCTAGAAAAATGCGGTCTAAGGCCATTTCACCAGCAGCTGGTGATGTGGGAAAAGTCGAACGAAAAGGTGCTGCTGTGCCACTACCGATTACAACGATAGGCGCATGCGCTTACCCGCCAGCAATCCAGCCTAGTTAACCTGTTCGCATAGTGGGCACGTTAGGAATGGATACAAAGGGTACTTCGTGTGTTTTCAAGTTCAAGCAATCGGTGTTTTAGTCAATCTTGCTCAGCTATCCGGCACGTTAAGATCGCTCAGTCATAGATATGGCCGCGCTAACAATCCTCAGTGCGGTCGTTCCAGCGCCGCTGCTGCTAACCCCGCAGACGCCCCTGACCGATGCGATCGCAGCGATGACAAACGCCGGTACCAGCTTTACCTTGATACAGCATCAGGACCGGCTGGCCGGTATTTTTACAGAGCGGGATGTGGTTCGTCTTATCTCCCAGCAGGTTGACCTGAATGGGCTAGCGTTGGCCGAGGTGATGACGCCTGGCGTGATTACCCTCAAAGAAGAAGAGATTTCAGACGTTTTTGAGGTCTCTCGACGGTTTCGACAGCATGGCGTTCGCCATCTACCCGTGGTCAATGCAGCGGGCGACGTGATCGGGGTAATCACGCCCCAGAGCGTTCGTGATTTGATCCGCCCCGAACATCTGTTACGGCAGATGCGCACGGCAGAGGTGATGGTCCGCGAGACGCTGACGGCGGTTCCAGACACCCCGGTCCTGGCCCTGGCGCAGCAGATGGCGACGCGTAAGGTTAGCTGCATTGTCATCGTTGCCCCGGCGACTCAGCAACCGTTGGGTATCGTCACCGAACGAGACGTGGTACAGCTGCGGGCACTGGGCTTAGACCTGGCCACAACCCCTGCGCAGACTGTCATGAGTACGCCCCTGTCAACGGTCAGACCAGAGGATTCTCTCTGGCAGGTTCACCAGCGCATGCAGGCGATGCACGTGCGGCGGCTGGTGGTCACGCACCCAGAGGGCTCACTGGCAGGCATTGTCACCCAAACACAAATGTTGGCGATGCTAGACCCGGTCGAAATGCTGCACGTGATGCAGCAAATGCAGCGGCTGATCGACCGACAAACCGTGGAACTCGAAAATCTCAACCGTCAGCTTGAGGCCGACAATCTACAGCTGGCTCAGTTGGCGACGATGGATGAGCTGACTCAGCTGGTCAATCGTCGCAGCCTCAAAGCCCATCTCGACTGTATGTGGCATCAGCTCTCGCCCACGAGCCAGCCGCTGACCCTCATTTTCTGTGACATTGACGACTTTAAGCGCTACAACGACACCTACGGCCATGTTGCGGGGGATGCCTGTCTGGTCAGTATCGCGCAGATGCTGCAGCGCACGGTGCGGAAGTCGGATGTTGTTGCCCGGTATGGGGGTGAAGAATTTGTCATCGTACTGAGTGGAACGGATGCGACCGGGAGCGAGCGGGTTGCTCAGGCCTTGCTGCAGCAAACCCAGGAGCTGGCCATACCCCATCGCACCTCATCGGTAGCAGACTATGTCACTATCAGCCTGGGCTGCCTAACCGTCGTGCCCAGTCCGGCCCTGTCGTGGCAGTCCCTGCTCCAGGTGGCCGACCAGCTCCTGTACGAGGCCAAATCGGCTGGTCGCAATACCTACCGTTCGAAGGTGTTACAGGCTCAGCCCCTTGATGTGGGAAATACACCACAGCCTCTGCACAAAGGAACTTGAACGCTCCTGTCAGACGTCTTTAATATTTCAACCACAAGCGGTGACTGCAGTTTAAGCTGGTGGACTAGGCTAATCATCCGCTTGGCCAATCATCCGCCCGACTGTTCTGTACTCATCCGTTGCTAGGCTCAAGTTTTTGTCCATAGGGGTCTAAGGGGCTATCGGTAGCGCTGCCTATCCCAACCTTTTTTCTCAAGACTTGACGCTAGAAATCCGTTTTCACGCCAAATTCGCGCCAGAAATTCAATCTAGAGACGTTTACTTTTAGGCAGGGGACATTCTATGGCATCGATCAATGCGAACGGCCACAAGCACATCGTTCTAACCTCGCATCCGGGGCACTTTGGCGCGACGCCAATGTCGGTGAAATGGGGGAATCCCGACCCGAATGAGCGGGGGCCGGTGATTGCGACCTTAGGTAATCTGGCGCACCGTAACGCCATTGGGACACACTCTGGCTCCTACGCGGTCTATCGAGCCCTGGCGATTGCCAGCGGCGATCTGCAGACCAGCCATCGACCTGACTTCACCAACACGTCCCCAACGTCAACCATTGGCCCGCACCCCAGCTGGGGTGACTCCGACAAAATTGTCTCGATCGACCCCTTTGGCGCGCTAGACAACGGCCTGTTTTCAGATCTGCGGGCCGAGGGCTACGACATTCGTCCGTCCATTGCGATCACCAAGGCCCATATCAACATTCCTGAGCTGCAGGATGTGGTCGCCCGAGGTGACCTGCAGGTGGACGGCAAGATTCTTAAGGAGGGTGGCGAGCTGGTCGTGACCAAGGCGGCGATTGAGCCGGTGTGGTACCTGCCGGGGATTGCCAAACGGTTCGGCGTGAGCGAAGGCGACCTCAGGCGCACCCTGTTTGAGCAGACCGGGGGCATGTTCCCTGAGCTGGTGACGCGGTCAGATTTGGAGGTATTTTTGCCGCCGATCGGGGGGCATACGGTATACATCGTGGGTGATGTAGAGGCCATTACGGACCCCAATCGTCCGCTAACGGTCCGGGTCCACGATGAGTGCAATGGCTCGGACGTATTTGGCTCTGATATTTGCACCTGTCGCCCCTACCTGGTGCACGGCATTGAGATGGCGCTGAAGACGGCCCAGGGCGGCGGTGCGGGCGTGATTGTGTACGCCAGGAAAGAGGGCCGGGCACTGGGTGAGGTGACTAAGTTTCTGGTATATAACGCGCGTAAGCGGCAGGAAGGGGGCGACCGGGCCGACGCTTACTTCAACCGGACCGAATGTGTGGCAGGGGTGCAGGATATGCGCTTTCAGGAGATTATGCCGGATGTGCTGCACTGGCTGGGCATTACCCGTATCGATCAGTTTGTGTCGATGAGTAACCTGAAGTACGACGCGGTCACCCAGTCGGGCATCGAGATTGTTGAGCGCATATCCATTCCCGACGAGCTGATACCGGCGGATGCGCGGGTCGAGATGGATGCGAAGAAGGCAGCGGGCTACTACACCGAAGACAAGGTGCCCGACGAGGCAGACCTGGCGAAGACCATCGGTCGTCAGTACGAGGGGGTTTAGCAATGGCCGACCCGGCGGCGCTGGATTATTTACTGGGGCCACAGGCCATTCGCGATCGCACCCAAACCCTCTTTGAACTCTGCCAGTCTGACCAGCTCGAAAACTTCACCTGTGACCTGGCCCAGCTAGATAGGGTCACTGATTTCGTTGTCGAGACTATTCAGCAGCACTATCCCGATTTTGACGTGCCGTTCCACAGCCGCTGGCGACACTTTGGTTCGGCACGGTTGGCGCAGCTAGATACCCTACTGTCAGGAGTCTCGCCGGATGCCATTGCCAAATCGAAGCTAGACCTGGCAATCGTCAGCGTCTTGCTTGATGCTGGGGCGGGCAGTCAGTGGCAATATCGAGAGGCCGAAACGGGCCAGATCCTCGCCCGTTCAGAGGGGCTGGCCGTGGCCAGCTTGCGGGCCTTCATGCAGGGCGCATTTTCTGCCGATGGGGACCGCCCGCTTCAAGTGGATGCCGTGGGTCTGCTGCAAATGACCGAGGTCGATCTGGCTCGGATCTTTCAGGTCAGTGACGGGAATCCGCTGGTGGGGCTGTCGGGGCGGCTGTCGCTGCTGCACCGGCTGGGGCAGGCCCTTTTGGCTCAGCCAGAGCGGTTTGGTACCGGGCCTGTGCGACCAGCTAATCTGCTGGATGGCTTGCGCTTGCACTGTCCGCTAGACGCAGGCGACCTGCTGCGGGCGGTACTGCAGGGCTTTGGCTCGATCTGGCCCGGTCGGACAACGCTAGACGGCGTCAATCTGGGGGACGTATGGCCCCATCCGGCGCTGCCCGATGATGCGCCGGGTTCGAATCTAGTTCCGTTCCACAAGCTGTCGCAGTGGCTGACCTACTCCCTGGTAGAGCCGCTGTTGGAGGCTGGGATCCAGGTGGTGAATCTGGATGCGCTGACGGGGTTGGCAGAGTACCGCAACGGTGGGCTGCTGGTAGATTTAGGCTGGCTGGTGCCGAAGTACGAGGATGTAATCAAGCAGGCGCATTTGCCAGGGTCGACGGTGGTGGTCGAGTGGCGAGCGCTGACGGTCGTGGGGTTGGATTGGGTGTGCGATCGCATTCGCCAACGCCTGCACAAAACCGCTGACGAACTGCCCCTGATCAAGGTGCTAGAGGGGGGGACCTGGACCGCCGGCCGTCGTATTGCTAAGCAGCGCCGCCCCGACGGGACCCCACCGATCACCCTGCAGAGCGACGGCACCGTGTTTTAGTCCAATAATTCTAGGCTCAATAATTCTAGGCTCAATAATTCTAGGTGTGAGAAACAGTGTATGGACAACGTCACCCTTATTACCCACCCGCTGATTCAGCACAAGCTGACGATCATGCGGCGTAAAGACACCAGCACCGCTAAGTTTCGTCAGCTGCTCGGCGAAATCAGCATGCTACTGGCCTACGAAGTCACCCGCGACCTACCCACTGAAAAGGTTCTGATCGAAACGCCGCTGACCCAGACCCACGCCCCGATGCTGGCGGGCAAAAAGCTGGTGCTCATTTCCATCATGCGTGCCGGACAGGGCATTCTCGACGGCATGCTGCAGCTGATGCCCTCGGCCCGCGTTGGCCACATTGGCCTGTATCGCGATCCTAAAACCCATGTGGTGGTTGAATACTATTTCAAGGTGCCCGAAGACACCCACGAGCGCGAAATGCTGGTCGTCGACCCGATGGTCGCCACCGGCAACTCCGCCGTTGCCGCCGTCCACCGCCTGAAGCAGACCCGTCCGCAATCTATTAAACTCGTGTGCCTGCTGGCCGCCCCCGAAGGGCTCGCCCATTTCCAAGCCGAGCATCCTGACGTCCCGGTCTTCACCGCTGCGATTGACGAAAAGCTAGACGACCACGGCTACATTTTGCCAGGGCTAGGCGATGCGGGCGATCGCATGTTTGGTACGCGATGATCAAAACCCATCGCAATCGCAATCGGTCAGCGACTGCTAATGGAACAGTTAAACTGGTCGTATGATTCAAACCATTGCGGCTAGAGACGTTACCCTTCGCGAACTTAAGCGTCTGTTCGGTCTGCAGATGACGCAGTCCGCTAGCTTCTTTACAGAATGGTCAATCTCGCATGCATCACTGACCGATACAGAACAGCAGACGCTCGATCGAGTGAAGGCCAACTTTGCTGACGTGCTGGCCGACCCGCCAGCATTAGAGAATACAGTCAAGCTAGTCGTACTGGCCTCGCTATTGGACCTGGCTGGGTTTTATCGTCGGCCCTCTCAACTCAAGACTGAGACCAGTATAGAGATTGAATCGGAAGACGACGGCGTTACTATTCGCGGGCGGATCGATATTCTGGTGCTCAAGCAGCGGTTGTGGTTGCTGGTAATCGAGTCAAAGCGTAGCGATTTTGCCGTCACCCGAGCAATTCCTCAGGCTCTGGCTTACATGCTAAGCAACGCAAACGGAGAACAGCCGACCTTTGGCATGATTACCAACGGTAGCGAATTCTTATTTCTGAAGGCAATTCAATCGCCCGAGGCGGAATACGCTAACTCGCGACTCTTTTCACTGGTCAATCCAGGAAACGACCTGTACGAAGTCTTGCAAGTTCTAAAGGCAGTTGGAAAAGTGATTGTGGCGGGTGTGCAGCCCAGAGAGTAGCGCAAGGCTGAATGACGGCATCGACAATTCGCCCTGCTGTCGAATCTGAAACGGTACACAATATGTCCTTGCAGATTCTATCCTTCCTATGGAAGAATAGAAGACTGTGTCGAACTTAAACCAGGCTGGCTAGCACTGCCCAACAAGTAGCCCAAAAATCATGGCAAAAGGCGTCCGTATCGTTATTACCTTGGAATGCACCGAGTGCCGGACTAACCCGGACAAGCGCTCGAATGGCGTTTCTCGCTATACCACGCAGAAAAATCGTCGTAACACGACGGGCCGCATCGAACTCAAAAAGTTCTGCACCCACTGCAACAAGCACACCGTTCACAAAGAAATTAAATAGACTATGGCCTCCTATTTCCGTCGTCGCCTGTCACCCATCAAGCCGGGCGATAAAATTGACTATAAAGATGTGGACCTGCTGCGGAAGTTCATCACCGAGCGCGGCAAGATTCTACCCCGACGCATTACGGGTCTGACGGCTAAGCAGCAGCGCGACCTGACCACGGCAATTAAGCGGGCGCGGATTATTGCTCTGCTGCCGTACATCAACCGCGAAGGCTAGGGTAGCGAAGTGGTGAAATAGTGAAGTAGTGAAATGGGCGTACCGTTTACTTTACTCCACCACCACCTCACCACCTCATCACCTCACCACCTCACTCAAAAAGCCCGTGGAGAAAGGGACGCTCGTCGAATTCAAAGTAAACGGCCAGCTCCGTCTTGGGGTGGCCGAGCGGCCCGAGGGTAAGAAAAATTGGGTAGTCATCGATGGCAATGGGCAGTCCCACACACTGCATCCACGCCAGGTAACCTACGAAGTGAAAGGCGGGTCGTACTCAGCGGAGGACGTGCCCGCTTTTGAGTCTTCGGCGGCAGAAAGCGTGGAACCTGACAGTCTGGAAGTCGCCTGGGAACTGCTTTCAGAAGAAGGAGAAGCCACCGACCCGTCAGGACTGGCGCTGCTGCTGTTTGATGAGCAAACGCCGACGCTTTGCTATGCATCCCACCGCTTGCTCAGCGAAGACAAGATATTTTTTAAGCAAAAGGGCGACGGCTACGTGCCGCGTCCTAAGTCTCAGGTAGACGAGCTGCTACACCAGATCGAGCAGGAGGCCAAGCGCCAGCAGGAATGGGAAGGGTTCCTTGCCCGATTGCGGCAGGCCATCGCAGGCGAGGTCGTGGACTGGAGAAAGAGTGATCGCACCCGCATCGAAACGCTCGAACGCTACGCCCTGTTCGGGGACGAAGCTCCGCAGAAGGCCACTGCCCACGAAATTATTGCCGAGCTGGGACGCAAAGCCACCCCCGATCTGACGTTTGAGCTGCTGGTTAAAATCGGTCTGTGGCAGCCTCACGAGAATCTGGCCCTGCGACGGGCGCAGCTGCCGATTGAGTTCTCTGATGAGGTGATGGCGGTGATGCAGCAAAGCCTGGGCAATGTGCCGCCCGACAGCGATCCCCAGCGGGCCGACCTGACCCATCTCAAGGTTTACACCATCGACGATGAGGCTACCCGAGAAATTGACGACGGCTTGAGCATTGAGACTCTGCCAGACGGACGTGAGCGGCTATGGGCCCACATCGCCGACCCGACTCGCTGGATTAACCCTGGCGACCCCTTAGATCTGGAAGCTCGCCGCCGCTGTACGACGGTCTACCTGCCGACGGGTATGATCCCGATGTTTCCTGAGGCGCTGGCAACGGGGCCAATGAGTCTGCGTCAGGGGGAAGTGTGCTGTGCCCTGAGCTTTGGTGTGGTGCTGCGGGAAACGGGCGAGATCGACGAGTACACTATTCAGCCCAGCCTGATCAAGCCGACCTACCGGCTCACCTACGAAGACGTGGATGAGATGCTGGAGCTAGATATTCAAGCCGAGCCTGAACTGGGTGCGATCGCAACTTGGGTTAAGCAGCGCCAGGCCTGGCGCCAGGCGCAAGGCGCTATCCGCATTCAGCTGCCCGATTCGGCAGTCCGAGTCGAAAACGACGGTGAAGACATCACGATTGAAGTGCTCGACAACTCTGCGTCCCGTCAGCTCGTTGCCGAAATGATGATTCTCACGGGTGAAGTGGCCGCCCGCTACGGTGAAGAGAACGAGCTACCGATTCCCTATCGGGGGCAGCCCCAGCCCGAGCTGCCCTCGGACGAGGAACTGATGTTGCTACCTGCAGGCTGGGTGCGCGACTCGGCCCTGCGTCGCTGCATGCCCCGCAGTGAGATGGGGGTGACGCCTGCCCGCCACGCGACTTTGGGGCTGGACCGCTACAGCCAGGTGACTTCTCCCATCCGCCGCTACACCGATCTGCTGGCCCACTTCCAGCTCAAGGCTCACCTGCGGGGCGAAGCGCCGCCTTTCTCTCGCGAAGAAATGACCCAGCTGACTGTCGGCATTTCGAACACGGCCTACGAAGCGGTCTTGGTTGAGCGTCAGACCAAGCGCTACTGGGCGTTGGAGTATCTGCGCCGCCACGGCGACCAGACCTGGCCGGTACTGCTGCTGCGCTGGCTGCGTCAGCATGAAAGCCTGGGCCTGATTATGTTTGAGGAGCTGGGGCTAGAGCTGCCCATGCGCTTTGGTCGCTCGGTCGAGCTGGGCGAACGGTTCCAGGTCCGGGTGCGAGAGGTGGATCCCCGTCATGACCTGATTCGCTTTGATGAAGTGGCTGAGCCGGTTACTGACGAGGTTGTTGCTTGAGCAGACCAGAGCTAGACATTCGCCATTTCAACCTTGCCGAACACTTTTTCAAAGACTTCCTGCGACTGCATTTCAGTCAACACGCGCTTCAAATCGTCTAGAGCTGTGAGGAATCCATAGGGTCTTGGGTTTGGTAACCCATTACTTCACCCTCCGTAACTGCAGTCATCAGCAGAGCTGGAAGCTGTTCTACCGAAAGGCCAATGTTTTCAAAATCGTATCGGTGCCTGAGTAAGATAGGGTTCAGTCCCGATTAATCGTCGCCACGTTCTAGGAAGACGATTCTACCAGTCGCGTCTTTTGCGATCACAACTACATCCTCGGCAGTATGCTTGATACCCCTCTGTGCCAACTCAGCGATTAGCGCATCTCTGTTTTCCATTTTTTCATAGCGTGACCTCCTCTGACCGCTTACCTGAATACACGGCTATCGCCGCATCACTTTACTGACCATTTTCCGCGATAGACGCAGGTTCAGATCGTTTTGCTGGTCGGCCCACTCTTGCAGGACGCGAAAGAAAATCTGCCGGTCTTTGCTCTGTAGCACAGCGGTTTGGTCTGCCGTCTCAATGGCGTAGGGGTAGCCGCTGCCGACGACGACTTCGGCCCGGACCCAGTTGATCACCTGCTCGACAATGCCCGCTTCGTGCATCCATAGCGGCATTTCCAACCGGGCCGGGTAGCCCTGGTTGGTCTTCAGGTAGGTAAAGGTGATGCGGTCCTGCTGCTCTTGGTAGTCAGACAGAATGCCGGTGCGATCGCACCTGAAAACCGGCGTACAGTCACCCCACTGCATAAACCGATTCAGCAGCTGCGCGTCATGGACTGCCGAGGCCGTCTCTAGCCCCAAAAAAGACTCTAACAGCGTGGTCAAATCGTGGGCGTAGCTAGTGTCGATGTAGCCCACCAGCGGCACCCGGTACTGCTCGCTGGCCCGCAGCAGCTTTAGCAGCGAACTGACGTACAGCTTGCCCAGACTATCGTCCAACGCCTCGGCAAAGGTTGCCACCAGTGCCCCATCAAAAAATACCAGGGTGCGGCTGCCGTCCCCCACCCGCTCAATATATTTCACCAGCCGCTCGGTCTCCATCTGAAACCGACGCACGTTCACCAGCCGATCCACCGGCTGGCTGCTGTCGCGCACCTGCAGATCCGCAGGCGTCATCACATCCAGGTCAATGTCTTTACAGTACTGCTGCTGGTCTGAGTGGGGGTTCTCGAACCAGCCGATCTGCACCAGCGCAATCGGTATCGACACGTCCTTAGTCGGAAAAATCTGTGACCCGTCCACTGCGAAGGTCGTTACCCCCTCAATCTGCTGCTTGACCCACACCATGCTCTGCTCGCGGTTACCCCAACGCAGCCTGCAGCGCCGCACTCCTGTCTGCGTGCCCCCAAAGTCTTCTAGCGGTCGAGCACCCACGTTGCCCTCGTGGGTCAGTCCCCATTCCCACAGCGCTTCAATTGGGGTACTGCTCAGCGTTTGCCAGGCCTGCTCGTACTTGGTCAGCGACTTGGCCACGCGTCCGTCAAACCGGGTAAAGTCGTCGCGTTTATTGTTCAAGATGGCGTGAATCTGAGTGGGTTTGATCGACATAGGGCGTCAGGCGTAGGTA
This sequence comes from Cyanobacteria bacterium J06648_16, assembly GCA_039817185.1. Lineage (GTDB taxonomy): Bacteria > Cyanobacteriota > Cyanobacteriia > Phormidesmidales > Phormidesmidaceae > CAWUKV01. Next base: position 50,039 of record JBCBWI010000001.1, on the reverse strand, counting down.
GAGATGTAGATGGATGGCGGATGGCATGTCGTCCATAGTATAGATGAACTCTTTACCTTTGAAGGGCTCCTTTTAGTGCCCCGATCGGCAGCAGGTGGGCTTAATAAGCTTGGCGCGATGGAATTGGGTGGATGGCAGAGAGCGTTACGCAGAGCAAAGGTTGCGGCTGCGCGTTTGTCGGAGCAATGGGAGTGGGCGTACTCGGCGTCGTTGCACTGGTATTGCCCAGCCTGCTCAGCTCGGCCCATAAAGCTAAACAGTCAGAATCGATCACCTACATCGGTGCGCTTAATCGGGGACAGCAGGCGTACTACTTTGACCATTTTCAGCTGACAACGGATCTTGACGTGCTGGGTTTGGGCATTCAAACCGAAACCGAAAACTACGTCTACGAAGCAGTCGCTATTGGCGAGCTGGCAATTCAGAATAATTCGATGGCTAGAAAGAGAGGACTCTACAACAACGTTGGCATTGTTTGGGTTGTTGAGGAAAACAGTGGTGAGATGATAACTAACAGCCAGCTATGTAAAGGCCTGGTTCGGGCTCATGAGCCAGAAAATGCGATTTTTCCGTACTGGCTGCGGTCTCGCTTTCGCTCAACAGAAGATATTGCCTATCCGCCGGAGGCACCGCCAACGTTTATGCTGCCTGCCCTACCAGCTACGCCCGAAACTCAAGTTCTTTGCCCAGCCGGGTACGAAGCGTTTTAGTGCGGTCTGCAGAATGGTGATTACGCGCTACCAGGGAGAACGACAGGGAAGACAATATTATGTACCAGAGTATCGTCAATGGCTGATGGTGAAGACAAGCAAAGTAAAGGCTGCGGCTGTGCCCTAGTTAGTACGCTGCTGTTAGGTGCAATTAGTGCAGGGGTGCTGTTTTTACCCCGACTGCTCTGGGGGCATCGTCACCACAACGCCAGTGCCGAGGGGTGGACCTACGTCGGAACTTTAAACCGAGCCCAGCAGGCTTACTATCTGGAGCAGGGGCGCTTTACCGCAGAGATGGAGGCGCTGGGGGTCGGCCTTAATCCAGAAACCGAAAACTACCGCTACCGCACTGAAGTTCTCAACGACTTTGCGGTGCAGAACAGCGGCATGGCTAAAACGGATGGAATTTACAGCTCAACCGGTCTGGTTTGGGTCATCACATCAGACGTGGACCCGCCGACGCTGGGCTACCAGCTTTGTACCAGTCTGGCGGTGAGTCAGTCGAATGCCCAAGAGAGTTCTAACGCCTCGTGGCTTGCTCAGATCATGGCTTTGTTTCAATCCACGAAAGACGATGCGCTACCTGCTCAGCCCATTCCCGCATTTATCTTGCCAGAGTTACCTGCCCTGCCCGACACGGTCATTCCTTGCCCCGATGGGTATCGCCCTCGTTAATTTTTTCGGATGCCAGACGTGAACACTCCCTCCGATTTCAGTTCGTCCCAGCGACAGTTGCTGCGGCGGCTAGGCCAGCTCATTCTGCTAAACCCACAGCAACAGCGAGATTTGTGTGCGGTGGTGAAGGTGCGATCGCACCCCAGGGGGGACATCTTGCTAGAAAAAGGCAATGTGTCTAACGAAATCTACTTTGTGGTGGACGGGGTGCTACGCTCAGCCTGCGAGGCGGATGGCAAAGCAATCACCCGCTGGTTTTGCTTTGCCGATCACTTTGCCACGGCCTACTTTAGCTTTGTCTATCGCCAGCCCAGCGAAGACTGTATTGTTGCCGTCACCGACGCTCACATTCTCTCGCTTAGCCATGCAGACCTGCACCAGCTTTCTCAGCAAGATCCAGTGTGGATCGATCTCAACCGTCGTTTGCTGGAATATCACTACACCAGCCTACTCGACCGGGTTATGAGCTTTCAGTCCCAGTCGGCCAAAGAACGCTATCACAGCCTGCTAACAGAACGCCCTGATATTGAAGAACAAGTCCCCCTCGGCTATCTGGCCTCCTTTTTGGGCATGTCGCAGGAAACGCTCAGCCGTCTGCGCGCTAAGCGAAAAGGAAAGTTTTAGTTCGAACCTCCCGCCTGCTCCTCCCCCTGGTTCCTTCAGATCAGGGCTAGCTATAGTAAAGCTATTGCTAGCTGCCCATTGCCCTGGCCCATTGTCCCAGCCCCTTGCCCTATGCATGGATTCTATTCAGGTATCGATCAGATTGATGTGCAGACGTTTGCTGAGCAGATGGCTGCCGAGTCTAGTCTTGTGCAGCTGATCGACGTGCGTGAACCGGAGGAGGTTGCGATCGCAGCCCTGCCTAACTTCATCAACCTGCCCCTGAGTCAGTATGGTGACTGGGCGGAAACCGCACTCGTCCAGCTTGACCCTACCGTCGAAACGATTGTGATGTGCCACCACGGCATGCGTTCGGCCCAGATGTGCCAGTGGCTACAGCGACAGGGGTTCAATCACGTCAAGAATCTATCTGGGGGCATCGACGCCTACGCCTGCGTCGTGGACCCAAGCCTGCCCCGCTATTAAAGCTAGCAATCAGTACTTGACCGATGTGCCGAATGCAACGACATGTAACGAGCTGTTTAAGATAATTGACTAGATGGTGAAGTTGGGCATTCTTAAATCAACCAACCAACGAACTATTTAACTTTCGACCCCACCGCCAGACATTATGCTAAGCCAGCTCAACACCCTCGCCCAGGAAGCTGATGGCCGCTATGCGACCGACGCCGAACTGATGTTTCTACAAAACTATCTGCGGACGGCCCGGCTGCGGTTCAGCACCTACCAAAAAGTTCAGGCTGCTGAGCCTAAAATCATCCAGCAGGTCAAACAAAAGCTAGAAGCCATCGATCCAAGTCTGCTCAAACACGGCAATACTGACCTCAGTGCTAAGTGGCAGCGAGATGCGGTTCGCTGTCTACGCTATGCCGCCCAGGCGTTGCTGATCGACGACCAGGAATCTTTAGAAGAAAGAATGCTGCTCTGGTTCCAAACCATGATGCGAGCCTTCAAGGCCGAGCGCAGCTGCAACGCGACTTACGTCATCATGCAGGATGTCGTCAAACAGTACCTATCTGCCGAAGAAGCCGAGCTATTTTGCCCCATCTTAGAACTCACGAGATCAACTCTGGGTGGCTAAGCCTGCAGCCCGCCATGGGTAGCGATAGGATTGTTGAATGGTTCATTATCCTGGGCACCTTACAGGTAACACCCGCTGCCTCTAACAATCCGTTTCTGTAGCCTATGCCTTGGTACCTGGCTAACCGCCACCGATATAATCCACCTGCCTTGCTATATCATTCCGACTTTTTCCATACATCTGTTTAGACCCCATGGCACCTACCCTGACCGTTCCTCACAAGCTTCACCAGAAGCTACCCCAAAAGCACAACCACTATGGGTTCCGTGACTTCTTTCAGTTCGACGCCGACACCGGCACCATCACCGACTGGAACGACAGCCGCAACATCCTTACCAGCGAAGACTTCATCATTGGCCTGCTTGAAGGGCTAGAGGAAGAAGTCGGTGAAGCCTCAGCAGCAGTCATGTATTCCATCGGTCTGGAGTGGGGCAAGCAGGACTCCCTCTTTTTCGACAAATGGTTTGAGCGAGAATTTGGCATGAATACGCGTCAGGCAAATCTGATGTTCTTGCTCGAAACCTGGTGGTGGCCCTTTACCGCCCAGGGCTGGGGCCGCTGGGAGGTTGACATGGGCGACCGCCGTCAGGGTTTCATGTTTATCAACCTGTTTGACTCTGCCGTAGCCCGAACCCTAGGTGATGTCGGCAAGCCAGTGTGCTTCCTCTACGCCGGACTGTTCGCCGGATTCTTTACTGAAATGGTGCGCAAACAGCTCAGCTGCATCGAGATTCAATGCTACTCCATGGGTGAGACCTACTGTAAGTTCTTACTGGGAGCGAAAGAGCGGATTGACGCAGCGGCCTTCTGGCTCAATGAGGGCGCTACTGCCAGCGATATTGAGAAGCGTCTGCGCGCAGGAGACCAGGTCTAATGAGCCAAATTGCGCTACTGAGCCGTAACGGCAGTGCCCCCAAGCGGCAGACCTATCTGCAGCAAACGGTGCAGGATTTCTTTGGCGAAATGAGCTGGGAGGGCGTGCAGGCACCTGCGCCCGCCAAACCTTCGCGTACCTTAGACTCACCCGCGCAACTCGATCAGCTGGCCTCACCCAAGCCGGGGCTCGAAACCGTTGGCGCTTTCTTTGATCGCTTTCCGTGGGACGGCCAGCCGATGATTGGTGGCCCGGTTGAAGATCCGGGGATTAGCCTGGATACCGCTGTCGATGGTGGTATCGATGAACTCGATGACATGACCCTGGATGCGTTCTCTGATTTGTTTTAATGGCTGGCTGAACTCAGCAACGCCAGACCCTGATTGACCTGACTGACCTTGGATTTTCCAACCCTTGATTTCACTACTTTGAGAGACTCGTGCGATGAATCAGCTGCTTAGCCAACTTTTCCAAGAGCCCGAAAAGCGCTACCTCAACCAACAGGAACTGGGCCTGCTGAGCAAGCTGGTCAGTTCGCTCCCCGAGCGCATCAAAATCTATCGCTACCTGCGCGATCAGGAAGTCAAACTGGTTCAGTCGCTGGTGGACCAGCTGCCGTCAGAGCTGGCCCAAACCGAGACTGCTGCCCTCGAACAGTCGGTCAAATCTACCATTTTGATCCTGCGCTATACGGCCATGGCCATGCTGACGGACGATGCCGGGTTGGCCCATCGACGGCTGCAGGATTGGCTGCCTGCAATGATTGAGGCTCATCAAAACCAGACGGTGACCCAGTCGCTGCATCGGTCGCTGACTCAGTCACTGTCTCGAACCCTGAGCGCTAAGCAGTTTGCTTTACTGCGCCCCAGCTTAGAGCAGGTGCAGCCCTTGCTGGCAGGTGACACAACAGCCGAACCGGCCAAGAAACTTCTGGAGACCGTCTAAGCGACTTCAGCCCTGTTCGCGTTTTTTCTCTTCTTAATTAAGGTAGACATCCTATGCTGTCCGTTGCCGATCTATTGGCCGATGAACGTATTACGTCTAATTACTTCTCCAGCGATGTGTACGTTCGCGGCGTCACTGAGCTGGGGTTGCTTGAGAATCGACGGGGCGACCGCCTGCTAGCACTGCCGCAAACGCTGATCAAGGCGATTTATGCCGGGCTAGAGCAGGAAACGGGCCAGGCTTCTATGCTAGTGCTGCACAACTGCGGTCGCTGGTGGGGCAAAAACTTCTACACCCGCTTTTGCGAAGAGCTGCACGATTACCATCAGCGCCCCATTGCCGACCTGTCGATGGCCGAATTTGTGCAGGCGCTGCAGGAATGCTGGCGCACCCATGGCTGGGGCGAGATCACCGTTGATGCCACCTATCGGCCCAAAGGTTTTTTGGTCATTGAGGTAGAGAAATCAGCCTTCACGTCTGATGCGCCCAAGCTCAATCGGCCCGTGTGCTACGTAGAGGCGGGGGTCCTCCAGTCGTTCTTTAGTGAGCTGACCGGACGAGAGCTGCACTGTATTCAGACCGCTTGCGAGTCGCTGGGCCATGAACGTAACCAGTTCATTATCGGTTTAGAAAAGCGCCTGAAGCCGGTTGAAGAATGGGTAGAGCAGGGCCGCTCCCATACCGATATCATGGAAGACCTGGTCCGCAGCGCTTAGCGGACGGGCGTTAATGTGTTGGGGTTGCCCCATTGGTCGTCTCACCGAAACATCGGCGGTCTAACTACCGTATTCTGGGGCTGGTCGGTCACGGCCAGTTTGGTCGGGTGTACTGCGCCGTCCACCGCACCAAGGGGCATCTGGTGGCCGTCAAGCTGCTCAACCGTCAGCGGTTGCCGACCCATACATTTTTACAAGAGCTGCACTGCATGCTGCGGCTCAACCACCCCAACATCGTCACCTGTGAAGCGCTAGAGCATACGCGTGACGGGCGTCAGCTAATTTTGGAGTACTGCGAGGCCGGAACGCTGCGGGCCTTGATGGATACGTCACCCCAGCTGGCGCTCGATCGGGTGCTGACGCTGGCCCGACAAATCACCGGGGGGCTGGCCCACGCCCACGAGCAGGGCATTATCCACTGCGACATCAAGCCCGAGAACATCCTGCTGCAGTATCGCCAGGGTCAGCCCGTCGCGAAGATTTCGGATTTTGGTATTGCTAAGGTGGCCCAAAGCCTTAAGTCGGTCTCGTCGGGGCAAACTGGGTCGCCTGCGTATATGGCACCGGAACGGTTTTACAAGCAGTTCTCGACCGCGTCAGATGTCTATGCGGTGGGCATCTTGCTCTACGAGCTGATCGCTGGGCGACGCCCCTTCTCGGGCACGCCGCTAGAGCTAATGACGGCCCATCTCAACCAGCCCGTTCCCGTTCCTGAGCAGCTGGTTGAGCCTTTGAAAACGGTCGTGCTGAAAGCGCTGGCAAAAATCCCCGCCCGGCGCTATCCGTCGGCGGTAGAGATGCTGACCGCGCTACAAAATCTAGACATGCTGCAGTCTGCTCCGTCATTGCAGCTGGATGCTCCTGAGCTCCTACATCAGCCGTTTGTGGGAGATGAGATCGCACCTCTGCGTCACCCGATTCGCCAGTTCCTGCTTCCCGCACCGGGTTCATCTATACTCCTGGGCCGGGGTGACCAGCACCTAACGCGTTACGCGTGGGATCCGCCAACCCTGACTGAGCAGGCTGTCGTCGATACCGTGGCCCAAACGACCGGACTCTACGCTACGCCTCACGGTCCTTGTCTGACGACGGAAAGCGGTTTGATGGCGATCGATTTAGCGCGGGCCCCCAACGGGCAACGATGGCTGCAGCCCGTAGCCCGCTGGGGGGGCGATACTCTGGCGGCCCTAGCAACGAATGGTCGCTGGTACGGTGCGATCTCGCCGGACCGCTGGCAGCTGACCATCGGATCGCTATGGCGGCAAGGGCGCTGGGCGCACCCCACCGACCAGCCCTGGCAGCAGCGTTCTCTATCCCTGCCGCGTGGGGCGGTACTAGAAGCGGCGTTTCCTGCCGATTCTGACCATCTGGTTGCCGTTGAACGTCAGCCGAGTGGCATGCTATCGCTTCACGTGTTTGCTCGACGAGGGCTATACCTGGGCGCGCTACCCGTTGAGCTGCCGCTACAGTCGCTGATGCCGACCCTGCATCCCTACCGATTTTTGGCACTCGAAACCGAAACGCCCAGTTTGGTACGGGTCGATCTAAAGCCCTTTCGGATGATGCGGGTTGAGCTAGACATCGTGCCGCATCTGGCAGCGGTCATGCCCTGGGGATACGTCGTTCTCAGCCGATCCGGTCAGCTGCTGGTATTGGACCGCGAGACGGCCCCCATCGGTTGTATTGAAGTGCCTGCCCAGGCCACCGCACTCTACCCGGTTAGCCCCCACGCGCTACTGCTGGCAACCTGGTCAGGGTCTGCAGGCGGTCTGTATCCGCTTGATCTGAGGCAGTTTGATCTAGATATTTTGTTCTAAGGGTCTGTTAAGAAACCGCTCATGGATCGATGGCCTGTCGTTCCGCCGATCTGGCCCTAGGTTGAGGCTTCCGCCACGTTTAAGGATTCCTTTTCGGGGCTCACCCGCTCAGCGGAGTCAGTTCCCGCTTCGGCCTCATCCGCTGACGTAGCGTGGTCTCCCGCCGTGGACGATGGCGGCACTTCGTAGGCGGGTAGGTCAAACCAAAAGGTGGTCCCGGTGCCGACTTCACTCACCAGCTCGATCTGGCTGCCGTGCTTATCGATAATGTTTCGGACGATCGACAGACCCAGGCCAGTCCCTTCTAGGGTGTGAACCCGATTTTCGACCCGATAGAACCGATCGAAAATGGCCTGCTGGTCTTCGGGCGCAATCCCCAGCCCTGTATCGCTAATCTCAATGCGAATGTTGGCGGCAAAGTCAGGGTGGGTGACGGCCTGCGGTGAGCGATAGGCGCGAATCATGACTCGTCCCCCCGCCTGGGAGAACTTAAGGGCGTTGCCAATCAGATTGCCTAACACCTGCAAGAGCAGGTCATAGTTGCCCAGCACTTGAGGCAGGTGATCTTCAACCCACTGCTCCAGAGCGATTTCTTTATCGCGGGCGTTGAGCTGGTAGGTCCGCACGACTTGCTCAATTGGCTGGTGAATGTCTACTGCGGCGAGGTGGTAGCGACGGCTCGACTCCAGGCGAGAGAGATCGAGGACGTCGTTGACCAGGCGAGTGAGACGGTCGGTCTCGCGGTTCGCGGTGTCAAGAAATTCCTTGCGCTCGGGCTCGCTCAGCTCTTCGCCATAGTCGTGGAGCGTTTCGATGAAGGACTTAATATTGAACAAAGGTGTGCGCAGCTCGTGGGAGACGTTGCTGATGAACTGACCCTTGGCTTCGTTGAGCGCCACCTCTCGGGTAATGTCCTGCACCGTAATCGCTAGCCCGCGAACCGTATCGCGGCTGGAGTCGAGCACCGGGTTGAGCAGCATCCGAATCGTCCGGGGAGCGGGCTCGGTTAGGGCAATGCGAAACTGCATGCTGTCGACGGTATCGCCAGCCGCGGCCTGATAGAGCGGGCGGGTCGTCTGTACCCGCGCCTCTAGGGGCAGATGGTCCAAGATGGGTCCGTTGGGCAGCAGTTGGGTATCCCAGCCGAACATGCGGCAGGCGGCCTGATTGGCCAGGACCACATGCATGTCGGCATCCAGCAAGATGGCACCGTCAGCGATGGTCGAGACCAGGCTTTCGAGCTTGGCTTTTTCGGCGGTGAGCTCCTCGATATTTTGCTCTTCGTAACGCTCTAGCCGCTCGGCCATGTCATTGAAGCTTTGGATCAGCTCGCCCAGCTCACCGCCCAGGGGCAGATCGATCTGCTGCTTGAAGTTGCCCTTGGCAATGTTCTTGACCCCCGCCACCAGCTCTTTAATCGGCTGAGTAATCGTCAGCGCGTTAAACACCGCGCCCAGAATCACCATCACCCAAATGGAGACAAAGACGGCAATGGTGACGTCGCGGGTCAGGTGAGACGAGGCGACGACCGTCGGGTTGGGGTTGATGCCCAGGGCCAAGATGCCGAGGTACTCGCCCTCGAAGCTGAGGGGGACAAACACGTCTGTAACTTCGCCTGCCGGGGTCAGGTGCTGACGCACCATGGGCTGATCGGCACTGCGCAGATAGTTCTCAGGAATCTGCATGCGTCGCCGCAGGGCCAGGGCGTTTTGATCGGCGATCGCAGCGTAGTTTGCGTAGGGAATGCCAAAGAAGATGTCGCCGCCCGGATCGGCGTAGAGCATGTAGCGAACATTGGAGGTGCTCTGAATAAAGCTGTAGGAGAACCGGGCCAGCTCAGTCGTATCGTGAGTGGCGACCAGTGGGGCCGTGTTGGCTGCTAGCAGCAGGCCCAGATCTCGCCCAAAGCGAGTGTCGTTCATGCGGGCGTCTTGCTGAATGGTGTTGACGGCCCAGAACGTCAGCGAACTCATGATGAGCGAGACCACCAACGTGGCCCCCGCCATCAGACGAGTTTGCAGGGTGAAGTCTCCCCACCAGCGAGCGATTAAAGCGCGAAGATTGCCCAGCAAGCGAATCATAGAAGAAGGAAACCGGCGATCTGCGGTGTAATCAGATTATATAGCACGCGTCTACTCAGGGCCGGGGCCGGGCGCAGGCGACGGCGAAAGCGGGTATTCGCTAGGTCGCTGGTGGGTCGGTGTCCTTGACGCGGAAGCCGATGTCGCGACGGTAGTAGCTCTGGTCAAAGTCAATTTGAGCAACGCCAGCGTAAGCATTTGCGATCGCACTTTCAAAGGTTTCGCCCTGGGCCGTCACCCCCAGTACCCGTCCGCCCGACGTCTTCACCACGCCCTCTTGCAGCCGGGTACCCGCGTGGAACACAGTCACGCCCTCGGGCAAGGTCGCTGGCTGCTGTACGGTCATGCCCTTTGGATAGGGACCAGGATAGCCTGCCGCCGCCATGACCACGCAGGCGGCGTAGCCGGACGCCCACTCAAAGGGGGGCAGCTCGGCCAGCCGCTGCTGACAGCAGGCCAGCAAAATTTCGTCCAGCGGCGTCTTGAGCAGGGGCAGCACGGCCTGGGTTTCAGGGTCCCCAAAGCGGCAGTTGAACTCGATCACCTTGGGCTCGCCCTGGGGCGTGATCATGAGCCCGGCGTAGAGGACGCCCCGATAGTCAATGTTGCGGGCGCGTAGGGTTGCGATCGCAGGTTCCAGAATCTGCGTTTGTACCCGCGCCAGCAACGCCGGGGGCAGGACCGGCGTCGGCGCATAGGCCCCCATGCCGCCAGTATTGGGGCCAGTATCCCCTTCGCCCACCTGTTTGTGATCCTGAGCGGGCACCAGCGGGCGGATGGCTTGGCCGTCGGTGACCGCCAGTACCGAAACCTCCTGCCCCGTCAGGTATTCCTCGATGACGACCTGCTCGCCTGCCGCGCCGAACTCGCCACCGAAAGCGGCCTCAATCGCAGCAGTGGCCGCCTCTAGCGTTGTGGCTACGGTCACCCCTTTACCGGCGGCCAGCCCGTCGGCCTTGATCACAATGGGCACCCCTTGCTGGTTGAGGTAGGTCTGTGCCGCCTTGGCATTGTCGAATGTCTGTGAGGCCGCAGTGGGAATACCAGCCTCAGCCATGAGTGCTTTGGCCCAGGCCTTGCTCGCCTCGATCTGTGACCCCGCCTGGGATGGCCCAAATACGGTCAAATCCTGGGCCTGCAGATAGTCCACGATGCCGTCAGCCAGAGGCTGCTCAGGCCCGACGACCACCAGACTAAAATTGTTGACCAGCGCGAACCGGGCAATCCCCTCAAAGTCAGAAACGTTCAGGGCCAGGTTTCGGCAGTTGGCTAGGGTTGCGGTACCCCCGTTGCCCGGAATGCACACGACCTCCTTAACCCGGTCAGACTGCAGCAGCTTCCAGGCCAGCGCATGCTCACGTCCCCCACTCCCCACCACAATTACTTTCACGATGTCTCTAAGCTCTGAGTACTGCTGCGGTATACAAAATACTCTATGACCTGCCCCCTTGCACGGATCTGATCCGCTTTCCCGTCCGGATTCCAGCCTGCGGTTGCAGTTTTCGCAACCGATGCCGATCCAAGATAACCCGCTCCTATCCTGGGGGTATCGTTCAAGCAGCGATGGTGTTGTGCGCTGAAGTAAGGGAAAAATTCATGGTCACTGTGAAAAAAATCGGACTAGCAGGCTTTTTAGGGAGTGGGGTTCTCCTAGCGATGGGCATCGCTTTTAGACCTAATCTAGCTGCGGCTATTGGCTTTACCGATGCGGCTCCCGCGATTTCTGCCCCGGCGCCAACAGAAGACACCCCCAGAATTGTGCAGAGACGACGGTTTGAGGACTATCAGCAGGTGATCGAGCGGACCCGTTCGATGATCTACGACAGTGATGCGATCGCACTGGCCCAGCAGTGGGGGCTCAATATTCTTGATATCACCTGGGAAGACACCGGACGCTACGACAATTCGGCTGTCGGCCCTAACATCAGCGATATGACCATCCAGGTGCAGCACCGGCACCCCGATAGGGATGACTACATGCTGAGTTTGATGCCCGTTATCCGCCATCCCAACTTTTCTGACCTGACTGGCGATATTCCGATTGATGACTTCTATGTGCTGACCGGCAACGAAAAAGGAGAAGATCTGCAGGAAGTGCCGCTCAAAGAGCTGTTGGGCAATATCCGGAATTACCTCAGCGAGCCGGGTTCCTGGGCAGGACGAGAAACGTCTCTGCTAGCCGAGCGCGATAGTCATGTATTGGTGAGTGCCCAGGCCTGTTTTCTGCCCATTCCTGAAGGTCAGGAAGCCGTCTTCAACCCGGTGCTTTTCAACTATCAGTCCTACCCCGGCGACCCGGCGGTGCTGACGATTTTAGCGACCCGAGAGGGCACGAGCATTACCGTGATCGACAACCAGCGCGACGCCTTTGAAGCCGGGCGGACCTGGGGGCAGCGATTGTTCTTTAATCAAAATGGTGAGCGGGCTAGCCTGACCGGTCAGCGGCTGAGTGACTTTCAGGCAGAACCGTCAGAGGGTGGGTCCGAGGCCACTGGCGTCGAAGCCTCAGAAGAGAGTTTGAACATGGTGATGCTGATTCAGGTGCCGCTCAAGCAAAAAGAACCGTTTCTATCGAACGCGCCGGAAGCAATGCCAGCCCCACTGGCCGACTTTGACGGTGCGGTAGCGGCTTCTTCGGAGCGCAGCAATGTGGAATCAGCGGTCATTGGCCACGGCGAGGTCGAAGGGCCCTTTACCGAAATTGACAATCTCGCCATCGAGCGCGACCCCAATTTTCCCATTCGCGTTACCGTTCAGTTTTATAAAGCCACCAGCAACGGGGTTGTCTCTGAGGCAGACATGCTGGCTATCAATGAACAGATTGAGCGCGTTTACGAAGAGGCTGATTACGTAGGCAGCTTAGTTCTGGACGGTCGCCGCAATCGACCCACTGAGTACGAGGGTGAACACACCGAACCCGACGACTGGTGGGAACAGTTTTGGCAGCATTCCCAGGGTCGACTAGACATGACCGAAGAAGAAGCCGAGGCACTACTGCGACGGCTAAGGGGCCAGTTGGAGGAATAAACAACAGATCGATATGAGCTTATTCCGTAGAATCTGACGGCAGTTCCGACAGCCCCAGGCTCAGCTCATATATTTTGCGCTTGGGCATATTCATCTGCTGGGCGAGTTGACGACTGGCTTGGGAAGGAGAGAGTCCGGTTGCTATTAGTGCTTGAAGCGCGGCGGTTAGATCGGCATCAGATGGGCACTGTGTCTCGCTGGGGGCACCTGCGATCGCAACTACAAATTCCCCCCTTGGGGCCTGCTGCTGGCAGTGGGCCAGCGCCTCGGCCAGCGTGCCTCGCCAAAATTCCTCGTAGCGCTTAGTCAGCTCTCGGGCTAGTACAACGGGCCGGTCTGTGCCGAGTGCGTCTGCCAGTTCCCCTAGCGTCTTGGCTAGCCGGTGAGGGCTCTCGTATAGCAGGATGGTCCGGGGCTCTGCCTGCAGTTGGCTTAGCCGGGTCTGGCGAAGCTTGGTCTTGAGCGGCAAGAACCCTTCAAACACAAATCGGTCGGACGGTAGCCCTGACGCCGCCACTGCGGTCACGACCGCGGACGGCCCCGGTATCGGCACGACCGGAATACCCGCCTCGACACAGGCGCACACCAGCTCATAGCCCGGATCAGAAATGCCCGGCATGCCGGCATCGGTGACTAGCGCTAGGGTTTGCCCCGACTGCAGCAGGGCTAGAAGCTGGGGGATGCGCTGCTGGCGGTTGTGTTCGTGGTAGCTGATTTGCGGGGTGGCGATCTGAAAATGCTGTAGGAGTCGTCCCGTATGACGCGTGTCTTCGGCGGCAATCTGATCGACCTGCTTGAGCACCCGTACGGCCCGAAAGGTCATGTCTTCGAGATTGCCAATTGGTGTGCCGACCAGATACAGCGTACCTGCAGGTAAGGATGGCCCCGCCAATGATTCCGCTGCCGCCACGATCCCTGCCTCTGAATGCCTCGCTCAACTATACCGTTCGGCCTGGCGAGGTCCGAGCCGCTAACGGATAAGCACCCAATAAACTTTCTCGGCAGACAAAACACACCGATTCATTAGCGAGTAGACTGTATGGGGATTTGGGTACGGCTAGTTGCCCAGCTCTTTACTATTGATACTTTCTACACAAACGATGGCCTACGAAAAGGAAAAAGAAGTTGCGATCGCAGCGGTGACTGCCGCTGCCGTGATCTGCCAGCAGGTGCGCACCAGCATTACCCCTGAAGCGATTGAAAAGAAGGACAAAAGCCCCGTCACCGTCGCTGACTTTGGCGCACAGGCCGTAGTCTGCAAAGTGTTACACGAAATTTTCCCAGATGATCCCGTTGTCGGCGAAGAAAGCGCCGCTGAGTTGGCCACGCCGGAGCTGGCTGAGCAGCTCCAAAAAGTTACCAAGTACGTGCAGGCCGTCTTGCCTGATGCCACCTCTGATGACGTCGTTGGTTGGATTAACCACGGCAACGGCGAGGTCACCCCGCGCTACTGGACGCTCGACCCGATTGACGGGACCAAGGGCTTTTTACGTGGCGATCAGTATGCGGTGGCCCTGGCCCTGGTTGAGGACGGTGATATCAAGGTGGGCGTGCTGGGCTGCCCGGCCCTGACCATCGGTGATCGCCAGGGTGTGATGTTTGTGGCCGTGCGCGGTGAAGGGACCACGATGATGTCGCTTGACGGTGCCAACCCGCAGAAAATTACCGTGACCTCTTCGACGGATGCCACCAACTTCCGCTTTGTCGAGAGTGTCGAGCACGGCGACAAAGAACTCCACGCGTCTATTGCTGAGGCCGTTGGTATCAAATCCGACTCCGTTCGCATGGACAGTCAGGCCAAATACGGCGCGGTTGCCTCGGGCCAGGCCGTACTTTACCTGCGCCTGCCCTCGGCCAAGTACCCCAACTACAAAGAAAAAATCTGGGACCACGCCGCAGGCGTAATCATTACCGAAGAAGCCGGTGGTCGCGTTACCGACATGCATGGCATGCCCCTGGATTTTTCCAAGGCGGCCCGGCTCAATGACAATCGCGGCGTTGTCGTCAGCAATGGCGAAATCCATGACAAGGTATTGACCGCGCTCCAGTCGGCGTAGTCTTTAGCAGCACCGTTAGCAGTTTCTCAGCGGCGGGTCGAATAGGCTCAGCAAAAATGTCTGGCCCGCCGCGCCACTGTGCTATATTGTATAACCGCAGACAAACGTGGGTCAGTGCCCGAGTGGTTAATGGGGGCGGACTGTAAATCCGCTAGCTATGCTTACGCTGGTTCGAATCCAGCCTGGCCCACTCTGATTTTTGGATTGTGGATTGTCAATTTTGGCTTGAGCGGTTGCCCGAACATCCATCATTTTCAATCCAGAGTCCAAATTTTTTAGGCCAAATTTTTCTGCCCTCATAGCTCAGCGGTAGAGCACTCCCTTGGTAAGGGAGAGGTCACGAGTTCAAGTCTCGTTGAGGGCTTAGATTCCAGGCGTTGTACATACCCTTTAACGTGAGTTTACTGCGAGTTTGGGCTAGAAAGCCCATTTCTCCGTCAGACTGAACACTCCTCATTTTGCTCAATCTGGCGTTGCATCGGTCTCGTGAAGATGTGGCTAAAGAGAGGTTTTGTAAAACTTATTCAATAGCCTCGAAAGCTACATGGGAATGGGGTTGGAGTAGAAGTCAGCTTCGTCAAATGACAACTGATGTTGACATTTGGGTTGATCTAACCTCCTTGCGTCGCACATTGAGCCAGAACATTGAGCCAAAATTAGGTTTAAATTAAAACTCGTCTGGAATAAACCGCAATAGATTAAGGTTAAGCGGTTCTACACTGGCAGCCTCAACATAGGACGATGTCAGGTAAGGGCGGTACGATTCATCCTCTAGTAAGTGAACTCTCCCATGTGCAGTGATCAGGGATATGATCAGACTAGAGAACACCTCACTGATGTCACTGAAAGAATCAACAACCTCACTGTTTGGATTAGTCACGTTCAAGACTAGTTGAGTCAGCGCTGGTGAATGGGAAAGATTTTCACCCAAGTATAAGTATTTTTGAGGGGTGGTCAAACCGCGAAAGGCAACTAGTTGCTCTAACGCAATGGGGGTTGCCATATCATTTGCTCCACCCATAATCACAACAGGGATTTGGATTTCCGCCATACCCTCCTCTCCAAATAAGTTACTAACAGGCGCAAACGCCATGACAAGGCCGATACGCTCATCCGCCAAACTACCATCCGTTAATTGTTGAATGGCATCAGGCAATTCAACCAGTTCGAGCAATCTACATTGAAGTGCAAGCCCGATATTAACCTTGTCAGGTGCAACATCAGTCTCAAACGTACACTGACGCTGTAGACGCTCGATATCAACGGTTGCTCCTGACGCAGCTAAAACGGTATACCCACCAAAGGAGTGACCCAGAAGACCCACGCGCTCCAGTTGGAGCCGTCCTTGAAATTCACTACTGTTGAGCTGTTCTAACGAATCAAGCAGGAAACGAATATCTAAAGGGCGATTGACGAATTCCATCACCTCAAAAGACTCATGATTAAGTCCCAGAGTTAGATCGTTCTGATAGCCCCTATTACTCCCAACATGCTCTGGCAAAGCAACCAAAAAACCATTTTTAGCCAGACTACGAGCTACAGCAACGGCTTCTGGATTGGTTCGCGTATCACCGTAACCGTGGGAGAAAATCATCACAGGAATAGGTCCCTGCACAGCATTTAGATCATCAGGTAGATAAATATCGACGGGATAGGCTCGATTCCGTTGATCGTCCTGTAGCAGCAACGTTCGTTGCTCCACATTAAGCTGCCCACTTTCTGCTAAAACAGGCAAGGCACCGTAGTCCATCACAGGCTCAGCTGCCGCTGCTGCCACCGATTCTTGACTTGCGAAACGAATCAGTTGCTCTGTTGCATCAAAATTGCTGCTAAGCGCCCTAGATAAAGCCAAGATTTCTTGCAAATCTAACCGTACTGCTCCGGTTGGATAAAAGCGAATAATGTTAATGATAGAAAGGCCTGCTGGATCGGCTGCAGCTAAAATCAGCGCAGCGCGAAGAGCTTGTCGCCCATTTTGACCTCCCTCAGTTTGAATCAGTTGCCCAATCCCGGTCAAAGCAGATTCCCCAATCGGAGAATACAGCCATTGTGAGAGAACAAACGGATCTGAGAGGTTTTCCGGAATACCTGAACTTAGGGAAGATAGTGGCGCAGCCAAAACTCGCTGAAAGTCCTGTTGCCGTTCTGGTGATACACGTCTTAGGTATCGAGCCAGCCCAGCATCTATTGTGCCATTTTCTGAAAATGCTTCTAACGATGAAGTTGCAAGGGAACGGCTGAAAGGACCGTAATCAAAGTAAATCTCGTCTGCTGAGTGAGCTGGCAGGGTTGCGATCGCACCAGATAATAGGCCGATCACCGTTGCCCATAGCAGCCGAGGCATGGATGGGAGGAAAAGTTCTCCAAAACACAGTGTTGACATTTTTTTGTTTTGACAGGGGGACAAAGAACTAAATCTTGCCCACGCCCAGAACTGAAGTTTGTCTGTAGAGAAAGCTACAGATTTCAATTTGGGCGCGATTTAGACCTAGTATCTGTTCGCTGGAATACGTTTACCTCATCAAATATTCCAACATTTGAACTAGAGAATTTCATTCACTGGGAAAACACTTTAAATATTGAGCCTGTTAAATTGACTGAGTATTACTCCTACGCGGCTCACTTAAAAAAAGATACACAAGTGCCTTTTGAAACACATCTGACATGCATTTTTGCCGCAGCTTGATGAAAGTCTGAATAGACATAAATAGACCTACGATGGATAGACTATTGATTTTTCAGAAAGAATTTTTCTGCTCAAAGCATAGAACTTTCCTGATCGCTATTTGTCGTTTTGGTGTTTGTGAAGTAGAACAAGTCTCTTGACAACGCCATATTCAACATTGAAGCAATCTTGGAACAGCTGTGCTGATTGGATAGTCGAGCCTACTACAGTGATCTCGCTCAGGCTGAGTTGTTATGGGCGTAATAATAGCCTACGCCGCTTCCGTTAGGGCATCGAGTGAGTCAATCCTGCTCAACACAGAACGAAGTGGCGACACAGCATTGTCGTATCGACCCTAGTAGCTGCTATATTACCTCTAAAAATCATAGCTTTTCAGTAGTCTGCGTATCAGATTGGTATCTTTAAAGGGGTCACTTAATGGACAATTGGAACGAAATTAGAACAGCGTATCAAGTTGCACGTTTGGGAACCGTTAGCGCTGCGGCAGAAGCCCTTGGCGTACATCGTTCAACCGTTATCCGACACATTGATACGCTAGAAACAATTTTAGGTGCAAAGATTTTTTTACGCCATGCGCGTGGATATGCACCAACGGATTTAGGATTTGATTTGATGCGGGTGGCAAGATCTACCGATGACCAATTCAACCAACTAGTGGAACGGGCAACGACAGACATAACGGAATTATCTGGTGAATTCATTTTGACGTCACTGTATGTCCTTGCTCCGCTAGTGATCCCGATATTGAAATCGTTCCAAGCCAATCATCCTAATGTTATTGTCCGTTATCTGACTGGTGAACGACTTTTTCGATTGGCCTATGGGGAAGCCCATGTCGCCGTACGTGCTGGTGCTAAACCAAATCTACCAGATCATATTGTTCAGCCGTTCACCAAAACAAGGGTGGGGTTGTACGCCAGCGCTGATTACATTTCTCGTAACGGTTTCCCAAAAACGGCTGAGGACCTTGTAAACCACTTCTTTATAGGATTTGACAACCTTAATTCTGGCCCACCGTTTAATATCAACATTTGGATGCGAGAAAATGTTCCTGAAAAAAATGTTGTTCTTCGAAGTACTGATGTACTGGTGCTAGAACATGCACTATTGGAAGGAATGGGGATTGGTTTCATGCCTGCTGAAAAAGCAAAAGAACATCCTGATTTAATTGAAATCTCACCCCACCAAGATGAATGGGATGTTTCCTTTTGGCTGATCACCCATGCTGATTTACATCGAACAGCTAAAGTACAAGCATTCCTTACCTTTCTACAAGAAGAGGCTAATGAGAAAGCCCCTTAATCTGCCAGTTTTGTATGCTGAATGACTTCATCAGTCGAGTTATATAAGAAAGCTGGGACGATTGACCATGCCACTAACATCGCAAAATAGACATACTCTGGAAAAAGCTTAAGCCAGTTAGCTGCCAGTAGCCCGCCCACCATAAGAATATGCGCCAGAACGGCCCAAATGAGACTGACTTTCACTTGCATGTTGGCGGTGGGGGTATTCACAAGTACGCTTCTATAAAAGACAATTGCCAAAGGAATAAAAATGACGATTGCGGTCAGTAGACCAGGATTATATGACTGCTTAACTATTCCACTCATAATATGACTAACTGCATTAACAAGCGTGATTCCAGCCATTGCCAGTGATGGAAACAGGTGCCTTGGACTACGCCAAATAGAAATGACACCAACAAGCCAAACAAGAGACGTATTGATAACAAAAATCGACTCCGGACTCAAGGGAGTAATACTTATATCTTGAACCTTAAAAGCACTCAAAATTAATTCATTGATATACCCATAAAACGCATACTGATTACCCAAAAGATCAAGCCAATGCTCTTCGTATTGATGAACGATATAGGCCAGTAGCATTAACACAGACATCAATTGCACATCGGAGATGATTGAATTTCTTTGCTCTGTTCTGCAGGCAAAAAACATAAAAAAGATAAATGGAGAAATATAAATACCAACTTTCATCCAATTCTCTACTAAAAATTCATATTGTCCCAGGGGAGCCCACAGCATTAAAAATATAAAACAGATGCTTACTAAAGAAATTCTTGAATTAGTCATTATCGTCTTTATATTTTGGGAATCAGTAGATGCGAACCAAAGTTTCCACCAACGTGAATCACATATAGTCCATCGTTAAAGGAATCATCTTTGAAGTAAGGCGGAGAGGAAATTATTTCGCGGGGGCTGACAATGAGTTGAAACGCTTCACCCTTCGAGAAATAGGTGCTGCTAGGGTACAGTGCAATCTCAAGCGATACAATTTCGCCAGGTTTTAGTTTCTGCGTCCTGTCTGCCGAGAATACTGGATGCCATTCCATAGACTCTATGGGATCCAGTGCACGCAGCGAGGCTCTGCCACATCCTCTTGTGAGCATGTCTTGTGAGTTGCCAACGGAACCGTAAAAGTGCACAGACTTTCTATCTTGATTGAGCTTATTCACAGCAACATATAATCCAATGTCATCTGGTGGGTCCTGATCAGCCTTTTCAGGCTGCGTCTCTATCCACAGTCGCAGTTTCATATAGCCGGTCAGTTCAGTATCTTCAGTGAAATCGTATAGAAAGCTTGTTCTACCTTTAGTGGCAGAATATGTTAGCTCCTTTGATGCAGATAGAACTGTTGAAGATAGTGACTGTTGATCAGTCAAATAGAGTTTCTGGTACTTAGTGCGAGCCAGTGGCCATTCTTGCTCGTAGCGAACCTCGTGAATTTCCTTGAGACTGGCTCGCACTTCAAGGCGCACAGGAGGTGTGTTGAGAAAGCCATTTGACGTATCTCCTTTGAGGAAAAAATCCATAAATTTTCGCGTTAGCGCTTGTACTTCAGGGGAATAATAAGCGTCCCATTTACCAGTGCGGTGGGTGTAAAGCCATTTGTGTTCCGACTGCGCTTTCATAAATGCCCGAAAACTACCCATCGTATGTAATTCGTGATCCGAAAATGAACCACAAACTAACATAGGGATCTTGATTTCCTCTAACTTGGCCTCTTTCGCCTTCCAGAAGTCATCATAGAGAGGGTGATTTTTGACGTAATCGGTCGGAATACATCCTTCAGATTGCACAAATTCCTCTTGTGCCCCATTTAGAGCAGGCTTAACCTCGGTTGTCCACCAAAAGGCAGGGAATCCGAGCTCAGGTAGCCCGCCCCGCGCAAAAATGTCCCGATATGGATCTGACAGCCCTTCCCATGGAGAAATACAGCACAAAGATGGCGGAGGCTCTCCATAAGCCTGACATGCAGCAACATGATACTGAGTAATGGCTAGGAAGCTGACACCATTAAGCCCCACTTTACCGGTACACCAGGGTTGCATCGCAATCCACTCAATAGCCTCGTAATAGCATTTGCCCTGATGCTCTGAGAATACTGAGGGGCGACCGCCACTATTTGCATACCCCGGCAGATTCATATTAACGACGGCATATCCAGCAGGAATCCAGAAGTTGGGATCAGGCGATTCCCAACTGGTGAGTTTAGAAAACCTAGGCCTGCCAGCTTGTGGAATCAATCGATACTGTTGAGGCGCACCACCAAACGGCGTTTTCCCCAATGCTGGGGTGAGGTGGTTGTCATAGGGATGGGCACACATGACAACAGGTGTGGGTTCGCCACGTTCAGCGGCCAGCTTCGAACGGTAGACATTCGCCGTTACGTAAAACCCCTCACTCATGGGGATTTTGACATCATACTCACACAGAATATCTGGGTGTGGTTCAGTCAATTCACAGTGAGGTTTGAAGATCTGACCACTTGTCAGGGCATGAGTGACGATCGGAGCTAGTGCCCTGACAGTATCAAAAAAAGCAGAGGATGTCTTTCCCATTCGTAAAACAACCTTACAGATAGAGAGCTTTTATCTGAACGTGAAAATGAACCAACTTGCGTTATGTTTGCTTATCCGAATAAATATTCTCTTTAAGAGCCCTTTCGCTGGAAATAGGCGTAAAAACTCAATACGATAGCTACGGTTGAGATGATGGTCATCACAGTTCCAGGCACAAATTTGTTGTAGCCACCAAGGTCGATAAATATAAAATATCCGAGATCGAGTAAGCCACCTACCAGCGCTGAGATAAATACGGCAGCAATACTATTTCGCCAGATATACACACCACCGATGATCGTTACGATGCCCACCCACAGCAAATTGAAACCATGCTGATTGATAATGCCACCGACTGCGTCAGGATAATCCATCTCCAATAGAGCAGGATCCACGGCATCGGCAATGCCTGCGACTGCAGACGCTGTGTCCTGAGCGATAGTCAGAACCCCAGCTAAGGCATGGACAAGTCCCCAAACCACCCAAAGGATAGCGGAAATTTTCATAAGGGTGGATACAATCTGTCGATGATATTGGGACATTGGTTATCTTCCTTTTAGGTCAGCCTAGTAGTCTGTCAACTCAAAAAAATTGGGATCGGTGCTGACAGTGAAATAGTGAAATAATGCCGTGTCGCGTGTGAATTGAGATCTGTCTACTACTTGGGATAAAAACTTCAGGTTCGGTTTGGCTGGATGAAGACATTATTTCTGTTCTGACGCTTGATTTGTAACAAACATCACCTTAGATAAAGCTCATCTAAGGTGATGGGTTTAGCCCCTACAGAAAGGAGTCAATCGATGACTAAAGCGCAACAGGAGGGTTTGGAGTGCTCATTGTCTCAAACACCTCTTCATCTGGCATTTCGATAATCTGCTTGAGCAGGCCATCCTCAAAAAGCGCATGGTTGTTCACTGGATCGACAGGGGGTTGAGCAACTGTTCCACCCTCACCTTCATAGGGGTCAGGTGCTTTGTAGCGCGTTAATTCCTCTGCAGAGATGCCTAGTGTTTCCACAATCTTTGGATCAATCCAAGCTTCGGGATTAATCGGGGTTGTGTAAGCGGCAATCTCCAAAGACAAATGATCTGGGCCATTAAAATAAATTGACTGCATTACCCCGTGGTCTAGCGGTCCAAATACATGGACACCCTTGGACCGGAGGCGATCGCGCATATTGAGAAGCTCTTCCACGCTATCTACGTTGAAGGCTACATGCTGTAACGTTCCTGGGGCTGATGCTCCCATCTGGGTATATGTGACACCAGCGATCGGCTCGATGTCTTTATTTTGTGGGAACTCAACAAAACTGAGACAGCATTTGTCGCTTAGCTTCAGAAAGGTATGGTGAGCGCCACTAACGTTGTGCATTGGAAATAGAGCCACAAGCTCTGCACCGAGAATATCAGTGAAGAATTCGATCTGCGTCTTCGTATCAGCAGTAGAAATTGGAAGATGGTTGATGCCGTTTGCTTTGATCATATTGCTCTCTCCTTTTCCTGTCTGAATTTAGAGGTGCTTTTTGATGTAAGTTTCAAGAACTTCAGAAAAGTCCTCGGTGTGGTAGATCATCATTTGATGCGTCGCGTCCGCCATGATTGTGTATTCCACTGGACCAGCGATCGCCTCTGCCGTTGCCTTGATTAAATCGGGCGGAAAGTTAGGGTCCTTCTCACCACCAACCAGCAAAATGGGCTTTGTGTTGTCTTCAATGGCTACAACTGGATCGTGCGCAAACACTGATGTCCAAGATGCCAGATCGTAACTCCAGGTATTCCATGGATCGGAGTGCTTCATCTCTCCTGCGCCATCAATGCCATAGTCTTCATCAAAGTCGAAAGCCAGATCGACGTCGATCCTCGCACTGCGCCCAAGCATTTTGACAACTGTCTGAAAAGTTTCTGATTTTAGGGCTTCTCTCAACTCTTTGAGAAAAGGACCACCGGGTACAACTGCCGATCCCATAATGATAGTGGCAGTTACAGCATCAGTGTAGGTTCCGGAGTAGGCAGCAGCAGCACCAAAACTTGACCCCAGCAAAAAAACAGGCAGTCCAGTCTCTTGCTTCACATGGTTGGCAAAATCGACACCCGCTTGCGCCCATTCCGCAAATTCAAACTGACCGCGTGGTCGGGTACTGCGCGTCGATTTTCCATGGCCGGGAGCATCGTAACTCCAAATGTCCGCATCTTTTTCTTCCGCGTAATAGGTGCAAAACGTATCGTAAATACCACCATGTCCGGCAAAACCATGGGAGATAACGAGTGCACATTTCGGATCGTTTCCACGATAGCGGGTCGCGTAAAGCTCACCCAACATATGAGTCTCTACTAGCATCTTCAAATCCTCTCTTTTCTCGTTATTAGCTAATATCAGAAAAACTTGAATCTGCGCTTCAAACCGGAACGCTGCTATGTATCTGTGATATCCACAGATACATAGCAAGACCATTAAAACGTTATGTCGATGAAATCCTACCGAATTAAGCAAGACCAGTTAATGTCAGAAAGCGAGGCTATCTAAACAACATCCAGCCCTGTTGGTTAGATAGTAGACGAAACCCATTGTCCCTGTAATTAACCTGGGTTAACTATTCATGAATAGCGTTTTATCTTTATTTTTGCTTTTGTTTTTAAGAAAACGGCAAAACCCCTGAGGAGTAATACCGATAAAGCGTGCGATGTCTTTATCTGAAACACGACGGACAACATCTTGTTGGCACTTTTCAAGAAATTGATAGCGGTACTCAGTGCTCAAAAGGGTCTTTGCACACATAACCTCTTTATCAAAAAGAAGTGTTTCAAGTACCTTTTTACGCAAATATTCCCCAAATGATTTTCCTTTAAAATATTCTTTAAGAAAGAAATCCATCGGCATTGACACGCAACTGATGTCTGTAACTGCTATCAGAGTATCGTTAGAGTACTCTTGCATCAGCGCACTTGTAATATTTGAGCAAAATTGACCCTTACTGAAGAATCGTGTAATTGGTGACACACCTTCTTCTAAAATTTGTTCAGAGGCAGCGATCCCGTCTGTAATGAAGAAAATTTTATCGCACACAAAGGCTTCGCTAAAAAACACATTTTTCTTGTTGAATGAAAATTCAAATAGTCTAGACCTTATTGCTTCCCAGTCATTTGACTGCAAGTGAATGCCGTAAGAGTGGATGTCATCCTCTAGTACTGAAATCGCCGTCATCTTATATCAAATGCTAAAACTTGCCAGTGATGAAGCTTCTTACTTCATGGAGAACAGTAGTGATTACGTGCGGAGATATCCCGTTACTCCAGTAGTAAACAGCTTCATGATACAGACATATACTGCCAAGCCATAGCTTAGGAGTATGTGTGGGCGTTCACTAACCCCCTCCCAATCGGCCGCTCCCAATCAGCGCAGTAAAAGCTCACTCATCCGTACCTTAACTGGTGATTTGGAACTATCAGCAGTTCTTTAGGGTTAAGATAGTTGCATTGACCACAGAGGGAACAGTGAGCAACACTTTAGGGCTTTTTACATAGGATTTTTACAATAGACTTAGTTGGTAATAAGAGGGGTCTGAATGCCCTCAAACTCATGTACTGTAAGCGTTCAAGTCGAATTTTGTCGGGGTTCTGAAATCCTTGCACAGCAAAGGTTCTGCTATTTCCGATTAAGTCTATTTTTATACGGTGTGATTACGCATATATTGACATGCCGCAAAAATGTTGTAAATTCCACTAATACGCACACTGTATGTGCATTTTTGCGCAGCTGGCAGTTGACTGGATGAATAGTTGGCTGGATGAATGATTGGAATGCAATTAAGGCAGCCTGTCAGGTTGTCCGTTCAGCTTCTGTTAGCGCTGCTGCACTTAGCGTACAAGTCGCGCTTAGCCTGATATTCACCATTCGGCTGGTGCGACACTATCTCTAACGCGAGGATGGGCCCGTATGGTCTTCTTCCCAAGTGGCATAACTTCTACGGGATTTTTCACTCTTCTTACGCCCCATACCCAAGCTTAAGAAAGCCTTAGGCACCGCTGGCGCCTTAGACTCGCCCCCGTCGTGTGATAAACCGCCATATCCACGCTAAAGGACCAATCCATCTGCTCTGACCAGATTCGAGTCAATAGAAATAGCAGTAGATTCTGATCCTCTCTGCGTGACGTCCGGGGGCCTACGTTATCCACAGGGGTATCGTCAGAGCAGGGCATCTAATCAACCCATTTAAGCTAGGTTAATAGTGTGTGAACAAATATTGATTGGTCTTATCTGGTCACTCTAGCCAAAGTTGCGTTGGTACAGATCTTCGATCTGAATCGCAGCCGGGTTGAGGAAATCGCGATCGCGCCAGTATTCGGCGTGGCTTAGCGGCGTTATGCCCGTCTGAATGGGGCGATCTTTCACTAACTGTCGGTAGCTGTCGCTTAAGGGCTGCAGCGGCCAGCCCAGCACGTCGTCGTTATCAAAAAAGTTAAGCCACTGAAAGTCAGGGTGGGGCTTATTAAAGGGTTGGATAGCTGAAAGCCCCGAGACAAATAGAGGAATGTTACACCCCGTCGTCAGCATCAGCTGTAGCCCCTTGAGCTGATTGTAGCCTGAGGGCGTTTCCGTCGCCCAGATGCCCTTGCCTCGCTGCACGTCCCAAATGTAGTTGGACACCACCTGACAGCCGAGGGAATGGGCAATGATCACAATTGGGTTGTCGGCCTGTTCAAGCTTTTGTCGTAGGGCGGTGAGGTTGGCCTGAACCGTGCGATGAACTTTTTGGTAGACGCTGGTGGGGTCTTCCGGAAATAGATGATAAGTGGTCGCGTCACTGAAGCTGTAGACAAAAAAATCGCGAAATCTTCGCCAGCTCAGCTTATGTGCATCATGCATGCGGTCGAGCGTGGCTTCCTGCTGGCCCTGCATTGCCGGGTGGTAGTGAATACTTTGAAACGCTATCTCATTCTTGAGGGCGCTACCCCAACGATCTCGTAACTCCTCTTGAAGGACAGCATCGAAGTCTTCACCCACGTTTCCCATGCCGTGCAGCGTCAAGATGCCTAGTTTAGCCATAGTTTTTTTCTGAGGTGACGGGAGTAGATGTGCGTTCTCCCTGAGTGTACAAGTAATGGGGGGCTCAGCTGCTCTGAACCCCCAGCGGTAGATGCAGTGAATGACTAAGCCATTAGGCCACGCCTGCGGCCTTCAGCAGGTCCGCCATGGTAAAGCTGCCAGGATGCTTACCCAGGAAGGGCTTCCAGTTGGGGTCGATCGTCACAAACGACTTGTAGTCACCCTGCAGCAGGCCCACCAGCACTTCACCGACAATGCGTCCGCCCACGGGGCCAAGGGTTTCTCCCTGGGTGCACAGATCCGCTTCTTTGAGGATGTAGTACCACAGCGGTGCCTCGTGGGGACCGGCAACAGAGATGTTGCCCAGACCTAGCTCTTGATTAGACAGCACCCGCGCACCCAGCACCCGCGCCACGGCCTGACCGGAGGGTAGGCTAAAGGACTGGCTCCGCAGCAGGTTGCGGAAGGCCAGAGAGCGGCGCTGGTCACCGGCCCCGAGAATGGGCACCGGCAGATCTTTGAGGATATTCGCCAGCTTCTCGTCTAGCTTGCGGCTAGCCTGCGGACGGGTGTGGGGGTTGAGGTTAAAGAAGAACTGCCAATCGACCACTTCGTCAGCGTTAACGCCGCGCTTGTTAAAGACGCTTAGCTCAAACAGTTTGTTAACCAGAAACTCTTGAATGCGATAGCTGTTACGCACCTGACTGTGACCCAGACGGAATCCGGCAACAGAAAACTCGACTGGAATAAAGGGCTCGACAGACCATTTATAAACCTGACGACCGTTCTCAAGAATGTCTTTTACGACCTTTTTGCCAACAGTCAGCGGCAGGTACTCATGCAGGACAATCCACTGGTAGTGCCAGCGCACCAGCCGCTGGGCTTCTTCAAACCGTTCCCCTTCTGGATAGCCCTCGGACGCCAGTCGATCGATCACCGCATTGTGGAATTTGACAAAGGCCAGCTGCATTTGAGAGACAATTCTGTTCTCATCGTTGCGAGGATCGCCAATCAGAGCAACATTCTGTGAGTTGCGGGGCAGGTCAATGTTGTCTTTACCCACCAGTAGCTTGCCCTTATTTTCCTGGTCGTACAGGTAGGGGCTGGCCTCTGGGCCAGAGCCGTAGACGCTGTCTAGCTCTAGTAGCGGGGTGCGGAAGTTGCGGGTGGCGTTAGGGTCGTTCTGACGCTCTAGGCTAGAGGTGGGGTCAAAGGTAATATCGTGGTCGATAAACTGACCAAGAAAGGTGAAACCAGCGGGAATCGTCTGGCTGTCTCCTTTCGCATCGTCGACTGTTTCGTCATCCATTAGTGCGGCGACGGCGGTTAGCCACTCTTCGCTGGCGTCAAAGGGGGGCAAGTAGGGAAACAGGCGACCAAACTTTCTGTCTTCGTCGGCGAACGGAGAGCAGGGAACGTGGAGGTTGCGCAGAGGCATTTTACCGTGGATGGCCATAGTGTCTTTTGAGTTGTTGGAATGATGATTGGATGGATCAGGATGCACCCCAGGCGTCTGAGGGAGTTCGATATGAACGTGCACATCAGGCGCTTTAGCATTCCAAAGCACGCTATTTTCAGTGCTGTGGATGAGCTGTTGCTGGTAGAAGACCTTGAAGTAGAGGTCTGGCTGACGATCAAAGAACAGATCCTGCGCTGCGATCGCACCAAAGCTGAGCGCAAATGCGCCCGACTCGTCAGTGGTGGCGCTACCGAGGGCGTCATCCCAGAACAGGTCTTTGTCCCAGACCTCGATGCGGAGTCCGGCGCAGCCCTGGCCGGTTTTGGCATCAGTGACCGTACCGTGGACGCTGTATTGAGTCATTTCAGTTCTCCCGTAAGCTATTTCCAAGATGGCTAACGGGTTAGGCTAGTGACGGCACCCGACCGGGTACTTGTTGGAGATGGAGCTGAGCGCATGACCGTTGATTTACGTGAGCGTCGCTGCTGGGTGTTTGATATGGACGGCACGCTGACGCTGGGCATTCATGATTTTGAGGCGATTCGGCAAGATTTGGGGCTGCCGGTGGGGGAGCCGATTTTGGAGTCCTTGACTCGGCTAGGGCAGATGGACCCGGCGGCGGCAGCTGCGAAGCACCGGCAACTGGCTGAGATTGAGCGGGCGATCGCGCGGCAGGCGACGGCCCAGCCAGGGGTAGGTGATTTGCTGGAGTGGTTGCGATCGCACCACATCCCCATCGGTGTGCTTACCCGCAACGGCAAGGCGATGGCCCACGAAACGTTAAAAGCCTGCGATTTGCTGTCCTTTTTTGATCCTGACCACATCCTCAGCCGTGACTGCTGCCCACCCAAACCCCAGCCCGACGGTATTCTCAAACTGCTGCGCCTGTGGGACCGGCAACCTAACGAGGCAGTAATGGTCGGTGACTACCGCTTTGACCTCGAGGCCGGACGCAACGCAGGCACGGCCACCGTCTACATTGACCCCACGGGCGGCTTTCCCTGGCAGGCCCAAGCTGACCACAGCATTAGCGACTTTGAGACGGTGCTAGGCTGGCTGCAGAGCGTGTAGGTTTACGTCTGGATTCAGTAGAACGCTACGCCCAGCTTAGCCTGCTCCAACTCGTTCTCCAGCCAGTTGGGGTAAGCTGAGCTGGTCAGACTGCTAAGTCAGAACAAGTTTAGCGGTGGTGATGCTTCATCTGTAGCAGCTGCGCTTTTTGTAAAAACAGGTTGAACCTTAAGGATTGCAGCACAAACAATTGGCCGGGCTGGTGGTAGCTTCTGCGACAGGATAGGTCCCTTCAAACTGGCAGCGCTGGCAGCGATAAACCGTCCATCGGGGCAACAGTGTCGGGCTACCGCACAGGCTACAGGGCAGTCCCGGCAGCTGCCGCACCCGGCTAAAGCCCGGACAGTTACAGGTCGGGCAGCGATGCCGTATCGCTTCAACCATTGCCTGCGTAGCCTCAGCAATCACCGCCATGCGGGTCGGGTTGTAGAGGGCGCGCATATCCGTCTCAACGTGGACTGTCCGATCGGCAGAACGCTCCAGGGTAAACGCGACGGCTTCGATCAGCGCGGCTTTTGTGGTGATGCCTTTCTTGATCGCCGTTGTCTGCTGGGGCGCTTCGCGATCGGCGGCGGGCATCACGACGAGCCCATGATCGGGGAAGCCCGCTGTCTCAGCAAATTTCAGCGCCGCCTCTGTGTCGTGAATCAGCTGGGAGCGATAGTTAGTCTTAGACGAGACCACCTCGCCAACCATTTCTCGATCGTGCTGGCGGTCGTAGAGCAGGACGAGTTCGCGATCGCACGCCACCCACGGTATCTGTGGATGCGGTCCAAAGCTGCCCTCACTGGCGATCGCCAAGTCACCCCCCGTCAGGTCTAGCGCCGCCTCAGCCTTGAGTCGAGCCGTCTCGCGCTGGTCGGCAGGCCGCGGCACCTCGCGGGTAAAGGTGCCCAGCGCATCCGTATCAAAATGAGCCGGCACCTGGGTTGTGACGCCCAATGCTGCCTCTAGCAGCGGTGCGATCGCACGCTCTTTTCGATGCATTGTGGCAATAACAGCCGTTCGTCCAGAAAAGATAGCGTTACCCTCAGGCCACATTGTCATGGGCAAAGTCATGAGTAAATCAGCTGTAGAGGAAGTCTAGCGCGTTCAACCATCAACGTTCCACAGGTACGAAACACGACCATCAAAAAGCCGGGGCACGACC
Source organism: Cyanobacteria bacterium J06648_16 (assembly GCA_039817185.1). GTDB lineage: Bacteria > Cyanobacteriota > Cyanobacteriia > Phormidesmidales > Phormidesmidaceae > CAWUKV01. The sequence goes on along the minus strand of JBCBWI010000001.1, from coordinate 20,164 downwards.
CCGGCTTTTTGAGTCTGCATCATCTCGATTCAACAGCCGTCTGGTCCGCAGAACTTGTGTGCGCTCAGTACCTCCGCGTTACAAATATAGGCAATGCCAGAATAATCGTCGAAATATCTCATTGCGACCTCATTCGAGATCTTCTCGGCCATATCTCGGCTCTCGGCGAGCACCTCGATCTTTATATTCGAGAATTCGTCGGCAACGGTGGGTCGTCCTGACGAGCGAACATTGCGACTGCCTTTACCGCCAGCTTCCACCACCGTATAGCCGGTTGCCCCGGCTTCGTCGATGATCTTGGCGATCTTTTTCAGCAACAACTTTTCCGTAACAATGACGAGCTTGCTGGCTGGCTTTGCCATATGGGTTACCTCTTGATGTGTGTACTCATTGAATTACAGAAATTAGCTACCGCCCATCAGCGTCTGGGCGAGCCCGATGAATAACGGTATGCAAACGGCAAGCGCAACCGGTGTGCCGACGGCTGTAGATGCGCCGATATAGGCAGAGGGATTGGCTTTGGGAATACCAGCCCGTAATGTCGGCGGCCCCGAGATGTCTGAACTGGAGGCGGCGATAACAGACAACAGCACAACACCACCAGGGCTGAATCCTGTCGTGATATGGGCAATCCAGCCAAGACCGAAGCCAACGAATCCATGCAGTAGGGGTGCAAAAAAGGCATAAAGGGCATACCACTGGCCTACCTTGCGTAGCTCACCGATCCTGGCCCAAGCCTCCATACCCATGACCAGCATCAGCAGTGAAAGCAGGCCGCGAAAGAGCGGATCGAAGAAGCTCTCATAGACACTCTCTGGCCGGGCCAATATGCCTAGCGCGAGACCGAGTATCAGTGCCGACAGGGCAGAGCCCTGAAGGCTGTCCTTCACGATGGGCCATATCTTGACCCGCTCGCTGGCGGTATCGCGTTGCTCGTTGGGATGCCCGCTAGCGATGCCGTCTTGACCGCTGGGATACCCGCCTGTGGTACCGCCCTGACTGCTCGGAGCCCCGCCTACGGCAACGGGCTGCTTGCTGCGATACCCCTCCTTGCTAAGATACTCTTCTCTACTGAGATACTTGTCGCGCTGCTTTTTGGCGTAAATGCTGGCGATAACAATCGCAGTTACCAGCGCTGGGATGTCCATAAAGGGGTACAGTGCGGCGGCCCAGGCCTCGTACTGCATGCCTTCCGATTCTAGTAATGTTATGCCAGCGGCGAGGGTAGAGCCACTCACAGCACCAAACAAGCCCCCGGTCGCAATGGCGTCCAGGGTTCTGACGCCCGGCATCTTGGCCAGCGTGTAGCGCGCGATGAATACGATCAGGATCCCGGTTGCCGCAGCGAACAGCGCGGGCAGCAGCATTTCCGTCAGATTGGCATTGCGAATTGCAATGCCGCCGCTCAGGCCAACTTTGATGAGCAGCATGAAGACGATGAACTTATAGATCGCGTCTGGAATGGCCAGTCGGCTATTGACAGCAGCAACGACCATACCGCCAATTAGAAAGCCAAGGGTCGGAGACTGCAACTTCCCCAGGAAGAGCGTCAAGAATTCGGACAAAAAATCCATGTGTTAATTCCTCTTTGAATCAGATAGCTGTGGGGCAAACAGGCAAGCGTAGTCTTGAACCGTGGTTTTCTCATTTGGGAGATGCATGTCCGGACCCTGACCCCACTGTCGAGGCACCAATGGCGGTTGAGAACTTACGCCGGGTTGTTTTTGAGAAATGAGGCAATAATTGAGACATGTGATGTTCCTCCCTGCGAAGGCCATAGACAAACTGTCGCGATCGCCAGTGTGGCAAAAGTGAATTAAAGGGGTGAATTGAGGGTAAAAGCTGGAGAAAAAGAGGGGTGCAGCGCACCCCTCAACAGAATCCACGAGGCAAAAACGCCTCTTATGGGGTTAGGAGATTACTGCCTTGCCGATGGTTGGATATGAACCTCAACGACAGTAGGGATCAAGATTCATTGACTTGGCTAAATGCAAGTCGCTCCTTCCATATAATTAAGTTTATGACAAAAACCTTAAAAGTTATCCAAGTTTTGGAAGAGAGAAGGGCTATTTTTTTGCATCTAAACCATAAGGTGAAATTATGTTTCAGCTACTAAAATATGCTAATAATATATGCTTTCGCTAGAAAATCATCTGTGTAACTGTCTTCAGTAAAAAAGCCCTGACGCATAAGCACCAGGACTTTCAGGGACTATTTAGCTGTATTTTTGAACGGAGAGAGGTTAATCAATACCCATGGGTAGCCCCAGCCCGGTAGGGGTGTTACCCGTTGGGGCTTGTGTGCCTGACGGGGCCACTGGCGCCGCCACAGTTTGAGCCGGGGGCGTTAGGTGATAGCCAACGATAGCAACGAGTAGGCCCAAGCCTATGCCTGTCACAAAAGACCAGCCATGAGACGGTTCCAATGCACACAGTAAACGACGGTTACAGTCGTAAATGTGAACGATCCAGCCGCCGGTAGACTTATATTCTGTTGTCTGGTTGAGTTTTTGCATGACCGCTCCCAAGTGAGGTGATGGATATTTTGAGCAATCCCTAACCCCCTAGCTCATGCCTTAACCTCACTATAGCGAATGATTGGGCGAGTCGTTGATACCGTTGGGTTGAGAATTCTAAAGCCAAAAGATTGAGAACAACAGATTGTCTAGACAAGGAATGTACACCTTGATGATGTACCGGAATGATTACCGGGCATTTAACCGATTGCGTTGGGAGCGCTCCTTACAGAGGTTACAGACCGTTCATAGCGAACTGAAGCAGATCTGCAGTCCCGCTGCGGGACGCAGCGTTGGAATAGTCAGTCGATTGCCAGCGTCGTATTCTGTCTGCAGCAGTCAAGCAGCAGTAAATTCAACACATCTGTCCTTTCCGAAGCCGTCGCGCCCTTTTATCGTGCATGGATTCTCTTTTCAATATAGGCCAACAGCTGGTCTCTTGCTTTGAGTGCTTTGCCGTAGGGCGTCCATCTCCATTAAGCAGAGCCTTCATACAAAGCCATCTGTCGCCAGCTGCCAGGACCGACCTCTTTTTCAAACTCAGTAATTACCCAGTCTTCTCGCTTGCCAACGCGGCGGGCGCTTTTGCGCAGGTACTGCAAAATTGAGAGCTGTTCTTCCCAGGTGGGGTTGGGGCCATAGAGAGAGCCGCGACACCACTCGGGTTTGGGGGCGCGATCGCAATGCTCATAAAACGCCCGATCGGCCCAGGTGGTGGCATAGCCGCGTCGGTAGGCCCGCCGCCGGTGCCCGTGGTAAATCTGAATTAGCGTGGGAATGTCTTTAATCTGGCTAGCCTGCTCATTGGAATAGATCTCCACCATGTCTTCTAAAAAGATGGGCCGTTCTGAAATCCACTGATGGCCGCAGTCGGGGCATTTGACGATAAACGAATAGACAATTCGACCGCAGGCCGGACAGGGCTTCGTGGGCGTGGGCCCGCCCCCGCCCGACGACTGCTTGCGCGTCGGCAGCGTGTACTCCTGCACATCTTCCGGGAAGCCCAGTCGCTGCAGATTACCTGCCTGGTCGAGAATGATGCCGTACTCCTTGCCCGTCTGCGGCGAAATCCGCATCACCCGACCCAATTGCTGAAAGTGCAGCGCCGAGGATTTTGTAGGCCGTAGCATTAGCCCTACCTCGACGCTGGGTTCATCGAAACCGATACTAATTACGTTGCAGGAGGTCAGCACTGTCAGCTCGCCCGCCCCCAGCGCCTCGTACATCTCTTTGCGGTCTTTGATTGGGGTGCTGCCGTCCACCGTATCCGCCGTAATGCCTTCTTTACGAAAGGCCTCGGCCACGTGGCGGGCATGCTCTACGTCCACACAAAATGCAATAGTACGCTTGTTGGGTACCAGGCGAAACCACTCTTCGACAATGCGTTCTACCAGTTCGGGGCGATCGCAGGCATTCTTCAGATCGCGCTCGTCGTACTCGCCGCCCTTAGTGCCTACCTCTTCTAGGTTGGCCATGCTATCCATCGGCATGCTGTAGTACTTCAGCGGGGCCAGGTAGCCCATCTGCTGCAGGTCGTTGGGCACGGGGGAAGCCACCAGCGTTTCGAGGACGTCCCCTAGCTGTTCTTTTCCCAACCGCAGCGGCGTGGCGGTCATGGCAAAATGCACCGAGTCGGCATGGGTCTTATTCATGACCTTTTTGCCGATTTGACTAAATAATGTAATGTGAGCCTCGTCATAAAACACCACATCGGCGGGCCAGTCCTTCCACCAGGTCCGCTTCGACATGGTCTGGATACTGGCAATCTGAATCGGCGCTTCCGGGTCTTCGGGCCAGCCTGCCTTGATAAAGCCGCACTTGAGCCCAAAGGACTTCATTTTTTCGTAGGTTTGGCCCACCAGCACATCCAGGTGAACCAAAAACAGTAGCTTGCGACCGGCAGACTCGGCATGGGCACAGATCTGCCCGCTGATGATGGTTTTGCCAGCGCCGGTCCCGGCAATGATGGCAATACGTTTGTGGCCCTCGTTCAGCTTCAGGTACAGGTCATTCACAAGATTGACCTGATACGGGCGCAGCTGGGGTGGCTTGGGTGCCGTTTGCACCATTGGCTCAACCGTCATGGGCGTTGGTGTGTGCTGTCAAGGCATCTCAATCATAGATCACCCGTACTTTACAGGGTCAATTGAGCATTCTCAACCCTCAGTGTCTATTGCCAAACTAACAACCGTAAATATACTCAAGTACGAAATACTCAATCACGAACATGTCTAACTCGCGGGCTCCATATCAGCGGTAGAGAATCGCTCTATTTTCTAGATACGAGTCTCAAATCCGTCCGGAAAAGTGGACGAGCCCAATGTAAGGATATTAGCCACTGGTTCTGTTCCTAGGTGGTTTAAAGCAGCATCAGTAATCCTGGATATTTCAACTCTCCTCAATCAGAGGCTGATATTGGCATCTTCTCTGAAACTTTGCAGAATAGTTCGTTCTTTTCACTAGCTTTTTGCCCGATTTTTTCTAGGTTTGCTAACCTCAGGAAAGGTGAGATTAAATTCAATATTTCAGCAAAAATTTACCAGAAAGCTGAAATGTATATTCACCTTAAAAAGCACACTTAATTCCTCGCATAAAGTATAAATAGAATGCTAGATTTCTGCGTGGCAATTCGTGCTCATAACGGTGAAAAGCATTTGCCAGAAATTTTCGATGCGCTGCTATCACAGCAGGGTTTAGAAAACGTCGAGTGGGAAGTTTTAGTTGTAGACAACTGCAGCTGCGATCGCACCGCCGAAATCGTACGCAGCTATCAGCAACAGTGGCCGTCTAGAAATCCACTGCGTTATTGCTTCGAATCCGTAAAGGGCGCATCCGTTGCCCGTCGCCGCGCTATCGAAGAAGCCAATGCTCCCTTAGTCGGCTTTCTTGACGATGACAATATTCCCGCTGAGCGCTGGGTTAGGGCTGCCATTAACTTTGCGCAGGAGCATCCCCATGCGGCTGCTTTCGGTAGCCAGATCTGCGGCAAGTTTGAATCGCCGCCGCCGGAAAACTTTGACCATATTGCCGGATTCTTGCCCGTTGTCGAGCGCCCCTATAATGTCTGTTTTACCAAGGGTGTTTACGACAAAATTAATATGCTGCCCCCTGGGGCTGGACTAGTTATCCGTCGTCAGCCGTGGTTAGCGTTAGTGCCTGAGCAGCAGACTCTGCAGGGACCAGTAGGCCACTCGTTAGCACTAAAAGGCGAGGATATTGAAGCTTTAATGTATCTAAAACGAGCCGGATGGCAAATCTGGTTCAATGCAGATATGTACATCTATCACCATATTCCTACTGCTCGGCTAGAGCGGGAATACTTGATGCGTTTTTTTAAGGGGATTGGGCTAAGCCGCTACTGCACTCGCACGGTGAGCTATCCCAACTGGTTTAAGCCGTTTGTAGCTATTAGTCATTTAGCTAAGGATTTGGGTAGGCTATTAGCATACTGGTTTAAATATCATCGTAAATTTTCCACTGATGCCATTCTTGCCAGCAAAATGGAACTGTACCGCAGCAGCTTAATTAGTCCCTTCTATCAGCTCAAAAAGAACCTACGCTCTCTTTCTACTCAGGTTTCACCGGTTGAGAGATAGGAGTTTTTTGGGCAGCCTCGCGCTGTGGAGCGATTTGCCTATTTTCCCGGCTTTCAGGCGTCAAAGGCCTCTGATTCCAAGAAGTTTTGTACATCGGTTGGGTGCCGAGTTGAGAGATGACGCCCATGCGCTCAGTTAGAAATCGCTTAACCGAACAGGTTGGTCAAAGGCTCCAACTCAGTCCACTCCGCAGAGCCGTCAAAAATGCTGTACCGACTCTGGCTGAACGAGTTCTCAGTCATTCGTGGGTAGAAAATCGAGTGCTATGGCCAAGATACCAGGCGTATTTAAGTCACCATCAGGCCCAACAACGTTCTTTGTTTGACACCGACTCATTCGTTGTCGATCAGCTTAGAGATCGGGGGCAATGTGTTACGACCTTGACTGAGTTAGCGATTCTAGGGCAAGAGTCATTCTTTCAGTCAGGGCAACAGCTTTTCCAAACGCTTGAGCAACGCGTCAAAAGCGATCGGGTCAAGTTCCAAGCGACGCCTGATTTTTCATTGCTTAAGGCCCATGCTCAAATCTTTCAATGGGGCTTGAATAGTCGCCTGTTGGGGATTGCAGAGAGCTACTTTGGGCTCCCTGTGGCCTATGACACCTGTTTGTGCAATATCTCAGTCGGCAATGGCTTAGAAACAGCAACACGTCGCTGGCATTTGGACAATGAAGACCGATGTGTCTTGAAAGTGATTATTTATTTCAATGACGTGGCAGCTGGAGGCGGGCCTTTTCAGTGTCTTGATCCAGAGAGTTCGCAAACAGTCTTGGCGGCAGCGGGCGATCGCTGTGCCTTCTTCATCAGCCAAACCTTTGAGGCGCTAGTCCAGTCACAGGTTCCGACAGCCGCGCTTCAAACCTGCACCGGGCCAGCAGGTACCGTCATTTTTGTCGACACGGCAAAGGTTTACCACCGCGGACAACCCCCCGTAAGCCAGTCCCGTCGGGCTATCACCTTTGGCTACTGCAGTCGTAGACCGCAGCGACCCTTTCGCTGTAGTCGAAATCAGCTTAGCCGCAGCCAACTCAATCAGCTTGCTGAGGGGCTCAGTGACGAACAAAAAGCCTGTATCTTTTGGCAAGACGAGCTACCCCAATGGATTCGGCGAATTCCTACCTATACCTACGGCTAGTTCTATCCGTTTGCTCGCTTCTATTTGTCATGTTTCAATCCCGTTATTCTACGCAAATACAACACGATGTTCATGGTTGACGTTGCTAAATATAAGGCCAAGCAGCTCAAGCGAAAGCTCAGCCCGCCAGCGACCCCGCAAAAAACTATCCGGCATGATGTTTGCTTTTTTCCGCTTGGCCCACTGGCAAAGCTCGAAGTGTATTGGAAGCTGACTGGCCTGGGACGAGGACCTGCCATTATTTTGCACGTGCTAGATCAGTACGTGATGCGCTTTGATTGCTTTGGGGAGAAGGCCGGCCATGCCCATTTCTACATGGTGACGCCAGAACAGCATTGTAAGTCTCGACTGTTTTTACCCGAAAAGACTGTCGAACTTCAGATTGAGCGAGCGTTGTTTGAACTATCCACCAATCTCGACTACTGGCTAGCGCGACATCGACATCCCAGCGTGCGCCGGGCGCGCTTAGATGCGGCGGTTGTGGCGACGGCCATCGAACAGGCTCGCAGCACGATGAAAGCGCACTATGAAACGATGCGGGCTCACATTGGCGATAGAGAGATGCCATGATGCGCGCTTTACTGACGCGGTGGGCACAGAGTCGGCAGCCGCTCTCCTCTCCGCCCACGGATCCCCTGCCAGAAATGCAGTACGTCACGCTGGGCCAAACAGGCTTTCGGGTTAGCGTTGCAGGATTAGGTGGCGGTGGTCACAGTCGTCTGGGGCTCAGTACGGGAAAAAGTCCAGCCAGTGCGATCTCAGTGGTGCGACAAGCGATAGATTGGGGTATCAATCTGATCGACACGGCTGAAGCTTACGGCTCAGAAGCCGTGATTGGTCAAGCGATTAGGCCCCTCGATCGCGATCGCCTGGTACTGTCCACTAAAAAGCAACCCCTAGACAAACGCGGGCAGGTGGTTAGCCCCCAGGTGTTACAGCGCAGTTTGGAACGCAGCCTTAAAGCCCTCAAAACTGGATACATTGACATCTATTATCTGCACGGGGTCAAGCCCCAGCACTACGACAGCGTGGTGCCAATGCTAATGCCAACGCTAGAGAAACTGCGCGATCAGGGCAAAATCCGTTTCCTTGGCGTCACCGAAAGCTTTACCCGCGATCCTGTTCATCACATGCTGACGCAAGCACTCGATGACGACTGCTGGGATGTGATGATGGTTGGCTTCAACTGTATTAACCAAACCGCCAAAATTGCGCTTTTACCCAAGGCTTCTGAGAAAGGCATCGGCGTTTTGGGCATGTTTGCTGTACGCAACGCTCTACGCAGCCCGGAAACGCTCACTGCTGCTGTGAAAACGTTGCAAGCACAGGACGTGTTAGATACTGCAATGTCACCGGAGATCATTTGCTCGCTATTCGAGCATCCGCTTGTCGTCAGCGTACCGGATCTCGCCTATCGCTATTGCCGCCATCAGTCCGGAATTGACGGGGTGATGTTTGGTACTGGCAGCCTCAAACATTTGCATCAAAATATTGCCTCCTTGCTACGACCGCCGCTCCCTGACGACATCACTGGATCGCTCGACCAAATTTTCAGCCCTGTCCTTACCTTTACGGGTAACTAATCCCGGCAAAAACGAGAAATGGTTTCTATTACTCAAACCTTAGAAAACTGGACACTGCCTCACCGTCTCTGGAAAACGGGAGCCCCTTTGCCCACACCGCTGCTGGAAAGCGCGGCGACAGTCATCGCTGACAGGCTTTACGTATTGGGTGGATTTACCTTAGGCTGGCGAGCGACTCAGGATGCTTATGCCTATGACTTTGCGGCTGACCGGTGGTGCCGACTGCCAGACATGCCAACGCCTGTCACCCACGTGAATGCCGCTGTCGTTGGCAATCGCCTGTGGATTGCTGGTGGCTTTGTGGGAAATCATCCTGGGAAGGCGACCACCGAAGTCTGGCACTATGACCTTACGACTCACCACTGGGCCGCCGGACCTTCCTTGCCTGAACCTCGCGCTGGTGGGGGACTGGGCGTTATCAATCACGCTCTGCACTACTTTGGCGGCTTCGGTAGCGATCGCGATAGCACCCATGCCGATCATTGGTACTTGCCCCTCGATGGCGCTCAAGACTGGTTAGCAGCACCGCCGCTGCCAGAAGTTAGAGGGCATATTTCGGCGATCGCGCTTAACGATAAGCTCTATGCTATCGGCGGTCAGATTCGTCACGATACTAACCCCATCGATCAGGATTCAGTGTTTTACTTCGACGGGACCACACACCAGTGGCATCGAGCCGCGGCCATGCCAGAGCCCCGCTCTCATTTTGAAGCCACTACCTTTGCAGTGGAAGATTACATCGTGATTGCTGGGGGACGCAATAATCAAAATCCGGTATTGCTCAAAGGGGATTTGTTTGACCACAGCCAAGAAAAACTCATCGACGATCTGCCTCTCCAACTTTTTTTGACGCTTAAGTCGTCTTCCTACAGCAGTGACCTGCTGTCCAACATTTTGGCTTACGACACCCGTAGCGATCGCTGGGTCGAAGTCGCTGCCTTACCCACTCGCCTCTATGGCCCCGTGGCCAATGTTGTTAATCAATGTGTAGTCGTCACGGGTGGCAGCCGCATTCGCCATCGCAATGTGCAAACCCGCACATTACTCAACGAAAGCTTGGTTGAACTCATTCATCAAAAACTGTCTCACTAGCCAGCGCCAATCGCCATTAGAGGAAGTCGTGCTTGCAAGTATTCTGATCAACAACTACAACTACGAGACATATTTAGAGGCGGCAATCACCAGTGCGCTGAATCAAACCTATGACATCATTGAGGTGATTGTCGTTGACGATGGCTCTGTAGATGGATCGCGGCAGATAATTGAGAAATTTGGCGATCGCATTGTGCCAGTACTCAAGGCCAATGGGGGACAAGCCTCCGCAATCAATGCAGGCTTTCAGGCCTGTCGCGGCGAATATGTATTCCTTCTAGATGCAGATGACTGCTTTAAACCTAGCAAAGTTGCTCAAATCATAGAGATATTCGAAAAACACGCCGATGCAGGCTGGTGTTTCCACGAATTGGAAGAAACAGACGCAGACGGGCAGACGATTCATCGCCGTCGCCATCAGGTCACAGAGTTTGAGATTGTCAACCTACGCCCAGTCCTCACCAGTGGCCAAAATTTTCAGCATTGGTTTCCTGCAACGAGTGGCCTATGCTTTCGGCAAGAGATTCTGAGTCAGATTTTACCGATGCCAGAAGTCTTTCATGTATCAGCTGATGCCCTAATTCGGTTAATGGCCATTTATCTTGCCCCCGGCGTTCTAGCTCCTGAGAACCTAGCCACTCATCGCCAGCATGGTAAAAATCTCTATGAATTCAAACCAAATATTCATATTGAGCGATTAAAAATAGGGATAAAGACTGCATATTATCTGCATCGATTAATTCCTGAAGCGCGACCTTTTGCCAACAAAGAATTTATTTTTAATGTCGGTAAGTTAATGGAGTATTCGGAGGCAATGGCAGTATTCAAAAATCCTGAATTCAGGCTTTATATAAAACAGGAAAATGACCTACTTTTTCTGACGAAATTAATTTCGTATATTATAAAAGGCAATGCAAAAAAACTGATAAATCAATGAATTATTGTTCTGACGTACCTATGGCTCAGCATCAGAAGGAACAGAGAATAATAAATTAGTCTGAATTTATTGAAATTCGTATTCCGAGGTCTTTGTTTTGGGAGGTTTTCATTCATCAAAGTAAACTCGCCAAGGAGTATCCTTAAATTTATCTTTTAACTCGTTGTAATTCTCAATCGTCTCTGCCAGAAGACTTCTGTTCTGCTGCAAAGTTGAGGATTTAAGTCTTTGAAATTTTACCTCTAAAAAGCTTTGGAGGCGCTTACTTTCTGCAGCTGTTTTATTAACTAAATCTTCATAGCTGACTTCAAGTTTTGGATGACCGTCGAAAAAACGATCATACTCTTCTTCCCATTCTTTTGTTTCTTCAAATAATTTCAGGCAGTCTTGAAAACCCAATGCAACTTTGTCGTGATCTTTACGATGTGCTTCGTCTTTAAGAACCCATTGATTAGTAGCTGTTGCGAGATGATGAGACAAGCAAACTCGAAGCAGATTCCGTCTCTTCAGGTGGATAATTTTAATTTCTTTGTTTTGTCGCAGATACTGCCATATCTGTTGTTTTTGTCCTGCTTGAGCTTGGTTATAAAATATCTTGAATCCTACAGCTGATACAGAGAAGGGGAACTGACGAAAAACGAATTTATCTAGAAATTCTAATGGCCTTTCTTCCCTTACTCTTAAAATATCTGCAGCCTTAGGATAATTTTTATAACCCCAGTGAAGTCTATCTTCTCGCTTTGGGAAAATCTCTTCAAATGCTCTGACTCCAGTATGAGACTGTAGTAATCCTGCTAAGAAATTAGATCCCGTTCGCGCTCGAGTCAGAATGATAAATTTCTGATAATGGCTCTGACCACTGATGATTTGATTTGACAATAACCAATCGTCCAGTGAAACTTTGTATCCTTTTAATTTATGATATATTTTAATCATGTTTGTTTGTTAGATCGAAAATAAACTGCTTGTATAATAGGAATTATTAATGCTTTGTAAATGTTGCGTTAATCAAAGTTCGAAAGTTTAGATGCCTGATATTTCGTCCAGATTAGTCCTGGTCAGAAGGGATGCTCTATTAAAATGACGTAGCCTTGTTTCGAACTCGAAATTTCTGAATGAATACACAATTTTCTCCCCGGCGACCGACAGTACTAATCTACCGAGATCAGCTTTTACCCTATTCAGAGACCTTTATTTCAGCTCAGGGAGAAGCTTATAGAACTTTTCAAAGTCTTTATGTTGGTTCTTCAAGGGTTCCCAACCCGCTACAAACTCTACCTCAATCTCGGTGTCTAACATTCGATCAGTGCAAACCCATGTCGGGTGTTTGGAAGGGCCTTTATAAACTTACTGGATACACCAATCCCCAATGGATTGGGAAGATTAGAGCGCGATCGCCCCAACTCATTCACGCTCACTTCGGCTTAGATGGGGTACTGGCAATGCCTTTAGCATCTCGTCTCAAGCTTCCGCTTTTAGTGACCTTTCATGGCTACTATGCCACTGCTCAACCAACCTTCCAAGTCGAAGATTCCTCTCCCCGATTTTGGCTGGACTACATAAATAAGCGGGGTAGCTTTTTTCGACAGCTTTTTTTTCGGCGACAGCAACAGCTGTTCGACTCAGCCCAATGCATCATTGCAGTGTCCGAACATATCAAGCGATCGCTGATTGCCAAAGGCTGTCCACCAGAGAAAATACAGGTTCACTACATCGGCATCGATGTCAAAACATTTCAGTTCTCTCCTGGCGAGGCTCGCCAGCCCTGCGTGCTGTTTGTCGGGCGACTGGTAGAAAAAAAAGGATGCGAGGGTTTGATCCGGGCGATGGCGAAGTTACAGTCCACGCGTCCCGACGTAAAACTGATCATTGTTGGAGACGGACCGCTGCGGCCAAGTCTGGAAGCCCTTGCTGCTAAAACCCTGACCAATTACCAGTTTGAAGGGAGTCAGCCGTCTGGGGTTGTTCGGGCGCGTATGGCTGAGGCTCAGTTGCTGGCAGCTCCGAGCATCACCGGTCCAAGCGGAGAGACAGAAGGATTGCCGATCGTCGTGCTAGAGGCAATGGCCATGGGGTTGCCCGTAGTATCTACTGTTCATGCCGGTATTCCTGAAGCGATTACCCATGAAAAGACCGGACTGCTCGTACAGGAGGGAGATGTAGAAGCCTTGGAAAAGGAGATCTCTAGGATTCTACAAACGCCCTCTCTGGCTAAGCAACTCTCGTATGCAGGACGACGACAGGTAGAAACGGTATTTAATTTACAGGTCAATGCCAGGAAACTGGAGACCCTCTATTTGGAAACGATTTCGTAGCTGCTCTATACCGGTGTTATCTGAGGAGGGTGGAACGGTGGAGCCGTTGGGTAGCAGTGGGGGCGCGGTTTGCAGCAGACATGAGCTAAATCTCTGATTTTTCTACGCTAAGTCTGTAATTTTACTGCAGCAAAATTGGCAGAAATTTGCTGAATTGTATGATTTTGATGAATATGCTGCCAAAAATCTAGGGATTTCACCTAGGAACTATTTCTATCGTCCATCATGTCTGGAGTAACTGTGAATCGGTCTTTTTCCCTTCTTACATGAGCAGTATTTCAACACGATTGGGGACTTTTGCTGGCGATCGGCTAGCCGTGGGTGCGATCGCACTTGCCCCGATTGCCGCATTGACCACCTTCGGCTGGACAGCATCGGCTTCGGCCTATTCACTGGGCGGCGCGTCCGACTACAACGTCTTCGTGCTGGGCGACTACGACATGTTCAGCACCGACGTTGAGGGCAAGCTGGCCGTAGGCGGTAGCCTGACGGCGGATACGTTTGGTATCGGCAGCAAGCTCCGGGGCGATCGCCACGCCACGACGCTGGCAGTGGGCGGTGATGTCACGCTGAGTAACGGCAAGGTCTACGGCGATGCGGTCTACGGTGGTAGCGCCGTCGTTGCTAATAACGTTGGCTTTGAGTTCCTCAACGATGACGATAGCCCGATCAGACGCGCCACTATCAGCCAGGGTTCGCCCATTGACTTCTCGGCAGTAGGCAGCGAACTCAAGTCGCTCGCTAAGACCATCAGCAGCGATGCGGCCAGCTACACCAGCGGCGTCCTGACTGAGCGCTACGGAGATGTCGCCCTGACGACCCTATCGGGGACGGACAGCGACCTCAATATCTTCAATCTGACGGGTGATCTGTTCGCCAATCTGCGCAAGCTGACCTTTGACGTACCGGATACTTCAAAGATTGTGGTGAACGTGTCGGGCACAGCGGCCACCGTCTCCGACTTTGGCTTTTACTTTGGTGACCGCGATTGTAACGCCGAGGGCATCCATATGGACTGTCGCGATCGCAGCCGTGATATCCTCTTCAACTTTGCTGAGGCCGAGCTGCTTGAAGTGACTCGCGTTGGCTTTATGGGCACGATTCTGGCCCCGCATGCGGCGGTTGATTTCAACAATGGCCACATCAACGGCACCCTAGTCGCAGGCTCCCTCTCGGGCACGGGCGAGTCGCATTTGTACACCTACAACGGCGATGAGCCCGAAAGCTCAACCGAGGTTCCAGAGCCGGGGTTGCTGCTGGGCCTAGCTGCGCTGGTAGGACTCGGTTCGCGCTATCGGCAGCCAAAGACCGCTGCAACTGTCGAGGTTTAGTCACCCTAGCCCGCTATATGCAGGTATACAAAAAGGAGCCGGCGAAACCGCTAGCTCCTTTTTGTTTCGGCTTCTGTTTTGACCTGCAGGAATGGCGTGTTGCGAACAGAGGTCTGTCTAGGCCGCCTTACGGGCCACCCAGTACTTACTCATGAAGTAGTTGTCGGTCTCGATCTGCTCGAATCCAGCAGATTCTAAGCGAGCAACCAGGTCATCCGTCATGTAGTGGCGATAGTAGGGCTCGTGGAAAGTTTCAGGGAAACCCTCCATAAACGGCGTCAGCTCAGGTGAGTCAACCGCCTGGATAGAATCGCAGATGATAAATACCCCACCCGGTTTGGTTACTCGGAAGGCTTCATCAATCACCGACTGACGAACAGCCGCCGGTAGCTCATGGAACATGAAGACGCTGGTCACCGCCTCAAAGTAGTTGTCCAGATAGGGTAGCTTCTCGGCGTTGGCCTGAATCAGCTGGGGCAGCGTGCCCGGTGTCTGGGTCAGTAGCTGGTTGGCCTTGCGCAGATAGGCCGGAGACAGGTCCACGCCGTACAGCGCTGCCTGGGGTATCGTCTCGCGAATCATCCGCAGGGTACGGCCCGTACCGCAGGCTACGTCGAGGATCTTGACCGGCTGGGGCGTACCCACATCGACAGTGGCGGCTGCCTGCATCGTTTCAATGTGGTGCTTTAGCGGTGCCAGAATGCGTCGCCGCATGGGGTCTGCTGTGCCGTTGAACAGCAGCTCTACCTGCAGGTCATACAGGTTGGCTGACATATCGGTCAGATAGCCGCCGGTCTGGTGGTGGAAGTTTTGAACGTAGTAGCTGGGGTAGCCTTCGGTGTTTATATCAGGAGTGAAGTCCTGGTGACGCTTTTGAATGGCTCGCTCCCAAATGCTGGGAATGTCTAGCACGACCATCGGGTAATAGCGGAAGAAATCATCCCAGGGATTGTCAAACAGCAGATGCTTGGGATAGACGCCGTCCTCGGCGTCCTGCCAGTCGGCCTCTAACAGGTCATCAATGCGCTTTTGCAGCAGCGCCATCAGCTCGTCGTCAATCTTGGCATTCTCACGACGCTCAACCGGAGAGACTAGATTCATTACCCGAGCGCTGACGGTTTTATGAGCAAAGCCGAATGCCTGTCGGCCCTGTTGAAAGGTTTGGTAGGCAAATTTGGTAAGCGTATCTGGCATGGAACGGATGGGAATGACAACGGGAAAAGTACAGTTCTCTGTATTGTAAAAGTCTGTAAATAAAAATGCTCGGGAAAGATTTTGAGTCCCAGCTTCAAAGAACAGGCAGATACGGCAGATTGATGCCAACTCAGCAGGCAAATACCGGTCCCTGGGATAGAATGGGCAAGCGTGTTGGCGATGGGCTCCTAAACAGGTCCTTCAGGGCGAATCTAACCGGTTCGAGTGCCGCTGATACAGCAAGTCTTGACTCCTACCCAGGTATTTCATGAAGCGACTGACCTTAGAAACGACTCAGATTATGCGCCGTACCGAAGATTTGATCAGCGCGGCATCCAACCGCTATCGAATTACCGTGCAGGTTGCCAATCGAGCCCAGCGTCGCCGCTTTGAGGAATTCGACAACATGGACGAGTCGCGGATGAAGCCCGTTTTGCGGGCCATCATCGAGATGTCGGATGAGCTGACCCAACCGGAAATTATCGGAGAATAGGTCGTTGCCTGTCCGCTGGCTTCGATTCATCATGGGTGCTGCGCTGGCAGTGGTGCTGGTTGTGGTGTCTCACTTCGGTTTGAGCTGGGTCGGGCTAGCACCGATCGCTCAGGCGCAGCCTGCGCTGGTTCTACGCCGAGTTGAGCCGGTTGCGATCGCAACTCAACTCCACGCCCGCTATCCCGACATCCCCCTCGAAAACACTTACTTGCGTCTCAGCGACGGTACGCCCCATCCAGACAGCACCCTGGTCAGCCGTCTGATTCGCTATCACCTATTTGTCAAAGATCGCCCCGCGAACTTTCGCCTGGACTGGAAGCTGACCCTGGCCGACTACCTGGGAGCGTTTCAGCCTATCGAGCCGCAGTTTTACCCAGACCAGGACGAGCTGACCGAAAGCCCAATGACGGGCGATATGGCCGCCGTTGCTCGCATGAGCCGGAACCAGCGCAACCAGTTGGTTCAGGGCCTGGTCGATGTTTTTACCGGTCAGACGCCTGCGCCTTAGACAGGGCCATTGGCATCACGGGGCAAGAAATATGGATCAGCAAATCTGGGAAGGGCCGGGCTGGCGGATCGGTTGGAACCCTACGGCAGAACGCTTCCAGGCTTTACTCGGTAGCGATAGCTGGGCCCTAGAACTGACCGCCGCTGAGCTGGCCGACGTTTGCCGACTGAGTCAGCAGCTATCGAGCACGATGGCAGCCATGACCGCCGAACTGATGGACGACGAACGGGTCGCCTGCGAGCAAGAGACGTCCCTTGTTTGGCTAGAGGCTGAAGGTTTCCCTACCGGCTACGATCTGCGACTGATTTTGCTGACCGGGCGCGGTGGTGAAGGGACCTGGTCTGCTGAGGCTGTCCCTGGCTTATTAGCCGGTCTCACTGAGCTGGTACACCAGTGCCCTTCCTTTAATGACCTTGCCCCCTGCCTAAGCTCCCCTAATTGATACCTACTTCAGTTGATTTTTGTTCTGAAATGGGTAGGTTATCTGGTGATTACAGACCATAGCGGTTGCCTAAGTAGGTAACTATATGTATGCAATCAACTGCGCCGTTACCGGCCATTGTTTCTACACTGTACAGACGAGCGCTAGTAGGGGAGCTCTACCATGAAAATCAAAGTCTTTAGCGATACGTTGTTCAAGCTGGCACCCAAACTGTCCAGTCAGCTGTCTGATAGTGAGAAAGCGTTTGTTGGTAATGGCACTGAGTTAGACGTGGCGGCCCATGAACGGTCATCGGGTGGTCACTATAAGGTGACGCTGAAGTCTCCTTTGAAGGGCACAAAGCACAAGACCTGGTACGTCTACAGCCCTGATGTGAGAATATACGACACGAAGGTCAAGCTCACCGTCAATCGCGATACGGTCTTCAAACTCAGACCCATCTCATCAGGTCGGCTGCCGAGCAAAGAGAAAGTGTCAGTTCCTAAGGGATCTGAGTACTATTTGCAGTCCTACTTGCCTGGCAATAACGAACATGTACGGATTGCGATCGCAAACGCCTTCCTCGGTCCCGAGAATCGCACCTCGTGGTATGCCTATAAGCCCGACGTCAGCATTACGGGTGACACCATTACCCTCACCGTCACCAGTGACACCCTATTCAAGCTGGCCCCCAAAATGTCGTCCCAGCTTCCCCGCGAGCAAAAAGTCTTTATTGAGAACAAAAGCGAGTTCGAGCTGCTGGGTCACGAAAAATCTGCTAACAACCATATCAAGCTTGAGTTTGCCAGTCCCAGCGTCCCCAGCCGCTCCCAAACTGTCTGGTACGCCTACAGTCCGGATATCCGCATTGAGGGCAACGAGCCCGACAATCAGCCTAAGAACGAAGTCCCCGCGCCGACTAAGCCTTCAGGTCCTTACATTCGATTGCCTGGATTCAACAGTCGGTTCTACCTGTCTCAGCCGATTTTGCCCGGGGGTAATTTCACCTGGGCCGAAGCCACCAAAAACGGCAGCCGCATTCCCGTCAATCGCAACACGGTCTATGGCATTATTCGCATCGCCAAGGTGATGGAAGATGTGCGTAAGCGGCTAGGCAACCGACCGATCAAAATCAATTCCTGGTATCGTGATCCGACGACCAATCGTCGTGTGGGCGGTGCAAGTCGTTCCCGCCACTTGGTCGGTGATGCGGTAGATTTTGTCTTGCCCGGTATCCATCCTTACACCGTCTACGATCGGCTCAACGGCTGGTGGGGTTCTCGCGGCGGCCTGGCCAGCGCAACGGTCTTTACTCACATAGATACCCGTGGGTACTATGCTCGCTGGAGCTATGGATTTTAGACAATTCCGACACTCGTGAGCCGACCGGTGCTTTAAGGTCCGCTGCCCACGGCCCCCCGTTCAGCCTGCCAACTGCTTCAATGAGTGCAAACACGTCCCTAGAATATGCTAGCCTAGAAAAGCGTTTGTAACGCACCGGGGCGTAGCGCAGCTTGGTAGCGCACCACTTTGGGGTAGTGGGGGTCGTGGGTTCAAATCCCGCCGCTCCGATGACGCCAGCCCGCCTAGTGGGCGGGCTGTTCGCGTTTCAGGGTGACCATTTCAAAAAGTTCTAACTCGCAGCAAAAGCGGAACAGAGCGGAACGAAGCCGGAACAGAGCGGAACTGATTGGTCGTCATTTGGGCGATGGGCAGAAAAGCACGCAGAGGCGAAGTGATTTGCAGCGCTGACAAAGGCTGGCTCAAGGTCCGGTGGACTGAGCCGACCGGTCGGCGACGTTCGATGTCGCTTGGCATGGAGGATACGCCCGCTAACTGGCGGCTGGCCGATGCGTTCCTAGAGCGCTGCGGCCTGCAGCGTGACCTCGACCTCGAATACCAGGGCTACAGCGGTCACTACGACGAGTCGCTTGAAAAGTATCGGCTCCAGCCCAAACAAAAGCTGACCGTCGTTGAACTGTTCGAGAAATACACCGAGCATCGCCGCCGCAACCTAGCCAAAAAGCGATCTCTCGAAAAATACAGCGCAACGCAGGGCTATCTGGCCCAGTTTTTTCAGAGCAAATCAGCCAACGCCATTGGCGAGTCCAGGGCGCTCGACTTCCGAGACTGGCTGTTGAAGCGCATGTCACCAATTACCGTTCGCCAACGGCTGAGCCTATTGCGGGCCTGCTGGGAATGGGCCGTCGACCGCGAGTACGTTGCCAAGAATCCGTGGAAAGGCGTCAAGGTCAAGGTGCAGAAGCAGCGAAAACAGGCAGCATCGGCCCAAACCTGCAGCGCCATCATCGCCGGGGCCTATCAGCATTGCCCAGAGTGGGCCGAGTTTATCGATTTTGAATTTAGTAACGGTCGGCGCCCAGGTGAAGTGGCCGGGCTCCAGTGGAAACACATCTCTGACGACTGTGGCTGGGTCGTGATCAGTCAGTCCTACAGCCGTGGCGTATTGGCAGAAACCAAAACCGGTAATGCCGTCGCTTACCAGCTGAGTGATCGCATGCAGAAGTTGCTTCAAGAGCGTAGATCTCGATTTACTCCAACCCCTAAAGACTTTGTTTTTACTAGCCCTAAAGGTAAGCCCATAGACGACCACAACTTCCGAGAACGATGCTGGAAACCGCTATTGGCAAAACTCGGGATTGATTACTTTCCGTTCCGATATGCCCGTAGAGCCTTTACCAGCAATGCTATCGAAGCAGGCGTCCCAGTGGGCCGCATCGCCGACATCACAGGCAATACGGTCGAAACGATTCTGAAAAACTATGTCGGCAGTGTTTACGGCAAACCCAAGCTACCGGAGCTATTTGACCCGTCGCAGCGGGGTCCGTAACTGACTCCATTGCTCCAGCTGGCGGCTGCGCCTATGCACTTCCCGCAGATGTATTTCTGAGCTGAAGCCATGTCGATGTCCGTGACGAAGCAAGACCAGATCGTATCGGGGGCGATTGCCTTCCCCGTACCAGAAATGAAGTCCCTTAATCAGCTTCATCTCATGCAGATTTCGGACTGCCCGAGTGGTTTTGAA